>CACIAP010000024.1 GCA_902584685.1 uncultured Pelagibacteraceae bacterium | reverse complement strand
TAAATTAGAGTTCTTAAGTTCTTTGTCAATTAGTTCTGAAGAGTCAATAATTTCAGCTTCAATAACTTCATAATCACCATTTGAAATACTATAAGCTGTTTCAATTGTGCCTTTATGAACATGTTTAAGAATGCTTGAAACTGTATTCATTCGTGGGTCGATTAAATCGTCTATTTTTAATGAAGACTGAAGTATTGAATAATTTGGTTTATTAATTAACGCCATAGTTCTTTTATCTTTTGAAAATTTTTCAACCAAAACGCTTACCATTAAATTGTCTTCATCATCATTTGTTAAAGCTAATACGGTTTCAGAATCATCTATATTTGCTTCTTTCAAAACGTCTTCTTCAAGTCCATTGCCATTTATTACCAGTGAGTTATTAAGTTCATTAGCTATGTATTCAGCTCTCTCTTTATTTTTTTCAATTATTTTTATTCTTGCAGATTCGTGAGAGTTTTCTAAATTTTTTGCTAAATTAAAACCAATATTTCCACCACCTATAATTAAAAACTTATTAGAAATTTTTTCATTATGACCAAAAGCATCTAAGGTTAATTGCATTTGAGACGAATTTATTATTACGTAGGCTTTATCATTAAGTTTTAAAACATCATTTTTTTTTAAAATTAAAAATTTTTCTTCACGGACAACACCAAGAATATTTGCTTCTAGTTTTGGAAACTTTTTAGTAATTTTGTTAAGCTCTATATTAATTAAAGGACATTTTTTATTTACATCAATTTCGAGTAAACGTATTTTATTATCAGCAAATGGCACATTATCAATTGCTCCTGGCGCTTCTAATTTTCTTTGTATTGACTTAGCAATTTCGACCTCTGGTGAAATTATTACATCAATAGGTAGATTCTCTTTATTATATACTAAAGAAAATTTTGGATTTAAGTAATCTTGAGACCTAATTCTAGCAATTTTTTTTCCGATTTTGAATATTGAAAATGCAATTTGACAAATCAACATATTTATTTCATCATTTCTTGTGACTGCAATTATCATATCAGCATCTTCGGCATTAGCTTTTTCAAGAACAGATGGGTATGTAGCTTTGCCGACTATTGATTTAACATCCAAATCATCATTAATTTTTTGAATATCCTCACTCGACTGATCTATAACCGTTATAGAATGGTCTTGTTCACTTAGGAGTTTAGCAATCGTATAGCCAACTCTTCCTGCACCACAAATTATTATATTCATTAATTTAAATCCTTGACGCCTAAACCTTTTAATTTTCTATGAAGAGCCGATCTTTCCATGCCCACAAATTTTGCTGTTTTTGAGATATTTCCACCAAATTTCTTCAATTGAGTAGTCAAATATTCTTTTTCAAAGATTTCTCTCGCTTCTTTTAATGGAACAGATAAATTATTGTCTTTGACTGTTTCTAAACCACCCTGTTTTATGGACTCTTTAATGATTGTCTTAATTTTATTCTGGTCATTATTTGACAATATAGCAATTCTTTCTATCAAATTTCTCAACTCTCTTACATTTCCAGGCCAATGATGATTAATTAAATATGTGTCTTCCTTATCAATATTGAGGTCCTTTAGATTATATGCTTTTGATATAGTTTTAGAAAAATACTCAATTAAAAGAGGTATGTCACTAACTCTACTACTTAGTGGTTCGATACTAATTTGAAAAACATTTAATCTATGGAATAAGTCCTCCCTAAAATTCCCAAGTTGAGTTTCGTTATTAATGTTTTTACTAGATGTGCAAATTATTCTAACGTTTACTTTAATATCGTGATTGCTATTAATTCTTTTAAACTTTTGATCAATTAAAACCCTCAATATTTTTGATTGTGTTTCAAGAGGTATTTCAGAAATTTCATCAATTAACAGAGTTCCTCCAGAAGCTTTTTCAAGAGAACCGTACGTAATTGAGCCATTATCTTTTTCTTCTCCAAAAAGTTCTAGCTCATATTTTTTAACATCTAATAATGCTCCATTTAAAATGATGAATGGACCTTTGTTTCTTTTTGAGAGTTTATGAATTTTTCTAGCTATCAATTCCTTTCCAGAGCCTGTTGGTCCA
>CACIAP010000023.1 GCA_902584685.1 uncultured Pelagibacteraceae bacterium | reverse complement strand
AATTCTGACGGGGATTCAAATTATAAAGTAGAAATTAACAAGTATTTTGAATATGAAAATAACTTAAGTCAAAAAATACACTTACTAAAAGATAAAATTAATATTGTCACTGATCTTGAAACATATTCCACTGAGCTTAAAGCTTTGGAGAAAGAATTAACTATTTTTCACTCAAAAGTAGTAATGGACATAGTTAAAAATGCAAAGATAAAAATTGATTTTGTAGGTTTTCATGGCCAAACAATGTTTCACGATCCATCTAAGAAAATCTCTAAACAAATAGGAGATGGTAAACTTTTATCGCAGCTAACACAGACTACTGTTATTTATGATTTTAGACAAAAGGATATTCAAAATGGTGGTGAAGGAGCGCCATTAACTCCTATTTTTCATAATGTATTAGTAAAACAAAATAAAATTGAATTACCTGTATGTATATTGAACATTGGTGGAATTTCTAATGTTACAATAATTGAGGATTACGAGCAAAATAATCTCAAGAGCAGAGATCTAGGACCAGGCAATTGTTTAATTGATGCATGGGTCAGAAAAAATAAAAAAGGAAATTTTGATGAAAATGGTGCTTATGCAGCAATGGGCAAAATAAATGATTTAATGTTAAATCAAGCTCTGGATAATTTTGATCATCGACCTGACAAGAATAGACTTTCCTTTGACACTAAAGACTTTGATATAAACTTTTTAAGAGGTATAAGTTTTGAAGACGGAGCTGCAACTTTAACAGACTTATCCGGGACAATAATTGCGGGTGGTCTATTTTCTTTGTTAAGTAATAAAATTGACAAGTCTTGTAAAGTTTTAGTATCTGGAGGCGGAAGAAAAAATAAATCTTTAATACAAAATATAAACTCTAGAATATCAAAAAACCTAGTAATAGGACCAATAGACGATTTTGGGGTAGATGGAGACTACGTAGAGTCCCAAGCATTTGCATTTTTAGCAATCAGAAGTTTCTTGAAGTTGCCAATATCGTTTCCTGATACTACAGGATGCAAAAGTCCTACTACAGGAGGAGAAATTGTGAAAAATTTTTAATATAAGGCGGATTCTTTTTTAATATATTTATCCAAAACCTTTTTTAAATTCTCTTCAGATTTTGTAAAAAAGTGATTTGCATCAGGTACAGACTCAAATTCAACTTTAATTCCTTTTTGAGATGCCAGCCTTTTGTCAAGTTCATTAATATATTCTTTAGGTACTAACTCATCTTTTTTTCCATAAACCATTAACCCTGAAGTAGGACATGGAGATAAAAAAGAAAAATCATAAACATTAGGTTGTGGAGATATAGATATAAATCTATTTATTTCAGGACGTCTCATAAGTAATTGCATAGAGATTAAAGATCCAAAAGAAAAACCAGCAACCCAACATTGAGAATTATCAAAATTCTCCCTCTCTAACCAATCCAGTGCAGCAGCAGCATCAGCTAATTCACCTTGGCCATTATCAAACTCTCCATCGCTTTTGCCTACACCTCTAAAATTTACTCTACAAACTGAAAAACCATTATCCATAAAAGCATGAAAAGTATCCACAACAATTTTATTATTCATCGTGCCACCGTATTGCGGATGAGGTTGAAGGACTAAAGCTATTGGAGATGTAATTTTCTGACTTTTAAAATATTTTGCTTCTAATCTTCCTGCAGGTCCAGGTATGAAGATTTCTAAAATTTTATTTTCCATGTTTGTTAATGATTATTATTCTCACTAAAAAACTTTGTTTATCATATTGCAGTGCTAATTTGCGAGTCTTTTTGTTTAATGTAATCTTGACTATTTTAGTCGGGTATATATATAAGTCCCATAAATTGCGAATTATGAAGCTTAATACTAAATCACGATATGCAGTAATGGCACTTGCTGATATGGCAAGATTTGATGGGAAAAACCCAGTTAGTTTAAGAGATATATCTCTAAGACAAAGTATATCTCTGCTTTATTTGGAACAGATTTTTTTAAGATTAAAAAAAAATAACATTGTTAAAAGTATAAGAGGTACAAATGGTGGTTATATTATATCTAAAAACATTAACGAATTGAAAATTTCAGATATTTTTTATGCTTTAGATGAAAAAGTTAAAACAGTTGGATGTAAAAAAGA
>CACIAP010000022.1 GCA_902584685.1 uncultured Pelagibacteraceae bacterium | reverse complement strand
TTTTCCCGAAACAGATGCTTTTGACCCGTGAGTAAGGTGACCGCCGGAATTTAAACTCATTCCCATTATAGTTTCACCTGGTTTTAGTAATGCTAAGAAGACTGCTCCATTAGCTTGAGCTCCAGAATGAGGCTGGCTGTTAGCAAATTTACAATTAAATAATTTTTTAAGTCTTTCGTTAGCTAAGTTTTCAGCTACATCAACATGATCACATCCATTATAATATCTTTTTCCTGGATATCCTTCAGCATACTTATTTGTTAATACAGATCCTTGAGCCTCTAGAAGAGCATTAGAAACAATATTTTCAGACGCAATTAATTCTATATGCTGTTGTTGTCTGGCTAATTCATCATTAATAGCTTTATATATTTCTGGGTCAGTATCAGACAAGTTTTTTTCAAAAAAATTTTGATACTCTATATTTGTATATTTACCTTCACTAGACATAATTTATTTTATTTTTTTTACCCTTCTCAAGTGTCTACCACTTTCGAATCTAGTTTTCAAAAAAATATTAACACAATTTAAAGCTAATTTTGCGCTAATAAGTCTTGATCCTAAAGCGATTATATTGGCATCATTATGTAATCTCGACAATTTGGTATTTTTAATGCTATAACACAATGCAGCCCTTATATTTTTAACCTTGTTTGCGACTATTGACATCCCAACACCTGAGCCACAAACCAATATCCCACGATTTTTTTTACTTTTTGCAACTCTCTTTGCTAATTTTTTTGCAAAATCTGGATAATCTACAGAATTATCATTACTTGGTCCTAAGTCGAAGATTTTTAATTTTTTCTTTTTTAATGAAAATATTATTTTTTCTTTTAGTTTAAATCCAGCGTGGTCTGAAGATATATAAATTTTATTCAAATTAATTAAATTTGTAGTCAAGTACACAAGCAACAAGATGAATTCTATTTTCTTCACCACCATTAAATGCATTGTGATACTTTTTATTATTCGTAATCCAAACAGATCCATCGGCGGGCATATGCTTTGCTACATTATCAATTACCATGATACATCCAGGGTTTGTTATTATTGGTATGTGTAGTCTAGGCTCTGGATCACGATGCCAACTTAAAGTAGATCTTGGTTCCTTCAATAACAATCTTACTCTACCTAACTTATACTTTTTTGATAATTCATCATAAACTGTTTTAAAGTAAGTATCTTTATATTCTTCTATAAACTTTGTGTACTTGCCTTCATCAATCATTTTGTCCCTTGAAACTTCTTTTCCATCACTGCTTGGTTTTGTCCAAAATACCCCACGAACATTATTTCCTTTAATTGATTCTGGATCCCCTGGTATTTGATTTAATGAAATTCCGGCAAAGTGAGGAATTCCCAGACTTGTGTCAAAACCTTTTAGGTTTAAAACTTTTGTACAAGCTTCTCGAAGTTTGGTAATATCGAATTTGATATCTTGTTTTTGAAAATCGTTAAATGATAGTGACATTTTATAAATTTTTATTAATAGCTTATAAACTAATTTTATATATATTACTATTGTCGCATAAAAAATATTGAGAATGATTATCACTGGTAAATACCCCAAATTGAGAATGAGAAGATCAAGAAAGTCTGATTGGATGAGAAGATTGGTTAGAGAAAACTCTCTTTCTACTAATGATTTTATATTACCAATCTTTATAACAGAGGGAAAAAATAAAAAGATTCCAATAAAAACCATGCCTGAAGTTTACAGATACAGTGTAGATAAACTTAGTCAAATTGTTGATAGAGCTCTAAAACTAAAAATTCCGATGGTAGCAATTTTCCCTCAGACTAATAGTAACTTAAAAGACTCTTATGGTAGCGAAGCTTTAAATGAAAATAACTTAGTTTGTAATGCTATTAGAAAAATTAAAAATAAATACAAAAATGAAATCGGTATAATGACTGATGTCGCTTTAGATCCTTACACATCTCATGGACATGATGGAATTTTAAGAGATAAAAAAATTCTTAATGATGAAACAATAGAAATATTAATTCAACAATCTCTGTTACAAGCTCAAATGGGTAGTGATGTTATAGCACCATCAGATATGATGGATGGGCGTATCGGTGAGATTAGACAAGAACTTGATAATAATTCGCTTAAGGACATTAAGATATTATCTTATGCTGTAAAATATGCATCTTCGTTTTATGGTCCCTTTAGAGATGCCGTTGGATCAAATAAATCTTTAAAAGGTGACAAGAAAACATATCAGATGGACTTCAGTAATTCTGAAGAAGCTTTAAGAGAGGTAGCATTAGATATTAAAGAAGGTGCGGATCTTGTAATGGTCAAACCCGGTCTTCCTTACCTCGATATAATAAAAAAAGTAAAAGAAAATTTCAAAATACCAGTTTTAGCTTATCAAGTTTCAGGTGAATATAGCTTGTTAATGAATGGAATTAATAAGGGATTAATAAATGAAAACTCTATTTATGAAACACTCATGTCATTTAAAAGAGCTGGTTCTAATGCCATTATTTCTTAT
>CACIAP010000021.1 GCA_902584685.1 uncultured Pelagibacteraceae bacterium | reverse complement strand
CCTGACTTTATAAAATCTCTTGCATAATTGTATGCTTGTTCATAATTTTCATATTTTTCTGATACAATTAATCCTGCGGCAGCATTCAAGCATACTGCTTTCGAAAAATCATTGTCTTCACCTTTAAAAATACCTAACATTTTATCAGCATTAAACTGAGCATCTTGCCCTACAAGATTTTCAAATTTATCAGCGTTTATTTTTAATTTTCTCGGGTCTATTGTAATTTCAGTAATTTCATTATCTTTTAATTGCATCACGTTAGTTTTTGCATATGGTGATATTTCATCTAAACCATCATCACTATTTACAATCCATGCAAACTTAATATCTAAATTTTTTAAAGCATTTGCAAATATTTCTAAAAGTGTTTTATCGAATACGCCAATAACTTGTTTTTTCACTAATGCAGGGCTACTCAATGGTCCAATCATATTGAAAATTGTTCTTTTTCCAATCTTTTTTCTAGTTGGCCCAACAAATTTCATTGCACTATGGTAATTAGGTGCAAACATGAAACCAAAATTGTTTTTATCAATTTGTTGTTCAATTTTATTTGGCTCTAAATTAATATTAATATTAAGAGCCTCCAATACATCACCTGATCCACATTTTGATGAAACAGCTTTGTTACCGTGTTTTGCTACTTTAATATCCATACTAGCCAATAATAAAGCTGATGCAGTAGATATATTTAAAGTGTTCATGCCGTCTCCACCAGTACCACATGTATCAATACAATTACCTGCATTTACCCGCTTTGATTTCTCTCTCAAAATATAAACACCCCCAGCTATTTCATCTGAAGATTCGCCTTTTTCTGATAGTAGAGTTAAAAAATCAAATATCTCTTGTTCATTAGCTTTTCCTTCCATTAATATTTTAAAAGCTTCTTTACTTTCTGAAAAAGTTAAATTTTGTTTTGCTCCTAGTTTGTCTATGAATTGTTTCATTGGTTTTTAAATCTAATAAAGTTTTTTAAAATTTTAATTCCAAGTTTTGTTTTAATACTTTCAGGATGGAATTGCACCCCATGTATATTATGTTTTTTATGTTTAACTCCCATTATTAAACCGTCCTTTGTTTCTGCAGTGATTTCGAGGTCTTTTGACAGTGTTTTTTTGTCAATTATCAAACTGTGATATCTAGTTGCTTCAAAGTTTTTAGGCAAATTTTTCAGTATTCCGGTTTTTTTAGATATTATTCTACTTGTTTTTCCATGCATCAATTTTTTTGCTTGAATTATTTTAGATCCAAATACTTGACCTATTATTTGATGTCCGAGGCAAACTCCAAGAATAGGTATTTTGTTATGAATATCTCTTACAATTTTCAAACAATTTCCAGATTGATTTGGGTTCCCTGGTCCTGGAGAAATAACAATTCTATCAAATCTTTTCTTGATAATTTCTGAGGAACTTATTTTATCATTTCTATAAACTTCTACTTTAGTTTTAAGAGAAGACAAGTAGTGATACAAATTATATGTAAAACTATCGTAGTTATCAATTAGAAGTATTTTCATTTTTCTAGAGACTTTATTAAAGCTTTTGCTTTATTAATTGTTTCATTATATTCATTTATTGGCTTGCTATCCGCAACAATTCCAGCGCCTGCCTGAACATAAAATTTGTTATTTTTTGTTATTGCTGTTCTTAGAGCTATACAAGTATCGAAATCTCCGTTTGCAGAAAAGTAACCAATGCCTCCTGCGTAAATTTTTCTACTATTTTTTTCAAGTTCATCAATTATTTCCATCGCTCTTATTTTAGGTGCTCCTGAAACTGTACCTGCCGGAAACCCAGCCATTAAGGCCTCAAATTTTGAAAATTTTTTATCATAGATACCTGTCACATTAGATACGATATGCATAACATGTGAATATTTTTCAATTTTAAATTTTTCAGTAACTTTTATAGTATTTATCTTTGAAACTTTTCCGGCATCATTTCTACCTAAGTCGAGAAGCATAAGATGTTCAGATAATTCTTTTTTATCATTGATTAGATCTTTTTTTAATAAATTATCCTCTTTATTATTTTTTCCTCTAGGTCTTGTTCCTGCAATTGGTCTTACAGTAATTACATTATTTCTTAATCTAACCAATATTTCTGGACTTGCTCCAATAATTTGAAAATCATTAAAATTAAAGAAAAACATAAATGGTGAAGGATTAGTAATTCTTAATTTCTTATAAATTTCAATTGGTTTTTTTGTAAGTTTTGACTCGAATCTTTGGCTTAAGACAACCTGGAATATGTCACCTTTTTTAATATATTGTTTGGCTTTGTTTACAATTTGGAAAAACCTTTTTTTAGAAATGTTTGATTTAACGCTAAACTTTTTATTTGAGTTATCCTTTTGAAATTTAGGAACTTTTGAACCAATCAACAGACTATTGATTTCATCTTGTATTTCAAAATACTTTTTTTTTAAATTATTAATTTTAATATCAGAAAAAATATTTTTGATAAAAAAAATTTCCTTTTTAACATTGTCATGTATTATTAGAGTAGTAGGTCTAATCAATCTAATATCTGGTAGCTTAAGATCGTTCTTACAAGAATTTTTAATTTTTTCTATATATCTAATCGCATCATAAGAAAAGTATCCAGCTATCATACTACACATGGGCGGTAATGAAGATGGGATATTAAATTTAAAATCATCTATTATTTTACTTAATATATTCTTTGGATCACCTTTAACTTTTTTTTTCCTTCCAGATATAAC
>CACIAP010000020.1 GCA_902584685.1 uncultured Pelagibacteraceae bacterium | reverse complement strand
CTTTTGTGACTTTTTTTTAAAGCTCATACTTGATCGTTACTTGCCTATGTGTTAATTAATTTGAAAAATTTATCAGCAAATATAAAGGATCTAACTTGTCTAATTCCCAAACTAAAGCAACAAACAGCTATTCTCAGTCTTTGTTTGAGCTTGCAAAAGAGAATAGCGTGTTAGATGAAATTGAGGTTCAGGCAAAGTCCTTATACAGCGTAATTAAAGACTCTCAGGATTTCTCAACTTTTATAAAAGATCCTACATTCAAACAAGATAAGCAAAATGAGATTTTTAATGCAATTTTTGAAAAAGTAAAATTGAATAGCTTGTTTATTAAGTTCATTAAATTTCTTATTCATAAAAGAAGAATTTTTTTTTTAAAAAATATTTTAAACGATTTTATCACCTATTGTTCAATTCAAAGAGGAGAAGTTAGAGCTGAGCTTGTATCTTCAAAAAAATTAGATAACTCTCAGATAGAAAAAATTAAAGAGGAAATGACAAAAGACTTTAATTCAAAAATTAACTTAAGTTATAAGGTCGATGAATCATTGCTTGCTGGAGTAAAAATAAAAATTGGAAGTATTATGATCGATAACTCTTTAAAGAATAAATTAATGAAAATGAAAAACTCAATGAAGGAAGTATAATGGATATTAACCCATCAGAAGTAACAAAAATATTAAAAGAACAAATTAAAAAATTTGGAGATAAATCTGAAGTAACGGAAATTGGTCAAGTTTTATCTGTAGGAGACGGAATAGCAAGAATTTATGGACTCGACAATGTTCAAGCTGGTGAGATGGTAGAATTTGCTGATGGTTCTAAAGGTATGGCGTTAAACTTAGAAAGCGATAACGTTGGGGTGGTTATTTTTGGTGATGATAGAGCAATAAAAGAAGGTGACACAGTCAAAAGAACCGGAGCGATTGTTGATACACCAGTTGGGAAAGAATTACTTGGAAGAGTTGTTGATGGATTAGGAAACCCAATAGACGGTAAAGGAGCTTTAGACAAAAGTATTAAACGAAGTAGAGTTGAGGTGAAAGCACCAGGAATTATTCCAAGAAAATCTGTCAGCGAACCAATGCAAACAGGTTTAAAATCAATTGATAGTTTGGTTCCAATAGGTAGAGGTCAAAGAGAATTAATTATTGGAGATCGTCAAACAGGAAAAACTGCTGTTGCTATTGATGCGATAATTAATCAAAAAAAGATAAACGAGTCAGGTGATGAAAAACAAAAACTTTATTGTATTTATGTTGCTATAGGTCAAAAAAGATCAACTGTAAGACAAATAGAGAAAACTTTGGAAGAGGCTGGAGCTATGGAATATACAACAATTGTTGCGGCAACAGCTTCGGATGCAGCTCCATTACAATTTTTAGCTCCATACACTGGATGTGCTATGGGTGAATATTTTAGAGACAATGGAATGCATGCTTTAATTATTTATGACGATCTTTCAAAACAAGCAGTAGCCTACAGACAAATGTCACTTCTTTTAAGACGTCCTCCAGGAAGAGAGGCATATCCAGGAGACGTTTTTTATTTACATAGTCGATTACTTGAAAGAGCGGCAAAATTAGGTGACGAACATGGAGGAGGATCATTAACTGCGTTGCCAATCATCGAAACTCAAGCAGGAGACGTATCAGCTTACATACCTACTAACGTAATCTCAATTACTGATGGACAAATATTTTTAGAGACAGAACTATTCAATCAAGGAATAAGACCTGCAATTAATGTTGGCTTATCAGTTTCAAGGGTAGGTTCTTCTGCTCAAACAAAAGCTATGAAAAAAGTTTCTGGATCTATGAAACTTGAACTTGCTCAATATAGAGAGATGGCAGCTTTTGCACAGTTTGGATCTGACTTAGATGCGTCAACCCAAAAACTTTTAAACAGAGGAGCAAAATTAACTGAATTATTGAAACAAAAACAATATTCTCCAATGACAGTAGCTGAGCAAGTCATTTCTGTCTTTTGTGGTGTAAAAGGTCACCTAGACGATATTCAACAAAAAGATATATCAAAATTTGAGAAAGATATAATTGAGAAATGTAAATCTGAACAACCAGATTTGATAAATTCAATAATTTCATCAGGAAAACTTGAAGAAGAAAATGAGAAAAAATTGACGAGTATTATTTTTGATTTAAAGAAAAATTTCGATAAATAATTATGGCTAGTTTAGACGATTTAAAAAAAAGAATAACAAGTGTAAAGTCTACACAAAAAATTACAAAAGCAATGAAAATGGTTGCAGCTGCAAAGCTTAGAAAAGCTCAGGAAAGTGCTGAAAAAGGAAGACCTTATTCTGATAAGATGCACAATATAATCTTAAATTTGTCTAAGAATATAAATGATAAGGAAAATGCACCAAAGCTTTTAGCTGGCTCAGGTAAGGATAATGTGTATCTCTGTGTGGTAATGACCTCTGACAGAGGTTTATGTGGAGGTTTTAATTCAAACATCACCAAAAAAGCGAAGTCTTATTTCAAAAAAATATTAGATAGTGGTAAGGAGCTTAAGATAGTAACTGTTGGATCAAAAGGATTTGACCAACTTAAAAGAGCTTATAAAGAGCATATAATTGAGAATATTTCTTTCAAAGAATCTAAAAATGTAAATTACTTTGATGCTGATAAAGTAGGAAAAATGATAATTGAGAAATTTGAGAAGGGAGAATTTGATGTTTGCACAATCTTCTTTAACAAATTCAAAAATGTTATTACCCAAATACCTCAAGAACAACAGATTATCCCATTAAAATCGGAGAATTCAGATGATAAAAATGACGTTATGAATTACGAGTTTGAGCCCGAAGAGGATGAAATACTAAATAACTTGTTACCAAAGAATATTTCAACACAAATTTTCAAAGCTATGTTAGAAAATTCGGCTAGCGAACAAGGATCTAGAATGAGCGCAATGGATAATGCGACAAGAAATGCCGGGGAAATGGTTGAGAAACTCACAATTGAATATAATAGAAGTCGACAAGCAGCTATTACAAAAGAATTAATTGAAATAATATCAGGAGCAGAAAGTTTATAATATGAGAAAAGGAAAAATAACTCAAATCATTGGAGCAGTTGTCGATGTAAGTTTTGAAGGAGAATTACCCGAGATTTTAACTGCACTCGAATGTAAAAATGCTGGGAACAGGTTAGTTTTAGAAGTAGCCCAACATTTGGGAGAGTCTAGTGTGAGAACCATTGCTATGGACTCTACAGAGGGTCTTAAAAGGGGAGATGAAGTAACAGATACAGGCGCACCAATTAAAGTACCAGTTGGACCAGAAACTTTAGGAAGAATTATAAATGT
>CACIAP010000019.1 GCA_902584685.1 uncultured Pelagibacteraceae bacterium | reverse complement strand
TATTTTGAAAAACACTACCCATCCCAAAGAATACAAAAGGCAAGGCAACAATAAATACCACAACTGCTCCAAGTTTACTTTTCGAGAAATTTTTAAACTTATTTAACATTATATATGATTATTTATTGATCTATAAAAACAAATCTATAGATTAAAAAAGGAACTATGACAAACAAAATTATGTATTTCATTGCTAATTGGAAGATGTATGGAAATTTAAAATCATTAAATACGTTGGATAAAGTTATTAAATTTTCAAAATCTAAAGAAATTAAGAAAGGAAGATTAATTTACTGTCCTCCATATACTTTAATTTCTTCACTTTTGAAAAAGTTTGAAAATTGTTTAATAGATATTGGAGGTCAAAATTGTCATGAGAGTGAAGATTATGGTTCACATACAGGTTTTGTAAATTCAAAAATGCTTAAAAGCTCTGGTGCCAATTATGTAATTTTAGGTCATTCAGAAAACAGACAAAAAGGCGAAACTGACAAACTTATTAATCTCAAAATTAAAAGCGCTATTAAATCAAAATTAAAAGTTATTTTTTGTATTGGCGAAACTTTAGCTGAAAAAAAGAAAAAAAAAACAAAATCAATCTTATCAAAACAAATTAAACATGGTTTAAAAAAGATAAAAAAAAAGTCTAATATATTTGTTGCTTATGAGCCAGTTTGGTCAATTGGTACTGGAAAAATTCCTAAAATAGATGAACTTGAGCAAACAGTTGAATTCATAAAAAAAAAATTTAAGGGTAAATTACCAAAAATTTTATATGGTGGATCTGTAAATCCCGAAAATATAAGAAATTTAAAAAAAATAACTAACCTTGATGGTTTTTTAATCGGTGGAGCTTCACAAAACTCAAAAAAATTTATTGATATAGTAAAAAAAACGTATAATTAGTCCCAATGGAAAATATTTTGCTAACGATAAACATTGTCCTTGCTATTATTTTAGTAATTCTTGTTTTATTTCAAAAATCAGAGGGTGGCGCATTAGGAATTGGTGTGTCACAAGAAAGTTATATGTTTTCTAAAACTGCAGGCAATTTTTTGACCAAAAGTACAGCTATTGTAGCAACATTATTTATAATTTGTAGTTTAGGCCTGACTATTTTATCGAATCAAAAATTAAGTCCTGAAAAATCATTAATTGATACAGTGGACGAAAATTCAGATAAAGACGCACCAAAAATACCAGATAACAATAATTAATTCTTTTATTTTTACGAAAAAAAGCTTATAACATACTTCCATGGCGCGATATATTTTTGTCACTGGCGGCGTGGTATCATCACTTGGAAAAGGTTTATCATCAGCATCACTAGCCTATCTACTTAAATCACAAGGCTTTAAAGTAAGAGTAAGAAAAATGGATCCTTATTTAAATGTTGATCCAGGAACAATGAGTCCATTTCAACATGGTGAGGTTTTTGTAACAGACGATGGAGCTGAAACTGATTTAGATTTAGGTCACTATGAAAGATTTACCGATATATCATCTACAAAAAATGATAATATTACCACTGGAAGAATTTATAGTGATATCATAACTAAAGAACGAAAGGGTGACTATCTGGGAAAAACTGTTCAAGTAATTCCACATGTTACCAATAGAATTAAAGAGTTTATTAAGAATGGAATCAAAAATGAAGATTTTGTTATCTGTGAAATTGGAGGAACAGTTGGTGACATTGAGAGTCTGCCTTTTTTAGAGGCCATAAGACAATTTGCTAACGATATAGGTAAAGAAAAAACTTTATTTATACACTTAACATTAGTTCCATTTTTAAAATCTTCTGATGAAATTAAAACTAAACCAACACAACATTCTGTTAAAGAATTAAGAAGCATTGGAATTCAACCAGACATAGTTATTTGCAGATCACAACAATCTATACCTCTTGATCAAAGAGAAAAAATTTCATTATTTTGCAACATACCAATTAAAAGGGTTATAGAAACAGTAGATGTTAAGACAATTTATGAAGCACCGATAAGTTTTTTTAATGAGGGCTTAGATAAACAAGTCTTCGAATATTTCAATATTAAGCCGAGAAAAAAGATTAATTTGAAACCGTGGAAAGATGTAACTAAAATTGTGACAAATAAAAATATTAGGACTGTAAATATTGCAATTGTTGGAAAATATGTGGATTTAAAAGATGCATATAAATCATTAGATGAAGCACTAGTTCACGGAGGTATTCATAATAATGTAAAAGTTAATTTAATAAGAATAGAATCAGGTTTATTGAAAGTTTCAGATGTTCAAAAAAAATTGAATAATGTTTCCGGAATAATAATACCTGGAGGTTTTGGAAAAAGAGGTACCGAGGGCAAGATAGCATGTATAAATTATGCAAGGACTAAAAAAATTCCTTTTTTAGGGATTTGCTTTGGTATGCAAATGGCAGTAATTGAATTTGCTAGAAATGTACTAAAAATAAAAAATGCTGGCTCTAGCGAGTTCGATAAAAATTGCTACCCGGTAATTGGTCTTATTGAAGAATGGAACAAAAACGGTAGAAAAATTAAAGGAACTGTGAAAAATTTAGGTGGAACTATGCGATTAGGTCTTTATCCAGCTAAATTACAACACAATTCCTTAATAAAAGAAATTTATAAGTCTGGTCAAATTAAAGAAAGACATAGACACAGGTACGAGGTTAATGTCAATTTGAAAAAAAAATTTGAAACACACGGTTTAAATTTTTCAGGAATGTCCCCTGATAACAACTTACCTGAAATCGTTGAAATTAAAAATCACCCTTGGTTTATTGGGGTTCAATTTCACCCAGAATTTAAATCTAGACCTTTACAACCTCATCCATTATTCTCATCATTTATTGGGGCTTCAAAAAAAAAATAATGAAAAATATTATAGTAAATTGTGATGGAGTAAAAATTTCAAATCAAGAAAAGATATGTTTAATTGCAGGACCTTGTCAACTTGAGAATGAGCAGCATGCTCTTGATATGGCAGGAAAAATATCAGAAATTTCTAAAAAATATAATATAGGTTTTATTTACAAAACATCTTTTGATAAAGCTAACAGAACTAGTCTTAAAAGCAAAAGAGGTGTTGGTTTAGAAAAATCTTTACCAATATTTGATAAAATTAAAAAACAAATAAATGTTCCAGTTCTTACTGACATTCACAATGCAGAACAATGTTCTATTGTTGCGGATCATGTTGATGTCCTTCAAATTCCAGCTTTTTTATGCAGACAAACTGACTTGTTAGTAGCTGCAGCTAAAACAAACAAGGTTATTAATGTAAAAAAAGGTCAATTTCTCGCCCCGTGGGATATGTCAAATGTGGTAAAGAAAATATCAGATACAGGAAATAGTAATATCTTAATTACGGAAAGAGGAGCGAGTTTTGGTTATAATACATTAGTGTCTGACATGAGATCAATACCAATAATGGCACAAACAGGATATCCTATAGTTTTCGATGCAACCCACTCAGTTCAACAACCAGGAGGAATGGGTGATAAAAGTGGGGGTGAAAGAAAATTTGTTTCACACTTATCTAGGGCGGCAGTCGCTGTTGGAATAGCCGCTGTTTTTATTGAAA
>CACIAP010000018.1 GCA_902584685.1 uncultured Pelagibacteraceae bacterium | reverse complement strand
GTTTCAAGACAAGTATTTGATAGTAGGGGTATACCGACAATCGAAACAGAAATCTTTTGTGGGAAAGTTTCTTCAAAAGCTATTTGCCCTTCAGGCGCGTCGACTGGTTCATATGAGGCATTTGAAAAAAGAGATGTCACAAATAAAAAATATTTAGGAAAAAGTGTTTTTTCTGCTGTTTCAAAAGTTAATAAGATAATTTCAAAAAAAATTCTAAACAAAAATGTTCACAATCAAGAATTGATTGACTCAATTCTTATAAGATTAGATGGAACAAAGCAAAAAAGAAAACTAGGTGCAAATGCAATTTTGTCTGTATCTATTGCGGTGAAAAAATTATCGGCAAAATTGAAAAAAATACCATTGTATAAGAACTTTTTGATTAAAAAAAATTTTAAATTACCTTTTCCCCTTATGAACATCATCAATGGGGGTGCTCATGCTAACAATGGTTTAAAAATTCAAGAATTTATGATTAGACCCGATAAAGCTAAGAATTTTAGCGAGGCAATGAATATTTGTTTTTTAGTGATACAAAACTTGAAAAAATTACTTATCAGCAAAAATTTATCTACATCTGTTGGAGATGAAGGTGGTTTTGCTCCAATGATATCAAAAAATGAGGAAGCATTAAAATTAATCTCGCTCGCTATAAAAAAGGCAGGTTTTGTTAACGGAAAAGATGTATCAATATGTCTAGATGTTGCTGCAAATGAACTTTTTAAAAATAACAAATATGCAATAGATTCAAAAAAATATATCTCATACAAAGATACAATATCATTTTACTCAAAAATTATTAAAAGATTTAAAATAAAATCTATTGAAGATCCTTTCGCAGAAAACGATTGGAAATCATGGTCTGATTTACATAAAAAAGAAAAAAAAATACAGATAGTAGGTGATGATCTTTATGTAACAAATCTGCAAAGATTGAAAAAGGGTTTTTTATATCAATCATCGAATTCTATTTTAATTAAGTTGAATCAAATTGGTACAGTTTCTGAAACTTTAGAGGTTATAAAATTTGCCCAAAATATAGGTTACACGACTATCATTTCTCATAGATCAGGCGACTCAGAAGATACGTTTATATCTGATTTAGCAGTTGGAACTAATTCAAATCAAATAAAAACGGGCTCATTATGTAGATCAGAAAGGGTTGCAAAATTTAATCAGTTGTTGAGAATAGAAGCTGACCTTATAAAAAGCAAAAATATGGCTAAATTGAAATGATAAATACTATTAAAAAAAATTTTATACTCATACTTCCAATAATACTAATTATTTATTTTTCTTTAAATTTACTTGGGGGTAATAGAGGTCTATTTGCGTATCTAGATAAGAAAGATCAATTTGAAAATCTTCTAGAGAAAAAAAAGTTTTTAACTATTGAAATAACAAAAGTGAAAAAAATTAATAGTCTTATTGGTGAGAATTTGGACAAAGATTACCTTGAAATTTTAATAAGGGACAAATTTGTCGTTGGAAAAAAGGGTGAGAATACCTATATTATTAAAAATGAATAAAGTAAGACATCCAGAAAAGCAAAAAAATCAAATTAATCCAATCAAAAAAAAACCAGCTTGGATTAAGTCAAAACTTTTAAACAGTAAAGAATTTTTTCTTACAAAAAGTATAGTCAACCAACAAAAATTAGTTACAGTTTGCGAGGAAGCAAATTGTCCGAACATTACTGAATGTTGGAGCAAAAGACATGCAACTTTTATGATTATGGGAGACACTTGTACAAGGGCCTGTGCATTTTGCGATGTCAAAACTGGAAGACCAGATAAATTGGACCCTTTCGAGCCAAAAAAAATAGCCTTGGCGGTGAAAAGATTAAACTTACGTCATGTAGTAATTACCTCTGTTGATAGAGATGATCTCAAAGATGGTGGCTCAAATCATTTTTATGAAACTATTAAGTCTACAAGAGAAGCTAATCCAGAAACAACAATTGAAGTTTTAACTCCTGATTTTTTAAGAAAAGGTGATGCTTACAAAAGAGTTTTGGAAGCCATGCCAGATGTTTTTAATCATAATATCGAAACTGTTCCAAGTTTATATTTAAAGGTGAGACCTGGATCTAGATATTTTTCATCTCTTGAACTATTAAAAAACGCTAAACAAATAAATCAGGAAACTTTTACCAAGTCTGGAATAATGGTTGGTATGGGTGAAACAAAGGATGAAATTTTACAAGTTATGGACGATTTAAGATCTGCCAATGTTGATTTCTTAACAATCGGACAGTATCTACAACCATCTGTTAAGCACTTTCCACTTCAACGATATTATGATCCAAGTGAATTTAAAGATTTAGAAGTTATCGCCAAAGCAAAAGGTTTTCTATTAGTATCTTCGTCTCCACTAACAAGATCGTCTTATCATGCAGACGAAGACTTTGCTAAATTGAAAAAAAATAGAATAACTTCTAATGCCAAAAGCATCAATAAAGAGAAACATTAATTGTTCTAAAAAAGATTTAATCGATCTTGTTCTCAATATTGAAGAATACCCAAAATTTATTCCATATTGTTTAAATGCCCACATATATAAAGATGAGTCTGTGGGTAATTTTCAATATATCGAGGCTGACTTAACAATCGGCAAAGGTCCTTTTAAAGACACTTATAAGAGTGATGTTAAATTTGATAAAAAGGAGAGTATTATTTACGTAAAAAATATTGAAGGACCTTTAAAATATTTAGAAAATAAGTGGAAATTTGATCAAAAAGAGAATTTTACAGAGGTAACTTTTGATCTGGATTTTGAATTAAAAAATAAATTCTTAAATATTTTTATGAATAAATCATTTAGATATGGTCTCGATAAAATTGCTGACGCGTTCCAAAGTAGGGCAGAGAAATTATTTAATAAGGTTTAGTAAATTATCTACCACGGCTTTTGCACTTGCATTTTGAATAGATCTTCTTGTTTTATTTGCAAATAAATATTTATAAATATTGTTTCTACCTTTATATTTAATTCCGATGAAAACAAGCCCCACCGGTTTAAACTTAGAGCCACCCTTAGGTCCAGCTATTCCAGTAATAGACACATTAATTTGACTTTTGCTTATTTTTGCTAAATTTTTTACCATACTCAGGCAACATTCTTCACTTACAGCTCCAAATTTATTAATTATTTTTTTTGGCACATTAAGAATTGAACTTTTCGATTTATTTGAATAAGTAACAACACTTAAATTAAATACCTTTGAAGCTCCACTTATCGATGTTATAGATTGAGCAAGTAATCCACCAGTACAAGACTCAGCAAAACTAATCTTTAATTTTTTTTTTTTTAATTTCTTAATTAATTTACTAAATTTGACCATAAAAAATAATACAAATATATAATACTATTAGAGTGAATAAACCTGCTAAAAGATCATCCAAAATAACACCAAAACCATTTTTCATATTCTTATCTATGTGATTAATTGGATAAGGTTTTAAAATATCGAAAAAACGAAATCCAATGAAAGATAAAAAAACTATTATTAAAAAAAAGTGATTAGATACAGATCCTTCATAAAAGATTATATAGAAAAAGAGAATTGGAATAGATTGCCCCAAAAATTCATCAATTACAATTTCTTTTGAGTCTATTTCTTCAAATTCACCTTCTAATTTATTAATCATCAAAACTGAGTAAATAAATAAAAAAAGATTAATTAATATTAATAAAAAATAATTTATTTTTAACGTATAGAAAATATAGTATATCGAAGCAGTTATTAAAGAAGCAAAAGTTCCTGGAAAATACTTTATATGACCAACACCAAACATTGTAACAATCATTTTTCCAATTTTTTTATTCATATTTAAAAACTGAAGATATCACTTCACAAGCAATAGCTTTTTCTTTTCCTATCACACCAAGTTTCTCTGCTGTTTTGCCTTTAATATTGATTTGATCCTTCTTAATTTTACATAATTTAGATACCATCGAAATAATTCTCTTTTTATATTTACTAATTTTTGGGGTTTGGGTTATTATATTTATATCTATATTATTAATAAAAAATCCGCTTTTCTCTATTTC
>CACIAP010000017.1 GCA_902584685.1 uncultured Pelagibacteraceae bacterium | reverse complement strand
TCCATTATAAGATTGATCAAAGCAAGTTTGGCCAGCAATAGTTGGGACTCCGATACAATTCCCATAGCCTCCAATTCCTTTAACAACCCCTCTTAACAAATTTTTAGTTTTTTTATGTTGTGTTGAGCCAAAATGAATAGAGTTTAAGTTTGCAATAGGCCTTGCGCCCATTGTAAAAACGTCTCTCATTATTCCGCCAACACCTGTTGCAGCACCTTGGTAGGGCTCTATAAACGATGGGTGGTTATGACTTTCAATTTTAAAAACTATTGCATCTTCATCTCCAATATCAATCACGCCAGCATTTTCACCTGGGCCCTGAATTACTTTTTTACCCTTAGTATTTAATTTCTTTAAATGTAGTCTTGAAGATTTATAAGAACAATGTTCATTCCACATTGCTGAAAAAATTCCAAGTTCGGTTAAATTTGGAACACGTTTTAATAAATCACAAATTTTTTGATATTCATCAGGTTTAAGACCATGTTCTACAGCAATTTTTTCATTTACTTCCATTATTTCAAATTTCTAATTAAATTTTCAAAAAATTTTGAACCGTCCTCACCGGACAAATATTTATCTATCATTCTTTCAGGATGAGGCATCATTCCTAAAATATTTTTCTTTTCATTAAATATTCCTGCAATATTTTTTATTGCACCATTTGGATTTGACTTATCATCTACTTTTCCATCAGAGCTGCAATAGTAAGCTGCAATTTGATTGTTATCCTCTAATGACTTCAATTCGTCTTCACTGCAAAAATAGTTTCCTTCATTATGAGCTATATGAAATTCTAAGACATCTTTATCTATATTTTCAAAAAATTTGTTTTCACTATTGTTAATTTTAACAAATACGTTTTTACAAATAAATTCAATATTTTTATTTTGTTGGAGAACTCCCTTTAACAGACCAGTTTCCGTTAAGATTTGAAATCCATTACAAATTCCTAAAACTAAACCTCCAGAATTTGCAAAATCTATAACCGATTGAATAATTTTAGACTTTCCAGCTATACTTCCGCATCTAAGATAGTCTCCATAAGAAAATCCACCTGGCAAGACAATTAAATCACTTTTGGGTAATTTATCATCGTCATGCCAGACCATTTTATTTTTAAAACCAAATTTTTTTAATGCAACATCCATATCCCTATCACAATTAGATCCCGGGAATATAATTACCGATGAATTCATTAAATAATTTTAAAATCCTCAATGACTTGATTGGCAAGAAGCTTTTTACAAATTTCTTCAGCCGAGTGTTTAGCTTTTTGTTCATCATTTTCGTTAATATCTAAATCAAAATATTTTCCTTGTCTTACATCTTTAACGTTTTCAAAACCCATTCCATTTAAAGTTTGCTGTATTGCTTTACCTTGAGGATCAAGAACCCCAGATTTAAGAGTAACAATTACCTTAATTTTCATTTATTTTTTGTTTTTAACTGCTTTTGGTTTTTCAAAGTTTACAGCTCGTATATTTGATTGCTCATGAAGAATACCTAATCTCTTTGCGACTTCTTGATAGGCATCAATTAAATTTCCAAGATTATTTCTAAATCTATCTTTATCTAATTTCTTATCAGTTTTGTTATCCCATAATCTACATGTATCAGGACTTATCTCATCTGCTAGTAACACATCTGTTTTACCATTGTTTTTTATTCTTCCAAATTCAACTTTAAAATCTACCAGTTTAATACTTACACCTCGAAACATTCCTACCATGAAATCATTTATCCTAAGTAATTGTCTGTCAATTTTTTCTATTTCTTTTTTAGTTGCCCATTTAAAAATATAGATATGTTCTTTAGATATAAGAGGATCTCCTAATTCATCGTTTTTTAAACAGTATTCAATTAATGGATCTTCTAAAATAGTACCGTCTTCTATACCAAGTCTTTTTGTAAGAGAGCCAGTCGCAATATTTCTCACAATAAATTCAATCGGAATAATTTCCACATGTTTTATAAGCTGCTCCCTCATATTTAGTCTTTTTACTAAATGATTTTTTATTCCAACTTGATCTAAATTCATTAAAATATGTTCTGAAATTCTATTATTTAAAACACCTTTACCTTCAATTTTTGCCTTTTTCTGGTTATTAAAAGCAGTTGCATCATCTTTAAAGTGTTGAATTACAAAGTCTTTATTGTCAGTAGCAAAAATAACTTTTGCTTTACCTTCGTATAATTTTTTACCCTTTTTCATTACTTGAAAACTCTTCTAAAAATATAATTCACATTTTTTAAATGCTTTGAATATGTGAACACTTTATCAATTTTCTTCTCTGATATTAAAGATGTGATCGATTTATCCTTTTTAATCAATTCAATAAGATTAGTATTCTTATTAAAGCTATTAATTGCATGCATTTGAATTTTTTTATAAGCCTTTTCTCTTGAAAGACCAACTTTAGTAAGTTCTAACATCATCTCTTGTGAAAAAATTACTCCTTTGGTTATATTAAGATTTTTCATCATATTTTTTGGATAAATAATCATATTATCCACAAGATTTGTAAGTCTAAATAAAGCAAAATCTAAAGTAATATTAGCATCAGGACCTATATTTCTCTCTACGCTAGAGTGAGATATATCTCGCTCATGCCAAAGAGCAATATTTTCAAGTGCAGGAATAACGCTACTTCTGACAAGTCTTGCAAGACCTGCTAAATTTTCACTTAATATTGGATTTTTTTTGTGAGGCATTGCTGAAGATCCTTTTTGACCTTTTGAAAAAAATTCTTGTAACTCATAAACTTCAGATCTTTGTAAATGTCTTATCTCTGTTGCAAACCTTTCAATAGATCCAGCTATAATTCCTAAAACAGAAAAATAGTAAGCATGTCTATCTCTTGGAATAATTTGTGTTGATATTGGTTCAGGCTTTAGTTTTAATTTTTTTGATACAAAAATCTCAACTCTTGGATCTATATTAGCAAAAGTTCCAACTGCTCCAGAAATAGCACATGTTGAAACTTCATCTATAGCATTCTCTAATCTTTTTTTATTTCTTTTAAATTCTTCATAGTAAGTTGCTAGCTTTAATCCAAATGTTATTGGCTCAGCATGAATACCGTGACTTCTTCCAATACATTGAGTCATTTTATACTTTAAAGCTTTTTTTTTAATTACAGATAATAATTTCTCTATATCTTTCATCAAAATTTTACCTGATTGGACTAATTGAATATTGAAACTCGTATCAAGTACATCTGATGATGTCATTCCCTGGTGAAGGTATCTTGCTTTAATTCCAGCTTTTTCTGTTATTGAAGTTAGAAAAGCAATTATGTCGTGTTTAACTTTATCTTCAATTTGATGAATTCTTTTGACGTTAATTTTTCCCCTTCGCTTAACAACAGATGCAACACCTTTTGGTATAATCTTAAATTTTTCCATTGCTTGAGCTGCAGCAATTTCAACATCAAGCCAAATTTTATATTTGTTTTCCTCTGACCAAATTTCTGTAAGTTCTTTTCTTGAATATCTCGATATCATTAATTGTAAGGAGGCTCCTTATAACCTTTAGCAGATTCTGTAAAAATTTCATAACCATTTTCTGTGATTCCAACAGTATGCTCGAATTGTGCAGATAATGTTTTATCTTTTGTAACTGCTGTCCAACCATCATTTAAAACTTTAGTTTGATACTTTCCAGCATTTATCATGGGCTCGATAGTAAAAGTCATACCTGGTTTTAATTCATCACCTGTATCCTTTGATCCATAGTGAAGTATGTTTGGTTCTTGATGAAAATTTGTTCCTATTCCGTGACCACAAAAATCTCTTACAACTGAAAAACCATTTTTTTCTACAAAAGATTGTATTTCATGACCAATATCACCAATTCTTTTTCCAGGCTTTAATATTTTAATTGCTTTGTTAAGAGACTCATAAGTAACGTTAATAAGTTTTTTTGATTTTACAGAGATATCACCAACAGTATACATTCGACTTGTGTCCCCATAGTGATCATTAATTATAGCGGTTACATCTATATTAACAATATCTCCATCTTGAAGTATTCTGTCATTAGGAATACCGTGACAAACAACATGATTAAGTGAAGTGCAAATTGATTTTTCAAATCCCCTATAGAATTGAGGGGCAGAATATCCACCGTTATCTCTTATAAATTCATAACAAAGTTTATCAATATGATTTGTTGCTGTTCCTTCTTTTACATAATCTGTAATCATGTCTAAAGTTTTAGATGCCAAAGAACCGGCAATTCTCATTTTTTCAAATTTTTCCAAATAGTTACTCATCAATAATATCTATTTTTTTTTCTATTCTGATTTCTTTATCGTTTAGTTTACATCTATAAGCTAAAAATTTAACACCATCTTTTTTAACTTTTAAATAATTCTTATAATATTCAGGATCGATGTCTTTAGCTATTTTAAATTTATTTATACCTTCGATTTGAGTTAAAAATAAGACAAACGGTTTAAAGCCCTTTTTTATTGACTCAGCTAACTTAATTAAATGTTTTGAGCCTCTGGTAGTTATAGCATCTGGAAACTCTGCAAAATCTTTATTCCTTAAAAGAGTTACATTTTTTACTTCGAGTAAATTTTTATTACATAAGAAATCAAACCTTGTATCATCTGAATATTTAAATTCTGGTTTGATTTCTTTAACATTTTTCATTTCCTTAATTAATTTTTTATTAAGACCGTGCAATACTATTTTGTTTGCTCTGTGAGTATTAACACCAATCATACGATTATTTGATTTAATCATTTCTAATGTAAATTTAAGTTTTCTTTTTGGATCATTATTTCTGGAGACAAAAACTGTATTTCCTGGATCTAAAAGACCCATCATTGAGCCAGTGTTTGGACAGTGCGCAGTAATTTTTGAATTATTTACTTTGATATCGACAAAAAATCTTTTATACCGCTTGATTAGTTTGCCTTTGATTAAAGTATTGGTAAATTTCATATTTATTAATTTATATTTGTATATGAAAAATAAAAAAGAAATAAATGCAGGCATAATTATAATTGGAAATGAAGTTCTTTCTGGAAGAACCAAAGATATCAACACAAGTACTTTATCACTTTGGTTGAATTCCTTAGGTGTACAAGTAAAGGAAGTAAGAATAATTCCTGATATTGAAAAAGATATTATCGAAACAATAAATACTTTTAAAAATA
>CACIAP010000016.1 GCA_902584685.1 uncultured Pelagibacteraceae bacterium | reverse complement strand
TTTATCTTCTGGTAGAGGCATTATCGAACTGATTGATTGGTGATTTTTTAATGGAAGAATATTATATAAAGATTTACCTCTAGAGCTAGCTGATCCTTCAGGTATTTTCCATGCTTTAAGTTTATAGACCATTCCTTGCGTTGAGAAAAAAAGAACAGACGTATGAGTATTTACAGATAAAGTTTGAACTACAGAATCTTCATCTCTAGTTTTAATTCCTGATTTACCTTTGCCACCTCTTTTTTGTTTTTTAACAATATCAAGTGCGCCTCTTTTTATATATCCCTGTAAAGTAACTGTTATTAATACAGATTGTTTTTGTATTGTTTCCTCAATGTCATAATTAAGTACTGCATCTATTATTTTTGTTCTTCGTTCAACTGAATATTTTTTTTTTATTTCATTTAATTCATTACTAATAACTTTTAAAAGTTCTTTTCTAGAGTTTATTATTTTTTTAAATGAAACTATTAGATTGGCTAATTTCTTTAACTCAACTTCTATTTCATTAATACCTAATGCAGTAAGTTTTTGAAGTCTTAATTCTAAAATTGCCTCAACTTGTTTTAAAGATAGAGAATAAGTATTTTTATTTTTTTTGTTATCAACTAGTTTTATTAATTTTTGGGACGATTTAATTTTCCAAGAAGTATTTAATAAAGAATTTTTTGCTTGTTCTGGATTTTTTGAAGATCGAATGATCTTGATTACTTTATCTATATTTTCAACTGAAACAGATAAACCAATCAATATATGTGCTCTATCTTCTGCTTTTTTAAGATCAAATTTTGTCTTTTTAACAACAACATCTTCCCTAAATTTTAGAAAAGACTCTAGAAAATCTTTAAGATTACAGTTCTTGGGCTTTCTATCTACTATAGCTAATGTATTAAAACTAAATGAAGACTCCAAAGAAGTATATTTGTAGAGCTGTCTTTTAACTGTTTCAGGCTCTATATTTCTTTTTAAATCTATTGCTACTCTTATTCCCTCTCTATTAGACTCATCTCTTATATCGCTTATTCCATCTATTTTTTTGTTTCTTATTAACTCGACAATTTTTTCATTTAAAACAGACTTGTTGATTTGGTATGGTATTGAGTTGATAACTATTCTTTCTTTACCATTTTTAAGCTGTTCTATTGAAACATTTCCCCTTATTTTAAAAGACCCTCTTCCAGTTTTGTATCCAGTTTTAATAATATCTTTACCAATTATTGTACCACCTGTGGGAAAATCAGGACCTGGTATGTGTTTCATTAATTCATTTATCTTAATATCTTTATTATCTATTAGGGCTAAAGTGGCATTTATCACTTCTGAAAGATTGTGTGGCGGAATACTAGTTGCCATACCAACGGCAATACCTCCGGCGCCATTTACTAATAAATTTGGATATTGAGCAGGCAAAACCTCTGGTTCTTTTTCAGTTTCATCATAATTGCTTTTAAATTCTACAGTATCTTTATCTATGTCATCTATCAAATTTTGAGAAATTTTTGCTAATCTAGTCTCTGTGTATCTCATGGCAGCAGGAGGATCGCCATCAACTGAGCCAAAATTTCCTTGACCATCAATCAAAGGCAAACTCATAGAAAAATCTTGAACCATTCTAACTAATGCATCATAAACAGCCTGATCACCGTGAGGATGATACTTACCAATTACATCACCTACTATTCTTGCAGATTTTCTGTATTGTTTACTCCAATCAAAACCACCTTTATACATTGCATAAATAATTCTTCGATGAACTGGTTTCAAACCATCTCTGATGTCCGGTAATGCTCGACTTACAATTACGCTCATAGCGTAAGAAAGATAAGATGAGCTCATCTCATCATACATTTCTATAGGTTTTATGTTATTCTTTATCTCTGTTTGTGATTTATCCATAAAGATTAATTAAAAAGGAATATCGTCATCTAAATCATTGTCAGGTGCTTGAGACATCTCATTCTTATTTTGAGGTGCATTTGCAATTGACGTTGAGGAATTATTTCCCCCAAGCATTGTTAGAGATGAATTATATCCTTGTATTAATATTTCTGTGGAATATTTGTCTTGGCCAGACTGTTCATCTTTCCATTTTCTAGTAGTCAATTGGCCTTCGACATAAATCTGGGCACCTTTTTTGAGATACTGTTGAACAACATTAACAAGTCCCTCATTAAATACAACTACACGGTGCCACTCGGTTTTTTCCTTTTTTTCACCCGTGTTTTTATCTTTCCAAGATTGGCTAGTAGCAAGACTAAGTCTCGCGACATTTTTACCATTAACCATCTGTTTTACCTCAGGATCTGCACCTAATCTGCCAATTAAAAGTACTTTATTTAAACTTCCAGCCATATTATTTTATATATGTTATATCACAAAAAAGATTTGAATATTAACTTTATTGAGCTAAAGCAAATAAAAAAATGAACAAAAAGATAGTTATTAAGGGCGCAAAAGAACACAATTTAAGGAATATATCTGTTGAGATTCCTAAAGATAAATTCGTAGTCATAACAGGTTTGTCAGGCTCAGGAAAATCCTCATTGGCGTTCGATACCATCTATGCTGAAGGACAAAGAAGATACGTTGAAAGTCTTTCAGCCTATGCAAGACAGTTTTTAGATAAAATGAAAAAACCAAAAGTAGATTTTATTGAAGGATTAAGTCCAGCCATTTCAATTGAACAAAAAAATACATCAAAAAATCCAAGATCCACTGTAGCAACGGTTACAGAAATATATGATTACATGAGAGTTCTTTATGCAAGGATTGGAACACCCTATTCACCATTTACAGGTAAAGAAATTAAATCCCAAACTGTTTCTCAAATTGTCGATAAAATTTTAGAGTTACCAAAAAAATCAACTATTTTCTTATTCGCTCCAATAGTAAGAGGTAGAAAAGGAGAATACAAAAAAGAAATTTTATCATACAAAAAAAGAGGTTTTAGAAAAGTAAAAGTTGACGGCACACTCTATGACATTGATAAAACTCCAGACTTAAATAAAAAATTGAAACATGATATTTACATTTTAGTCGATAGAATTGTAATAAATTCCGATTTAGGCAATAGACTTGCAGAAGGTATAGAAACATCATTAAATTTAGCAAATGGACTTTTATTTGTTGAGTATCAAAATGAAACATTACCTGCTAAATTTAGAAAGACAGAAAAATTAACATTTTCATCAAAATTTGCATGTACTGAAAGTGGTTTTACAATCGAAGAAATTGAACCAAGATTATTTTCTTTCAATAGTCCTTATGGGGCTTGTGAGGAATGTGAAGGTATAGGTATAAAGCTCAACGTTGATCCAAATCTGGTTGTTCCTGATGATAAAAAAAGTATTGCTCAGGGTGCTATTCAACCGTGGGCAAAAACAACCACGCTTTATTACGCTCAAACATTAACTTCTCTAGCAAAACATTATAAATTTTCTATGGATGAAAAATGGTCAAAATTACCCAAAAAGATAAAAGATATAATTTTATATGGATCTGATGATGAAGAGATAAAATTTTCATATGATGATGGTTATGAAAAGTATTCTCATAAAAAAACCTTTGAAGGAGTAGTAAATAATTTAGAACGACGTTATTTAGAGACCGATAGTGATTGGAAAAGAGAAGAGATTTCTCAATATCAATCAGATACAAAATGTGATATTTGCAAAGGTCACCGACTTAAAGACGAGGCACTTTGTGTAAAAATTGATGGTAAGCATATAAGTGAAGTAACTGAAAAATCCATAAGTGATAGTAAAGAATGGTTCAATAATTTATCAAAAAAACTTGATCAAAGAAAACTAAAAATATCAGAACATATTCTTAAAGAAATTAATGAAAGGTTAAATTTTCTTCTTAATGTTGGTCTTGATTACTTAACATTATCAAGAGAGTCAGGAACTTTATCTGGTGGTGAAGCTCAGAGAATTAGACTTGCCTCTCAAATTGGTTCAGGTCTAACAGGAGTTTTATATGTATTAGATGAACCATCAATTGGCTTGCATCAAAAGGACAATGTAAAATTAATAAATGCTTTAAAAAGATTACGAGATTTAGGAAACACGGTAATTGTTGTTGAACACGATACGGAAACAATTGAAAATGCAGACCACATCTTAGATCTTGGGCCTCAAGCAGGAAGTAAAGGTGGTGAAGTTGTTGCAGAAGGCAATCTTAAAGATATTGTTAAAAATGATAACAGCATTACAGGAAAATATTTATCTTCTAAATATTTTATACCTATTCCAAAAAAAAGAAGGTTAGCAAAAAACGGAAGATTTTTACAAATTAACGGAGCATCTGGTAATAATTTGAAGAATGTTGATTTAAAAATTCCATTTGGAACTTTTACATGTGTTACTGGAGTTTCAGGAAGTGGAAAATCTACTTTGGTATTACAAACACTTTATAATGCTCTTAATTTATCTTTGAACAATAATAAATCAAGAAAGATACCAATGCCATTTAAAGGTTTTAAGGGTATCGAATTGATTGATAAAGTAATTGACATTGATCAATCTCCTATTGGAAGAACTCCAAGATCTAATCCAGCAACTTATACAGGTGCTTTTGGACCAATTAGAGATTGGTTTACAAATTTACCTGAGTCAAAAAGTAGAGGTTATAAACCTGGAAGATTTTCTTTCAATGTTAAAGGTGGAAGATGTGAAGCATGTGAAGGTGATGGTGTAATAACTTATGAAATGCATTTCCTTCCAGATGTTTATGTAACATGTGATGAATGTAAGGGCAGCAGATACAATAGAGAAACACTTGAAATAAAATTTAAAGGAAAAAGTATTGCTGAAGTTTTAGATATGACGGTTGAAGAAGGATGTGACTTCTTTGAAAATATAGCAACTATAAGATCAAAATTATTAACATTAAAAAAAGTTGGCTTAGGCTACATAAAGATTGGTCAACAAGCTACAACTCTCTCTGGTGGTGAAGCTCAAAGAATTAAATTAGCAAAAGAACTATCAAAAAGATCTACAGGAAGAACAATTTATATTTTAGATGAACCAACAACCGGTTTACATCAGCATGATATTAAAAAATTATTAGAAATATTACACACCTTCGTTGCAACAGGAAATACAGTTGTTGTCATTGAACATAATTTAGATGTTATTAAAACTGCTGATTACGTCGTCGATATGGGTCCAGATGGTGGTGTTAAAGGTGGTCAAGTAATCGCAGAGGGAAAACCTGAAGATATATGCAATACAGAAAAGAGTTATACAGGTAAATTTCTAAAGCCTTTGCTAAACGGAAAATTTAAAAAAATTGCATAATCAATTAAAATTTGTTAAATTACTTTAATGATAAGTATTTTAAGCTCTCTATCTAGAACGATCCACTACTCACTTGCTATATCAGTATTATTGTTCGTAGGTTTATTTTTTCTTAATGGTGGTTTTGATTTTGATTTATTATTTTGGAGCTGGTTATTTAGATATATCCACGTTCTTGTTGGAATAATGTGGATTGGTTTGTTGTGGTATTTCAATTTTGTTCAAATTCCTAATATGGCTAAAATCCCTGATGAACAAAAACCAGCCATTAGCAAAGTAATTGCACCCTCTGCCCTTTTTTGGTTTAGATGGGCAGCTTTTGCAACAATTGTATCGGGTTTAATATTGTCATATCTCAACGGATATTTACATGAGGCAATGACACTTGGCATAGGATCAGGTGGAGGCAAAAGTACAGCGATTGGAATAGGAATGTGGCTAGGATTGATTATGGCTTTTAACGTTTGGTTTGTTATATGGCCAAATCAGAAAAAAGCATTAGGAATGGTCGAAACGGATCCAGAAAGCAAAGCTAAAGCTGCAAAAACAGCAATGGTTTTTTCACGAACTAATACTTTATTATCTCTACCAATGTTACTTTCAATGGTAGCAGCCCAAAACTTATATTAATTATCTTCCTTAAGAACTGTTTTTTGTGAAACTTTAAAGAAAACTAAAAGTGGATTTGCTATAAAAATTGAGGAATAGGTTCCTAAAATAACGCCCAGGATCATAGCTAATGAAAAACCTTTCAGTATTTCCCCACCAAATAAAAATATAGAAAGTAAAGCTAATAACGTCGTTGAAGAGGTAATTATAGTACGTGATAAGGTCTCGTTTATTGATAAGTTGGTAAGATCAAATATCATAATATCTGAATATTTTTTAAGGTTTTCCCTTACACGGTCATAAATTACAACAGTGTCATTCATTGAGTATCCAACTATAGTTAAAACAGCTGCTACAATTGACAAGTTTATTTCCAAACTTAAGGCAGAAAAAATTCCAAGAGTAATTATAACATCATGGAATAAAGCAACTATTGCACCAACACTAAATTGCCATTCAAAACGTATCCAAATGTAGATAAGCATTGCCATTAAGGATAAGCATATAGCAGTTACTCCAGCTTTTAGTAATTCTGAACTTACTTTAGGTCCTACATTTTCAACTCTTCTGAAAGAGAAATTTTGAGTTAATTCTTGTGAAAGATTTCTTTGTAAATTTTCAATGAACTCTGGATCATTAAGCTCGTCTCTTTTGAATTTAACCACAAAATCATTATCGCTCCCAAAATTTTTAATTGAAATCTTACCTAAATTCATTTTATTAAAACTAGATCTTAAAACTTCAATATCAGGCTTTTCAGTCTCAACACGTATTTCAATTAAAGTTCCACCTTTAAAATCAACTCCATAATTCAAACCTTTAAATATTAAAAAGATTAATGAAAGTAATATCAGTGCAATAGAAAATACATTTAATGACTTATAATATTGATTAAATTTATAATCCTTTTTCATTTTATAATAATTTCCTTATTTTTGTTAATTTTTACATAAATAGAAGTAAGTAATCGCGCGATAAAAAAAACTGAGAATAGAGTTGTTAATATTCCAACACATAATGTGATTGAAAATCCTTTGACGGGCCCTGATCCGAAAATAAACAGAATTATTGCAGCTATTATTGTTGTTATGTTTGCGTCTAAAATTGTAATTTTTGATTTTGAGTATCCATTATCAAAAGCTATTAGATTATTTTTTTCTTTACTTGTTTCTTCCTTTATTCTTTCAAAAATTAAAACGTTTGCATCTACTGCCATTCCA
>CACIAP010000015.1 GCA_902584685.1 uncultured Pelagibacteraceae bacterium | reverse complement strand
CGGAACATAGTTCCATTTTAAAGCTAATGGTCCTGTTGAACTCATAAGCATTGCGGGAACATCTCTTAGTATGTCTGGTCTATTTAGTGGTACAGATGCGTAAGGTGAAAAATGACCAGCATTTCCATAAGATGCCGCTGAACCGGGTTCCTCTCTATCAAAAAGATGCACTTCATAATTTTTTTTTTGAAGAAACAAAGCGTTACAGACACCTTGAATACCAGCGCCTACTATTCCAATCTTAGAATTACTCATTCTTAAAGATACAATATCAAAGTGAAAAATTATTGCGACAAATTAAGCAATAAGCTGCTTTTGATAAATTTTTGTACTCATCACAATACTAAAACCTATCATCGTTGCTAACATTGAAGAACCACCATAAGACATTATCGGTAAAGGAGAACCAACTATTGGCAACAAACCTAAAACCATAGACATATTTACAGTTATAAATACAAAAATTGATGATGCAAATCCAAAACAAAACAGTTTACCAAAAAAACTTCTAGCGTTTTTTCCTATATCTATGACTCTATAAATAATAACACCGTAAATAAATAAAAGTGCTAACGACCCAATAAAACCATGCTCTTCAGAAAATAATGTGAAAATAAAATCTGTATGTTTCTCAGGTAAAAATTCAAGGTAACCTTGTGTTCCTTTTAAAAAACCTTTTCCAGTAAGACCGCCCGATCCTATTGCTATTTTAGATTGAATAATTTGATAACCTGCTCCTAAAGGATCTTTATCAGGATTAAAAAAAGTTAAAATTCTAAGTTTTTGATATGGTTTTAAAAATGCAATAACAAAAGGCATTGAAATTAATAAAAACAAACCAGAATATATAAAATATTTTAAGTTAATGCCTGCAAGCCAGAGCACTATAATTCCGCTTAATGCAATTAAAATTGAGGTACCTAAGTCAGGTTGACTGACAACTAATAATATTGGTAAAATCAATATCATCATTGGAACAAGTAAATTTTTAAAGTTATTAATCTGATTTATCTGGGCCCTGTGATAAAATTTTGCAAAACAAACTATAATAGCAATTTTCATTAATTCTGATGGTTGAAGATTTATGAAGTATAAATCTACCCACCTTTGAGAACCAGAGGCAGTAATTCCGTAAAGAGATGCCCATATAAGTAATCCCAAAACTATAATATAAAATAGATAACCAGTTGCATGCCAAAATCTTATATTTAAGAAAGAAAGAACAAACATCATTACAAAGAAAATTATAAATCTTAAAACATGACTTTTTGTATGGTATAAGAGTTCACCTCCGTCGGTTGCATACATTGCTAAAGAACTTATGACACCTAATATTAAAATGCAGGCTAAAAGAATATAATCAAGTGATCTTAATTTTTGAAAGAATGTTGTTTGTCCGCTTAGTGCTGTTTCTTTAAACATTTATATTTCCATTAAACTTTTTTCTCTAATTTTTTCTCTTTCTTCGTGTCTATCAATAATAGTTTTAAATAGTTTTTTTGCTAAAGGTGCTGCAGCAGAACTTCCCGCTCCACCATGTTCCACAAAAACACTTAGAGCATATCGTGGATTAACATATGGTCCAAATGCCACAAACAATGCATGATCTCTCTCTTCATAAGGAATTTGCGATATATCAAGATCAAGTTCTCTTTGAATCTCTGTAATTTTTTTGACCTGGGAGGTACCAGTTTTTCCTGCAAATTGGTATTTTTTATCACTTATTCTTGACGAATAAGATGTACCCCTTACTTCATTTGTAGATGCAAACATAGCTTCAAGTACAAATTTTACGTTTTCCTGGTTTCTATACAAAGGTTTATAAAGATCAGTATCGCGTTTTTTCTTCTCTGAAGAAAAGTCAACCAATGCATCATCTTGTTGAAAGTCACTTAATAGATCAATTCTATTTTTTTCCATTTCAGCCTTTATTTTTTCATAAGAGTCGCTTTTTTTATCGTAGATTATTTTTGGTTTAATTTTAAAACCTCCATTGGCCAATTGCGCAGTCATAAGACATAGTTGAAGTGGAGTTGTCTGCATATATCCTTGTCCTATACCAGTAATTAAAGTTTCTCCTAAAACCCACCCTCTTCCCAGTGCATTCTTTTTCCATTGTGTTGATGGTATTAATCCTTCTTTCTCTTCGATGTAAGTCCCATTAAATACTTTTTCTCCTAAACCAAATTTTTTTGCCGTAAGATTTAATCTATCCACTCCAAGTCTTCTTGACATTTCATAAAAAAATGTATCACAGGACACTTTAAGAGCATCTCTTAAGTTAACTATTCCATGACCTGTGTCTTTCCAACAGTGATATGTTTGCCCGTACATTTCTGTTTTACCAGTGCAGTTAACTTTAAACTTTGTTGAGATCACATCATTTTCAAGTGCAGAAAGTGCAACAATCGGCTTAATGGTTGATCCTGGAGGATATAAACCTTGTATAGATCTATTAATTAAAGGTTTTTTTGGATTATTAAGTATTTCATTCCAATTGTCATGACTTATTCCATATAAAAATAAATTTGGATCGAAAGATGGGGAAGAATGCATTGCAATTAATTCACCAGTGTAAATATCCATAACACATATTGATCCAGCTTTATCTTTAAGAAGTTCGTTACATTGAGCCTGTATTTCTGTATCAACTGTTAGTTTAATATTAGTTCCTTTTTTTCCTTCAACAAAATCGATTTGGTTAATTCGTTTTCCATATGCATTTACTTCATATCTTTGGATACCATTTGAGCCAATTAATTGATTTTCATAAGTTTTTTCTAAACCAATTTTACCAACTCTTAGACCAGGAACGTGACTTTTCTTAATAACCTCATTTTCGGTTAAATCTCTTTCACTTGCTTGAGCAACATATCCAAGTAAGTGAGTAAATTTTTCATCATAAGGATAATTTCTTGCAACTGAAAGAACAGGTTTAGCACCTGATAATTCGTGGAGGTAAAAATTTATTTTTGCGAACTGATCCCAGCTTAAATTCTCCGATATTATCAACGTTTCCCAAGATTTTTGCTGGCTTCTTTTCTTAAGAATTTTTTTAAAAGTTTTAGAGTCTATATCTAAGATATCTCTAAGTCTTATCATTAAATATCTAAAATCTTCAACCTGTTCAGGTACCACATGTAATTGATAAACTTTGAGATTGCTGGCAATTTTATTTCCGAAAAAATCTTCAAAATCTCCTCTGACAGGTGGTAATCTCCACTCTCTTAATCGATTTTTATCAGATAAAGTTAAATATTTTTTATTCTCATTTATTTGAAGAGAAAAAAGCCTTGTTATAATTCCACCAAATATTACTAGTTTAGCAGCAGTCATAATGAACATTCTTCTATTTACTGTGCTAAGTTTTTTGTATCCTGAATCTCCTCCACCGCCAAACATAATTATCTCGTAATATTAAATTTTGAATAATAATCAAAAATATATGAAAAAATATAATAAAACATAAATGTAAAAATAATATTAAAAAATAGGAAATAAAAATTCATATCTATTCCAAAGAATAGAATTAGAACAATATAAAGTATTGAATTCACTAGTGAGATAGTGAACAGAAAAAAAAGCCAATCTTTAATAAGGTTTGGCCTCAAGGTGATATTTCTTAAGTATACCGCAAAACCACATATTAGCAGATATGAAAGACTGCTAATGCCCATAGGTAACCCAACAACGACGTCGTTTATCAATCCTGCAATAAAAACAAGGCCATATCCCAGCTTTTCTCCACCTTTTAAGCTCCAGTAAAAAATTAATATAAATGGAAAATTAAAAGAGAAATATTTAAAGCTAAGATAGTTAAAATCTAATTCATTAAGAACTGAGATAAATAAAATAATAATTGGTAAAGAATTAAAAATTTTACGTAAAATTGATATTTTTGAAATTTCAATCATTTTGTTTTACCTCTTCAAAAGAAACAATTTTTACCAAACGTAATTGCGAAAAGTCTGAATGGAATTTAACTTTTATGGTATCAAGACCAGATCCAGCATTTAAAATTGTTTTTCCAATTGGAATTCCAGAACGGAAAATTCCACCTGATCCAGATGTGAAGATTTCAAAGTCGCTGTCTAATTGATAATCCTCTTTTATGTATTGGATTTCTCCAAAATTTGATCCACTACCTGAAAGTATCGATTGAACACCATTTGGTTCTATAGAGACAGGAATTTTGCTATTTAAATCAGATAATAATAAAACTCTTGAAGTTGAGTAATTCACTTCTACAACTTTTCCTACAAGAAATTTTTCATCTAAAACTGCCATACCCAATATCACATTATCTTTACTTCCCCTGTTTACTATTACAGATCTTAAAAAAGGACTTTTTTTATCTATAATTACTTTCGCTAATAGTTCAGATGATTGTGTTGATACATCGTTAATCTTTGATTTGAGTGCCTCATTTTCAGATTTTAAGAAGTCAGTATTTAACTTTGTAGCCTTAAGGCTTTCATAATCTTTTTTTAAATTTTCATAATTTGAATATAAGGAAAAATGATCATGTATTGTTTGATAGCTGCTTATGACAAAATTTTCTGGAACAGATACAATAAACGTTGTTCTATAGACAATCTCTTTTATAGATAATTTTAAAAAGTTTAACCCTTTAAAATTATATTTACCAAGTACTATTATAAAAATTGAAAAAAGTATAAGAGCTATTAATGAGAATCTCTGTTGGTTACCTTTTTTAAGAAATGCAGATCTGATTGCAATAATGAAATCATCTCTGTTTGTTTGCATCGTTTATTAATATTCAGATAATACAGTAGAGAATATTTCCTCTTGTTCTAATGCCTTCCCGGTTCCGATTGCAACACAAGCTAAAGGATCATCTGCGATATGAACTGGAAGACCAGTTTCTTTTGATAATCTTTTATCAATGTTCTTTAATAATGCACCGCCTCCAGTTAAAGTTAAACCCATATCAACCAGGTCTGCTGATAATTCAGGTGGTGTATTTTCTAAAGCATCTTTAATTCCATTAATCATTTCTCTTAAAATAGGATTTAAAGCCTCAACAGAATCCTCTTCGGTAATACCTACTTCCTTAGGTGTTCCTGATCTTAAATCTCTACCTTTAACTGCATAAGTGTTATTATTTGTTGCAATTGCAGTTCCAATTTCTTTTTTTATTTTTTCTGCAGTACTATCACCGATCATTAAATTATATTCTTTCCTCATATAATTTGCGAATGCGTTGTCCATTGCATCTCCAGCAACTCTTAAAGAATTAGAATAAACAACTCCACCAAGAGACATAACTGCGATTTCTGTTGTACCCCCACCTATATCAATTACCATTGATCCTGTTGCTTCTGATATTGGTAGACCTGCACCGATAGCAGCTGCTATTGGCTCCTCAATTAACTGAACACGTCTTGCACCTGCTGCAAGGGCGCTGTCCTGAATTGCTTTTCTCTCCACTGGTGTTGAACCGGTCGGAACACAAATTAAAATTCTTGGATTTGCAAAAGAGCTTCTTTTATGAACTTTTTTAATAAAATGTTTGATCATTTCTTCTGTAACGATGAAATCAGCGATAACACCATCTCTTAAAGGTCTTATTGCTTGAATATTTCCTGGAGTTCTACCTAACATCGTTTTTGCCTCATCACCTACAGCAAGAACTGATTTTTTACCTTTGTTATCTACAACAGCTACAACCGATGGCTCATTTAAAACAACTCCTTGTCCTTTTAAAACTACAAGAGTGTTAGCTGTTCCTAAATCGATTGCCATATCCTGGCTCCATATTTGTGTTATCTTACCTAATATCGACATTTAAATTCCTTTTACTTTTTGGTGTTTAATACTTTCGTTCATAGCTTTTTTCTCTCGCTTTATTAACATTTTATTCAATGCATTCAAGTAAGCATTTGCTGAGGCAACTAATGTATCAGTATCCGCAGATTGTCCAACAGTAGATCTGTCATTTTCCTCAATCTTGACACTTACTGTTGCCTGAGCATCAGTCCCCTCTGTTACAGCATGGACTTGATACAATAAAAGTTTCATGTCATGAGGATATAGCACTTTAATACACTTAAATGTAGCATCAACAGGGCCATCTCCTGTCTGAGACGTTTTTTTAATTTCGCCAAAGACATCCAGTGTCATCTCAGCTTTTTGAGGTTCTCCTGTTCCTGCAAAAACTTTCAAAGACTTAAGGTTGATCGCATTTATTTTATTGTCAATTATTAAGCTATCATCTACTAAAGCAATAATATCTTCGTCATAAACATGCTTTTTCTTATCAGCTAAAACTTTAAATTTTCCAAATGCTGCTTGTACAACATCATCTGTTAAGTCTGAATATCCTAAATCACTTAACTTATCTTTAAATGCATGCCTACCAGAATGCTTACCCATTACTAAAGATGTTTTTTTAACACCAACACTTTCTGGTGTCATAATTTCATATGTTTCTCTATTTTTTAACATTCCATCTTGATGAATTCCTGACTCATGCGCAAAAGCATTTTTACCAACTATCGCTTTATTAAATTGAACTGGAAATCCAGTTGCGTTTGAAACTATCTTTGAGGCTTTGCTTATAAGTTCTGTTTTAATTCCTGTTTCATAAGGCATTAAATCATTTCTTGTTTTGATAGCCATTACAATTTCTTCCAAAGCGGCGTTACCTGCTCTTTCTCCAATTCCATTGATAGTACATTCAATTTGTCTAACACCTGCAGATAAACCTGCTAAAGCATTTGCAACTGCTAAACCTAAATCATTATGGCAATGTGCTGATATAATTGCTTTATCTATGTTTGGTACATTGTTTTTTATATGTGTTATTGTTCGCGCAAATTCCTCAGGAATTGAATACCCAACGGTATCAGGTATATTAATTGTAGTCGCACCACATTTAATTGCTAGCTCGATAGTTTTACACATAAAATCTAAATTTGTTCTAGTTCCATCTTCACAAGACCACTCTACATCATTAGTAAACTTTCTTGCGTAGGTTACACTTTCTTTAATCGCGTCTAAAACTTGGTCGTTAGTCATATCAAGTTTATGCTTCATGTGAACTGGACTAGTGGAGATAAAAGTATGAATTCTAAATCTTTTTGCAAATTTAAGTGACTCATGACAAGCATCTATATCTTTTTTTAATGCTCTTGATAAACCGCAAGGTATAGAATTCTTAACACTTTTGCTTATTTCCGAAACTGCTTCAAAATCACCAGGAGATGAAATTGGAAATCCTGCCTCAATTATATCAATTCCCATCTCGTCAAACACTCGAGAGATTTGAATTTTTTCCTCAACACTCATTGAGGCGCCAGGTGACTGCTCACCGTCTCTCATTGTTGTATCGAAGATATAAACTTTTTCTTTGTCGCTCATAAAATAGCAATTTTAATTATTGAGATAATACATTCTCTAGCATAGATTGCAAATTAAAGAGTTCTCAATTTTAAAAAATAATGATTTTTTTTTAATTCTTATCGCTATCTACTAGTTTCTTTTTTGAAATCCAAGGCATCA
>CACIAP010000014.1 GCA_902584685.1 uncultured Pelagibacteraceae bacterium | reverse complement strand
AAATTCAATTTCAGAAACTGTAAAAGTTAAACCAAACGAAAACAATTTATCAAGTTTTAGAGTAATAGCTGATCACTTAAGGGCAAGTTCGTTTCTACTTGCTGAAGGTGTGTTACCATCTAATGAAGGAAGAGGTTATGTTCTTAGAAGAATTATGAGAAGAGGAATGAGACATTCGCATTTACTTGGATCTAAAGAACCAATTTTTTACAATATTTTTAAAACTCTTTTAGATGAAATGTCTAAAAATTATCCAGAATTAAAAAGAGCAGAGTCGCTTATTAAAGAAACTTTGAAAATGGAGGAAGAAAAATTTCTGGTTTTATTAGAAAGAGGTATGAAAATTTTAGATGATGAAATCTCAAAAATAGACAAGGTTCTTCCTGGTGAAGTTGCTTTTAAACTTTATGATACTTACGGATTTCCGTTAGATTTAACAGAAGATATTCTTAAGAACAAATCTCTCGAAGTAGATAACAAAAAATTTGATGAGATGATGAAAAAAAGTAGAGAGCTTGCGAAGAAAAATTGGAAAGGTTCAGGGGATAGTTCAGTCAGTGAAATTTGGTTTAATTTAAAAGAGAAAATTGGTCCAACTGAATTTTTAGGCTATGAGACCAATCAGGCTGAAGGAAGCGTTGCTGCGATAATTAAAGATAATAAAGAAATTCAACAATTAAAACAAGGTGAAGAAGGACAAATTATTTTAAATCAAACTCCTTTTTATGGTGAGTCTGGTGGTCAGGTTGGCGACAAAGGCATAATAACTTCAGGCGAAAATGAATTTGAGGTAACTGACGTTCAAAAAAAGATTGGAAACTTATTTGTTCACTTTGGCAAAGTTTCAAAAGGAACAATTAAACAAAAAGATAATGTTGAATTAAAAATAAACTCAGAAAGACGTCAAGATATAAGAGCCTATCACTCAGCAACACATTTATTACATGAATCTCTCAGAAGAACTTTAGGAACACATGTAATGCAAAAAGGATCATTAGTTGCACCAGATAGATTAAGATTTGATTTTAGTCATATGAAGCCAATTACAGATGAAGAAATGAAAAAAATTGATGAAAATGTAAATAAATTTGTAAATTCAAAGACAGAAGTCGTTACACGATTAATGACTCCTGAAGAGGGAATTGAACAAGGGGCAATGGCTTTATTTGGAGAAAAATATGGAGATGAAGTGAGAGTTGTGTTTATGGGTGAGGAAGGTAACAAATATTTTTCAACAGAACTTTGTGGTGGAACACACGTAAAAAACACTAGTGAGGTTGGTAAATTTAAAGTAGTCAGTCAGTCATCAATAGCTGCGGGTGTTAGACGGGTTGAAGCATTAAGAGATAAACAACTTGAAGAATATCTAAAGTCAAAAGATAAGATGTCGAGTTTGTCTTCTCAAAAAAATGAAGAAACTATCAAATCATTATCAAGTGAAATCACTAAGCTTGGAGGAAAACCAATTAAAAAATCTGAAGATCTTAAAACTACTATTAAGGAGCTGACAAAACAATTAGAGGAAATAACAGTAAAGAGTATTTTATCAGATAAGAAAAAAAATATTGTTAAAGATCAAAATATTGAAAAGATAAATATAAGATTTCAAAAAGTAGATGACTTACCTTTTAAAGAATTAAGAAGACTTGTTGATCAAGGCAAGAAAGATATCAAAGAGGGAATTGTAGTTATATATGCAATTAAAGATGATAAAATTGGTTTAGCAGTAGGAGTTACAGACTCTTTAACCAAAAAGTACGATGCAATAAAATTTGTAAAATCTGGTTCAGAAATTCTTGGTGGAAAAGGCGGTGGAGGTAGATCTGATTTTGCTCAAGCTGGTGGAGTTCATTCAAATAAAATAGAAGAAAGTTTTGAAAAGATTAAAAGCTTAATTTAACTTCTTTTTTAAATTTCCATCAATTGCATCAAGAAATTGATTTGTAGTTAAGTACTTTTGATTTGCATCAATTAAAATTGCTAAATCTTTGGTCATTGATCCAGTTTCAACACAATCAATACAAACCTTTTCTAACGTATTTGCAAATTTTATTAGCTCATCATTTGCGTCTAATTTTCCTCTATGAGCAAGTCCTCTAGTCCATGCAAAAATTGATGCTATAGGATTTGTTGAAGTTTCTTTTCCTTGTTGATGCATTCGAAAATGTCTCGTTACAGTTCCATGAGCAGCTTCTGCTTCCATTGTTCTTCCATCTGGTGCGAGCAAGACACTTGTCATAAGTCCAAGAGAACCATATCCCTGAGCAACAGTATCTGATTGAACGTCACCATCATAGTTTTTACAAGCCCAAATATATTTACCGCTCCACTTCATTGCACAGGCAACCATGTCATCTATAAGCCTATGTTCATAGGTTAAATTATTTTTTTCAAATGACGATTTAAATTCTTTTTCAAAAACACCTTGAAATATATCTTTAAATCTTCCATCGTAAGTTTTTAAAATAGTGTTTTTTGTTGAAAGGTAAACTGGCCACTTTTTAATTAATCCATAGTTAAAACAAGATCGAGCAAAATCTTCTATTGATTTATCTAAATTGTACATTGATAAAGCCACCCCTGATCCAGGGAAATTAAATACTTCGTAATTTTTGGTATCTTTACCGTCTTCAGAAGTCCATTTAATTTCAAGTTTTCCTTTACCAGGAACTTTAAAATCGGTTGCTCTATATTGATCTCCAAATGCATGTCTTCCAATAATTACGGGATCAGTCCATGATGGCACTAATCTTGGAACATTTTTGCAAATAATAGGTTCTCTAAAGACAGTCCCTCCAATAATATTTCTAATTGTACCGTTTGGAGATCTCCACATTTTTTTTAAATTGAATTCTTTTACACGTGCTTCGTCAGGTGTAATTGTTGCACACTTAATACCCACACCATTCTTTTTAATTGCATTTGCACAATCAATAGTTATTTGATCTGAAGTATCATCTCTGCTTTTCATACCAAGATCGTAATATTCAATACCCAAATCTAGATAGGGTAATATCAGTTTATTCTTTATAAACTCCCAAATTACCCTTGTCATTTCATCGCCATCCAACTCGACGATTGGGTTTTTGACCTTAATTTTGCTCATATTTATGTATAAATCTTAGTAATTGAATTTCTGCTTTTTATATACATATTAATTAGAAATTATCAAATAAAGGATTATGATAGATAAAGTTTTTCCGAAAATACATAACGAGGGTTATAAGTTTTTAGTAATCTTTGGACTTGGAACACTTGTTTTATATTTAATAAGTGGTTTCTTGGGTCTAATAGGTATTATTCTTACAATATGGGTTTACTATTTTTTTAGAGATCCAGAAAGATTTCCAATAAATGATGAAAATTATCTTGTTAGTCCGGCTGATGGATTAGTGATAAAAGTAGAAGAAGTTAATGGTCCTTCAGAACTTTCCTTAGAAAATAAAAAATTTACCAAAGTAAGCGTGTTCATGAATGTTTTCGATTGTCACGTAAATAGAATTCCATGCAGTGGTGAAATTGAGGAAATTTTATATAAACCTGGCAAGTTTTTAAATGCATCTCTAGACAAAGCCAGCGAAGACAATGAAAGAAATTATTATAAAATAAAAAATAGTAATGATGATCAAGTAGTAGTTGTTCAGATAGCTGGTTTGATTGCTAGGCGTATTGTTACTGAGACAAACAAAGGAGAAAAACTAAACCAAGGTGATCGAATAGGGATGATTAGATTTGGCAGCAGGGCAGACATATACTTTGAAAATTATAAACCTTTGGTAAAAGTAAACCAAAGAGCAGTGGCTGGCGAGACATTAATTGCAAAAAAATAAAATGGAACAACAAAATAAAAATTTCAAATTAGTTGCGAATAAGAAAACAAGATCAATTTTACCTAATATGTTTACACTAGTAGGCGTGTGCATAGGCTTAACGTCTATTAAATTTGCTTTTGATGGCAGCTTTGGTTTTGCAGTTCTAGCAATTTTAGTTGCTGGGATTATAGATGGTCTTGATGGAAGAATTGCACGACTTATTAAAGGAACTTCAGAAGTTGGTAAAGAACTTGATTCATTAACGGATGTTATAAGCTTTGGGGTTGCTCCGGCTTTTATAATGTATTTTTGGTCCTTAAATAATCTCGGAAGAGTAGGGTGGTTAGTTTGTTTGATTTATGTAATTTGTGTCGCTTTGAGGTTAGCGAGATTTAATATTACCTCTAATACAAATGTAAAGTGGAAAGATAACTTTTTTGAGGGCGTCCCTTCGCCGGCCGGAGGTATTTTAGTTTTATTTCCATTAATTTATAGTTTTAGTGAATTTCAACTTTTTTCTATTGAAAACAAATATCTAGTCCCTGGTTTTTTTATTTTAACTTCAATTCTATTAATCAGCAAGTTACCAACTTATTCTTTTAAAAAGATTGTAGTCCCCAGAAGATTAACAATCTTTTTATTATTTTCGTTAATTTTATTTTTTGGTTTATTATTAATCTATACTTATAACGTTATTGTATTATCAACTTTAATATACTTACTTCTTATACCAATTAGCTTTTTCCATTTTCGTAGCCTGTCCAAAAAATTTAGTCATGTTAGTCAAGATGGTGAAGATCAAGAAGATGTCCTTTAAATGAAAACAAACGCTATAGTTTCATTAGCAGATGAAAAGTATTTTGATTTATTAATTGAATTAATTGACTCAATAAAAAAAACCCCTGAGAGCAAAGATATTGCAATTTGCATACTTGATGCAGGTTTAAATGACAACCAAAGAGAACAATTAAAAAACAAGGTTGATGAAGTTGCAAAAGCAGAGTGGGATATTGAAGTTTCAAATTTAAAAATAATGGGAAAAGAATGGCTCAAAAGTCAAGTGTCTCGTGCATTTCTACCAAAATATTTTCCAAATTATGAAAAGTATCTTTGGATAGACTGTGATGCATGGGTCAATGATTGGAAGTGTGTAGAATTATATTTCAAAGCATGTGAAAAAGGAAAATTAGGAATAACTCAAACAATGGGCCCAGGCTACAAAGTAATTTCAAAAGTTAAATGGTTACTTGGAAAATTAGCGATTGTTAAAAGCCAAAATTTCAAACATGCTCTTTCATCAAATATTGATATATCAAAATCAAGAAAACTTGCGTTTGCACCTCATATTAATATTGGTGTATTTTCACTTCAAAAAAATTCACCATGTTGGGAGGTATGGCAAAAAAATCTAAGACAAACTTTGAAAAGTGGAAAAATTTTTGGTTCAGAAGGGCTAGCAATAAATCTAAGTGTTTACATAGACGAAGTAGACACAGAATTTTTACCTTTAAATTGTAATTGGATTGCAAGCAACCTACTTCCAAAATACGATAGCAACCAAAAAACATTTGTGGAGCCTTACTTACCAAATAATAAAATCGGTATCATGCACTTAGCTGCAGGAATTTGGAAAGATAATGTCGATATGAGATTAGATAAAAGCATAAAAATTGATATTTATAATCTTCAAGATCAAAAAGAACTTAAAAGTTTAAGGTTTAACTATAATTGAAAAAAAACAAGATTTCTAAAAGCTGGGTTATAAGACAGAGAAGAGATAAGTATGTTCGTCAATCAAAGTTAGAAGGTTATAGATCGAGAGCAGTATATAAACTAAAAGAGTTAGACGAAAAATTTAAAATTGTTAAAAATAATTTAAGTATTTTAGACATAGGTTCTGCACCTGGAAGCTGGACACAATATCTATCTGAAAAATCAAAAGGCTCAAAAATAATGTCTATTGATCTTAAAGAAGTTGAAAAAATAAAAGACGTTTATCATGTTGTCGGTGATTTTTTGGATAATGAAAACCAAAAAATAATTACAGATTATTTTCCAAAAAAAATAGATCTTGTAGTCTCTGATATGGCGGTTAATACCACTGGCAATAAAAATTTAGATTCAATTCAAACGGGTGAACTTTCTTTAACAGCAATGCACTATGCTGTTGATATGCTGCGACCAAAAGGAATTTTTCTATCGAAAATTTTTATGGGTTCGACATTTAATGAAATTGTTGAAAATGCAAAAAAAAACTTTAAAGAAAGCAAAATCTTTAAACCACCTTCTAGTAGAAAAGATTCGAAAGAAAGCTTCATCATCTGTAAAAATTTAAGATAGTCACTTTTAAATTTTCAGGAATCGTATATAAACTATTATGGATCCTATAAAAGAAGCGCTCACCTTTGATGATGTTACTTTAGCACCAAAGTATTCTTCTGTTCTTCCTTCCGAAGTAAATACATCTGTCAAACTGTCAAAAAACTTAAATCTTAAAATACCTTTACTTTCGTCCGCCATGGACACAGTCACAGAGTCTAAAATGGCTATTGAAATGGCTAAGGCAGGGGGCATTGGAGTTATTCACAGAAATCTTTCCATAAGTGATCAAATATTAGAAATAAAAAAAGTTCAAAAAAAAGGGCTAGTAGTTGGAGCAGCAGTTGGGACTAATGATACCGAACTATCTCGAGCTGAGAAAATTATTAGGTGTAAAGTAGATTTGATTGTTGTGGATACTGCGCATGGCCATACTAAAAGAGTAGCAAATATAATTAAATTTATAAAAAGAAAAAAATCGAGCAAAACATCTCTGTGCGCTGGAAATATAGCTACAGCCGAAGCAGCAAAATTTTTATGCAAACTTGGAGTAGATATAGTAAAAGTTGGAATTGGACCAGGATCGATTTGTACAACTAGACTTGTTGCAGGTATTGGTGTTCCTCAGTTAAGTGCATTACTAGATGTAAAAAAAGGTTTAAACAAAAATGTTAAAATGATTTCAGATGGCGGAGTTAAATTTTCTGGAGATATTGCAAAAGCACTCGCAGCAGGTGCAGATGCTGTAATGGTAGGATCAATGATTGCTGGAACTAACGAAGCTCCAGGTAAAATTATAAAAAAAAATGGAAAGTTGTTTAAAGTTTTTAGGGGAATGGGATCCGTTGGAGCAATGAACAAAGGGTCTGCTGACAGATACTTTCAAAAAAAACAAAAGGATAGTTCAAAATATGTACCAGAAGGAGTAGAAGGTTTAATTAAATATAAAGGTGAAGTATCCAAGATAATTTTTAAACTTATTGGAGGATTAAAATCATCAATGGGCTATTTGGGTTCTAAAAATGTCATCAATCTTAGAAATAAACCAAAATTTGTTAAAATTACAAAAGCTGGATTTTATGAGAGTATGGTTCATAGTATAGATGAGGTGAAAAAAAACAGCCAATATTTATGAGGAATATAAATAAAATTTTTTTAATTGTAATTTTATTGTTTTTTAAAACAATTGCTTATGGATCTGAAAATTTTTACGATCAAGCGGTGGATAAATTCAATGCCAAAAAATTTGATGATTCAAAATTTTTGTTTCATAGAAATATTGTATTTAACCCTACAGACGCTAAATCTTACTTATATTTAGCTAAGATTTTCAATTCTGAAAAAAACCAGAAAGAAGAAGAAAAAAATTTGAATACTACTCTTCTACTTGAACCAAATAATGAAGAAGCAATTTATATGCTTATACAAATTAATCTTGATAAATCAAATTTTTCTAAAGCAAATGAATTGTTAACAAAACTAGATATAGTTTGTAAGGATTTTTGCTCCAAAAAAAAAGAAATTAAAAAAACACTCCAAAATCTTGAAGCAAAAAATGGAAAAAAACAATAGAGATAAGAAAATTCTTATAATTGATTTTGGTTCTCAATATACTCAATTAATTGCAAGACGTGTAAGAGAGCTTGGTGTATTTTCTGAAATATCAAATCATAAACAAGTTAAAAAAGTAGATGTAGAGGAACTATTCGGGATTATTTTATCAGGCGGTCCTTTAAATGTTTATGAAGATAAAAAAATAAATTTTAATAAAAAGATTTTAAACTTGAAAGTTCCTATTTTAGGTCTTTGCTTCGGCCATCAGTTAATCTCAAGACATTATGGTGGCAAAGTTACAACAGCAAAAAATAGAGAGTTCGGTTTAGCAACTATTAAAAAAAAACTAAACTCCAAATTAACCAAAAACTTTTTTGATAACCGCAAACAAAGGAATGTATGGATGAGTCATGCGGATCACGTAACTAGACTACCAAAAGGTTTTAAAGCAGCAGCATCAACAAAAGGCTCAAAATTTACAATAATT
>CACIAP010000013.1 GCA_902584685.1 uncultured Pelagibacteraceae bacterium | reverse complement strand
AATTCGATTGCTCCTTCATTTTTATCTAATGATGGGACAACTTTTAAATAAATCACTCCACTCAACCATCCACCTGGATGAATATGTGGATTCTGATATCCTTGTTTCTTTAATACGACATACCATGCATTAAGATAATTTTGGAATGGCCATTTTTCAATATATGAACAAGACTTACTACTATATTTCTTCTTATATACATCTAGTTCTTTAATAATAATTGACTTGAGTTGTTCTACTTTACCTGTTGGACTTTCAAATAAATTAAGCCCAGTTAGTGTTTGATATCCGCCAACAGTAGTTTTTTTAGATGGCTGCCAAATTTTTTTTACACCATCTAGTTCATGAATTAACTCATCAATATAACTATTAGAATCATTTATATGAGTTGCTAAGTTAGCATGATGTACAAAATCTATAGGATTAGGACAAAAATTATATGCAGTATTTTTTTTCTCCACTTCAGCTATAAATGAAGCAAAAGCAGCAATAGTGATATTTTCACCATCAATTTTAGATCTAACTTCAAGCCTTTTATAAATTTCATCAATTTTACCTAACGCATATAATGTTGTTAAATCAAGTTGTCTTGAACCTTTGGAAATACACAAGTCAGCATCTAACAACGCTTCTTCGAATCTTTTTTGACTAAATAAAAGTAACCATCTATTTTTAATCGCTTGTATAAAGTCAGGCTTTAGTGTTATAGCTTTTTTGTAGCTCGCTTCAGCCTCATCCAATCTTCCTAGTTCTTGCATTACGATACCCAAATTGTTGTAGGCTTTATGGTCAGGTTTTAATGTTATTGCTTTTTTGTAGATCGCCTCAGCCTCATCTAATCTTCCCAGTTCTTGCATTACGATACCCAAATTGTAATGGGCTTCAGCATCCTGGGGATCAAATTGCACAGATTTTTGACTAGCAACTAATGACTCATCTATCCTACCATTTTGTTTGAGTGCAGCGGCAAGAACTTTCCAGGAAAACGGATGTTTAGGAAACTCTTTAGTAATTGACACTGCCATTTTTTCAGCATTGTCGTATTGTTTAGTTTGATAATACTTTAATAGATCGTTTAATTGCTGCTGAGATGGTCCAAGAAAAGATACAGATTTTTTTTTCATAATATTAAGGGGCGTTCTGTTGCCAGGTGCCCCAAAACCCCGTTACTTAATTAATAAATTAATTAAGCAGCAAGAGCAAATTTATCATTTGCAATTATAAATAGCCCGTTACGGTGGAACAATTCCGAACGAAAAAATAGCCTTTAGACATCCGTCGATCCTGGTTCACCCCCGTAAGTTGTAAATGGTGGAGGTGGTGGGTACTGCCCCCACGTCCGTAATGTTTATTACGAAATTCGTTTATCGTCATAGTTGGAAAACCAACACGATTAATATAAGAGTTATATATAAAGATTCAATAAAATTCATGAAACTTACCAAAGAACAATCTCAAGAAATTCGTGATCTTCAGTCACAAAAAAATGAAACGAAAAGAGTAACAGCTCCAAATTTAGAAAAAATCTTATATGAAGCAATACCAATATTAGATCATGGATTTATAAGGGTAATAGATTACATGGGTAACGATACATCAATTGTTCAGGCAGCTCGAGTATCTTACGGAAAAGGAACTAAACAAGTTTCCACTGATAGTGGTCTAATTAAATATTTGATGAGACATTGGCACAGCACACCATTTGAAATGTGCGAAATAAAATACCATGTTAAATTACCAATCTTTATTGCTAGACAATGGATTAGGCACAGAACTGCTAATGTTAATGAGTATTCAGCCAGATATTCAATTTTGGATAAAGAATTTTACTTACCAAAAAAAGAACACCTTGCAGCACAATCTAAAAATAACAGACAAGGCAGAGGTGAGGTGCTTGAAGGAGAGCAAGCCAATAAAGTTTTATCTTTGTTAAAAGATGATGCAGAGAGAACTTATGATAATTATGAAACAATGCTTAACGAAAGATACGATGGATCAGTTGTCGATGAGGATGAACCTGGTCTTGCAAGAGAATTGGCAAGAATGAATTTAACATTAAATACTTATACTCAATGGTACTGGAAAACTGATCTTCTAAATTTAATGAATTTTTTAAGATTGAGAGCAGATAGCCATGCTCAATATGAAATTAGAGCTTACGCAGATGCAATGCTTGATACTTTAAAAAGTTGGGTACCAATTACTTATGATGCTTTTTTAGACTATAGAGTTGGAGGAACTGAAGTTTCATCAAAAGGAAATCTAATAATCCAAAAATTAATTAAGGGAGAAAAAATTGATATGGAAAGTTCTGGGCTTTCAAAAAGAGAATGGAACGAATTGATGGAGGCTTTTAATTTAAAAGATAAATTGATTTAATTTTAGAGGCTAATTCCAAATAAATTTTAGAAACTTCATTTTCTGGATTACTCTCAACGATAGGAATTCCTTTGTCACCTTGTTTACCAACTTCAGGATCAAGAGGTATCTCACATAAAAAATCTTTTTTAAATTCTTCCGCAGTTTTTTTAACTCCACCCTCTCCAAATATGTGGTATTTTTTTCCGTCATCTCCCTTAAAAAAACTCATATTGTCAATTAAACCAATTATTTTTGTTCCAAGCTTATCAAACATTTTTATACCTCTCTTTACATCTTGTAAGGCTATCTCTTGGGGCGTTGAAATTATTATCACTCCATCCATTTTTACTTCTTGAGTAAAAGTTAGTTGTGTATCGCCAGTTCCTGGCGGCATATCTACAATTATAAAATCTAAATCTTTCCATGCAACTTTTTGAGTAAATGTTTTAATTGCGCTGGTAACCATTGGTCCTCTCCAAATCATAGGAGTTTGTTCATCAGTAAGAAACCCGATGGACATACACTGAATATCATATTTTAAAATTGGAATTAATCTCTGACCATCGCTTTCTGGTTTGTCTACTATATCAAATAATTTTGGTAACGATGGACCATAAATATCAGCATCTAATAAACCAACTTTACATCCTTGTTTTTTTAAAGCTAAAGCAAGATTCGATGCAAAAGTGGATTTACCAACCCCACCTTTTGCGCTTGAAATCGCTATTGTGAATTTGGTTCCAATTATTGGGTTTTTTGTAAAGGTTTTTGCTCTTGGTTTTTCAATCATTGCTTCATTAAGTCCACTATTTATAAGGATATTTTAGCATACTTAACTTGTTTTTCACATTAAAGACATTATATACATTGTCATGGTTGATGATTTTAGAGGTAGGGGCGGAAGTCCATGGGGATCACCCCCTGGAGGAGGTTCAGGAAATGGATCTAATAGAAGAGGTCCGACTCCACCAAACATAGACGAATTAATAAAAAAACTTCAAGATAAAATAAATAAATTTCTTCCTGGCGGAGCCTCAGGTGGAGGTAAACCAATCGTTTTTGGTCTTACAATTTTAGTTATTGTATGGGCGTTAAGCGGGCTTTACAGGGTTTTACCAGATGAACAAGGTGTAGTTTTACGATTTGGAAAATTTGTAACAACAACTCAACCAGGATTAAATTATCATATCCCTTTTCCAGTTGAGAGTGTTTTAACTCCCAAAGTAACTAAAGTTAATAGAATTGATATTGGTTTTAGATCGGAAAGAGATAGCGGTTTCACCTCTAGTGGAGTAGCCGATGTGCCAGAGGAAAGCTTAATGCTTACTGGAGACGAAAACATTGTGAACATAGACTTTTCTGTTTTTTGGGTAATAAAAGATGCTGGAAACTTTTTATTTAAAATTCAAGATCCTGAAGGAACAGTTAAAGCTGCAGCAGAAACAGCAATGAGAGAAGTAATTGCTAGAAGTGACATTCAGCCAATTTTGACTGAAGGAAGATCACAAATAGAGATTGATGCAAGTGAAATTATTCAACAAATTTTAGATGAGTATCAGAGCGGAATACAAATAACTCAAGTTCAAACACAAAAGGCAGACCCACCAGACCAAGTAATCGATGCGTTTAGAGATGTACAGGCTGCAAGAGCTGACATGGAAAGATCTAAAAACGAAGCTGAGGCTTACGCCAATGATGTAATCCCAAGAGCACGGGGTGAAGCTGAAAAAATCTTACAAGCTGCTGAAGCATATAAAAAAGAGGTTGTTGCAAAAGCAGAGGGTGAAGCAAGCAGATTTACCGCAATTTTTAATGAGTACAAAAATGCAAAACAAGTTACACAAGAACGTATGTATCTTGAAACGATGGAAAAAGTTTTAGCGGATATAGATAAAGTAATTATAGAGAAGAATGCAGGATCAGGAGTTGTTCCTTACTTGCCACTTCCAGAATTAAAAAAGAAAACAAATTAAATGAAAAAAATTATACTTCCAATAATTGGTGTTATAGCTTTGACAGCATTCTTTTCAATTTTTATTGTAAAAGAAATAAATCAAGCGATAGTACTTCAATTTGGTGATCCTAAAAGAATTTTACTGAAACCGGGTTTAAACTTTAAATTACCGTTTATACAAAACGTCGTATTTTTAGATAAAAGGATTTTAAATTTAGATGCTCCACCAGAGGAAGTTATTGCATCAGATCAAAAAAGATTAATAGTTGATGCCTTTGCAAGATTCCAAATTGTTGATCCACTTAAATTTTATATCTCTGTTGGAAATGAAAGAGTAGCAAGATCTAGACTATCAACAATTATTAACTCAAGAATTAGAAGTGTTTTAGGTACTCAAGAACTACAAACTTTATTATCTGAAGATAGAAATAAACAAATGGCTCTTATTCAAGAGGGAGTTAATAATGAGGCACAAAACTTTGGTATAAAAATAGTTGATGTAAGAATTAAAAGAGCAGACTTACCTCAGGCAAACAGTGATGCAATTTATAGAAGAATGCAAACTGAAAGGGAGAGAGAAGCAAAAGAATTTAGAGCAAAAGGAGCAGAAATGGCTGTAACAATTACTTCAACAGCTGATAAAGAAGTTACGGTTATTCTTGCAGAGGCACAAAAAAAATCGGAGATCATGAAGGGTGAAGGTGATGGTGAGCGTAATAAAATATTTGCAGACGCATTCGGACAAGATGCAGATTTTTTTGCATTTTATAGAGCAATGCAAGCTTATGAAAGAGCATTAATAGGTGGTGAAACTTCACTTATAATGTCACCTGATAGTGAATTTTTTAAATTTTTCGGTAACGTAAAAGCACAAATTAAACAATAACACAATGGACGACTTAATTGTCGCTTTAGGTTTATTTCTCTTAATTGAGGGAATTCTTTATGCCTTATTTCCTTCAAAAATGAAAAGTATGTTAGAAAAACTAAAAATGGTTAATAATAAACAATTAAGATCAGGTGGAATTATATTCGCTTTAATTGGTTTTTTTATAATCTGGTTTGTAAAAGGATAACGATAATGATGGCTCTCAGATCAATATTTTCAATTATAATTTTTATATTATTCAGTCACTCAGCAATTTCACAAGAAAGACCCGCTTCATTTGCTGATTTAACTGAAAAGTTAATGCCAGCCGTTGTAAATATCTCAACATCTACAACTGTTGTTAAAAACGTAAATCCTTTCCCGTTTGAATTCCCACCAGGATCGCCTTTTGAAGACATGTTTAAAGAGTTTGGAACACCTCAAAAAAGAAAATCAAGCGCACTAGGCTCAGGCTTTATAATTGATAAAAAAGGAATTGTTATTACTAACAACCACGTAATTCAAGGTGCAGAAGATATATTTATTAGAACAAATGAGAATAAAGAATATAAAGCAAAAATTTTAGGAACTGATCCTTTGTCTGATGTTGCAGTTTTACAAATTATTACTGATGATAAATTTGAAACAGTAAAATTTGGAAATTCAGATACTGCAAGAATTGGAGATTGGGTCATTGCAATTGGAAATCCATTTGGATTAGGTGGAACAGTGACAGCAGGAATAGTCTCAGCTAGAAATAGAAATATAGGTATGGCACGCTATGAAGATTTTATACAGACAGATGCATCGATAAATTCTGGAAATTCCGGAGGTCCTTTATTTAATATGAAAGGAGAAGTGGTAGGAATTAATACTGCTATATTAGGTCAATCAGGATCTATTGGTATTGGATTTGCTATACCATCAAACAGTGCAAAATTAGTAATAGATCAGCTTTTAGAATTTGGTGAAACAAAAAGAGGTTGGCTAGGAGTAAGAATTCAAACAGTTACAAAAGAAATAGCAGACGTAGAAAAATTGAAAAAAGCACGAGGTGCATTAGTTGCAAGTGTTGCACCGGGTAGTCCATCAGATAAGGCTGGTATAAAAGATGGCGATATAATTTTAGAGTTTGATGGTAAAAAGATAAATGAAATGCAAGAACTTCCATTAATTGTTGCACAAACAAAAGTTGGAAAAGTTGTAAATGTAAAAATTTGGAGAAACAAAAAAGAAATTACAAAAAAAATTACGTTAGGAAGATTGGAAACATCTGAGGACTTTAAAGCAGAAAAACCAACAAAACCTAAAACGACTTTCATAGACGGTTTAAAAATTGAAGTAAGAAAAATAACAAGAGATGACTTAGTGGAGAAAAAAATTCCATTAAACACAACCGGAGTTGTAATCACAAAGATAGATACAGAAAGTCCTATTAATTATCTTAAAGTTGGTGATTTAATAGTTGAAGCTCAAAAAAGAAACATAAAGAGTCCAATTGAACTCAATAATTCAGTAAATGCAGCTTTAAAAACATCAAGTAAAACAATTTTAATAGCTGTAATTAATGATCAAAATCAAAAAAGATATATAGGTGTCAAATTAAAATAACATGGACTACAAGTCCAAAATCTTTCTTATCGCTGGTCCCACAGCTTCTGGAAAATCAAAAATAGCAATCAACTTAGCAAAAAAAATTAACGGAGAAATTATAAACGCTGATAGCATGCAAGTTTATAAACAACTTAAAATTCTTACAGCAAGACCTTCAGAAAAAGATCAAAAAACTATTAAACACCATTTATTTGGCATCATTGATGTGCAGAAAAGATTTTCGACTGGCCAATGGCTTAAAAAGTGTATCAAAATAATTAATCTAATTAGAAAAAAGAACAAAGCTCCAATTATTGTTGGTGGAACTGGCCTGTATTTTAAAGCTTTAGTGGATGGGTTAGTAAGAATTCCCAAGTTCAAACCTTCAGAAAAAAACAAGATACTTAAGCTTCACAACAAAATAGGCCAAAAGCAATTTTATAAAAAATTAGTCAAATTAGATCCTGTCTCTAAAAAATTTATTAGTTCTAATGATGTTAATAGATCAATAAGAGCATACGAAGTTAAAAAGCTTACAAAAAAATCATTATACAAATGGTTTAAAGATACAAAGACCTTTTTCGACAAGAATGAGTTTGTGATGACTTATGTGGATTATCCAAGAGAGAAATTAATAAAGAATATCAAAAAAAGAATTGATAAGATGTTTGATTTAGGAGCCATAAAAGAAGTTAAGAAATTCAATCTCATTAAAATTAATAAACTGAATAGCGTTAATCATGTGATTGGTATTAAAGAGATTAACTCTTATTTAAGTAAAAAAGCTGAATTGAACGATATTAAGGAACAGATATTAATAAAAACTAGACAATACGCCAAAAGACAGAGTACTTGGTCTCGAGGTCATATGATTAATTGGCACAAAATTGATCCAAAATCAAAAAATCCATTCAAAAAAATTTTAAAATAATTTCTGCTAAAACTTGACCAATTAGCTCAACTTCAGCTAGATTGGTCAAATGTCTAAATTATATTCAGGTGCAGAAATTGTTTTTAAATGTCTTGAGGATCAAGATGTTGAATATATATTTGGCTATCCTGGCGGTGCTGTTCTTCCGATTTATGATGAATTAAAAAATCACGAGAGCATAAAACATATTTTAGTAAGACATGAACAAGGTGCAGGACATGCAGCAGAAGGATACGCAAGATCCTCGGGTAAGCCTGGTGTAGTTTTGGTTACCTCTGGTCCAGGAGCAACAAATGCTGTCACCGCTTTGACAGATGCATACATGGACTCTATACCGTTAGTTTGTATATCTGGACAAGTTCCAACACATTTAATTGGAACAGATGCATTTCAGGAATGCGATACAACAGGAATAACAAGACCATGTACAAAACATAATTGGCTTGTAAAGGATGTTAAAGATTTATCTAAAATTATACATAAAGCTTTTGAAGTTGCAACAACTGGAAGACCAGGACCTGTTTTAGTTGATATACCAAAAGATATTCAGTTTCAAAAAACGAAATACGTTAATTCAATCAAAACAAAAAAATTAAATGGCAAAATTCACAATAAATTTTATCAAAGTGAAATTGATCAACTTGTAAAGTTAATGATTAATTCATCTAGACCAATACTATATACTGGCGGAGGTGTAATTAATTCTGGACCAAAAGCTAGCGAGTTATTAAGAGAATTAGTATCACTTACAGGTTTTCCAATAACTTCTACTTTACAGGGCTTAGGATCATATCCTGGTGATGATAATCAATTTTTAGGAATGCTTGGTATGCATGGAACTTATGAAGCAAACAATGCAATGCATGATTGTGATTTGATGATTAACATTGGTGCAAGGTTTGATGATAGAATAACTGGAAAGATAGATGAGTTTTCTCCAAAATCGAAAAAAATTCATATAGATATTGATCCATCATCTATCAATAAAAATGTAAAGGTTGATTTACCAATTGTCGGTGATGTTTCTGAGGTGATGCTTTCGGTAATAAAGACCCTAAAGAAAAAGAATCCAAATTTTGCAAGTTCTAATAAAGAAAAAACCTCAAAATGGTGGGAAAAAATTTCTGAATGGAGATCAGTGAACTCACTTAATTTTATTAACAGTGATAAAACTATAAAACCACAACATGCTATTCAAAGATTGTATGAACTTACAAAAGATAAAGATACTTATATAACTACAGAAGTAGGCCAACATCAAATGTGGGCAGCGCAACATTATAAATTTAATAAACCAAACAGGTGGATGACGTCTGGGGGTTTGGGAACAATGGGATACGGTTTGCCCGCAGCAGTTGGCGTTCAAATTGCACATCCTGATAAATTAGTGGTTGATATAGCAGGAGAGGCCTCTGTGTTAATGACAATACAAGAAATGTCTACAGCAGTTCAATATAATTTACCTATTAAAATTTTTATTTTAAACAACGAGTATATGGGAATGGTTAGGCAATGGCAGGAACTTCTTCACGAAAAAAATTATTCAGAAAGTTACACTGCAGCGCTTCCAGATTTTGTAAAACTAGCTGAAGCTTATGGATGTGTCGGTATAAGGGCTAAAACTCCTGATGAACTTGATGAAAAAATTAAAGAAATGATAAACGTAAACAAACCCGTTATTTTTGATTGTCTAGTTGACAAAGAAGAAAATTGTTTTCCAATGATACCATCTGGTAAACCACATAACCAAATGTTGTTAGGTCCAAATGATCAAAAAGAAAATAAGATTACTGGAAAAGGAAAAACGTTAGTTTAATGTCGAAACCTAAATCAGCTTACAGCATCCCTGGAAAAAAACAAAAAAATGATACACATGTTATTGTTGTTTGGGTCGATAATGAGGCAGGTGTTTTAGCAAGAGTTGTAGGTTTATTTTCTGGAAGAGGGTACAATATCGAGTCTTTAGCAGTTGCTGAAGTAGATCCAAAATTAAATATTTCAAGAATTACGATAGTTACAACAGGTACACCACAGGTAATAGAACAGATTAAACTACAATTAGGAAAATTAGTACCTGTTCATAAAGTTGCTGATTTTATGAGAGGTGATAAAAAAATCATTTTTAAAGAAATGGCTTTGCTTAAGATTGTTGGAAACAACATAAAAAGAAAGAAAGCTATTAAGTTTTGCAAAAAATTTAATCCTGTTGTATTAGATAAAACAAATAAATCAGTAGTTATTCAAATAACTGCTTTAAGAAGAGAGATAGATACTATAATGAATGATCTTAAAAAAACTGGTTTAGTGAGTGTTTCAAGAACTGGTGCTGTTGCAATGACTAGAGGAGCCGAAATTTTTAAATAATTTAAGGAGAATATTATGAAAATGTTTTATGAGAAAGACACTGATCCAAATTTAATAAAGAATAAAAAAATAGCTATTTTTGGGTACGGTAGTCAAGGGCATGCTCATGCTCTAAATTTAAAAGATAGTGGTGTAAAGGAAGTCGTTGTAGCTTTAAGAGATGGATCTGCCAGCAAAGCAAAAGCTGAGTCAAAAGGTTTAAAAGTTATGAATTTATCTGATGCTGCTGAGTGGGCAGATGTGATAATGGTTTTAACACCAGATGAATTACAGGCATCAATTTATAAAAATCATATTGAACAAAGGGTAAAAGAGGGAACTTCGATTGCTTTTGCACATGGATTAAATGTTCATTATGATTTGATTAAAGCTAGAAAAGATTTAGATGTTTTTATGGTTGCACCAAAAGGCCCAGGACATTTAGTAAGAAGTGAATTCGAAAAAGGAGGTGGAGTTCCATGTCTCTTTGCAGTTCACCAAAATGGATCTGGCAAAGCTAGAGATTTAGCAATGTCATATGCGTCTGCAATTGGTGGTGGTCGATCCGGTATTATTGAAACTACATTTAAAGATGAAGTGGAAACAGATTTATTTGGAGAACAAACTGTTTTATGTGGTGGATTAGTTGAACTAATAAAAAATGGTTATGAAACTTTGGTTGAAGCTGGCTATGAACCAGAAATGGCATATTTTGAAACTGTTCATGAAGTAAAATTAATTGTTGATTTAATTTACGAAGGTGGAATTGCCAACATGAATTATTCTATTTCTAATACTGCTGAGTACGG
>CACIAP010000012.1 GCA_902584685.1 uncultured Pelagibacteraceae bacterium | reverse complement strand
AAGCCCACCTTTTAAATGATCTCCGTGATCATAAAAAATTTCAGAACACGGTCCGCATGGACCTGTTTCACCCATTGACCAAAAATTATCTGAAGTAGAAATTTTGATTATTTTATTTTCATTTAAGCCTGATATTTTTTTCCAAAGTTTAAATGCTTCTTCATCTTCATTAAAAACAGTAAAATAAAGTTTATTTTTATCTAATCCAAAATCTTTAGTTATCAAATTCCATGCAAGCTCTATTGCTCTCTCTTTAAAATAATCCCCAAAAGAAAAGTTTCCGAGCATTTCAAAAAATGTATGGTGTCTTGGGGTATATCCAACATTTTCTAAATCGTTATGTTTTCCGCCTGCCCTAACGCATTTTTGAGAAGTGGTAGCTCTTTTGTAATCTCTTTTCTCTAATCCAGTAAAAACATTTTTGAATTGAACCATTCCAGAATTGGCAAACATCAACGTTGGGTCGTTGTTTGGAACAAGGTTGCTAGACTCAACTATTTTATGATCATTTTTCTCAAAATATTTGAGAAAAGTATTTCTTATTTCATTTAAGGTTTTTTGAGCCATATTTTTAAAATACAGCTTTTTTAAATGATGTCTATAATCTTAAGGGGAAAAAGGCGCCTGTTACAGCGCCTTTTCTTAACTAATAATGACTATTTAGCTAATTCTTTTTTACAGGAGGAGTCTCTTCTTTTTGGCTCGCTTCTATTTTTTCCTGATCAAGTGGGTTACCTTCAATTTTTTTAGTAATCACACCTGCTTTTTCTCTAATTGCCATCTCTATTTCAGCGGCAACCTTTGGATTTTGTTCTAAGTAGATTTTGGCATTTTCTCTTCCTTGACCAATTTTCTCACCTTTGTATGCATACCAAGCGCCAGATTTTTCAACTATCTCTGCTTTTGCACCAAGGTCGATTAATTCACCTGCTTTACTAATTCCTTTTCCATACATTAGATCAAACTCAACTACTTTAAATGGTGGAGATACTTTGTTTTTAACAACTTTAACTCTTGTAGAATTACCAATGATTGCATCTTTATCTTTTATCGCACCAATTCTTCTAATGTCCATTCTTACAGATGAGTAGAATTTTAATGCATTTCCACCTGATGTAGTTTCAGGACTTCCAAACATAACACCTATTTTCATTCTGATTTGGTTAATGAAAATCATCATTGTGTTTGTGTTTGATATTGAGCTAGTTAATTTTCTCAATGCCTGACTCATTAATCTTGATTGAAGACCTACGTGATGATCACCCATGTCCCCTTCAATTTCAGCTCTTGGTGTTAATGCTGCAACTGAGTCAATAACTATTACAGAAATAGAACCTGACTTAACAAGTGTATCTGCTATCTCGAGTGCTTGCTCACCAGCATCAGGTTGAGAAATTAATAATTCCTCTGTATTTACACCTAATTTTTTTGCATATACTGGGTCTAAAGCATGCTCTGCATCAACAAATGCGCATATTCCCCCAGATTTTTGAGCTTCAGCGACTACTTGAAGAGCAAGTGTTGTTTTTCCAGAAGACTCTGGACCATAAATTTCGACAATTCTTCCTTTCGGTAATCCACCAATACCTAAAGCTAAATCTAAGCTTAAAGAGCCTGTAGAAATAGACTCTATATCCATAGCTTTTTTCTGGCCAAGCTTCATTACAGAACCTTTTCCAAAATTATCAGTAATTTGACTGATAGCTGCGTCTAAAGCTTTATTTTTTTCTTTATTTTCCAAGTCTTTATCTTTCCCGGTTTTGACCACTTTTAAGTTATTTTTTGTCATTTGATGCCTCTTTTTTATTAATTGTTAACATACGAATCATGCTTTTAAATGTACACATTTTGTTCTCATTGGCAAGGATTAAATAAAAAGCTCTAAATTACTTAATAATATTGAGATATTTTGCGTTCAAAAGACCTACTGATTTTAAAAGCTCTAACTGTGACAATAGGAGGTTTCTTTCTGAATTAGCTAAATTGATTCTAGCCGTTAAAAGAATTGTATTTGATTGAATAACATCAAGAGTGGTTCTTCCAAGTCCAGTTTCATATTCAACTGTTATCCCTTCGTGTGCAATTTCTGCGGCTTTCACCTGCGCACGAACTGAAGATAACAAACTATCTGAAGATTGAAACTTAGACCAAGCGCTGGCAACGCTTGTTTCATTAGTTCTAACAGCATTATCTAAAAGTAATTGTTTTCGATTTTGCAAATTCTTACTTCTTTCAAGAGATGCTGAATTTTTTCCTCCTTGAAATATTGGCCAAGAAATTTCAGCACTTACCGTCTCTTGTTCTCTTTCATCATACGATGAGCTAAAATCGTCTGACTTTGAAGACTTAGCTGAAATAGTTGCTGAGGGTGAAAATTCAGAAAGTGCAATTTTAACATCTTTTTCAGATTGGTCATATTCTAGTTTAGCAATGGTAAGATCTGGGTTATTCCCTTTTGAAATTTGAATTGCATTTTGAAGGGATGTTGGAATTTCAAATATTATGTTTACATCTTCACTTAAACTCTCAATATCATCAAGTGGGCCTATAATCTTTTCATAAAGAAGTTTAGCGGTTACTAAATCATTTTGAGAGTTGATAAATTGTGCTTGGGCTCCAGCTAAAGATGATTCAGATTGAGCTAAATCTGCTAAAGTTATTATTCCGCTTTCGAGTCTATTTTGGTCAGTTTCAACTTGCCTCTCTAACAAATCTAAGTTTTTTTTATTAATCTTAAATTTCTTATTTGCTAAGATAACTCCTGTAAATGCTTCAGCAGCACTTAATATAACTTCTTGTTCTTTCTTTAATAATTTTGCTCTTGCTAAATTTACTCCAATTTTACTTTTTTCAAGATCTGCTTTTCCACCTAAACCCTGGAAAACTTTTTGCTCTATTATGACAGTTTGTGTTTCAGTATCTACATCAGTAATAGAGGCATTTGTTCCATCACGATCAGTTAATTTTTTGGTGGTCGCTTCACTTTTGGTGCCAGTAATTGTAACGGAAGGCAAAAACTCACTTTTTGAAATTTTTAAATCTTCCTCTGATACTGAAATATTTTTTCTTTCTGCATTCAATTCTGGATTACTTAAGTAAGCGTCTTGCAACGCTTTGTAGAAATCTGCGGCATACAAGTTTTGCATCGAAAAAAATAGAATTAAAATTATTATTTTAAATGAATTAAGCATTTTTAAATCTTACCTTTTTTATTTGATGTTTTTCATTAAGATCTATAACTGCTGAAGAATATTTTGGAGTATACTTAAACATATTTTGAGTAATTCTTTGATAAGTCATCATAAAAGTTTCAACTTCTTTCTCATTCATTATTTTTGAATTTTTTTTAGTTCCACTTTTCATTTTTAGTTTTTTCTCTTGTTTCAATCTCCATCTTTTTAGTAATTTAAAATTTTTAGCTTTTAAATATAACAGACTATCCAATTGATCAAAGAGTTTTGAATATTTCAATTTAAGTTGATTATTAACATAACTTCTCCAAATCTTTTTGTTGTCTGCATTTTTTTCTAAAACATTTATTGGTCTTTTTAAAGATTTACTATTTTCAGGTTTAGCACCAACACACCATCCTTCCAAAATTAAAATATCTGGTTTCTTTTTTAATTTGAACCAACTATTTTTTTTACACCTATCATCAATTGATTTATCAAATTTCGGAATGTTAATTGGTCTAAATGTATTTTTTTTAACTTTCCTAAAAAGATTAATCATTAAATGTATATCGTGTGTGCCTGGAACCCCTCTTGTAAGTAACAAGGGATGTCTATTTTTTGATAATAAAATTCTTTCTTTTCTAGTTTTATAAAAATCATCTATAGAAATTTTGAAAACTTGTAATTTAAAATACTTGATAAGTACTAATCTTAATAAAGTTGAAATTGTTGTTTTTCCAGTACCTTGACCTCCTGCAAGACCCACCAGCAAAGTTTTTTTATTTTTCCTTTTTTTGTTAATCCAAAAACATAAAGGAATTATATGGGATTTTATCATTTGATCTTTGTTTTTAAACTTTTCTTTTTTTGTTTCTTGTGACTGTATATATTTTACACAATCTTTTCTTACTTTTTCGAAACACTCTTTATAATTTTGCATCTTATTTTTTTTGGTCTAATGGGTGATTTTCACCATTATTGACTGGAACATTTTTTAAAGCAAAAGTATCTATGTCGTCAATACATGCAATGTTTATTCCATAAATTTTCGGATTAATTCTTGGTCTATTGTGAGTATGAATACCACATATAGAACAGAAATAGTGTTTGGCAACTTTTGTATAATATTGATAAAGTTTCAATATTTTCTCACCTTTAATTAATTTGAAATCATTTTCTCCTACTACACCAATTATGTATCCTTTTCTTTTACATAAAGAGCAATTGCATCTCATGAATTTTTCGATACCTGTTTCAGGTATCTTTACTTCAGCTTCAACTTCACCACAGTGACATTTTAATTTTTTTATCATTTTTCTATTCTATCCATTTTATGATTTTTACCATCATTTACTCTTACTTTAAGTTCAAATAATTCTTTGGTTGATATATCTTCTAAACATCCAACGTTTACTCCATATGTATTTGGATCGCTCCTTCTCAAATTATGAGTGTTTATTCCACAAACAGAACAAAAAAAGTGCTTTGCAGCTTTTGTATTGAATTGGTAATATTTAATTTTTTCTGCACCCTTAACTATTTCCAAATCTTTCTTGTTCACTATTGTTGTTATAGAGCCTTTTCTTTTACAAATAGAGCAGTTACATCTGTAATAATCATTTGATTTTTCATTTAATTTTATTTTTATTTCTATCTCTCTGCAGTGACATGTTAATTTTTTCATCTCTTTTTTACTCTATCCCTTGTAAAAGTTATCCACAACGTATCAAAATGTGGTTTCAGTGTTCTCGTTTTGATTCACTTTTGATTCAATTTCAGACTCAAAATACAACCTATTTGACTATATCGATTTATTAGGCTATTAATCGTAAAAGAACAAAATAAGAACATTTATGAAGCTAACTATACCCTATTATTTACACAAAGCTGGAGCAGGTTTTCCTTCACCAGCTACAGACTACATTGAGGAAGACATAGATCTAAATGTTCACCTCATAAAGAATGTTCCTGCAACATTTATAATTAGGGTGCAGGGAAAATCTATGGTCAATGCTGGAATTTATGATGGAGATCTATTAGTTGTAGACAAAAGCCTAAAGCCTAAAAACTTTTCTACTGTTATAGCGAATGTTCACGACGAACTTGTTGTTAAAAGTTTTGTCAAAGAAAAAGATAAACAATTTCTAACCTCTGGATCTAAAAAATTTGAGGATAGAATTTTAATAAATGAAGAAGCAGATGTTTTTGTTTGGGGGGTCGTAACTTATGTCATCCACTCTGTATACTAAAAAAATTGCATTGATAGATTGTAATTCTTTCTATGTTTCTTGTGAAAGATTATTCAACCCAAAAATAAGAAGGCTACCTGTGGTAGTTCTTTCTAATAACGACGGGTGTATAATATCAAGATCTAACGAAGCTAAAGCCCTGGGGATTAAAATGGGAGAGCCTTATTTTAAAGCAAGAAATATTATTATAAAAAATAATGTTCAGGTATTTTCTTCAAACTATTCTCTATATGGGGACATATCACGAAGAGTAATGCGAACACTAAAAAGATTTAACTCAAAAATAGAAGTTTATTCTATTGATGAAGCTTTTTTAGATTTATCTAATTTTTCGGACAAAGACGTAAAGGATGTTGGTAAAGAAATTAGAAACACTGTTTTACAGTGGACTGGTATACCAACTAGTATCGGAATAGCTGAGACTAAAACTTTAAGCAAGGTTGCAAATCATATAGCAAAAAAACAAAAGTCGGGTGTTGTAAGCTTGGTCAATATTAAGGACTTAGACCCAATACTAGAAAAAGTTGAAGTAAGAGATATATGGGGAGTTGGAAAACAACTATCAAAGTTTTATATCAAAAATGGAATTTATAATGCAAAACAATTAAAGAATGCTTCAAATACTTGGATTAAAAAAACAAAAAACGTTCTTAGTTCAAGAACTGCTATGGAGCTTAGAGGTGTTCCTTGTATTGAAATTGAAACTAAACAAGCAAAAAGAAAAAGTTGTTGTGTATCGAGATCATTTGGAAAGAAAGTAGAAAAACTCAGAGAACTGAAAGAATCTGTAACAAGCTACTGTTTAAATGCAGCAGAAAAAATTAGATCCGAGTCACTAGTCTCTAAGTCTATCACAGTTTTTATAAGAACAAGTCCTTTTCAAAATAAGGGTATATTCTATTCAAATTCAAAAACTATCGACTTTCCTATTGCCACAAATAATAGTATTGAAATAGTTAAAAACGCTCTTACAGGTCTTGATCTAATATATAAAGATGGATTCAAGTATCAAAAAGCTGGTATAATTTTGTCGGGTTTATCTGACTCTGAAAAAGGAAATAGTTTATTTAAGTCTACAAAAGACGAAAGAATTAAAAACTTAATGCGATCTATTGATAACACTAACTATAGGTATGGAAGATCAACAATTAGCTTGGCAAGTGCAGGGATAAATAAAAGATGGAGTATGAGAAGACAATATTCCTCAAAAATCGATACTGCAGATTTTTATTCTTTGCCTAAAATACTAGCAAACTAGTGCGGACGTACATCCCCAATGTTTGAGAGTGAAGCATCGAATTCTTTAATGTTTTCTCTATTGGATAAATTGAAAATGATAAATAAAAACAAAACAAGAAGAAGTAAAGGAAAGATAGTAATTAAGGAAATATTTTTATTTATGATGGCAAAATAAATTACAAAAAATAAAATTGATCTTATAGTAACATTAAGCTTAAAAACAGAGATAATAGATAAACTATGTTTAACTAGATTTAAAAAACTCATTTTCGATGGCCCAAAATAACGTTTGCCTCTAGTTGATTTAATAGATCCAAAACTCTTTTCAATTTTAACAAGCGATCCAGAAAAACTATTCCAGGAAGATTTTTCTATGATAAACTTTTTAACCACTGATTTAGGTAAACAGGTGAAATTTCCAAATTTGATATTTTTTCCAGTAAAGAAATATGTCAAAAATTTATGGATTACATAAAAAAAGGTAAAAACTGATCCTTCAGATCTTTTTATTCTTTCACCAACTATAGCTTTTTCAACGTAATAATCTGTGCTTTCAATAAATTTAGTAATTTCATCAGGTCTGTCCTCCCCGTCACCATCCATTGGAATTACATAGTCAAAATCCTCTTTATCATAAATATATTTCAAACCAGTCGCAATTGATCTAGCATGACCAACATTTTTTAATAAACTGATAACTTCAACTTTGATTTCCTCAGTAGAGTATTTTTTATCGTCATATTTCTCAGTTGAACCATCATTAATTATAAAAATTGAGAACTTACAATTAATGTTTTTTACCTTCAAATTTATATCTTCAACAAGTTTTTCAAGAGACTGCCAATCGTTATAAACTGGAATTAAGATTATTATTTTTTTCATCTATAACCTACGCAAACTTTTTTAGTACAAATATAGGCATTTAGTAAATCAACATTTTTTTGGTTTATTTCACCAAGCCAGACAGGCCTTCCTTCCATGTGGTAAGATATATTACCTGCATACCATTCATCTCCTAAAACTACGTTAATTTTCTCTGTAAAATCTTTTTGCCAAACTTGAAGAACTTTATCAGCTTCAACCTTTCCCCTATAGTCAGTTCTTTTATCTTCATAAATGAGTGAGACCAGACCATATGTAATTGGAGATAATAAAAACAAAATTAAAAATGGTTTGAAAAATTCTTTAAACGTTTGTTCGTCATCTTTAATATCAAACATACTTAAAATAAGAACACCGAAAAAAAGATAAAAAGGTGTCATCCACATTGTTCTTATTTTTGAGCCAGTTACTACTGAAGTTACAAACATTAAAACTATTGGAAGAAAGTTTATGAGTAAAACAAAATATTTTTTTTTATCTTTTAAATCTAATCTTATTTTTATTTTTTTAATTATAAAATAACAAAGAACAAAAAAAGGAATTAATATTCCAATTTGTTTTATCAAAAATATAATTGGAAACTTGAGGTGATTTAAAAAACTATAATCTACTAGTCCTGCTCTATTAAAAGCATATTTAATTGTTATAAAATCATTTTGAAAAAGCCAAATTAAGTGAGGGACTAATAAAACAAAAAATATTTCAATTGGTAAATAATGTTTAAAATCTATTTTCCTAGTTTTTGTTATGAAAAACTCATAGGCAAAAATCATTACTACTGATAAAAGTAAATAAGCAAACAAATACTTTGTTAAGAAACCAATTGCAGCTGTAACACCTAACAAAATTAGTATTACAGTATTTGTGTCTTTCTTCATGTATAATTTCCATGAAAGGTAAACCGTAAGAGCCCAAAAAGGTAATTGGCAAACGTTTACGTTAAATTCTGGCGTAGTAAAATTGTAAAAGTATATTCCCTCTAGAATTAAAACAGAAAAAAAACTTAGAGTTTTATTTTGAAAAAATTCATTTGAAAATATCCATACTATATAAAAGGCTGATATTACAAAAATTTGACTTAAAAAATAATAAGCAATGTCATTACTTCCGAAAAGAAAATAAAAAAATTCAACAAAGAAAGCGCTCACTGGTGGATGCTTGTTATATCCCCAATCTAAATTACTACCCCAGGCTAATGCTTCTATTGTATCTAATGGTAAATTATTATTTGTTATTGAAGGAATCAAAGTCCAAACAAATAAGTGTGCAATTAAAAAAAGATAGAATAAATTACTTATATTCTTTTTTTTAAACATATACCTCTATATTTATACAATTAATGGTTTCTTGACACCATTTAATTGCTGAATATACTGCGAGCGCTTTAGAAATTAAAATGGTTAAAATTTCAAAAAACTACGTTCCAAAAGAATCAGAAAAATATATGTGTGAAAAACATAAGCTGTTTTTCAAAAACAAACTATCAGAGTGGAAAAAAGATCTTATAAGATCAAATAACGAAGCTCTATATAATAGCTCAATGGATGACAATAGCACATCAGCAGACATTGTAGATCAAGCAAGTTCATACACTGACAAAAATGTTGAGATGAGAGCTATAAATAGACAGATAAAACTTATATCTAAAATCGATGCTGCGCTAAGAAGAATTAAAGATGGGACTTATGGTTTCTGTGAAGATACAGGTGAACCAATTGGAATTAAGAGACTAATTGCTCGTCCTGTAGCAACATTAAGTATTTCTGCTCAAGAAAAACATGAAAAAGAGGAAAAAGTTTACGCAAGTGACGTTTAAGGGGAGGGTATTTTTTCTCCTTTATTCATAAAATCGTAACCTTTGATAACCGCTGCTCTTCCTGCAATATCATTATACCATCTCGTCAAATTTTTATAATTTTTTAAACCAATATCATGCCAGTCATGCCTAGCAATCCATGGCCATGTAGCTATGTCAGCAATTGAGTATTCTTCACCTGCTAAAAATTTTGATTGTGATAATCTTAGATCTAAATCGTTATAGATTGCTTTTGAAATTTTAAAATATCTATCTTCCCCAAATTTACTTTTTCCAGGATTATAATGGTGAAACTGGTGATGCTGACCTAACATTGGTCCAACATAACCCATCTGGGCCATTAACCATTGAGTGATTTGGTCTCTATTTTTTTCGTCATAAAACTTACCACTTTTATTACTTAGGTAAATCAAGATCGCACCAGACTCAAAAATTGCTTTACCATTATCATGATCTTTAATTACAGGGATTTTATTAAATGGGCTTATCTTTTTAAACTCAGGTTTAAATTGTTCATTTTTGAACAAATTAACCTTTGTAACTTTGTACTCATATTGAATTTCCTCAAGCATAATTGAGATCTTTTTTCCATTAGGAGTGTCGGCTGTAAAAAGCTCAATCACTTTTAACGCCAAGTCTGTTTTTTATAGCTTTTGAAGATGTTGTAAACTCAAAACGATATTTCTCATTTGGCCTAGCTAATTTGAAACATGCCCTCGCTGCTAAAGCTCCTTCGTGGAAACCTGATAAAATTAATTTTAATTTCCCTGGATAGTTACAAATATCACCAACAGCATAAATCCCTTTTTGGTTTGTTTCGAATTTTTCAGTATCAACTTCGACTGTTTTTTTATTAATATTTAGCCCCCAATTTGCAATTGGTCCTAACTGCATAATAAGCCCAAAAAAACCTAGCACATAGTCTGTTTTTAAATTTTTAATATTTTTATCATCATCTTCAATATCTATACTTTCAATATTACTTGAACCATTAATTTTTTTTAATTGAAACTTGGTAAAAAGATTTATTTTTTTTGATTTTGTTAATTCATGGACTTTATCAACAGTTGCTTGAGCACCTCTAAATTCATCCCTTCTATGTATCAGATTAACATTACAATTATTTGACAGTTCAACAGCCCAATCTAAAGCACTGTCTCCGCCACCAAAAATTGAAACTGTTCTGCCTTTAAAAATATTTTTATCCTTAATTGAATATAAAATTGATTTATCCTCAAATTTTTCGTGTCCTTCAACTGAAAATTTTCTTGGTTCAAATGATCCAACTCCACCCGCAATTATGACATTTGGTGTAGTAAACACATTTCCTTTATTTGTCTTAACAATCCATTTATCTCCGTCTTTTTTAACTTCATCAACTCTTTCAGATAAATGAAATTTAATATCAAATGGTTTTAGTTGATTAATTAAATTATTAGTAAGCTCTTCACCTGTGCATTCTGGTACTGCAGGAATATCATAAATTGGTTTGTCTGGGTAAAGTTCTATACATTGTCCGCCTATTTTATCTAAGTTATCAACGATCTCACAATCTAAACCAATTAGTTTTAATTGGTGTGCAGTAAAAAGACCAGTTGGTCCAGCTCCAATAATTAACGCATCTGTTTTTATCATTAAGTTTGTTTTTCTGGCATGTCTACTACCAAACCATCTAAATCATCTGAAACAATTATTTGACAGCTCAGCCTGCTATTTTTTTTTGGCTCATAAGCTTGGTCTAACATGTCATCTTCGCCTTCATTCTTTTTATTAATCTTATCAAACCAATCTTCTTTGACATAAACATGGCAAGTTGCACAAGCCATGCTTCCTCCGCAATCTGCATCAATTCCAGGTATATCATTTTGAACGGCACCTTCCATAACGGTTAGTCCGTTTTGAACGTCTACTGTATGGTTCGTTCCATTATGTTCTATGTAAGTAATTTTTGCCATTAAATTTATATAAGCACAAAAAAAAATAGGGCAAGTGGTTAAACTCGCCCTATTTTAAAATTAAGATAATTTTAATTATCTAGCTCTCGCTGGTGTACTTGAAACTGCAGCTGCCCAAATAACTAGACCGAATGCGATCTTGTTAATAAAGTCAGCTAAGTTGTAAATGATGTTCAATGAAGCTGCATCAATTCCACCTGTTAGGTAACCAAAAATGTAACCTAATGGGTAAATTGCCCAACCGATTGTTACGATCATTCTCATTGCACCGAAAGCTGTAACAAGTGCTTTGTTACCACTTTTAGATGCTGCTTTTCCAGCTTCACCTGAGAATACTTCATATAAGATGTAGATCCATCCAGCCATACCGATTACGAAACCAAGTGTAGCGTTGATGTAACCTGCTTCTCCTAAGTATCCACCTACTAGCATTACTACTGATCCGATTAGTAATCTCCAGAAAATTCCTGAAGGTACTTTTCTTATCGCTGCTAATATTAGATAAAACTCAATCATTTGTAACGGTACTGTAATTAACCAGTCAATGTATCTGTACACTGTTGGTGAGTCACCTGTAATGATCCATACTTCTCTCATGTACATGTAGTGAACAAATGCAACACCTGTTACTAGACCTGCAACTGTTATAGATGTTTTCCAACCACCAGCTACTGAACCTCTTTCCATAAAGAAAAAGACAGTTGCTGCAGCCATACCCATAGAAATTAACCAAAATGATATTCCTACAAGGTCATCCGTAGCTAACAGAACAGTGTCTGACGCTGCGTTTGCCGCACCAGCAAAGCCCACTAGAGCTAATGCTGCTAATGCAAACAGTTTTAGTTTATTCATAAAAAACTCCCTCTTTAGTTAGTTTTTTGTTAGTTTAAATTTAAACTACGACCTAAAACTCAATTTAGATCAAAGTTGGGTCCTATTACCAAATATAAAGGGTTATTAGAAGAGTTATTTAGGACTAATTTAGGTTGATTTTACTCGCTTTTTGAAATTAAATGCAACTAACACGTAGAAAAAGCCTTAAATAACAAGATTTTGAGTCACTTAATATGAGCAAGAAATTTGAGCAAATTTACAATAAATCTATAACTAAACCTGAGGAATTTTGGAGAGAAATATCAGAGGATATATTTTGGTTTAAAAAACCAACTAAGATTTTAAACAAAACTAATCCCCCATTCTACAAATGGTTCGAGGACGGAACCACAAACACTTGCTATAATGCTCTAGATTTCCATATTGATAACGGTTTAGGAGAAAAAACTGCACTAATTTACGATAGCCCAATCACAGGTAACAAAGCAAAGTTTACTTACAATGAACTTAAATCAAAAGTTTCAAAATTTGCAGGAGCTTTAAAAAATCAAGGGCTTCAAAAGGGTGATAGAGCTATCATTTATATGCCAATGGTACCTGAGGCCGTTGTTGCTATGTTAGCATGTGGAAGAATAGGTGTCATTCACTCAGTTGTATTCGGAGGTTTTGCCTCTAATGAGCTTGCAAGTCGTATAGATGATAGTAAAGCCAAAATTTTAATAACTGCTTCATGCGGTTTTGAACCTGGAAGAACAGTAGAATATAGACCGCTCGTAGATGGAGCGCTGAAACTTGCTAAACACTCAATTGAAAAAGTCATTTTCTTTCAAAGAAAAGGTCACGAAGTAAAACTGAATGTTCCAAAAGAGATAAGCTGGGATGAAGCTTTGTCAAATTCACAAGATACAGATTGTGTAGAGATGAATTCAAATGAATATGCCTATATTCTTTATACATCAGGTACAACTGGTGTACCAAAAGGAATTGTGCGAGATATCGGTGGCCACATAGTTGCTCTTAAATGGACAATGAAGAATATTTACAACATAGATGAAGGAGATGTTTGGTGGTCCGCAAGTGACATTGGTTGGATTGTAGGCCACTCCTATATTGTTTATGCTCCTTTATTTAAAGGTTGCACCACTGTTTTATTCGAAGGAAAACCAGTAGGGACTCCAGATGCTGGTGCTTTTTGGAAAATGATTTCAGATTATAAAATCAAATCATTATTTACAGCACCTACTGCATTTAGAGCAATAAAGAAAGAAGATCCAGAGGGAAAATTTTTTTCAAAATATGATTTAAGCTCTTTTGAGTCGTTATTTTTAGCTGGAGAACGCGCAGATCCTGATACAATAAAGTGGGCTGAAAATTTACTAAAGGTTCCAGTAATTGATCATTGGTGGCAGACTGAAACAAGTTGGGCGATAAGTTCAAATTGTACTGGTATCGAAATGATGAAAACAAAATATGGATCTGCCTGTAAAGCTGTTCCTGGTTATGATGTTAAAATAATTAAACAAGATCAAACTATAGCAAAATCAAATGAAATGGGTGACATTGTTGTAAAACTACCCTTACCTCCGGGTACATTCCCAACTCTTTGGAATGCAGATAAAAGATATAAAGAAAACTATATGTCAAACTATGAAGGTTATTATCAAACCTATGATGCAGGTCACATTGATGAAGATGGTTACATTTGGATTATGTCTAGGACAGATGATATTATAAATGTGGCTGGTCATAGATTATCTACTGGTGCAATTGAGGAAGTTTTGTCAGAACATCAATCTGTTGCCGAGTGTGCTGTTCTTGGAATTGCAGATAAATTAAAAGGTCAATTACCAATCGGGCTTATTGTATTAAAAACAGGAGTTGAGAAAGATAACAAAACGATTTCAAAAGAATGTATTCAAATGGTTAGAGATAAAATTGGTCCGGTCGCTGCGTTTAAAGTTGCAATAATAATTAAGAGACTTCCCAAAACGAGATCAGGTAAAATTTTAAGAGGAACAATAAGAAAAATAGCAGATAATGTTGAATATAAGATGCCTCCAACCATTGATGACCCAGCAATTTTAGATGAAATAAAAAATGATCTTATTAAAAATAATATATTAAAATCTGTTTAAAAAATAATCAAATTAGAGAATTGATTATTTTTAGATATTTTTTAAGATTTTTATTATAGTCAAACCTATTCAAATTTTTATAACCAATTAATATTTTCTTAGATAATAATTTTCTATTTTTTGAATAATATAAAATTAAATCTGACAATTGCATATAATCACCAACGTTAAATAGAAATCCTGCTTTTCCATCTAAAAGAATCTCTCTTGGTCCTGTTGGACAATCTGATGAAATAATAAATTTTTTCAAAACTTGCGTCTCTAATAAAACATTTGGTAAACCCTCATATAATGAGGATAAAATAAAAATATCTGACGATTTAATTAAATTAAAAGGATTATTTTGAAAATTAATTAATTTTACATGTCTTGAAAGATTATTTTTTTCAATATAGTTATTTAAATTATCTTTTTCGGCACCTCTTCCAACTATCAATAAATTAAATTTTATCTTGTCTTTGATTTTATTGACTGCTTTAAGGATGGTTAATTGATCTTTTTGGTCAGTATATCTGCCTACATTGATGAGGTTTAACTTTTTTTTGTCAAACTTAATTTTGCTTTTGACATTCGATTTTTTCTTTATTTCACTTTTATTCAATGGATTATAAATACATTCGGTGTGGATGTTGAATTTTGAATGGAATTTTTTTTTAAAATCTAAACTATTTACAATAATTCTATCGGCTTTTCCAAGTATATGTTTAAAGACTAAGTGCTTAAACTTATTTTGTGACCAACCATCAGGTGCTGAATTTGACCTTATTATTATCTTTACTCCAAATAATTTACACAAAAGTGTACAATAAACATTTCCTTGAAAACAAAAAACAAGAATATTTCTATCTTTAAGAATTTCGATAAAAAGTAAAAACAAACTCAAAAAAAATTTTTTTTTTCTACCAATGGAGTTCCAAAACTTCGCTTTTGGAGAAATAAATTTAATTTTTCTATCAAATCTATTTTTAAAC
>CACIAP010000011.1 GCA_902584685.1 uncultured Pelagibacteraceae bacterium | reverse complement strand
ATGATACTTTTTTATTTGGTAGGGAAAGTGCAGGTGTGCCAAAGAATATTCATCATGAAGTAGACAAAAGAATAAAAATACCTATTCTTAAAAAAAAAAGATCACTAAACCTATCGACCACTGTATCTATGGTGGTGTCAAAATTAATATTATAATCAAATTAATCTATGGAAGAAAATATTAGAAAAAAATTAGCGCGAAATTGGTTTTTAACAATTCAAGAATTAATTTGTCACGAAATTGAGAATATTGAAAATGGATCTTCATATTTTAAAACGAAAGTATGGTCTAGAAGCGAAACAAAAGATGAGGGAGGTGGAAAATCAAAGCTTCTTAAAAATGGAAATATTTTTGAGAAAGTAGGTGTAAATTTTTCTGAAGTATACGGCAATTTTTCAAACGAATTTAAAAAAAAAATTCCTAGATTTAACAACAGTAAAAATTTTTGGGCATCAGGAATATCAATTGTTATGCATATGAAAAATCCTTATATCCCAGCAATGCATTTTAATACGAGATACATAATTACTGATCATGGATGGTTTGGTGGAGGTATGGATTTTACTCCTTGCTTTAAAGACTCAGCGCTAGAAAAAATTGTTGAGAAAAAATTAAAAATGATGTGCAATAAACATGGAAAAAACTATTACAAAAAATATAAAAAATGGTGTGATGATTACTTTTATTTACATCATAGGAATGAACCGAGAGGAATTGGAGGAATATTTTTTGATTATAAGAAGGAAAATTGGGACAGAGATTTTGCTTTTGTAAGAGACGTAGGTATAGCTTTTTCATATTTATTTAAAGAAATAATTGCAAAGAAATTTAAAAAAAGATGGAAAAAAAAGGACAAACTAATCCAAAATAAAAAAAGGGGTAGGTACGTTGAATTTAATTTGCTACATGATAGAGGTACAAAATTTGGATTACAAACTGGGGGAAATGTAGAAGCTATTTTGATGTCTTTACCTCCCACAGCTAATTGGGAATAAATTAATTTATGAAAGAACCGATAACAGTTAATGGATTAACTAAACTTAAAGAAGAATTAGTTTTTTTAAAAGAGAAAAAAAGACCAGAAATAGTATCCGCTATTTCGGAAGCTAGATCACATGGTGATTTAAAAGAGAATGCTGAATATCATGCAGCTAAAGAACAACAGTCACATAACGAAGGTCGTATTCAACAGATTGAGGATATTATTGCAAGGGCAAATGTTATTGACGTAACTAAAATCGAAAATATTGGAAAGGTAATATTTGGTTCAACTGTTTACCTAAAAGATTTAGATTCTAATGAAAAATTAACATATAAAATTGTTGGCAAAGACGAAGCTGATCTTAAAAAAAACCTAATTTTTTTTCAATCACCAATAGGAAAAGGTTTAATAGGAAAAAATAAAAATGATTTAGTTGAAATAAAAACTCCTTCTGGTGAAAAAAATTTTGAAATTGAAGATGTCAAATATCTCTAATTAAGAATAATTTTCTTGATTTCTTCTTTGGAGATTTTAAAATTATTATCAACCCAAAGTGTCTCTAGTTCTTTTAGTTTTTTTCCCATTTTTTTTCCAGGTTTATAATCAAAATTTTTAATTAAAAAATCAGCGTTATAAGGAAATTTCGGCAAATCTGTTTTTTTAGTAATTTTAATCAGATCATTAAGTGTATTCTCGTTTTTATGAAAAATTAATAATTGTAAAGTTATAAGATCTAAAAGATTTTCTTTTTCACCAAAATATATTCTTTTTTTCAACTCTCTATCAAAAAAACTTTTCTCTAAACTCATTTGATAATTATCGTGAATATAAAGAAGTCTCTGTTTATCTTGGTTAGAAAAATTGAACTTATAAAGTATATAATTAATACTATTTAAATCTTTGATCATCATAGCACTTAACAATACAATAAAATTCTTGTTTAATTGTATATCTTCAATAAGAAGTTTGTTTTTGTCAGTTAAAAATGAAGTATTGTTTAAACTTGGGAAAACAAGTTCAAGAATTCCTTTTGAAAAATCGTCCTTTTTTAGATTTATGAACCCTTTGGAAAAAATGATCTTTTTTAATTCATCTATTAATCTTTCTTTAGAGATTTTAAGCAAGCCATCTAAATTTTGTTTGATAATTTTTTTTATTTTCGGTTCGTGGTCTTTTTTTGAATAGTTTAAGAAAAATCTTATATATCTGAGTATTCTAAGGTAATCTTCTTTAATACGTTTTGACGGATCTCCAATAAACGTGACACAACCATTTTCTAAATCTTTTCTTCCATTAAAGGGATCAAACACTTCACCATAAACATTCGAGTATATTGAGTTAAAAGTAAAGTCCCTTCTCTCCGCATCTTCTCTCCAATCTTTTGAAAATAATACTTTCGCGTGTCTTCCATCAGTAGATATGTCCTTCCTTAAAGATGTAATTTCAAATTTCTTATCATCAATAATTGCAGTTATTGTTCCATGATTTTTTCCGGTCTCGTAAAAGGAAATATTATTTTTTTTTAATGATAGTATAACCTCGTCAGGATTTATGTTTGTTGCTAAATCAATATCATCCACTAATTCATGGCAAAAAATCTTCCTAACACATCCTCCTACATAATAAATATCGCTTTCATCTGAAAAAGACTTAATTGCATCAAATATTTTTTTTACTGGAAAATTTTTCTGAATATCCAATGTATTCTTTTTAAATAAATCGTTTTTACTGTGGTTAAAAAAGTTATTAATTAGTTTAAACATAACTGGCTGGGGCGCTAGGATTCGAACCTAGGAATGGCGGTACCAAAAACCGCTGCCTTACCACTTGGCTACGCCCCAAAATTAAATTCTTATAACACAACTAATCAAAAATTATATAGTTTTAGACATTACAGACCAATATTTTTTGTATTTATTGGTGAATAATTTAGACGCATTTAGTAAGTTTTTTTTAGACTTGAAATAGGCAATAAAGCTAGAACCAGACCCTGTCATTCTTACAAATTCTATCCCTTTTAAGCTTTTCAAAAAAAAGAGTGGTTTGCTAATATTTCTAAATTTTTTTAATACAATTGGTTCCAAGTCATTCTTTTTATTATTTAATTTAAGCAAATTTTTTTTGTTTGGTGGTATTTTCTTTGAAAATTTTTTAAATTTTGAAAAAATATATTTTGTAGAACATCCAATTTTTGGTTTAAATATAAGCAAATGATAACTTAATCCTTTTTTTAATGGTTGAATTGAATTGTTTGAGTTCAAAAAAATTGGACCCTTGTATAACCCTATTTTTACATCGTTACCTACCATTTCACAAATCTCTAAAATTTTTTTTTTATTTAAAATTATAATTTTCCTTTTTAAAAAAAATTTTAGAATTGAAGCGGCATTCATAGAACCACCACCCATACCTGATTTTTGAGGAATATTTTTTGTAACTTTTATATAGTATTTTTTTTTAATTAGTCCTTTCTGGTCTAAAATTTTTAGTAAAGTAGAAATAGAATTTTTTTTACTTATCCCTTTAGAGAATTTACCGTCAAATTTTATAAAATGTTTTTTACGATTAATTGTCGATATTTCTATTCTATCATGTAGATCAATAAAGCTAAAAAGAGACTGAATTCTATGAAATTTTTTTTTTGAAACTACGTTTAAAAAAAGATTAATTTTTGCAAAAGACTTTATTACTTTTCTGTGCATGTAAAATTTAGGTTTTTTCTATACCATAGATAATCTTTTTTTTAACATTAATTTTCATTTCATAGTCTGTTTCTTCTAAATTTAATACATTGTTCCAAAAATATCTTGCTTGTATTTTTCTATTTAACATCCAAAGTATGTCTCCGTAATGATCATTAACTATCGGATCATATGGCATTAATTCTACAGCTTTCTTCAAATATTTTTCTGCATTTTCAAAATCGTTTATTAAATAATATCCCCATCCCAAAGAGTCGGTTATATAAGGATCATTCTTTCTTAAATCATATGCTTCTTTTAACATTTCCATTGAAAGTTCAATTTTATAGTTTCTCTCCAACCAACTATATGCAAGGTAATTTAATACGTAAGGATTTTCTCGAGTAATTTTTAAAGACTCTAATAAATCTTTGTCAGCAGTTTCGTAATCTCCAATCCTTTCAAAGCTGCCTCCCCGCCTGTATAAAATATCAGCATAAGCTTTTGATCTATTGTCTAACAAATCTAATAATTTAGAGTAAATTTTTATCGCCTCGTCATATTTTTCAAAACTTTTGTAAATTCCACCCATGTCATACAAAATTTTAATATTATTAGTTTTTAATCCATCAAATTTTTTTTCTAAAAAATCGAGTGCTGCTGTTTCATTTTCCTGTTTTTTGATAATTGAAGATTTTTTTTTATTTTTATACCAACTAAAAATAAGATCTTCCTCTGAAATAAAATTCAATGATTTTAAAGCTAAATCGAATTTTTTATTACTTATATAATTTTCAGCTAATAAACTATTATTAAAATCAAATTCAGGATTTAGATAATTTGATAAATGAATATAGAAATTTGACTTTTTATACAGCTCTTGTGAAGAATATAAGTTAGAAATCAAAAACAAGAATTCAGATATGATATGATTTTCATTTTTACATGAGAACGCTGAAGTAACTTTGTCGTATCTTTTATTTTCAATCCACTGTTTTGCTTGAGCAATTAAAATGCTGCTATTGGTATAATCAATCTTATTTTGTAACTCGTTTATTTTATTAAAATCTTTGATTTGAGCTAAATAATTAATATAGAAAAAAATATACCTTGAAAAATCTTCAGTATCTTTAATCACAAGCTCTTCAAATAAAAAATTTGTGCTCTCTTTGCCTAAGTAACAAGACTGAAAAATCTTTTTTATTTTATCTATTTCACCGAATTGGACATCTTCGTTTTTGTCCATCTTTTTAAATATGATTGTATCTATATAATCTTTTAATGTCTCTTTGATGATAAGCTCAAGAGTATCAAGCGGAACTTCATCCATTTGTCCTAAGGTTAACATCGCATTTGAAAAATCTTTTTTGTTTATCGAATTAAGAGCTAACAGCACTTTTGCCTCAAAAAAATTTTTTTCGTTAGCTTTTAATTGAATAGCTTTATTAAAAGCGATATCAATTTTATTGTTTAAAACTAACGAGATAAGATAATTTTCCAAATAACTCTCATGAGTTTTAACAAGAGTCTTGGTGTTATTTAAATATTTTAACGAATCTTTATCGTCTTGATTATTAATGGATATTATTGCTGAAAAATAATTTGATAAATACTTGTGGTTGAATTCAATATTTTCAGTTGTTTTAGCGTAGGAAAAAGTTTGATATAAAAAAATTATCAAAAAAAAACAAAATTTATTCATACTTAAAGAATATGATTTTTTTTTTTAAATAAAAGAAATAAAATGCAAAAATACAACTTTATCAAATCCGCTTTTAACTTCTCAAATGCTCCTATTAAAAGATTTGTGAAAATCGAAAAAAAGGAGGATTTACTTAAAAAACTTAAGGATGAAATCTCTAATATTGAAAATTGCACTCTAAAAAATAATTCAAACAATCTGGTTTTTGCTGATGGTGATCATGACAGTAACATTATGCTGATAGGTGAAGGCCCTGGTCAAAAAGAAGATGAACAGGGAAAACCTTTCGTAGGCGACGCAGGCTTACTTTTGAATAAAATGTTAGCGGCAATTAATATTAAACGAAATAAGGTTTATCTAACAAATATAGTAAATTACAGACCACCTGAAAATAGAAAACCTAATGAAGTTGAGATTAATACTTATGCTCCTTTTATAAAAAAACATATTTCAATTATAAACCCTAAATTGATTATATTGCTTGGAAGCACTGCGATGGAGGCCTTTTTTGGAAATAAGGAGAAAATTTCCAAATCAAGAGGAGTTTGGAAAGAATTAATTGTTAATAATAAAACTTATTTAACTATGGTTACCTTCCACCCTGCTTATTTGTTAAGACAGCCTGATCAAAAAAAATTTTCTTGGGCAGATTTAAAGGAAATAAAGAATAAAATTGAAGAATTGAAAATTGGAATATAAATCTCAAAAAAATGTTGCTGGAGTAGATGAGGTCGGTAGAGGTAGTCTTATTGGGCCTGTATATGCCGCGACGGTAGTCTTTAAAAAAGGTTTTGATAAAAAGAAAGTAAAAGACTCAAAAAAATTATCTCCTAAGAAAAGAGAATTTTTGGAAAACTATATAAAAAAAAATTCTTATTGGGCTATTGGGACTGCCTCAAAGAAAGAAATTGAGAAAATTAATATTTTAAACGCATCTCTTTTGGCAATGAAAAGATCAATTTTAAAATTAAAATTCAAACCTAAAATTGTAAAAGTTGATGGAAATAAAAAACCTAATATTAATAACCTAAATATAAAATCAGTTGTTAGAGGTGACCAGAAAATTCCAGAAATTTCTGCAGCATCTATTTTAGCAAAAGTCTCAAGAGACCGATTAATTAAAAAAATGTCAAAAAAATTTAAAGCTTATTTGTGGGATAAAAATGTTGGCTATGGAACTAGAGATCATCTTTCAGCAATTAAAAAATTTGGAATTACAAAACATCATAGAAAAACATTCAAACCAATACACAATATATTGAGTCCCAAATAATCGAAGGCACAATTAATCAAAATTAATTCAATCATGAGTTGACCTGGACTCCGACCTAGAGTCTAATTGTTTCTTTTAAAATGAGAGAGTTAGATTTAAAAAACAAAATTATTAACGGAGACAGTCTTAAAGAATTGAAAAGAATTCCAGATGAGACTTTCGATTTAGTTTTTGCAGATCCGCCTTACAACCTTCAACTAAAAAATAAACTAACTAGACCAGATAGATCAAAAGTTAATGCAGTAAATGATAAATGGGATCAATTTGAAAGTTTTAAGAAATATGACGAATTCACATATGCGTGGTTAAGTGAGTGTAAAAGAATTTTAAAAAAGAATGGAGCAATCTGGGTTATAGGAAGTTATCATAATATATTTAGAGTTGGTACAGCTATTCAAAATTTAGGGTTTTGGATTTTAAATGATGTAATTTGGAACAAAAAAAATCCAATGCCAAATTTTAGAGGGACAAGATTTACTAATGCTCATGAAACTTTAATTTGGGCTTCAAAATCAGAGAATTCAAAATATACTTTTAATTATCAATCATTAAAATGTTTGAATGATGATTTACAAATGAGATCTAATTGGGATTTGCCCATTTGCAATGGAACAGAACGTTTAAAAAAAAATGGAAAGAAGGTTCATTCTACACAAAAACCAGAAGCTTTACTTCATAGAATTTTATTAGCAACTTCAAATAAAGATGATTTAATTCTTGATCCATTTTTGGGATCAGGCACAACTGCAACGGTTGCAAAAAAATTGAGTAGAAATTATTACGGTATAGAAAAAGAAAAATCCTATTTCAAAGCTGCCGAACAAAGATTGAAAAATACAAAACCAATAGAAGATCATTATTTAGATACACTTAAAAACAATAAATCCAAACCAAGAATACCTTTTGGTTCACTGGTTGAATTGGGAATAATTAAGCCTGGCACTATTATTTTTGATAATAAAAAGAAAATCAGTGCAAAAATTATGGTTGATGGGAGTATCAAACATGCTCAAACTGAAGGTTCAATTCATAAGGTTGCAGCTACAATTTTAGGAGCAGAAAGCTGTAATGGATGGACTTATTGGCATTGCGAATTAGGAAATACTTTCGTGCCAATAGATAATTTAAGACAAAAATTCTTGTCAAAAAGTTACCTATAAATTTTTCCTAAATAACTTTCTAAAAACTTTTTACTTTTGACTAATTTTTTTAAAAAAATATTTCTAAGATATACAGTTAAAGGATTTGATAGATGAAAAGCAAACTGATTTAATTTTGATCTATTATTTACCATTTTTATTTTATTAACCCTATTTTTAAAAAAGTTAGCATTGGAATTATTTTCTATACTAACGAATAGTTCATGTGCGCCCTCTATAGACTGAGATGCGCCTTGAGCTAATGATGGTGGAAAAGCAAAAAAAGCATCTCCTATTAAATAAATGTTCTTATTTTTTACTTCAAAAAAATTATCACTAACAAACACAGGAAATATTTTTAATTCTTTAAGATTATTAAAAAATTCTTTGTTCTCTTGAGGAATATTTTCCAAAATTTTTTGTATAAATAATTTATCATTAAACAATGAGTAATTTTTCTGTTCGTCTGCTGAAAGTTTATATTTCATTATAGCTATTAAGTTTAAATCTCCACCTGGAGAAATAGGATAAATTACATGATGAAAATCAGAGCCCAAAAATAACAAAATATTCTTTTTATCAATTATATTTGAATTTGCCGGTATCATTCCTCTTATAGCTAAAGTATTATTATATTTTGGTTGAACTTGTTTATTTGAAACAAGATTTCTACTTTTTGAAAAAACCCCTTCAGAAATAATTAGATAGTCAAATTCGTGAGTTTCTTTATTTTCAAAAGTAAGTTTTATTTTTTCTTGCTCTTGATCAATTTTCGATACACTATAATTCGTTTTGATCAAATCCTCTAAATCTTTTTTTAGAAAATTGATCAAAGTAGATCTTTTCAAAGTAGTATACTTGCAATCATTTGAGTTAAATTCAGATATATCTAGTTCACATATTTTATCTTCATTTTTTTTTGAATAAAAATTTATTTTTTCTGGATTAAATTTTTCGTTTTTTTCTAATTTGTTAAATCCAATTTCATTTAAAAGTTTGACACTGTTTGTAGATAATTGTAGGCCGTACCCCTCATCTAGATTAAGAGAGTTTTTTTTATCAAAAATTGATACTTGATATTTAGGGTTTTTTTTAAAAAGATTAGCTATGTATAATCCTGATATCCCTGCTCCGATAATTCCAATTTTTTTCATACATTATTTGAAGCTACTCTAAATAATTTTTTTGTAAAAGATGGTATTACTTCACTTACTATTTTTTTTCGGTTAAAAATTAAGCCTTTATTTGTTGATTTAATTTTATTTTTATTAATTACAATATTCATATCTATATTAGATATCTTAATTTTTGTTTTTACTTTTGGTGAAGAGTTAAATTTTGACTTATCTATTTCGTTCATCGGAAAGATTAATAAATTTTTAAGAAAGTTAAATTTATTATTTCTAACTAATAACATTTTATTTTCATTCATATAAATATTTGCCTCAAAATATTTGATCTTATTTTTTTTTGTTTTTTTTATTAAAGAAAAATCTTTTCGTTTATATGAAATACAATTTATTCTTATTGGACACTTGTCGCATAATGGAGAGGTAGGCCTGCATACTAAAGCACCTAATTCCATTATAGCTTGAGCATAATCACTTGCTCTTTCTGATAAACCAAAAAATTTTTTTGAAATTTGCATATTTTCTTTTGATATAGCTTTTTCGCTCCTAAGGTATAGAACCCTTTTAAGAATTCTTTCAACATTTCCATCCAAAGGAATAAATTTTTGATTGAAAGCAATAGCCATTATTGCAGTAGACGTATAGTCACCAACTCCAGGCAAAGATTTTAAATCTTCAATATTGGATGGTAAAGTTCCACCAAATTTACCATTGATCATTATCGCAGATTTTTTTAGATTTCTAGCTCTAGAGTAGTAACCCAGTCCTTCCCACAACTTCATTAGTATTTGGTCATTTACTTTAGACAACTTTTTAAAGTTTGGAATTTTTTGCACAAATCTTTTGAAATAAGGAGTTACAGTTGAAACTTGAGTTTGTTGCAACATAAACTCACTAACCAACGTGAAATAAAGTTTTTGTTCCTTAGAATTATTTTTTCTCCATGGGAGAATTCTCTTATTATTATCGTACCAAAATAAAATTTTTTTTGATATAATTGATTTAATCATGAAATTTAATTCTAATCAGAGATTTAAAGTCATTCAAGGATTAAGATCTTTTAAAGACACTTTGCCCACAAAGGTAAAAAAGTTATTGAAACAAAAAGGAGAGGTTTATTCTGAACTTATAGAAAATTGGAAAATGTTTGTTGGTGATGAGCTATTTTCTTTAAGTTATCCAAAAAAATATTTGAGTTCTAATAAATTTAGAAAATCTGTATTGGAAGTAATGGTTAAGAGAGGTCACGAAGTCGAGTTAGAGTATTCGAAAAAAAATATAATAGATAAGATCAATTCTTTTTTTGGATATGATTTAATTTCAACATTAAAAGTGTATACCTTTGACAGAAAAGATGAAAAAATAAAGAGTGTTAAAAAAAGTAATTCCAAATATAATTTAGGGGAAATTAAAAATAAAAAAATTGAAAATTCTTTAAAAGAATTTGCTAAAGTGTATAGAGAAAAAAATGATTAAGAAAATTTTTGTACTAATAATTTTTGTTCTATTTCAGACAAATATTAACGCATCTTCCTTCAAACCAATAATTGAGGGAAGAGAAGATGCAAAAATTAAACTAATAATTTACGAGTCTCTTACTTGTTCATTCTGTGCAGATTTTCATAATAAAGTTTACCCTGAATTAAAAAAAGAATTTATTGATACTGGTATTATAAATATTGAATTTAGAAATTTCCCATTAGACATGGCAGCATTAAATGCATCTAAACTGGTTCATTGTAACAATGATGGCAAATCAGACTTACTACATTTTTTATATTCTAACCAAAAAAAGTGGGCTAAAGGATCAACAATTGAAGAACTTAATTCAAATTTGTCTTCAGTTATAAAATTATTTGGAAAACCTCTAGATGAAGAAAAGTGTTTTTCTAACACTGAGTTAGAGGCCTTTATCTTAAACGAACGAATCGAGGGTGTAAAAGAATTTGATATAAATTCAACCCCTACACTTATTTTAAACGACCAAAAGTTTGAAAAAACGCTATCGTTTAAAAATTTAAAAAAAGCCATAGAAAAACTGTTATAATTCCTTAATGGAATTTAAAAAAATTCAACTAAACGGTTTTAAATCTTTCGCAGATAAAACAAGTTTACTTATTGAGGACGGTCTAACTGGAATAGTTGGTCCAAACGGTTGCGGTAAATCAAATATCGTTGAGTCTTTAAGATGGTGCATGGGTGAAACATCAGCAAAAAGTATGAGAGGCTCAGGTATGGAAGATGTAATTTTTTCCGGTACTTCAAACAAACCTTCCAAAAATATAGCTGAGGTAATTGTAAACCTATCGAATGATGGAAGTTTAGGATCACACAATTATAAACACATTCCCGAAATAGAAATTAGAAGAAAGATTGAAAAAGATAAGGGATCAAAGTTTCATATAAATGGGAAAGAAGTAAGGGCAAAAGATGCTCAAATGTTTTTTGCTGACCTTTCAACTGGGGCTCACTCTCCATCATTAATAAGCCAAGGTAGAATTGGATCGTTAGTAACAGCAAAACCGAGTGATAGACGGGCAATTCTTGAGGAGGCTGCAGGAATTTCTGGTTTACATGCTAGAAGACATGAAGCTGAAGTAAGATTAAATGCTGCAGAAAATAATTTAAAAAGAGCAGATGAATTAAGGAGACAACAAGAGAAACAACTAGCAAATTTGCAAAAACAAGCAGAAGAAGCCGGGAAATATAAGATGATCTCAGAAGAAATTAAAAAAATCGAGGCTGGATTATATTTTCTCAAATTGCAGGAGATAGATAAAGAAATTACTTTAGAAAAAGAAATTAATAAAGACTCTGATCAGGAATTTGAGAATATTTCAAATAAAATAAATGAAATTGAAAAAAATATAGAAAGTGAAAATGCAACAAATAATCCAATCAAAGAGAAAAATTTTGAAATACTTTCTAAAATCCAAAGATTAAACTTGGAACTTAAAAGTTTGGATGAGGAAAATGATAGAATACAAAAAGAGATCGAAAATTTTAAAAATAGCCTTGTTGAAATCGATAATGATTTAGATAGAGAAAAAGGTATTACGATCGATGCTAATTCAAATGAAAAAAGATTAAAAGAAGAAAAAAATGATTTAATCGATATTGATACAAAATACTACGATACTGAAAAAAAATCTAATGACGATCTTTTTTCCGTAAAAAATAAACTTAAAAACAATCTTGAAAACGTAAAGACTTTAATCGGTCAGAACCAAAATGATGATGCTATAAAAGCTATTGAAGAATGTAAAAACATAATTGAAGAATATGCTGAAAGCTACAGTAAAAATCAAAACATAAAAAACGATTCTATTAAAAGAAAAGAAAGAATAAAAATTATTGATACTGAAATTGAAAGTTGGAAAAATCTACTTGAAAACTCCGACAAATCAATAAAACAACTAAATGAAAGAAGACAGAAATCATCTAGTCAATTAAATCTATTAGAAAATAAACCAAACACCCAAGCAGAAAAAAAAGGGCAATTAACTGAAAATTTGAGACTTTCTGAAATTGAGAAAGAAGAGAATGAAAAATTAATTGAAATATCAGATAAAAAATCTAACGCCCTAAATCTTGAGCTTTCAGAGATCAGAGAAAATTCTATAGAAATCAGAGAAAGAAAAGCGAGTTCAACAGCAACAATTGATGGTCTGTCAAAAAGAAGAATTGATTTGATAGAGAGAATTGAAAATGAATTAAATCTTGCAGAAAAAGATGTTTTTGAATTCTCAAACTTGAAAGATCAAAGTGATCTCCCGGACGCACTCACACAAGAAGAATTGCTTGATGAAAAGAAAAGAGAGAGAGACAAACTAGGATCAGTAAATCTAAGAGCAGATGAAGAAACAAGTAAATACGAAATTGAAATTAAAAAAATGGAAAAAGATCGATCTGACTTAGTGACAGCTATTGTCAAACTTAAAGAAAGTATTAATGAACTTAATCAAAAAGGTCGAGAAAGACTCCTTGAGGCCTTTGAAAAGGTTAATAGAAAGTTTAATGAAGTTTACACAAAATTATTTAACGGTGGAAGCGCGAAACTGGAATTAGTTGACTCTGATGATCCGCTTGATGCAGGTTTAGAAATGTTGGTAAGTCCTCCAGGAAAAAGACTTCAGTCAATTACTCTTCTTTCAGGTGGAGAGCAAGCACTCACTGCTTTATCTTTAGTCTTTGCAGTTTTCTTAACTAACCCCTCACCAATATGTGTTCTTGATGAAGTAGATGCACCTTTAGATGACGCAAACGTTACTCGTTTTTGTAATCTTTTGGATGAACTCATAAAAATTACTAAAACAAAATTTATTATTGTTACCCATCACGCCCTTACGATGTCAAAAATGAATAGACTTTATGGTGTAACCATGCCAGAGAAAGGCATAAGCCAGCTAGTTTCAGTTGACCTTGAAAAAGCTGAGAGCATGGTTGCCTAGATGGGTAAAGAACGGCTAAAAGATCGCCTAAAAAATGCACGTAAAAAGTTAAAAGTAGAAAAAGAAAATCCCCAAACATCTAATATTGGACAAGCTTTCAAATTGAGCACTGAATTAGTGGCGGCTGTATTAGTAGGGACAATTATAGGGTTTATTTTAGATAATTGGTTTGATACTAAACCATGGTTAATAATAATATTTTTTTTTGTTGGTGTAGTTGCGGGTATATTAAATGTAATCAGGTCAGCAAAAAAACTACAGAATTGATTTTATGACAGCAAATCCAATGTACCAATTTAATGTTTATAGAATTGGTCCAGAAATAAAAATAGGTGAAATAGATTTATCCTTTACTAATGCAAGTTTATTTATGGTCATAAGCTCATTAGCAATATTAATAATTTTTAATTTAGGTGCACAAAAGAAAAAAATAATTCCTGATAAAATACAATTGCTCTCAGAACTTAGTTATACATTTGTGTCTAAAATGATAAGCGATACAGCTGGTTCGAAAGCTAAACCATATTTTTCATTTATATTTTCGCTTTTTATGTTTGTTCTTTTTTGTAATATGTTCGGTATGATCCCCTATTCTTTTACAGTAACAAGCCACATAATAGTGACATTTGTTTTGGCAGCATTTATTTTCATTGGAGTGACAATTATCGGATTTATTAAACATGGATTTGGCTATTTAAAACTTTTTGTACCCAGCGGAGTGCCTATTGTCTTGTTGCCACTTATAGTAGTTATAGAAATTATTTCTTATTTAAGTAGACCCATCAGTTTATCTGTAAGATTATTTGCAAATATGATGGCGGGACATACGATGATGAAAGTATTCGGAGGCTTTGTAGTAAGTCTTGGAATTGTCGGTGGATGGCTTCCACTGAGTTTTTCAGTTGCATTAACAGGTTTGGAGATATTAGTTGCTTTTCTTCAAGCTTATGTTTTTGCAATTTTAACATGCATTTATTTAAATGATGCATTAAATTTACACCATTAATCATAAGGAGGATAATATGGAGTTAGAAGCAGCAAAAATGATTGGAGCGGGATTAGCGGCAATTGCTCTAGCAGGAGCAGGAGTAGGAATAGGTATTATTTTTGGTAACTATCTATCTGGCGCTATGAGAAATCCATCTGCAGCTCAAAAACAATTTCCAAATTTACTTTTAGGTTTCGCATTAGCTGAGGCCACTGGGTTGTTTGGGCTTGTTGTAGCTTTGATAATTTTATTTGCTTTTTAAGTAATTGTGAAAAAAATTATTTTACTTAATATTTTTTATTTCTCGTTCTGCACTGTAGCAGTGAAAAGTGCAGAAAAAGGAGGAATGCCTCAATTGGATCCTGAATTTTGGGTATCGCAAATTTTTTGGTTAACCATAACTTTCGGTACCCTTTTTTTAGTCCTTTCTAAATTTATCTTGCCTAGAATAAGTAAAAACCTAGAACAGAGAAGATTGCAAATTTTAGAAAATATTGAGACAGCTGAAAAGCAAAGAGAACAAAGTGAAAAAAATCTCGAAGAATTTGATGAGATAATATTGAAAAGTAAAAACAAAGCTAAAGAAGTAATGTTAACCGCAAGAGAGAAGGTTGTCTCTGAAATAACAAAAAAAAAAATGAAACTTGATGAAGACTTAAATTCAGAAATTCAAAATGTTGAAAAAGAAATAATCGAGTTAAAATTATCTTCACCAAAAAAGATAAATTCAATAGCTTCTAATATAACCAACGAAGTCATAAAAAGATTAATTGGAACTGATGTAAATGAAAGCAGTGTTTCTGCTTTAGTTGAAGAAGAACTTAAAAAATTGAGCAGGAGCACAAATGGAATTTGACTCAACTTTTTGGGTAGCTGTATCTTTTGTTATTTTTTTTGGAGTTCTAATTTATTTCAAGATCCCAAGAAAAATAAATGAGGCTTTAGACACAAAGATCACTGAGATAAAAAATGAATTAGATGAAAGTGAAAAGTTAAGAATAGAAACAAAAAAATTATTAGAAGACTCTCAATCAAAATTAAGCTCAGCCGTGAAGGAAAGTAAAAAAATTATAGATCAAGCAAAAAATGACTCTGAAAAAATGGTGAGTGAATTAGAGCTTAAGTTTGAGAACTCGGCTAAAATTAAAAAAGAACTATCTTTAAGCAAAATTAAACAAATGAAGGATGAAGCTGTTAGAGAAATTAAAAATACTTCAGTAGATGTTGCATTCTCTGCTTCAGAAAATTTAATTAAAAATTCAATTGAAAAATCAAAGCTTGACAATTTATTTCAAAAAAATTTAGAAGATGCTAAAGATGCTTTGAAAAAAGCTGGCTCAAATTAAAATAAATTCTTACATTTTTAGAAAAAAAATATAAATTATTGTTATGAAATCCATAGTTATAGGTTCAGGTTTTGGTGGTATATCTGCAGCTCTTAGGCTGAGAGCAAAAGGCCACAAGGTGACCTTAATTGAAAAACAAAATGATTTAGGTGGTAGAGCAAGAATTTTTAGAAAGAATGGGTTTTCATTTGATGCTGGACCGACAGTAATTACCGCACCTTATTTGATATATGAGTTGTTCGAATTATTTGGAAAAGATCCAAAAAACTATTTAAACATAAAACCTTTAGATATTTGGTATCAATTCGTTTTTGAAGATGGCACAAAATTCAATTACTCAGGAAATGAAGAAGAAATGGAAAAGCAAATATCTGCAATTTCTCCAGATGATGTGAAAGGTTATATCAAATTAGTAAATTTCACAAAAAAAATTTTTGAAAAGGGGTATTTAGAACTTTCAGATGTTCCCTTTACGAAACCTTTTTTCATGATGAAACAAATTCCATCTTTATTAAAATTAAAAAGTTATAAATCTGTTTATTCTCTTGTGTCCTCATATGTTAAACACGAAAAACTAAGAAGAATTCTTAGCATGCATCCTCTACTTGTGGGTGGTAATCCTTTCACAACAACTTCGATTTATGGCTTAATACTTTATTTAGAAAAGAAATGGGGAATTCATTACTCGATGGGGGGAACCGGAAATATAATTAAGGGTCTTGAAACATTAATGATTGAGGAGAATATAAAAATAAAAAAAGGCTTTGAGGTAAACAAAATTATTTCAAATCGAAAAACAATTAAAGGTATTCGACTAGAAAACGGTGATGAAATTTCTGCAAATAATGTGGTTTGTAATGCTGATCCGCCTGATGTCTATGAGAGATTATTAAATAAAAAAGACCTGAATTTTTTTTTCAACTTTAAGAGAAAAAGAATGGATTATTCAATGGGTTTATTTGTTTATTATTTTGGAACTAAAAAAGTTTACAAGGATGTCGCTCACCACACGATTAAATTTGGTAACAAATATAAAGAACATTTGGATGATATTTTTGATAAAAAGAAACTTAACGATGATATAAGCTATTATCTGCATCGACCTACAGCAACAGATAATTCGATGGCACCCGATGGATGTGATTGTTTTTATGTTCTAGTCCCAGTTCCAAATAATCAATCAAATATAAATTGGTCGGAGAACGGTGAAAAAATTAAAAATTTAGTAATTGATAAAATGGAAAAGGATTTGCTTCCAAATTTAAGAGAAAACATAGTAGAGGATTTCTACTTAACGCCCGACTACTTTGAAAAAGATCTTAACACAAAATTTGGATCAGGCTTTTCAATTCAACCAAAATTTACGCAATCTGCTTATTTTAGATTTCACAATAAGTCTGAAATTTATGATGGATTATATTTTGTTGGTGCTGGAACACATCCTGGTGCTGGTGTACCTGGAGTTTTATCATCGGCAAAAGTTTTAGATAAAATTCTTTAATGGTGAATAATCTTTTATCAATTCATGCAAAGTCTTTTAGCTGGGCTGGATTTTTCTTGCCTAGCGATGTTTATAAAAATGGATCTGACCTATATGATTTTTGTAGAATATTAGACGATATTGCTGATGAAGAAATATCTTTAGAGATTAAAAAGAAGAAATTCCTTACCTATAAAAATGACTTTATTAACCGCAACTTCGAAAACGATAGTATCAAAAAGATACATGGCATTATTAAAAACTTCGATGTATCAGAAAAAATTGTTCTCGATCTTTTTGATGGCATTGAGTCTGATTTAAAAGAAAAAATAGAATTTAAATCCAAAAGGGAGCTGCTGATATATTCTTATAGAGTAGCTGGAACGGTAGGTTTGATGATGGCAAAAATTCTTAGAGTAAAATCTAAAACAGCTCTGAAATCGGCTATTGATTTAGGGATAGCGATGCAGCTTACAAATATTTCTAGAGATGTAATAGAAGATAGAAAGAAAAACAGAGAATATATTAAGCATGATCTTTCAAATATAAAAGATACAATTACTACAGCAGATTTGTTTTATAATAGTTGTTTTAATTCGATCAGAGAAATTCCAATTAGGTGCCGTTTTGCTATATTAGTTGCTCGCAGAGTTTATAGAGAGATTGGTTATAAAATCATTAAAAAAGGAGACATTGAGGAATATAATCGATCTGGAAAAATTTATGTTACTAAAAATGGCAAAATCCTTCAAACTATTATGAGTGTTTTTGATTTTTTTAGATTATTATTTATTCAATCAGATAATTATTACAGAAATGAAGAACATAATGAAATTGGCTTAGAAATTAACATAGATGAAAGAATTTGATTATACAATAATTGGTGGCGGTTGCGCTGGCCTCTCCTTGGCTTACGAGCTTGAAATTAATAACAAATTAAGTGATAAAACATTAGCTATCATTGAGCCTAGAACTGAATACCAAAGAGATAAAACATGGTCTTTTTGGAAAACATTTCCTCATAATTTTGAAGATTGTGTGATTAAAAGTTGGGATTCTTTTTCAATTAATATTCCCAATAAATCAAAACAGATTGAATGTGGAAGTCTACCGTATCAATCTATTGATAGTGGTCTATTTTACGAAAAAACTTTGAAAAGACTTAAAGCAAATAAGAATATTCATTTCTTCAGAAATAAGGAAGATGTAAATACAGAGAATTCATACGTATTTAATAGTGTTCCTAAAATAAATTCAAATGAAAATGATCTTTGGCAACATTTTGGAGGTTATGAAATTGAAACGGACAAGAATATATTTGATGATTCTATAATTAATTTAATGGATTTTGATTGTGACCAAAAAAATAGCGTTCATTTTTTTTACACTCTTCCGTTTTCAAAAAATAAAGCTTTAATTGAAACAACTTGGTTATCAAATATGAAAGATCCTTCAGAAAAAGACTATGATTTTCAGATTAAGGAATATATTGAAAATATTCTTAAGATTAAAAATTATAAAATTATTTATAAAGAAAAAGGACAGATTCCATTATTTTATCCTAAAAATTTAAACGGCGAAAAAAAAATTAATATCGGAACAGCAGGTAAAATGACAAGATTAAGTACTGGATATACTTTTTTGAATATTCAAGAACATTGTAAATATATTGTTAAAAATTTAGATAGTTTAAAAACTTACAATATCGGAAAAAAATATGAAGTTCTTGATAAAATATTTTTAAAAGTGCTGAAAAAGAATGCTCAAAAAATGCCAAATATTTTTTTTGAAATGTTTAATTCTAGCTCGGAAACAAGTATAAAATTTCTCTCAAATAAAAGTAATATTTTTCAAGACTTATCAATAATATCAAAAATGCCAAAGTGGCCTTTTATAAAGGCTCTATTCAATTAATGGATTTATTTAAAATAAATAAAAAATATTCGTTTTTTTTACTTCTATTCAATATTATTTTTTTAATTTCAATTTCAAAATATTTTGAAAATAAACAAATAGAATTTCAATATCAAACTATCATCTGTTTCTTTTTAATATCTATCATAGGTGTTTCTCATGGAGCTCTTGATCACCTAAAAGGTTATAAATTAATGAAAATCTATAAAGTGGAAAATAAGTCATACTTTTACTTAGCTTATATAGCTGTCTCATTGATAGTAATTTTTACTTGGATGATAGTTCCAGAAATTGTTTTAATAATTTTTTTAATGGTTGCTTCATATCATTTTGGTAAAGAGGATAGTTGCGTAGAACAAAACACAAAAAGTTTAGTTTACGATTTTCTGTATTTA
>CACIAP010000010.1 GCA_902584685.1 uncultured Pelagibacteraceae bacterium | reverse complement strand
CCATCGAACAAAGTAAATGATGCATCCCATTTTGTTGCTATTACCCTATCTGACCTTTCGTTATCATCTAATTTATTTGCAAAACAAACCAAAGAGTATTTTCTTTTTTCTTTTCTAAAAGAATAAACGGCAACACCATATCCATCATTATCTAATTCAAATAACTCTCTTTTATAATCCCAGGAATAAAACTCTCTCAAAAAAGATCTTAAAAATGAAAGTTTTGATTGATGGAAAGAACCAAGTCGTTTTAATTTCATTATTTTTTTTGGGTCTCTTAATTCAATTTGCATTAACTAATACCTTTGTAAAAATTATACCAGTTATTACCCAATATTCCATTAATCTCATCCAAATTAAATCCAATTTTTTTAAGTCCGTTCTCAATATTTTTAAATCCTCTAGCATCTTTAAACCAACTAGGTTGTTCTGGAAAGCCTACATTATTAATTGTTCCTTCTCCGTAAACTTTTTTTTTTGTCCAAGTTCCATTCCTCATCCATTCTACAATCTCATCTGGCTGGTTTAAACACAAGTCTGAACCTATACCAAGATTTTTTACATCCATTATTTCAGCAGTCCTTGCAATCATTTCACAAAAATTATCTAATTTACAATTTGAATTGTCATTAAGATGATGAGGGTAAAGAGAAAATCCTAACATGCCTCCACTTTGAGATAATGTTTTAAGCAAATCATCTGACTTGTTTCTTTTTGCTTTATGCCAGAAATTTGGGTTGGAGTGAGTTATTGCAATTGGTTTTTGGCTTAATTCAATTGCATCAAATGTACTTTTTTCACCCGAATGAGACATATCAATAACGATACCCACCCTATTCATTTCTTTTATTGCTTCTTTACCAAAATTAGTAACTCCACTATCAATTTTTTCATAGCAACCGGAGGCTAATAAGGATTGGTTGTTATAAGTAAGTTGCATAAATCTACAACCAAGTTCATGAACCTTCTCAATAAGATTTATATCATCCTCAATTGGCGAACAATTTTGAAACCCAAAAAATATCGCTGTTTTGTTATTTTTCTTAGCTTTCTCAATATCTCTAAAGTCCTTTCCTAAGAAAATTAAATCATCATGGTTTTTAAAGTGTTCTTTCCATTCTGAAATTCTTTTTTGTAATTCATCAAAATCTTCGTGATATACTATTGTGACGTGAACCGCGTCTAGTCCAGCCTCACGATTGATTTCAAAAACTGACCTATCCCATTTACAATATTGCAAGTTGTCAATTTTGAAATTCATAAGTTTAGTTATATAATACTTGTTATATATCTGATAATAAATACGTAAATGAAACTTAAAAAATATCCAAAAATAGCAATAGTAATGGGTAGTCAATCGGATTATTCAACTATGAAAGATTGTGTTAAAATTTTAAAAAGTTTAAAAATTAGTTTTGATGTGAAAATTGTATCAGCGCATAGAACACCAAAAAGACTTTATGAATTTGCAAAAAAATCAGAGACTAATTATTCAGTTATAATTGCTGGAGCTGGTGGATCTGCTCATTTGCCTGGCATGATTGCCTCTTTAACAACTGTCCCAGTTATTGGGGTTCCGGTTGAAAGTAAAAAACTAAAAGGTCTTGATAGTTTATTATCAATAGTTCAGATGCCGAAAGGTATTCCTGTTGGAACTGTTGCAATAGGAAAAGATGGTGCAATTAATGCTGCAATATATGCTGCGTCTATTCTTGGCATAACTGATAAAAAAATAAAAAATTCCTTGCTGAAATTAAGAATTAAACAAACAAAATCAGTGAATAAAAAACCAAAATAACTAATGAAGAAAACTAATCTTGGTATTTTGGGTGGTGGTCAATTAGGTAGTATGCTTTGTATGGCAGCAAAAAAACTTGATGTCTATACAATTGTATGGAGCGATGACCCAATGTCTCCTGCAAAAGAATTTTCTGATGAATTTATTTTGTCAAATTATAACGATAAGGAAAAATTTAATTATTTTACTAAAAAAGTAGACAAAATTACTTTCGAATTTGAAAATATCCCTTTTGATATTTTGGATAAACTTAATTCTATAAAAGAAGTTTTGCCAAAACCTCAAATAAATAAGATCATTCAAAATAGAATTTTGGAGAAAAACTTTGTAAATGATCAAAATATTAAAACCACACAATACAAAAAGATTAATAATAAAGGTGATTTGATATCAAATGCCGATCTTTTACCTGCGATGTTGAAGACAGCTACTCTTGGTTATGATGGAAAGGGGCAATTTAAATTAAATAATCTTGAGGATTGTAAGAATATTAGCCTTTCTATAGATAGCGAATATATATTAGAAAAAATGGTAAACTTAAAAAAAGAAATCTCTGTAATAGTCACAAGATTTAAAAAAAATGAATACGAAATTTATGAACCATTTGAAAATAAACATGAAGATCAAATATTAAAAGTCTCAAAAATTCCAGCTAACATAAGTAAAGAACATTTTTCTCAATCTATTGAAAATGCAAAAAAAATTAGTGAAAAATTAGATTATGTGGGAACTTTATGTGTCGAATTTTTTATAGATGAAAAAGACAATTTGTTAGTAAATGAAATCGCACCCAGAGTACATAATTCTGGTCACATGACAATTAACTCACACAATATCAGTCAATTCGAAAACCATATTCGTGCAGTTTGTGGTCTCAAAAAGGTAAATACATTAAAACTTTACAATGCTAAAATGACAAATATTCTAGGTAATGAAATAACTAAATATAAAGGAAAAAAATTGCAAGGTAACGAATTTTTTTTCGATTATTTAAAAAAGGAAGTTAAAGAAAAAAGAAAAATGGGACATTTTACAGAAATCAATAAGATCAATGACTAAGAAGCTTATTGTTTTAGTTTTCTGTTTTTCTATTTTTTCAAATTTAAATTCTATGGATAATAAACCGTATCATCATTTGCCTGATAATACCTTTAGAAACCCAGAAGGTTCTCCTGTAAGAGACGATAAAATTAAATGGTCTTACTCTACTTTTAACAAAGAGAAGAAAAAATTAGACATGACAATTCCAGGTGATCATGTTTTGAAAAAAGAAGATGTTTTAAAAGATTTAGCCTCAAAACAAAATGGTAATTATATTGGTTGGATTGGCCATGCAACCTTTTTAATTAAACTTGGTGAAACAACTATTATAACAGACCCTGTTTTTTCAAAAAATGCAGGACCACTCATTTTTGGACCTAAAAGATATGTTGAACCAGCTTTAAGCTTAAGTGAAATTCCAAAAATTAATTTATTTTTGCTGACACATAATCACTATGATCATCAAGACATGGGTACAATTAGAAAATTTCCCTACAAGGATGCTAAGGTAATTGCTCCCCTTAGGCTTGGAAAATATTTTACAAAAAACAATTTTAAAAACGTAAACGAACTTGATTGGTACCAAACAATTGAAAAAAATAATTTAAAAATAACCATGCTTCCTGCAGTTCATTGGTCAAAAAGAAGTTTAACAGATACTAATAAAACTCTTTGGGGAAGTTATTTGATTGAATATAAAGGAAAAAAAATTTTGTTTGCGTGCGATACAGGCTATGGAGAAATTTACAAAGAATTAGGAAAAAAGTTCGGACCTATTGATCTCACTATTATAAATATCGGTGCCTATAATTTTAAACCGATGTTTGATAAGTCTATTTATCACACAAATCCTGAGGAAGCATTGCAGATAGCTAAAGACTTAAATAGCAAAAGAGTTATTGGAATGCATTGGGGAACTTTTGTATTGTCATTGGAACCTATAATGGAGCCTCCAAAAAGATTTTTAGATAATGCAAAAAAATATGGTTTTAAAAGAGAAGAAGCTATTATTTTTAAGATCGGTGAGTTCAAAAATTTAGATGATATTTTATAAGTTCCAATGAGAGCAGTTGAAAACAATTTTGATGATTTGAAAGTAAATGAACTTTTAAAAAAACACTTTATTGAATTAAGATCTGTCTCTCCAGCTGGTAGTACTCATGTCCTCGATATAGATGGACTCAAAGATAACACAATTAAATTCTGGAGCATTTGGGATAAAGAAGACCTCATTGGTTGCGGGGCAATAAAGATCCTCTCTCAAAATCATGGTGAGTTCAAATCTATAAGAGTGCATGATAAATTTAGAGAAAAAGGATATGGTAAAAAAATTATCTCGATTTTAATATTAAAATCTAAGGATATTGGTTTAAAAAATATTTTTATTGAAACTGGATCAGGTAAATTTTTTGAACCTGCAAGAAAATTATTTAAATCTTGCGGGTTTAAGGAATGTGAACCATTTGGACATTATAAGAATGATCCAAATTCTTGTTATATGAAAATAAAAGTTTAATTATTATTTTTTAAATCTTTTTTTAATGTGGTCTGCTGGATATTCTCCAGTAGCCTTTTTAACTGACTCATTTACAGAGTATGAAAGTGCAGATTGAACTATGTTTCCCGAGGTGCCTAATGTAACTGTTGGACCAATTAACGATGCCGTAGACTGGTAACAGCCAGTAAGTACTAAAAACGATGCAATTAATATTAATGTTATTTTAAACATTGCATCTCTTACAATTTATGAAAATTTTTACAACAAATAAAAATTTGAATTGGTGATCAATTTGAGTACCAAAATAAATTTTAATTACTAACAGTGGTTGAAAAAATTTGTTATTTTTTCTCTATTACGAATAATTCGTTTTTAAAGTGTAATCCTTTATATTTATTTACAATGTTTTGAACGACTTTTTGATAATTCTTATGTTTTTCTGCCTTCATTATTTGTTCATCCGATATTTGATTAACGTAAACTGCGGCATTCCATGCAGAAAATATTAATGAAGTTGCTATTCCACCACTAATTTCATTTGGGAGTGCTCTTAAAACATAACTTATTTTTTTAACTTTATGAAATTTTAATGTTTTTAAGAAAGATTTATCTGTATTTGACTTAATGTATTTTTCGATAGAAGAATACAAATACGGAAATGGATTCTCTTTGGGCCATATTTTTTTAACTATCTTATTTGCTGGATCTCCACCACATGCATGTACTACAACAAGCTTTCCTTTCTTTGATAAGGATTTGATCATAGGTTCAATTACATATTTTACTTTTTTTTCAGCAGTAACTCTTGATCTATAGGGTTGAGATGCAATAATTAAGTCATAATCTGTTTTTCCGTTATTTTTTTTTGGTATTACATCTTGTAGGACAAATTCTTGATCTTTTCTAAAAATAACAATTACAGATGGTTCTTTGTAAGTTGACGTTCCTGTTTTTGGATTTGTTTCTACCTGCCACTTTTTTGCTAAAAATTCTTGATTAAGCTTTCTTAATTGATTTGAAAAATCTAAAGAGGAATTTCCTTTTAGTTTTACAACTTTCCAATTCATTTTTTTTTGTTTTTTAAAATTTCTTGATTTTAAGGACGTTGACTCCACATAATTCAAATTTGAAATTACAAAAACAGTATTTTTATGCTCAGCAAATCTATCAGGAAGTTTTTCTAGACCTAGTCTTACATCTTCCATGCTGATTTCTTTTGTTGAAACAAGTAATGGTATATTAGGCATTTTTTGATGACACTGCCTCATTACACTCATTAAAAGAGACCCATCTCCCATTCCGGCATCAAAAATTTTTAAAGCAGGGTTTTTAGGTTTTAAATTTTGGACAATCGGTTTCAAAGCATCTGCAATTTTGTTTTTTTCGTTGGTAGTGGTTACAAAAAGAAGATATTTTTGTCTATTATCAAAAAATCTGAAATTTTTTTTCATGGTTCAAGATATGAATTAAATAATTAAATGTCCATTGTAATTTATTTCTTTCAAAGTGAATAAATAAAGTATAAATACGCAGAAAAACGACCTTAATGAAAAAATTTAAATCTGACATAGAAATAGCTAGAGGTTGCAAGCTCAAACCAATTTCAAAAATTTTAAAAAAAATTAATGTACCTGATAACCCAAGTGCTTTTAGTCCAATGGGAAGGCATATAGCAAAAATAAATTTTGATTTTTTAAATAAATTAAAGAAGAAAAAGGATGGTTATCTTATACTTGTTACAGCCATTACTCCGACACCAGCCGGGGAAGGCAAAACGACTACTTCTGTTGGTTTAAATGATGGTCTAAATAAAATTGGAAAAAAATCTATTGTTTGTCTTAGGGAACCCAGTCTTGGACCTTCATTTGGTATGAAAGGTGGGGCAGCAGGTGGTGGGTATGCTCAAGTTGTTCCTATGGAACAAATAAATCTTCATTTCACTGGAGACTTTCATGCGATTACATCAGCACACAATTTGTTATCTGCAATGATTGATAATCATATTTACTGGGGAAACAAACTTAATATTGATGAAAAAAAAATAGTTTGGAAGAGAGTAATGGATATGAATGATCGTGCACTTAGATTTATTGACATCAATACAAGTGGTGTTGCAAAAGATTTTAAAAGAATAGATGGCTTTGACATAACTGTTGCATCGGAAGTCATGGCTATTTTTTGTTTAGCTAAAGACTTAAATGATTTAGAAAAAAAAATTGGAAATATAACAATAGCTTACAATAAAGAAGGTCAGGCGATTTTTGCAAAAGATTTAAATGCTCAGGGACCAATGACTGTTCTTTTAAAAGAAGCAATAAGACCGAATGTTACTCAAAGTTTGGAACATAACCCAGCTATTATTCATGGAGGTCCATTTGCTAATATTGCTCATGGCTGTAATTCTGTAATCGCTACAACAGCAGCTCTCAAGCTATCTGACTATGTTGTTACTGAAGCAGGGTTCGGTGCAGACCTTGGTGCTGAAAAATTTTTAGATATTAAATGTAGAAAGGCAGGATTAAAACCTAGTTGTGTTGTAATTGTTGCAACTGTAAGAGCATTAAAGATGCACGGAGGTGTAGAAAAAGAAAATCTTAAAAAAGAAGACACCAACTCTTTAAAAAAAGGTTTAGTCAATTTAGAAAGACATATTTTAAATATTAAAAAATTTGGACTGGAACCAATCGTAGCGATTAACCATTTTGCTTTAGATACAAAAAAAGAGATAGATGTTGTTCTTAATTTTTGTAAGAATATGAATGTTCAGGTTAGTGAATGTAAACACTGGGCAATGGGAGGAAAAGGCACAACTGACCTGGCTAAAAAGGTAGTCAAAACATGTAAAGATTCAAAAAAAAGTAATTTTAAATTATTGTATGAAGATAATTTAAATCTTTGGGATAAAATTGAAAAAATCGTTAAAGAAATTTATAGAGGCAATGGAATTACTGCAAATGAAGACGTAAAAGAACAACTAAAAGTTTTTGAGAATAACGGCTACAAGAGTTTACCTGTTTGTATAGCTAAAACCCAATATAGTTTTTCAACAGATCCAAAGTTAAAAGGAGCTCCATCAAATCATGAAATTCCAATAAGAGAAGTGAGATTATCATCTGGAGCTGAATTTATTGTAGTTGTTTGCGGATCAATTATGACTATGCCTGGTCTACCCAGAGTTCCTGCAGCTAATAATATTAAGTTAAATAAAAAAGGTGATGTTGAAGGACTATTTTAATTTACCAATTAATACTTAATTTCTTATTATTGCATATAGTCTCAAGTATGTTGAACATTAAAGGAAATTCATTTTTTTTAAGTTCCTTTAAAAGAATTGGACCAATTTCAAGTGCTAACTGGGCGCCTTCAACAGTAATATCTTTCATAAATTTTTCTTTAGCTACTTTATATAAAGTTCCTTGTCCTAAATATTTCCCCATTTGGCTATTTCTCCCGCCTATTGCACTTACATATAAATCTCCCAAACCTGCAAGCCCATAAACTGTTGTTTCATTACCGCCAAAGTATTTGACAAATTTTACCATCTCAGAAATTGAGCGATGAATTAAAGATGCTGAGGTATTCAAAAAGTATTTTGATTTTATGCTCTCGGGTGCACTAGGGTTACTCAGACCTTCAGAGGCACCAATTAACATAGAATAGACATTTTTAATTGCACCACAAAATTCTACTCCTTTTATATCTTCTGATGTCTCTGTCGAATAATATTCAGTTGTTATGATTTTCTGTATTAATTTTGCTGTATCTTTGTTTTCACTAGCAATTACTGTCCCTGTCCTCATCTTATTTGCTAACCCAGCTGCAAGACAAGGTCCTTTTATTGCTGATACGACGACATCATCAAAACCATTTTTTTTAAGTTCATTTTTAATCTTATAAGAAATGGTTATTAATTTTCCTTTCTCGATACTCAAACCCTTAGTTAATAAAACTATATTAAGTTTTTTATTTCCCATTTGAGAAATTTGATCAATAAACCAATCAACCCCAAGAGAGCTCACTGCGCATACAATCAAGTCAGAATCGGATTGATCCTTAATTCCTTCAAATTTTTCAATTTTGAGTTTTTTGGGTAAAGTGACTTTCAATGCTGGATGTGGTGAATTTGAAATTTCATCAATTAAATCATTTTCAAGGTGTGTCCCAATTAAGGTGACGTCATTCCCATTTTCAATACAAGGAATTGTAAAAGCTGATCCCATTGCACCGGCTCCAATTATAATAATTTTAGACATATACGATAATCTCTATGCACTAATTATTTGATTTAGTCTAGCCTTAGAGTTACCTTGTAATTTCTTATTATTTTAACAAATGCATAAAAACCAATACCTGAATCAAAAATTTAAAAAGTTTATTAATAATAAAAATTTTGAATTTGATCGTTCAAAAATATTAAAAATCTTAAATAGTGATTTTTTAGAAGATGCCTATAAAACGATTTCAAAATGGCAAAAATATCAACCTACACCTTTGGAAAGTTTAAATAAACTTTCTAATGAATTAAAATTAAAAAATATATTTTATAAAGATGAATCTAAGAGATTTGGTCTTAAATCTTTTAAAGCCCTAGGTGGTGCCTATGCTGTGGAAAAAATAACTAAAGGAAAAAAAGACGTTATTGTTTCAACAGCTACAGCAGGAAATCATGGAAAATCAGTTGCTTGGGGAGCGAAAAATTTAGGACTAAATTGTAAAATTTTTATTAGTGAGAATGTAAGCGAAACAAGAGCTGAAGAAATGAGGAATTTGAATGCTGACGTAATCAGAGTTAAAGGAAATTACGAAGACTCTCTTAATTTTTGTAAGGAAGAGTCAAAAAAAAATAATTGGGAAATTATTCAAGATGTAGCGTGGCCAGATTATGAGCTTGTTCCAAAACTAACAATGGCTGGATATTCAACAATTATAAAAGAAATTACAGTTCAAACCAATGAATATATCACACATATTTTTTTACAGGCTGGTGTCGGTGGTATGGCGGCAGGTTTAGTAGCTGGCGTAGCTAATTATTTCAAAAAAGTACCAAAAATTATTATTGTTGAACCTGAAAATGCAAATTGTGTAATGCAAAGTATTGAAAATAATACTCCTACAAGTGTAGATATAAAGAAAGAAAGTATAATGGGTGGCATGTCTTGTGGAGAGGTGTCATTAGTCCCATGGCAAATATTAAAAAATTCTGTAAATAATTGTGTCAGTGTTTCAGATAAATTCGTCTCACAGACTGTAGCAATGTTAGCAGATAAAATAGTATGTGATATTTCAATAGAGGGAGGCGAATGTTCAACACCTGGGATCACAAGTTTAATTTCATGTTGTAACAATGATGAAACAAAGAGTGCTCTAGAAATAAATGAAAATTCAAATATATTATTGATAGGTTGTGAAGGATCTGCAGATATAGAACTTTACCAGAAGTTACTAAATGAAGGAAAAAAATTGATTTAATTGTATGAAAAAATTAAGCGACACAGAAATTTATAGATTATTTAAACCGGAACTTTCTCCAAAAAAAATGCTTGAGTTAGGAGTTTTTGGTGGATCTTACTTTGGAAATAACATTAAAGAGTATCCAAAAAGTTGGTTTGTAAAAGCTAAACTAAGTAAGACTTTTGATGTAAATATAAATAGATTTAAAGTGAAAGCTGGACTTTCCAGAGAACACTGGATTGAGAAAGGTTGGATATTTAAGGAAGATCCATTAGGTTGGTTCCAATGGTATTGTAGATTTTCAATGGGAAGACGAATACCAAAAGTAGATATCACTCAAATTAAAAGATGGAAAAATTTTAGAAGGCATGTAACCGCTATTGAAAAAAATTGTGAAAAAGGAAATTTGACTTGCAGAAGAAGACAGAGACAAGCTATTTTACAATGGGCATATGATCCTCACATTTAATCGCCAATAAAGTGATGAATAATTTTTCTCACTTGACTCTCAATTCTGTGTTCAAACAAATAAATTCCTTGCCAGGTGCCTAATAATAATTCCTTTTTTTTTACACTTAAAGAAATTTGATTATTTGTTAAAGCAGATTTAATGTGCGCTGGCATATCATCTTTTCCCTCTGATTTATGAATATAAGATTTTTCATTCATAGGAACTAATCTATCAAAATAATTTATTAAATCCGTTTGTACATCAGGATCGGCATTTTCTTGAACAATCAAAGAAGCGCTTGTATGTTGAATGCTTAAATTTAAAATACCATCATTAAAAGAATTTTCTTTTATCCAACTTATTGTTTGATCCGTAAAATTGTATAATTTTTGTCCGTTTGTTTTTAATCTTAATTCAAAAAACTTTTGCTTCATTTTTTAGTTTTAAAATCGATACCATACTCTGATCTTGGTCCTTTCCTTAATCCATATGGTCCTGCTATAAATATAGTTAGAGGTTTCGTTCCTGGTTTAATATCAATTCTATGATGTGTGTTTGCTGATCTAAAACCAATATAACCTGCCGGTCTCCAGTATCTTCCACTTTTTAAAGTTTCAAAATATCCATCTCTCAATATTATTGTCATGAATGGGAATGGATGATTGTGAACACCTTCCCCATGATCATCATCTAACATTTCATGAATTAAAATATTAAAAGGAAACCACTTAGGTCTATGTCTAAAAACTAGATAATATCTATTCATCCAGGGTTTAGCTTTTTCAAACTGAGGATGTGAAGGCCCTCTATCTAAGACAATTTTTTTTCTTCCTAACTTTTCAAGAATCTTTAGAAACATTAATTTAATCTAATGATCGAATCGTCTTTTGCAATATATAAACTTTTATTAAAATAAACAGGTCTTTGAAGTTTATTATTGTCTAATTTAAGTGTTTTTTCAATTTTACCTTCTTTAAAATTCACAACTAAAATTCTTCCATTGTTCGTTGAGACATAAATGTAAAATTTTCCTATTAAAAAACCTATGGGTTGAAAATTTTTTTTTCTTTTTTCTTTAATATTTTTAAATAAATCATTAATTCTGATAATTTGACCTGTCTCTTTATTCATCACTACAAGCAAACCATTATCTGAGATTGTAACCAAATAATCTCCAATTATCGCTGGTCTTGACTCGGAACCAAAATCTTGTTTCCAATTTATCGCACCTGAGAGTAAATCGATTGAAAAAAATTGAGAATTATTATTTGATACAAAAATTGAGTTATTATCAGATACAATATCCGATAATTTTAAAAAATAAGTATTTCCAAAAGATATATTTGATTGAGTAGGTGTTTGCCAAATTATTTTACCATTAGAAATATTTACAGCGGTAACGTCTCCTATTGAATTACTAAAAAAAATCTTATCATTGTTTAAAATAAGTGATTGCTTCTTTTGAGATCTTAAGAGGGATTCTTGAGTTTTAACAGACCAAACGAGCTCTCCTGTTTCCAAAGAAAAACATCTCAATTGATTTTCCATATCAATTACCAAAGCTTTATTTTCAAAAATTTTTATTTGTGAATTAAATGATGAGGAGTGTTTTTTTTTCCACTTGAGCGTTCCGGCACCTTTATCAATTACATAATAATTTGCCACACTATCTGCAATAAATAAATTTTCTTCGCTTTTGCCAAAAAATAAAATTGGTTGTAATTTTTTATCTTGTTTAGAGTAGTAATTTTGTTCCCAAACTATATTTGAGCGATTGTCAAATTTAATAATTGAACCCTTACTATCGAAGTAAAATATATGATTTTTATCCATCAGTATTTCAGGTTCAAAATTTGAAAAAGATTTTATTGTTTTAAATTTATACTTAGACATCTTTTCAAGATTTGCATCAAAATTTATAAAGCCATCATTATTTAATTGGTGATTGGTATTTACTTTTAAATTTTTTGGAAGTGTAATCTTAAAATTCTGATTAAATTCATTTAAAGACTGCTTTTTATCATTTAATATTATCGTTGTTGAATTTCTATCAACTAAAATTTTTTTTTCTTTTGTCCAAAATTTTGAATTAGGATTTAATGAGCAGTCAAGAAGAAATAAGAATAAGATTAAATAAAAATATCTTTTAATCACTGAACTTCCTTTTTAAACGTCTTTCAGCTTCAATTTTGATACTATTGTTAACTAATTGAGAATTTACTATTTCTTTTAGAAAATCTTTTGACTTTATTAAATTATCATTATGCTCAAAATAGTCTGCCATAAGAAGTAATGCATGAGATTTCCATACGCTTTCTGATTTGAGAATAGGATTTAATATATCGAGTAACTCATTCTCGGAGACTATACCTGTATTATACATTGCTTTTTTATAAATAATGAGATTTTTAATCTCCTTTTCCTCTTGAGATTTTATTACTATGTCAAAATAATTATTAATTTTTTTTTTGTCATTCACCAAATCATTTTCAATTATAAAATATAGTGACAGAGCTGAATAAATTGGATCCTTTTCTTTTATTATTTTTTCCAATTGTTCAATATCATTTGTGTTTTCGATTGTTATCTCATTCAACGTAATTTGATTATACATCTCAGCAATCTCTAGCTTTAGCCTTTTTTTATATTCTTGGTAACCAAAATATGAAAATAGTATAAGTAATACTAGTATAAATGAACTTATTAATTTTTTGTAATTGTTAGAAAAAAAATTTTTTATTTTTTCAATTCTTGTATTCTGATTGATGATTTCTATATCTTCGGACATTATTAGATCGTATTTCTTAAAACGAATTGAAGAATTCCACCATGTTTGTAGTATTCTAACTCATTATTTGTATCTATTCTGCAAAGCATTTCAATTTTTTTTATTTCTCCATTTTGATATCTAAATTCGACAGACAATTTATCTCCAGGGTTTAATCCTTTTTCTATCCCATTGATTGTTATTATTTCTGAGCCATTAAGTTTTAATTTTTTTCTATCCATGCCATCTACGAATTGTAATGGTAATATTCCCATCCCGATTAAATTTGATCTATGAATTCTCTCAAAACTTTCAGCAAATACAGATTTAACTCCTAAAAGTTTAGTACCCTTAGCTGCCCAGTCTCTTGAGGAACCTGTTCCATATTCTTTGCCACCAATGACTATTAAGTCAGTTTTTCTTTTTTTATATTCCTCTACTGCTTCAAAAACTGGCATTACTTTTTCCTCAGGATACAATGTAGTAAACCCTCCCTCAGTTCCAGGTGCCATCTCGTTTCTAATTCTAATATTTGCAAAAGTCCCTCGCATCATTACTTCATGGTTGCCTCTCCTAGACCCATAAGAATTAAAATCTTTTTGCAAAACTTGATTTTTCATAAAATAATCACCTGTAGGACTCTCTTTTTGAATTGAACCAGCTGGTGATATATGATCTGTCGTAACCATATCCCCCAGAATTAATAAAGGTCTTGCATCTATTATATTTTTGAATCCATCGGGGCTATCTTTAAGATTATCAAAGAATGGAGGTTTTTTTACATAAGTTGAATTATCATCCCATTCATAAATGCTACTTTCTTTTGTTTTGATGTTTTGCCATTGAGATGTCCCTTTTGATACATTTGAATATCTTTTAATAAACATTTCTGCATTTAAAGAATTACTTAATGTATCTTCAATTTCTTTATTAGATGGCCAGATATCTTTTAAGAAAATATCTTTTCCATCCTTAGATTTCCCTAATGCATCTTTATAAAAATCAAACTTCATATGTCCAACTAGTGCATAGGCTACTACTAAAGGTGGTGATGCTAAATAATTAGCTTTTATCAATGGAGAGATTCTTCCTTCAAAATTTCTATTACCAGATAATACTGAAACTGCATAAATATTATTTTTTTGAACGGCTGATGATATATTTTCTGGTAAAGGACCAGAGTTACCAATACAAGTTGTGCAACCATAACCAACGAGATTAAAGCCGAGTTTATCTAAATAAATATTTAAACCAGCTTTTGCTAAATAATCTGTAACTACTTGAGACCCTGGTGCAAGAGAAGTTTTTACCCACGGCTTTGTTGTTAACCCAAGATCACAAGCTTTCTTAGCTAACAAACCTGCCCCGATTAATACATTGGGATTTGATGTATTCGTGCATGAGGTTATTGCAGCTATTAAAATAGAACCATCTTTAATTTCGTAATCTGTTCCGTCAACTTTTGAAGTGGTAAAAGATTTTCTTTTTGTAATATTTTTAAAATTAAAATCAAAATTTTTAGAAGATTCAGTTAATAAAACTTTATCTTGAGGTCTTTTAGGCCCAGAGATTGTTGGAACTACTGAAGACATATCTAATTTGAGAGTGTCAGTAAAAACTATATTATCACTCACCCATAGCCCTTGTTCCTGAGCATATCTTTTAACTATTTCTACTTGATTTTTATCTCTTCCTGAGAACTCAAGATATTTTAAAGTCTCATCATCGATTGGAAAGAAACCACATGTTGCTCCATACTCTGGGGCCATATTAGCTATAGTTGCTCTGTCAGCCAAAGTTAAATTTTTAAGTCCCTCTCCATAAAATTCAACAAACTTTCCTACAACACCTTTATCCCTAAGCATTTTGACAACTGTTAAAACTAAGTCAGTTGCTGTTGTACCTTCTGGAAGTTTATTTGTTATCTCAAAACCAATTACTTCAGGTATTAACATAGAGATCGGTTGCCCAAGCATTCCGGCCTCAGCCTCTATACCTCCCACTCCCCATCCAAGAACAGACAAACCATTTACCATAGTAGTGTGGCTATCAGTTCCTACTAAAGTATCTGGAAAAATGTAATCTTTATCCTCAAATTTTTCTTTCCATACTACTTTAGAAAGATATTCAAGATTAACTTGATGGCATATACCAGTTCCAGGTGGAACTATTCTAAAATTATCAAAAGCTTGTTGTCCCCATTTCAAAAAAGAATATCTCTCAGCATTTCTCTGGAATTCAATTTCAACATTTTTTTTTAATGAGTCTGGCGTTGAAAACTTATCAACTTGTACTGAATGGTCGATCACTAAATCAACAGAAGACAATGGATTTATTATTTGTGGATCTTTATTTTTTTCTTTTACAGCCTCACGCATAGCCGCTAAATCTGCAACTGCAGGTATTCCTGTATAGTCTTGAAGAAGTACTCTAGCAGGTCTATACGCAATTTCTGTTTCAGACTTTTTATCTTTTAACCACTTTTGCAAAGCAAGAATTTGATCTTTGGTAACTGTCTTGTCATCTTCATATCGTAGTAAATTTTCTAGTAAAACTTTTAATGATTTTGGAAGTTTTTCTATACCTTCTAAACCATTCTGTTCTGCAAGTTTTAAAGAATAAAAATTGTATTGATTTTGATTAATTTCGATCGAAGTAAGTGATTTATAAGAGTTTTTATTTCCTGGTTTCATATCAAATTATTTTTTTGAGTAAAAAGTAAGCTGACATAACATAATAAAATAATTAAATAAATTTATCATTTGTCGCAAATTTACTAGCAAATTAAGCTATCGGTAACCCATCTTCAGTTTTCTGAGAAGGGTGAAGTAATACTACTTTTCCCTCTTGGTCTATTGCACCAAGTATCAAAACCTGAGAAACAACTCCAGCAATATTTTTTTCTGCAAAATTACAGACACCAATAACCTGCTTATTCTTCAAATTTTTCTCATTATAATAATGTGTAATTTGGGCAGAAGATTGTTTGATGCCTATTTCTTTTCCAAAATCAACGTTTACAACTAATGAAGGTTTTCGAGCTTTTTCATTTTTTTTTACTGAAATTACAGTGCCGATTCTTAAATCTATCTTGTCAAATTGATCATAGGATATTTGTTCTTTCATGGAATTAATATATAATTCTTTTTACGAATGAGTACAGAAAATAATTCAAATAAATTATATAACGATTCAATTAAAATCCTCTCTGATTTGATAGGGTTTAAAACTATTTCAGGTGAAGATAATAATTCAATAATAAATTACTGTGAAAAAATTTTAGGTGACGCTGGTGCATCATCATTTAAAGTATTTGATAATGATAAAAAAAGGGTAAACCTATTTTCAACCTTAAAATCAAAAAAAAAGAATGGAAAAAAAGCTATAATTTTTTCAGGTCATACTGATGTAGTACCTGTAACAAAAAGTTGGTCAACTGATCCTTTTAAAGCAACAATCAAGGATAATAAATTATTTGGAAGAGGATCGTGTGATATGAAGGGTTTTTTGGCTTGTGTGTTGGCTTATGCACCAGTATTTTCCTCTGAAAAATTAGATCGAGATATCCATTTTTCTTTTACTTTTGATGAAGAGACAGCGTGCCAAGGAGCACCTCTTTTAATAGATGAATTAAAAAAAAGAAATATTAAAGATTCTTTATGTATTGTTGGAGAGCCAACTAACATGAAAATAATTGATGCTCATAAAGGTTGTTACGAATACACAACACATTTTCATGGTCTCGCTGGTCATGGTTCACAACCTGAAAAAGGAGTTAACGCAGTAGAATATGCATCGAAGTTTATTCAAAAACTTATGCAATTGAGAGATGTTTTAAAAAAAAGAAAACTTGAAAATTCTTTATTTAACCCGCCATATACCACTTTACAAATTGGTGGTATTTCAGGAGGAATTGCAAGAAACGTAATTGCAGACAGATGTAAAGTTGATTGGGAATTAAGACCTGTTGTAAAAGAAGATGGGGTCTTTGTTAATAATGAAATAGATAAATTTGTAAAAACAGAATTACTTCCAGAAATGCAAAAAGTTTATCCTAAATCTGAGATACGAAAGGAAGTAATTGGAGAGATCATAGGTTTTGATAGAGAAAAAAATTCTGAAGCTTGTGAGTTAGTATCAAGTATTACTGGAGATAATTCGCGTGAAGTTGTGTCTTTTGGTACAGAGGCAGGACTTTTTCAAGAAATTGGAATTAGCACAGTTGTTTGTGGACCTGGATCTATCGAACAAGCGCACAAAGTTGATGAATTTATTAAGTTAGATGAATTGAAAAAATGTCTTAAATTTTTAGATGGTGTTAGAGAAAAATCAAAATTTAATTAGCCCATCCACCGACTGATTTAACTTCTAAAAATTCCAATAAACCTTCTTTTCCTGCTTCACGACCTATACCGGAATGTTTGAACCCCCCGAACGGTGCATCGACTGCTATACCAGCTCCGTTTACATCTACCATTCCAGATCTAAGTCTTCTTGCAACTCTATTGGCTTTTTCTTTGTCGTTAGTTTGAATGTAGTTAGTCAGCCCGTAATCAGTATCATTTGCAATACTTATTGCTTCCTCCTCGTTTTCGAAAGGTATAATTGAAAGCACTGGACCAAAAATTTCAGTTCTTGCAATTTCCATTTGATTATTAACGTCGGCAAAGGCTGTTGGTTTAACAAAGTAACCTTTATCTATTCCATCAGGTTTTCCTACTCCCCCTGCAACAAGTTTAGCACCTTCATCAATACCTTTTTGAATAAGTGATTGTATTTTTTCGTACTGTACTTCAGATACTACTGGACCAATATGCTCTCCTTCTTTTTTAGGATCTCCAACTTTCATACTATTTGCAAATTTTTTTACTCTTTCAACCGCCTCGTCATACATACTTTTTTCAACAAGCATTCTTGTTGGAGCATTACAAGATTGTCCTGAGTTTCTAAAACATCTCAAAGCTCCTCTTTCAATCGCTTCTGGGTCTGCATCTTTAAAAATTATATTTGCTCCTTTTCCACCAAGTTCAAGACTCACTCTTTTGAAATCTTTAGCAGCATTTTGCGATATTAAAGCTCCAGCTCTTGTTGATCCTGTGAATGAGATCATGTTTATATCTGGATGGCTTGTTAAAGCATCTCCCGTTGTTGCGCCATCTCCATTAACTAAATTGAAAACACCTGAAGGGAAACCTGCTTCATCAATTAGTTCTGTTAATATCATTGCTGATAATGGTGCTACTTCAGATGGCTTAAGAATCATAGTGCAGCCTGAAGCTAAAGCGGGCATTACTTTCAAACAGGTTTGGTTCATTGGCCAGTTCCAAGGTGTTATTAAAGCACATACACCTTTAGGTTCGTAAATAAGTCTTTGGTTCTTTGCGTGTTCGCCTAAAGGTTTCTCAAAATCAAATTCTTTAAGATATCTTATAAATGTTTTAATATGCGCGGCACCTGTTCCAGCTTGCAGTTTTGTTGAAAAATCTTTTGGAGCTCCCATTTCTGTAGTTATGGTTTCAGCAATGTCCGACCATCTTTTTTTATATAAATCATATAATTTTTCTAATGGTTCTAATCTTTCTTTTTTTGAGGAGAATGCCCATGTTTTAAATGCTTCTTTTGCAGACAATACTGCATCATTAACGTCTTCTTTTGAACCTAAAGATATTTCTGCACAAACCTCTTCGGTTGCTGGATTAATTACTTTAATACTTTTATTACTTTTTGGTGAAACCCATTTACCATTAATATAAAATTTTTTCTTGTCAGACATTGCGGGAAATTAACTTATCCTTTTACTTTTGCAAACAAATTAGTGATTTCATAGATTATTGTTGCTGCGGCTAATGATGTTACCTCAGCATGATCATAAGCAGGGGAGACTTCCACAACATCAGCCGAAATCAGTTTGATTCCTGATAATCCTCTTATGACATTTACCATTTCTCTTGTTGACATACCTGCTATCTCAGGTGTTCCTGTACCTGGTGCATATGCTGGATCAAGAACATCTATATCTATTGATAAATATAATGGATTGTCGCCTACTCTTTTTCTTATTCTTTGAACAATTTTATCAACTCCCTCACTTTGGAATTCATCACAATGAATCGTTTTAAATCCAAAACTTTCATCGTTTTTTAGATCATCTCTGCTGTAGAGTGGTCCTCTTATGCCAACATGCATTGATGCATCATCTAAAAATAAATTTTCTTCTCTAGCTCTTCGAAAAGGTGTTCCATGAGTATAAGGGGCACCCATGTAAGTATCCCATGTATCTAAATGTGCATCAAAATGGACAAGTGCTACAGGTCCTCCATTAATTTTATTAATAGCTCTTAAAAGTGGAAATGCTATTGTGTGATCTCCCCCCATACTTATAATTCTTCCAGTTTTTTTAAGTAAATCGTAAGCTCCTTTTTCTATTTGTTTTATTGCTTCATCGATATTAAATGGATTACAAGTTATATCCCCAGCATCAGCAACTTGTTGAACTTTAAATGGTTCCACATCATAATTTGGATGATAATTAGTTCTTAAATGCCTCGAAGCCTGTCTTATGCTTTGAGGACCAAATCTTGCACCTGGTCTATAACTTGTGCCTGCATCAAAAGGAATACCAACGATTGCAACATCGCAACTTTCTACATCCCTTAACTCTGGTAACCTTGCGAAAGTACTAGGACCAGCAAATCTTGGAACTACTGTTCCGCTAACAGGTTGAATAGGATCTTTATTCTTTTTTTTCACGAAAATACAACAATCGATATAAGTACCATCCAAAAAAATCCATAATAATATACAATGTATTTACTAGTAAAAAGATTTGGGACTGATTTTGGATCTGACTCTCTCTTTTTCTTTTTTTTCATTTCTTTAATGTACCATATGATATTAAATTCTAATATGTTTATATTCAAAAAATGAAATTAAATATTTTAATACTATTATTATTCTTCACAATTTTTCAATCTAAAGCTGATCAAATTTATGAATTAATAAAAATACCCAATCTTAAGATTTATCAAATAGATAAAGAAAATAATTTGAGATATTTAACCCCTAAAAAGGACTTCGTTACTAATTCAGGAATTAACAATGTAAGTTGTAAAAAATCAAAAAATGACAAGGTTGAGGAAAAATATATAAAAACTAAAAATGAATTAGATGATTATAAAAAGACATTTTTTAAAAAAATAAAACTAAAATATATCGTTTTATGTGAAAAATTAAAGGTTGGTGAAGTTAATGCTCTTGGTTTTGCTAACCCAAAAATGGAAACAATTTTATTAAATATAAATGTAAATAATAAAAACTTTGAAAGAGTAATTCATCATGAGGTGTTTCATATTATAGAGAATAATTATAAAAAATTTTTTCCAGATACAACTTGGGCTAAATTTAATAATCCAAGTTTTTATTATTCAGGTAATTCAACAAATCCAGAGGCATTCAGTCTGGCAAAACTTAGTAATACTAATGGTTTCTTTTCAGAATATGCAAAATATTCAATATCAGAAGACATGGCTGAAACCTTTTCCTTTATCAACTCTAGGGAAAAATATGTTTCCGAAGTAATAAACTTAGACAAAATTCTAAATAAAAAAGTAAGTTTTATTAAAGTAGGAATGTCAAATGTTAAAAAACCTTTATAAATTTAAAAAATGCTTACAAAAATAAAACAAAGTAAATCTGAAAAAATTTTACTTATCTTTTTAATTATATTAGCAATTTTTGCCTTCTCATCTTTTGTATTAATCAAAAATAAATGTCTTTTTGTCGAAAAAGTTAAGGTTGATAAACTTACTTTTGAGAATAGAGAAAATATTGTTGTCATGAATATAAATTGTGGGAATGTTATAATCGAACTTTTACCTGAGGTCTCACCCAATGCTGTTGCGAGATTTAAAAATATGATAGTGAACAAAGAATATGATGATGTTGCTTTTCATCGTGTTGTAGAAAATTTTTTGGTTCAAGCAGGAGATTTAGAATTTGGCAAAAAAGGAAATATTAATTATACTTATATTGGTAGCGGTAAATCAAAATACAGTTTGATTAAACCAGAAATAGATAAAACATTCGATTTTAAAAAAGGTTCAGTTGGATTTGCGAAAAGTAAAAATGGTGACATGGAAGATAGTGAATTTTTTATACTTCTGTCAGATGCACCTTTATTTGAGGGTGAGTACACCCCACTTGGTAAAGTAACTCATGGATTTACAGCATTAACAAAAATTAAATCTGGAAGTAAGTCTGAGTATGTGTTGCGGCCTGAATTTATTAATTCTTTAAGAATGTTGCCTGAGATTTCTAATTGACCAAAGGTTTGCCAGTAGACAATGTATGCTTTATTCTATCTTGAGTTTTTTTATTTTCAATTAATCTCATAAAGGAGTCTAGTTCTAATTTGTAAATATCATTCTCAGTCAATGTTTTTTCAGAATTCGTATCTCCACCACTTAAAACATTTGCAAGTTCTTTTCCTACTGTCATACCATGATCAAAGATAATTTTATCATTATAAAGTTTATCCAAAGTTTTAAACATTTTTTCTCTTACTGATTTTCCCGATAATTTAAAAGTACACTCATTACTTGGTTTAAAATTTTTATTTTCCTCTATAACTTTTTTTGCCTCTGAAAATAAGCTATTCCTATTCATTATTTTTTTATCAGTTGGTAATAAGTATTTCAGGGGCTCGGCTTCAATTGGAGAAGATGCAGTTTTTCCATAACCTATTATTTCAAATACTTTAAGTGGTGCAAAATCTAAATCTTTCTTAGACTCCTCGCTTTGAGCCCATCTCCACAGCATCTCTTTACATCCACCACCAGCGGGTACAAGTCCAACCATTGTCTCGACTAAACCTACTACTATATTTGTGTGAGACGTTACAAAATTGCTTTGAACCATTACTTCAAATCCACCACCTAACGTAAGCCCAGAAGGTGCTGAGACAACAGGAAATTTTGAATACTTAAGTTGTTTACAAGTATCTTGAAAATATTTAATAAATTTTTCTATAGATTTAAAATCCCCTTTTTCAGCGAAGTTCATTGTATATGACAAATTAACACCAGCAGAAAATTGCATACTTTCATTTATAATAATCAGAGGTTTGTCTGTTGCTTTTTTTAAACTATCCATAGAGTCATAGTCTAGCGCACATGCTTTAGTGGTAAACTCTACAATGTTAAAATCCTTAAACCTATAAATCTCCGCTGAATTATTTTTATCCAAACTTAAAGCTTTGGGCTTGACCTTGCCAAGTGTTTCTATTTCGGTGTAAATTTGTCTTTCACCGTAAAAGTTTTCATCTTTTTTTACTGAAAGTTCCTCTAAAAATTTGTTTCCCTTAAATTCATCAACACGATTGAAAAAATTTTTTACACCGATTGATTTCAGCATTTCAAAGGGTCCCATAGCCCAGTTAAATCCTAATCTCATAGCTTCATCAATGTCATTGAATTTATCTGTTATACCTGGGACTAAAGATGATGCATATTTAATGATTTGAGAAATTACTGACCAAGCATATTCTCCGTATTTGTCTTTCCTGTTGATAATAGTGTTAAGGTCCACAGTATCAATTTTGAGATCAATTTTTTTAGACTCAGAATATTCTCCTGTCTGAAGGTTAATTGCCTCCAAAATTTTTTGGTTTTCTAATTTTTTCATTCTATAGAAACCACCCTTGCCTTTTCTTCCAGTATAGCCAGATTCGATCAATTTTTTTACAAGTGGTATCTCTTTAGCAACCTCCTGAAATTTATCATTTTCTGGAAGCTCTTTTACAAAACTTTTTAAAACATCTGCCATCAAATCAATACCAATTAGATCATATAAACCAAACACTCCAGTTTTAGGTATCCCCATAGGTCTTCCAAAGACTGCATCAGCCTCTTCAATAGTCAATTTCATTTTAAATGCTTCAGTCATAGCAACTTGCATTGCATAAACCCCTACTCTATTACCAAGGAAACCTGGCGTATCGTTACAAACAATGGCTCCTTTACCAAGTTCTTTTTCGCAAAAGACTTTCAAAGAATTAATTTTTTTCAAATCATTATTTTCATTTTTTACTATTTCTAACAAACCCATGTATCTAACTGGATTGAAGAAGTGTGTTATACAAAAATCTTTTTTTTGATCATCAGTCATATTTTCGGATAGAATTTTGATTGGAATTGAGGAAGTGTTAGATGAAACAATCGCTCCATCTTTTCTATTATCAAAGATTTTTTTATAAATTTGATGTTTAATGTCTATTCTTTCAACTACAGCTTCGACTATCCAGTCTGCCTCTTTTACAACATTAAAATCATCGTTAATATTACCAACTTTGATATTATCAATTTTTGATTTATCAATTAATAATGGCGGTCTTGATTTATGTATTCGCTCTCTTGCCTTGGTACTTATGTCAGTCGTAAGATCTAATAAAGTAACTGGTACATTCGCATTACATAAATGAGCAGCGATCCCACTACCCATAGTTCCAGAGCCTATTACAACAACTTTTTTGATTTCCATTTTTTATCTATTTATTCCTCTAAGCCTTTCAGATCTTCGTCTTAACAGCTCAGCTGTAACAAGAATTAACGTAGATAAAATTATTAAACATGTCGCAACAGCTAATATGGTTGGGCTTAACTGCTCTCTTAACCCAGTCCACATTTGAATTGGAATTGTTGTATTTTCTAGACCAGCTAGGAATAAAACCACAACAACTTCGTCGAAAGATGTAACGAAAGCAAACAAGCCTCCGGATATTACTCCTGGCAGAATTAATGGAAGTGTAATTTTCATAAATGTATTTACTGGATCGCTGCCTAAGCTTGATGCAGCTCGTGTAACACTGTGGTCAAAGCCTGATAAAGTTGCTGTTACAGTAATAACAACGAAAGGTGTTCCTAAAATAATGTGCGCTAATATAATTCCTGTATGCGTAGCAGCGAGTCCTGCTTTTGCCATAAAGAAAAAAATTGCAACACCAGAAATAATTAATGGCACTATCATTGGTGAAATTAAAGTAGCCATAATTAATCCCTTGTATGGCATATGTCTGCTACTTAGTCCTAGCGCAGCCACAGTTCCAAGAAGAACTGATCCTAAAGTTGCAAATATAGCGATGATAAAACTATTTTTTGCTGCAAGACCCCATGGATTTTTCGTTCCGTAGATCATGTCTTTGTACCATCTTAAAGAAAATGCATCAGGATCAAGGTTTTTCATTCCTTCAGAAAAACTTAAAAATTCTTCAGCATTAAAGGATAATGGAAATATCACGAACAGAGGCGCGATTAAAAAGAAAAATACGCATGTGCAAATAGTAATATAGAAGTAGTGCCAAACTCTATAACGTGTCTCAGTATACTTTGGTAATGCCATAATTATCCTAGTTTTATATTATCTACTCCAACAAGTTTGTTGTAGACCCAATAAATTGCTAAAACTCCTGCAAGTAACATTAGTCCCATTGCAGACGCAAAGCTCCAATCTAATGTACTTTTCATATGATAGGCTATCTGGTTACTAATTAAAGTTCCTGATGCACCACCCACTAATGCAGGTGTAATGTAGTATCCAATCGCCAAAATAAACACCAATAAACATCCTGCCCCAATACCTGGTATAGTTAAAGGGAAGTATACTTTCCAAAAAGCAATGAATGGGGTTCCTCCTAAAGATTTTCCAGCTCTCATCAAACTTGGAGATATTGTTTTCATTACACTGTACAAAGGTAAAACCATAAACGGCAATAATATTTGTGTCATTGCTACATAAGTTCCGGTTTTATTAAACATCATTTCTGGTCTGTTATCATCTGCGACCAGCCCTATCATAACAAAAAAATCGTTAACAACTCCTTGTTGTTGTAGGAGTATCATCCAACTTGCAGTTCTTACTAATAGTGATGTCCAAAATGGAAGAAGAACGCAAATCATTAATAGGTTACTATATTTCATTGGCAAAGTAGCAAGTAAATGGGCTATTGGGTAAGCCATTAAAAAACATAAAAGAGTTACAAAGAAAGCTATCTCTAAAGTTCTAAGCCATAAAATCCTATGAATTCTTCGATCTTCCTCTACATTTACAATATTACCTTCTTCATTTTTATACATGTCAATTCCTTTTAAATATTTTTGACTTGTATAAGCTGGGGCACGTCTTTGTATGGCTCGCCAATATTCAACGTCTGCCCATCTTTGGTGAACAGCCATTATTTGTTCTTTATAATTTCCTTCCTCAAAATTTTTAGCTTTTCTTCGTAATTTTTTTAAAATACTTTTAAATCCATTCTTTGTATAATTTAATTGTGTAGAAAGTTTTCCATCCCTTTTTTCCTCAACAAGTTTTTGAAAATCCAAATAGAAAGATTCAAAAACTTCTTCTGGTGG
>CACIAP010000009.1 GCA_902584685.1 uncultured Pelagibacteraceae bacterium | reverse complement strand
AATCTTTTATCCAAACTCTACTTTCTACAAACTGAAATTCATAACTAGATTGATCAAAAATTAACCATAAGTAAATAGATATTAAAAAATTAATGATTGATACAAATAAAGAAACATATTTGATACCCGTAATATTTTTTGAATTAATGAAAAAGAGAAATAATGCACCAATTGAAGGTAAAAGAATTAGCGAAGAAACAATTGGGAAATTCATCATTTAATAATCAAGTAAGTTAATATTAAAGAAAAGCCAATCAACATTATAAATGCATATTGATAAATAAAACCGTTCTGAAATTTAACTGCTTTAATCGACAAGCCTTTAATAAGATTTGAAATACCATCTGGTCCAAATCTATCTATTGTTAAACCGTCAATCTTTTTCCAAAAAAATAGACCTAATTTTTTACAAGGTTCTACAAAAATATAAGAATAAAGCTCATCAAAATACCATTTCTTTTTTAAAAAATTTATCAATGGATAATTAGTTTTTGTAAAATTTTCTAATAAACTCTTTTCCTTTAAAAATAAGTAGTAAGAAATTGGTATGCTTAAAGTAACTATAGTCGGGGTCAATAAAATAAACCACAGCGGAGGATGATCTTCACTTAATGGCTCTAAAAATTTAATAGACTCTCCCCAAAAATTAACGCTACTTAGATTGCCTATTAATAGTTCTTTGAAAAAGAAACCGGCAAAAATTGAGCCTAAACCAAGAACTATAAGTGGCAAAACCATTACCGCCGGTGACTCATGAATTTTTTCGTATTTGACTTCTTGATTGTTATAATTTCCATGAAAAGTTTTAAAAAATAATCTCCAAGAGTAAATTGCTGTTAACATAGCGGTAATAATTCCAATACCAGCAGCATAAATACCTGTTACGTTTCCTCTTAAATAAGCAAATTCAATAATTGCATCTTTAGAATAAAAACCAGATAAAAAAGGGAAGCCAGTCAAAGCTAATGTGCCCACCAGCATTAAGGCATAAGTGTAAGGGATCTTTTTGTATACCCCACCCATTTTTTCGATATTCTGTTCATCTTTAAAAGAGTGTATTACAGAACCAGCTCCTAAAAAAAGTAAAGCCTTAAAAAAAGCATGAGTAAATAAATGAAACATTGCAACGTTATATGCACCTACACCAGTTGCAAAGAACATATATCCAAGCTGGCTACATGTTGAATAAGCAATTATCTTTTTTATATCAGTTTGGACTAATGCAATTGTTGCAGCAAAAAAAGCTGTACTCATTCCAATTACAGTAATTATATTGAGTGCTAATTCTGAATATTCATAAATAGGAGAACATCTTACAACTAAAAAAACACCTGCAGTAACCATTGTTGCAGCATGGATTAATGCTGATACAGGTGTTGGTCCTTCCATTGCATCGGGTAACCAAGTGTGTAAAAAAATCTGGGCTGATTTTCCCATTGCACCTATAAATAACAATATACAAATTAAATCTATTGATTTAAATTCAAAACCAAGAAAATTTATATTTTTTGCATTCAAAGTTTGAATTTGATTGAATACCTCATCGTAATTAACTGTTCCAAAATAATAAAAAATTAAAAAAATACCAAGAGCAAAACCAAAATCTCCAACTCTATTTACTACAAAAGCTTTAATAGCGGCCGCATTTGCAGCTTTTTTTTTAAACCAAAAACCAATTAAAAAATACGAACAAAGACCTACACCTTCCCACCCAAAGAATAATTGTAAAAAATTGTCTGAAGTAACTAGCACTAACATTGCGAATGTGAATAAAGATAAATAAGACATGAACCTCGGTTTGTGAGGATCGTGAGACATATAACCAATTGAGTAGATATGAACCAAAGCTGAAACGAGCGTTACGACAACCATCATAAGTGAGGATAGTGCATCTACTTTTATGGACCAATTTACATTTAAAGTACCTGAGTTTATCCAACTAGAAATTAATAAATTATTTGAGTATCCATAATTTAATACTTTTAAAAATACTATTATTGAGAGGATAGAAGAAATACTAACAAAAAGACTTGTCATAAATTGGGAATATTTTTGGTCAAATTTATTACCAAAAAAACCAGCAATAAATGCACCAAGCAATGGTAAAAAAACTATGAAATATTCCATATTAACCTTTTAGATTTTCAATTTCTTCGACTCTTATTGTTCCTGCGTTACGATAATAGACTACTATTATTGCTAAACCGATAGCTGCTTCTGCTGCTGCAACGGTCAAAATAAATAAAGTAAATATTTGGCCAGATAAGTCCTGAAGGAATATTGAGAAAGATACTAAATTGATATTTACTGCTAACAATATTAATTCAATACTCATTAAAATAACAATTACATTTTTTCTATTTAAGAATATTCCAATTACACCAATGGTAAAAATGATTGCCCCTAATGTCAGATAATGTCCTAGGGAAACTTCAAACATCTATTTTAACTCCCTCATTTGATTTAACTTCTACTAGCTCAACACCTTGATTTTTTTCTCTAGATATTTGGCTAAAATAATTTTGCCTTTTAACTCCTTCTCTTTTCCTAAAGGTGAGAACGATTGCTCCAATCATAGCCACAAGTAATATCATTCCTGAAATTTGAAATAGATGAATGTATTCTGTGTATAATACACTGCCTATAGTATGAGTATTTGTAGAATTTGAAATCAAACTATCAGAAAAGTTTTTGATAATGTCGGGTTTGTATTTCCATCCTCCAATTACGATTATTAATTCAAAAAAAATAATCAAACTTACAATTAGTCCTATAGGTATATGCGTGCTTGTATCAGTTGATTTAAACCATTGATTTTTTTGCTGGGCAACATTTAACATCATAACTACAAATAAAAATAAAACTGCAACAGCTCCAACATAAACAATTAACATTATCATTCCTAAAAATTCTGCACCTATCATAATAAAAAGGCATGAAATCGATATAAAATCTAATATAAGAAAAAAAACAGAATGAACAGTATTCTTGGAGACAGTTACCATTATTGCAGAAATTATTGCAACAAATGAAAAAAAATAAAAAAATATAGCGTGTGCTAACATTTACTATTATCTATACGGGTTATCAGCTTTTATATTTGCAGCTAAAACATTCTCCCATCTATCTCCATTTTCTAAAAGCTTTTCTTTATTGTAGTAAAGTTCTTCCCTAGTATGTGTTGCAAATTCAAAGTTTGGACCTTGCACTATAGCATCAACCGGACAAGACTCTTCACACAAACCACAATATATACATTTTAGCATATCAATATCGTATCTTGTAGTTTTTCTGCTTCCGTCTTCTCTAGCTGTAGACTCAATTGTTATTGCTTGAGCAGGACAAACTGCTTCACAAAGTTTACATGCTATACATCTTTCCTCGCCGTTTGGATATCTTCTTAAGGCGTGCTCTCCCCTATATCGTGGTGAAATTTTGCCTTTTTCAAAAGGATAATTAAGCGTTTTTTTTGGTTTAAATATCTCCTTTATAGCTATCAACAAACCTGTCAAAAAATCTATTAAAAATACTGTTTTAAATATTCGAAATATATTCATAATTCTTATACTGGTAATAAGTCAAAATATAATAAATAACCAGAAGTTAATACCACCCAAATTAACGAGAAAGGCAGAAAAACCTTCCATCCAAGCCTCATAAGTTGATCATATCGATATCTTGGCACAATAGCTTTTATAAGTGCGAACAAAACAAACAAGAATAAAATTTTTAATATTAGCCATACCGGTGGAGGTATCATATCAAACAATGGGATATCCATTGGTGCTAACCAACCTCCCAGAAAAAGAATTGACCCAAGTGCACACATCAGTAAAATATTTGCATATTCGCCCAACCAAAACATTGCATACATCATGCCGCTATACTCTGTTTGATAACCCGCAACTAATTCAGCCTCTGCTTCAGGTAAATCAAATGGTGGTCTATTTGTCTCTGCAAGCGATGAAATAAAGAAAATCACAAACATTGGAAATAAAGGAATTACAAACCAAATTTTCTCTTGAGCTAAAACTATATCACTTAAGTTTAGCGAACCAACGCACAATAAAACATTTATGATTATTACTCCGATAGAGACTTCATAAGAGACCATTTGTGCAGCAGATCTTATTGAGCCTAAAAATGGATACTTTGAATTTGAGGCCCAGCCACCCATTATTATTCCATAAACACCCAAAGATGAAATTGCAAATATATAAAGGATACCAACATTTATGTCAGCCAAAACATAATCTTCACTAAAAGGAATTACTGCCCATGCAATAAGGGCTAAAGTCATTGTAACTATTGGGGCTAAAATAAATATAATTTTATTCGAACTCGCAGGTATTATAATTTCTTTGAAAATGTATTTAAGCGCATCTGCCAAAGTTTGAAATAAACCGAAAGGACCTACTACATTTGGCCCTCGTCTTTTTTGAACAAAAGCCCAAATTCTTCTATCAAGCCACACAATCATTGCCACTGATACAAGAACAGGAATTAAAACATAAAATATTTTGTAAATTTCAGAAAATAATAAAATTATGTATTCCATTTAACCGTCAGTTCCAGTTTTCAAAGAAACAAGTTTTAAATTTCTGCATTCTGCCATTGTCTTTGAAGATCTTGCTATAACGTTAGTAAAATAATAATCAATTTTATCGACGAAAATTTCTTCTTTTATGAAATCATTTTTCACTGTTTCACTGTTTTTTTTTGTTTTTTGATTAAGATAATTTAAAAGATTATCTATAAGTTCTTGTTTATTTGTATAAAGACTTTTACCCTTAAGTTTCTTTGACAATTCATTAACAATTTCCCAATCTTCCTTTGCTTCACCAGGTGGATAGGAAGCCTTAAACGCTAACTGTAAGTTACCTTCAAGATTAGTGTAATATCCATCTTGCTCTGTATATGCCGCACTAGGCAATATTAAATCTGCCATTTCCGCTCCTTTGTCACCATGAGTCCCTATATAAACAATAAATTCATTTTTCTTCTTGATATTCAAATTATCCTGGCCAAATAAAAAGACTAATTCAAATTTATTTGATAACGCATTATCTATAGTTTCGTTGTCCAAAATATCCAAATCATATGCACCAACAGTTGATGCATTATTAGAAAGAACGTTAAGAGCATTCCAGTCATCGCTTATTTTACTATTTTCTGATAAAAATTTTTTCATTCCTTCAAATAAGTACCCTGAGGAGTTAAGTTTAAGAGCTGATTGTCCAAAAATTACAATAGGATTTTTTGAAGAAACTATTTTTTTTGAGACTTCGTGTTCATTTAAAATTATTTTTTTTAGCTCATCAGTGTTGCTTGATAATACTTTATATGGATATGTTAAATCCCCAACATCACTCAAAGAATAAATTTCCATATTATTCTTTAAATAACTTTTTCTAATTCTTGAATTCAAAATTGTTGCTTCATGACGTGGATTAGTACCAATTAAAAGAATAAAATCTGATTTTTCTATATTTGATATTTGAGTATTAAAAATATAATTTGTTCGTGAACTGTTGTTTATATAAGTTTTTGCAGGTCTTGAGTCTAAGTTTTTGCAGTTCAGAATTTTATTAAAAAGCTCTTTAACAGAAAATAGAGTTTCCATGTTAGTAAGATCACCTGTTATACATCCAATTTTATCAGAATTTGTGCTTTTGATTTTATTAGTTAAGGTCCCATAAGCATCTTCCCATGAAATTTTTTTAAAACCATCATTAGATCTAATATAAGGAGTATCAAGTCTTTGATATTTTAAACCATCACATGCATAACGAGTTTTATCTGATATCCACTCTTCATTAATGCTTTCGTTAATCTTTGGAAGTATACGTTTTACTTCCCAACCATATGTATCAATTCGTATATTTGAACCAACTGCATCCATAACATCGATCGACTCTGTTTTTTTTAATTCCCATGGTCTAGCTTCAAAAACGTATGGCTTGGATGTTAATGCACCGACTGGACACAAATCAATGACGTTGCCTGAGAGTTCTGACTCCATAGATTTTTCCAAATATGTAGTTATTTGAGTATCTTCTCCTCTACCAATTGCTCCAATCTCCGAAACACCAGCAACCTCGGTCGCAAATCTTATACACCTTGTGCAGTGAATACATCTTGTCATTTGAGTTTTGATTAATGGACCCATATATTTTTCAGGTACAAATCTTTTATTTTCTTTAAATCTTGATTTATCAATTCCATAAAACATTGATTGATCTTGTAAATCGCATTCACCTCCTTGATCACAAACTGGACAGTCGAGCGGGTGATTTGCTAATAAAAATTCCATAACGCCTTTTCTTGCTTTTTCAACAAATTCAGTATTTGTTTTAATATTCATTCCATCCGCTACAGGCATTGCACAAGATGCGACCGGTTTTGGGGATTTTTCAATCTCAACTAGGCACATTCTACAGTTTCCTGCTATTGAAAGTTTTTCATGATAACAAAATCTTGGTATTTCAGCTCCAGCTTGTTCACATGCCTGCAAAACTGTTAAGCCATCTTCTACTTCTAATTCGTTATTGTTAACTTTTATTTTGGGCATTATCTTTTTCTAATAAGTGTTGATCTACAAGGTATGGGATATCTTTATTTGACTTAATTAATGGATCAAAATTATTTCTTTTTATAATCTCTTTTTTGAAATTTCTTAAAAGACCTTGAACTGGCCAAGCAGATCCCTCTCCAAAAGCACAAATGGTATGACCTTCAATCTGTTTTGTAACATCAAATAACATTTCAACTTCCTCTCTCGACGCTTCCCCTTTAGCCATTCTTTCTAAAATTCTCCACATCCAACCTGAACCTTCTCTGCAAGGAGTACATTGACCACAACTTTCATGTTTATAAAATCGCGCTATTCTTGCAAAACATTTAATAATATCTTGATCTTTATTAATTACGACTATTCCTGCGGTCCCTAACCCGCTTTTATTTTCAACCAATGAGTCAAAATCCATAGTTATCTTTTCTGAAATTTCTTTATTTAACAAGGGCATTGAAGAACCGCCTGGTATAACTGCTTGTAAATTTTCCCAACCACCTACTACTCCACCTGCGTGGGTTTCAATTAAATCTTTTAAAGGAATACCCATTTCTTCCTCAACATTACAAGGTTTGTTTACATTTCCAGAAATACAAAAAATTTTAGTACCGGTATTTTTTGGTTTGCCTAATGACGCAAACCATTTAGAGCCTTTTCTTAAAATTGTAGGAACAACTGAAACAGTTTCAACATTATTAACTATAGTTGGACAACCATATAATCCAACTAGCGCAGGAAAAGGTGGTTTTAATCTTGGTTGACCTTTGTTACCTTCAATACTTTCAAGCAAAGCTGTCTCTTCACCGCATATATAAGCTCCAGCTCCATAATGAATGTAAATATCTAAATCCCAACCAGTTCCAGAAGCATTTTTACCAATTAAATTGTCTTTATAAGCTTCATCAATTGCTTTTTGCAATTCTATGCCCTCGTTATAATATTCGCCCCTTAAGTAAATATAACATTTGTGCGAGTTAACAGCGTAGGCAGCAATTAAACAACCTTCTAAAAGTTTATGAGGTTCAAATCTTAAGATATCCCTATCTTTGCAAGTTCCAGGTTCAGACTCATCTGCATTAATCACAAGGTAGTGAGGCCTTGATCCAACTTCCTTAGGTGCAAATGACCATTTTAACCCAGTAGGGAAACCTGCGCCACCTCTTCCTCTTAATTCTGATTTTTTAATCTCATCAATAATCCAGTCTCTACCTTTTTCACATAATTCTTTAGTATTTGTCCAATCACCTCTTTTTTTTGAAGAGTTTAAGTCAGCTCCTAAATCATTATACAGGTTTTTAAATATTCTATCTTCGTCTTTAAGCATTTTTTAAATCCAATAATGTTTTTCTGTTATTTTCAGGTTCTGAGTTAATTCTCCCTCTATAAGATCCTGGTTTTGGTTTTTTACCCAGAACCACTTCATCGATAATTTTTTCACTTTGTCTTATATCTAAATCTTCATAGTAATCATTGTTAATTTGCATCATTGGAGCATTAATACAGGCACCAAGACATTCTACCTCTGTCCAAGAACAATTTCCATTTTCAGATAATACATTTTCTTTTTCAGATATCTTTTTTTTACATACATCTACAATCTTGTATGCTCCTCTGATCATACAGGGAGTTGTAGTACAAATTTGGACATGAAAATTCCCTACAGGTGAAAGATTATACATTGAGTAGAAAGTGGCTACTTCGTAGACTTTGATGTAAGGCATATTTAAAAACTTAGCTATATATTTAATTGCTGATAAAGGTATCCAGTTATTGTTTTGCCTTTGAGCAATATACAATAAAGCCATCACGGCACTTTTCTCTTTTCCCATAGGATAATTTGATAAAATTTTATTTGCAGCTTCTAAACTTTGTTGATTAAATTCAAATTTATCAGGTTGATCTTTTGAAATTTTTTTTAAACTCATCTGTCTATTTCCCCGAAAACAATATCTAATGAACCTAATACAGCTGGTACATCAGCTAACATATGTCCTTTAATTAAATAATCCATTGCTTGAAGATGAGAGAATCCGGGTGCTCTGATTTTACATTTATATGGTTTGCTTGAACCATCAGAAATTAAGTAAACACCAAATTCACCCTTGGGTGCTTCTACTGCAGTATAAATCTCATCTTTTTTTACTCTGTAGCCTTCTGTAAATAATTTAAAATGATGAATTAATGCTTCCATCGACTCTTTAATTTCTTTTTTAGGTGGAGGAGTGATCTTGTTATCTTGAGATTTTACAGGTCCTTTTGGTAACAGTTCTAAACATTGTTTAGTTATTTTTACACTTTCTCTCATTTCTTCAACTCTACAAAGATATCTGTCATAACAATCTCCATTTTTTCCAATTGGCACTTTAAATGATAACTGTTCGTAACAATCGTAAGGTTGAGATTTTCTTAAATCCCAAGCAACACCTGAACCTCTCATCATTACACCTGAGAATGAATAATCTAATGCATCATCTTTTGAAACTATTCCAATATCGACATTTCTTTGTTTAAAAATTCTGTTATCAGTAAGTAAAGTCTCTAAATCATCTATAATTTTTGGAAACTCATTACAAAATTTTAAAATATCAGCATCTAGACCTCTTGGTAAGTCTTGGTGTACACCTCCTGGTCTAAAATAATTTGCATGTAATCTCGATCCTGAGACTCTCTCATAAAATTCCATAAGTTTTTCTCGCTCCTCGAAACCCCATAATGAAGGAGTTAAGGCGCCTACATCTAAAGCTTGAGTAGTAATGTTTAATATGTGGCTTAATATTCGACCAATCTCACAAAATATAACTCTAATGTATTGACCTCTAATTGGGACTTCGATATCTAAAATTTTTTCTATAGCTAAAGCAAAAGCATGCTCTTGATTCATTGGTGCCACGTAATCAAGTCTATCAAAATAAGGTATTGCCTGAGAATATGTTTTATTTTCAATTAGTTTTTCTGTACCCCTGTGAAGTAAACCTATATGAGGATCAGCTTTTTCTACAACCTCTCCATCTAACTCTAATATCAATCTTAAAACTCCGTGCGCAGCCGGGTGTTGTGGTCCAAAATTAAGATTAAGTGTCTTTGTTTGTTTACTCATTGTTTTTTTTAATTTCTTTAATGTATTCAGTTCCTTGCCATGGACTATTATAATCAAAATTTCTATAGTCCTGTTCTAATTTTACTGGTTCATAAATTACCTTTTTTTTCTCCTCACTATATCTAACCTCTTTATGCCCAGTAATTGGAAAATCTTTTCTTAATGGATATCCTTCAAATTCATAGTCTGTCAAAATTCTTCTTAGATCTGGATGATCTTGAAAATCAATACCATACATGTCAAAAACTTCTCGTTCCATCCAATTTGCTGATGGAAAAATACCTGTGATTGAAAAAACTTTTTCATTTTCGTTTAACGGAAAATCAACAATTATTCTTTTGTTAAACTCATGGCTAAGTAACAAGTAAACCATTCTAAATCTACTTTTTTCTTTAGGATAGTCAACTGCAGTTATATCTATTAGTTGCTTAAATTTCATTTCAGAATTTGATTTTAAAAATAATAGAACTTCTTTTAAGTCATCTTTTTCTATTGAAACATTTAATGTTTCATGGGTGATTTTTGTTGAACTCACTTTAGTATTAAGTTCTGAATTAATTTTTTTTTCTAAATCTGTGTTATTTAACATTATCTACTTATTGAACCTTGATCTCTTATCTTTTTTTGTAATTGCATTATTCCGTATAATAAAGCCTCAGCTGAGGGAGGACATCCTGGTACGTAAACATCAACTGGAACAACTCTATCGCATCCTCTAACTACTGAATATGAATAATGATAATAACCACCACCATTCGCACAGCTCCCCATAGATATCACATATCTTGGTTCAGGCATTTGATCATAAACTTTTCTCAACGCTGGAGCCATTTTATTAGTTAAAGTTCCAGCAACAATCATTACATCTGATTGTCTTGGTGAAGCTCTTGGAGCAGCTCCAAATCTCTCAAGGTCATATCTTGGCATAGATGTTTGCATCATTTCTACTGCGCAACAGGCAAGTCCAAATGTCATCCAGTGCAACGAACCTGTTCTAGCCCAGTTTACCAAATTATCTAAAGAAGTTGTTATAAAACCTTTATCCGCAAAATCTTTTGCAAGTTGTTTAAATTCTTTTGGAATTTGATCTTCTTTTTCTTTTAAGTTCATTCCCAGTCCAAAGCCCCTTTCTTCCACTCATAAATAAATCCTACAGTTAAAATAAACAAAAATATCATCATTGATACAAAGCCAAATATCCCAATTTTGCCTAAAGAAATTGCCCATGGAAAAAGGAAAGCTATTTCAAGGTCAAATATTATGAATAGTATTGCCACTAAATAAAATCTAACGTCGAACTCCATTCTGGAGTCGTTAAAAGGTTCAAAACCACACTCATAAGCTGATAGTTTTTCTGGATCAGGGTTTTTTGGCGCAAACACAAAATTTAGAAAAATAAACCCTGTACTCAGAAGGAGCGCAACTCCAAAAAATATAATGATTGTTAGATAATTATTTAAAAAATCTCCGTACATATACATTTATATATAATCTTTTTGATTAATTGAAAGTGCAGTTAAGTCACGTTATTGGGGGCTAATTTATTGAATGATTTGTGTGATTGATAATTATTATCAAAAAATGGCGGGAGTGACGGGACTCGAACCCGCGACCTATCGCGTGACAGGCGATCGCTCTAACCAACTGAGCTACACCCCCATATATTTTTTTGGTGGGCGGTAAAGGACTCGAACCTTTGACCCCCTCGGTGTAAACGAGATGCTCTACCAACTGAGCTAACCGCCCTCCAAAGTGAATTACTAATACATCAGTGAGAAGATAATGTAAATTGCTAATTATTGAATACTTGCTTGTGTTTTTTCAGATTTTTTGTTTTCTGAAATTTTATCTACCTCAACCCAGTCGGTTGGTTTTAGTTCCTTGGTAAGTGCAATTTTCAAAACTTCATCAGCTGTACTTACAGGAGTAATTTTTATATCATCAATTACTTTTTTTGGGATATCAACTAAATTTTTCTCATTATCTTTTGGAATTAGCACTTGTTTAATTCCCGCTCGGTGTGCTGCTAAAAGTTTCTCTTTTAACCCACCAATTGCTAAAACTTGACCTGTAATTGTAACTTCACCAGTCATTGCAATTTCTCTTTTAACAGGAATTTTAGTAATTGATGAAACTATTGATGTTACCATCGCAATTCCAGCGGATGGACCATCTTTAGGCGTAGCTCCTTCTGGAACATGAATATGAAAATCTTTTTTCTCAAATGTTGGGGGAATAATTCCAAACTCTAAACATTTAGATCTTACAAAGGATTTTGCTGCTTTAACTGACTCTTGCATGACATCGCCTAATTTTCCTGTAATTTGCATTCTACCTTTTCCAGGCATATTCACAGTTTCAATTTTTAAAATTTCACCACCAAATTCTGTCCAAGCTAAGCCTGTAACAATTCCAATTTTGTTTTGCTCTTCTAGCTCACCAAATTTAAATTTTTTAACACCAAGAAAATCACCTAAATTTTTGTCGTTTACAGTTACATCTTTACTTTCATTGTTAACAACTTTTTTTACAACCTTTCGTGTAATTTTAGAAATTTCTCTTTCAAGATTTCTAACCCCTGATTCTCTCGTATAATATCTAATAATGTCTTTTATGGTGCCGTCAGACAAATTCATCTCGCCATCTTTAACGCCATTATCTTTAATTTGTTTTGGTAACAAGTATTTATTAGCAATATTAATTTTTTCATCTTCAGTATAACCAGGTATTCTTATTACTTCCATTCTATCTAATAGTGGAGGCAGAATATTTAATGTATTTGCAGTTGTTACAAATAAAACATCAGATAAATCATAATCCACTTCTAAATAGTGATCATTAAAAGTAGTATTTTGTTCTGGATCAAGAGCTTCCAATAAAGCCGAAGATGGATCACCCCTATAATCATTTCCAACTTTGTCAATTTCATCAAGTAAGAACAAAGGATTTTTTGTTCCAGCTTTTTTCATCATTTGAATAATTTTTCCAGGTAAAGAACCAATATAAGTTCTTCGGTGACCACGGACTTCTGCTTCATCCCGAACACCTCCTAAAGACATTCTCACAAATTGTCTGTTAGTTGCTTTTGCTATTGATTTACCTAAAGATGTTTTTCCAACTCCAGGAGGACCAACCAAACATAGAATTGGGCCTTTTAATTTATTCATTCTTTTTTGAACAGCTAAGAATTCAATTATTCTCTCTTTTACTTTTTCCAGTCCAAAATGATCCTCATCTAAAACTTTTTGAGCTTTGTTTAAGTCTATTTCAGTTTTATCTTTTTTAAACCATGGTAAATCTATCATCCAATCTAAATAATTTCTCACTACTGTAGCTTCAGCAGACATTGGACTCATATTTTTCAGTTTTTTTAATTCAGATAAGCACTTTTTCTCAACATCTTTTGGCATTTTAGCTTTAAGAATTGATTTATTTAAATTTGATGTTTCATCTTTTCCATCTTCAATTTCGCCTAACTCTTTTTGAATCGCTTTTAGTTGTTCATTCAAATAGTACTCGCGTTGTGTTTTTTCCATCTGGGTCTTAACTCGACCTCTAATTCTTTTTTCAACACCAATAATACTTGTTTCATTTTCCATTATTTTTATAATTAAATTTAATCTTTTCTTGACGTCCTGAGTTTCAAAAATTTGTTGTTTCTCTGAAATAGATGCGTTCAAATGTGATGCAATATTGTCTGCAATCTTTGAAGGATCTTTCAAAACTTTAATATTGTTGATTGTTTCACTTGAAATTTTTTTGTTAATAGAGGTTAGCTTTTCAAGTTTTTTTACTGCAGAGAGAGCTGTTTGCATTAAATCTTCTTCTTTGTTAATTTGATCGGTTACTTTTTCATAAGAGCAAGTTATAAAGTCTTTATTATCAGTATAATCAGTAATTTTTACTCTGTTTATTCCCTCAACAAGAACTTTAACTGTTCCATCCGGTAATTTTAAAAGTTGAAGGATGTTACTTTCGCATCCATAAGAAAATACGTCATTTTTAGTTGGATCATCAACTTCAGAATTTTTTTGAGTTACTAAAATTATTTTCTTTTCTTTTTTCATTACTTCATTGAGAGCATTAATTGATTTGTCTCTGCCTACAAACAATGGGATCACCATATTTGGAAAAACGACTATGTCCCTTAGAGGTAATAATGGTAAATTAAATTTTACTTCCATGATCTAAATATGGATATTAATTTAAAATTTGCAATACTTATTTATTGTTTGTTGACTATATTTATGCGGCAGAGGTTTTAGTTTTATCTTTATCTTTATCTTTTTGAGCATTTTTAGAGTGGACAATAATTGGTTGACTTTGTCCTTTGGCCGCACCTGAATCAACTATAACTTCATTTACATTTTCCATACTTGGTAAATCAAACATTGTTTTTAAAAGTACACTTTCCAGAATCGATCTTAATCCTCTTGCTCCTGTCTTTTTATTAATTGCTTTTTGAGCAATCTCTTTTATTGCTGTGTCTTTAAATACAAGTTTAGCTCCTTCTAACTTAAACAACTCTTGATATTGTTTAATTAGAGAGTTTTTAGGTTCTTGTAAAATTTTTATTAAAGATTTTTCGTCTAAATCCTCTAAAGTAGCTATTATTGGAAGTCTTCCTATAAACTCTGGTATCAATCCATATTTTAATAGATCCTCAGGTTCCAAACTTTTCATCCATTCACCTGTCTTCTTATCTTCTGTATTTTTTACCTCTGCTCCAAATCCTATTGACGATCCTTTGTCTCTTTGAGAAATTATTTTATCCAGGCCAGCAAAAGCTCCTCCACAAATAAATAAAATATTTGTTGTATCCACTTGTAAAAATTCTTGTTGAGGATGTTTTCTTCCTCCCTGAGGTGGTACACTTGCAATTGTGCCTTCCATTATTTTTAAAAGGGCTTGTTGAACTCCTTCTCCAGAAACATCTCTTGTAATAGAAGGATTTTCTGATTTTCTACTAATTTTGTCTACTTCATCTATATAAACTATTCCTCGTTGAGCTTTTTCTACATTATAATCAGCGGCTTGTAAAAGTTTTAAAATTATATTTTCAACATCCTCTCCTACATATCCAGCTTCTGTTAATGTTGTTGCATCTGCCATTGTAAAAGGAACATCTAATATTCTAGCTAATGTTTGTGCTAGTAAGGTTTTTCCACATCCAGTTGGACCAATTAATAAAATATTTGATTTAGCTAGTTCAACATTTTTACTAGTTTTACTTTCATAATTTAATCTTTTGTAATGATTGTGAACAGCTACAGATAAAACTTTTTTTGCAAGTTGCTGTCCAATTACATAATCGTCTAAGACTGAACAAATTTGTTTTGGAGAAGGTAAACCATCTTGATGTTTTACAAATGTATCTTTGTTTTCCTCTTTGATAATGTCCATACATAACTCAACACATTCGTCACAAATGAAAACTGTTGGCCCTGCAATTAATTTTCTTACTTCGTGTTGGCTTTTTCCACAAAAAGAACAATATAAAATGTTTTTACTACTAGACATATTTTTTTAAATTATAAAACGAATCACTAAAACTACTTTATTATAAAATGTGTTTATGAGGCAAGCGTAGTGTTTAGATTGAGCTATATCTTGTGGAATACTAAGATCTTTTTTCTACAACTTGATCTATCAAACCAAATTCTTTAGCGTTTTCCGACGTCATAAAATTATCTCTTTCAAGAGCAATCTTAATTTCATCCTCACTCTTTCCAGTATGTTTGGAATATATCTGGTTCAATCTTTTTTTTAGAGAAAGAACTTCATTAGCATGTATCTCTATGTCTGTTGCCTGACCTTGAAATCCTGCAGATGGTTGATGGACCATTATTCTTGAATTAGGAAGAGAAAATCTTTTTCCTTTTTCCCCTGCAGCCAAAAGAAAAGACCCCATTGAAGCAGCTTGGCCAATACATAATGTTGAAACATCAGGTTTAATGTATTGCATGGTATCATAAATCCCTAAACCAGCTGTCACTAAACCGCCAGGACTGTTTATGTATAAAGAAATTTCTTTTTTAGGATTTTCAGACTCTAAAAACAAAAGTTGTGCAGTTACTAATGACGCAACATTGTCATTAATTGGACCAACTAAAAAAACAATTCTCTCTTTTAGTAATCTTGAGTAAATATCATAAGCTCTTTCACCTCTACTTGATTGCTCAACAACCATTGGTATCAGAGTATTCATTTGTTCTAAGATTTTTTCACTCATAATATCGAATCACTCACTTATACAACTTGCGATTACTTTTTACTAACTTTTTTTGCTTTTTTTTTAATCGGGGCTTTTTTTGGTTTCTTTTCAAATGTCTTTGGCTTGTTTTCCGTGACATCAGTAGTTGATTGGGCTTTTAGATTTTTTTCGTTTTCCTCTTTTAAAATTTTTTCTGCTTCCGATTTATCGATTTCTTTAACTGTTTTTTTAGCTTTTGATTTTATAAATTCTATTATCTTTTGTTCATAAATGTTTCCTCTTAATGAGGCTGCTGCTTCAGGATTTTTTTGGTAATAATCCATGACAAGCTTCTCTTGTCCAGGCATCATACCTATTTGTTTTTGAATTTCAGATTGAATCTCTAAATTTTCTACTTTTATATTATTTTCCTCACCAATTTGATTTAGAATTAAACCAAGTTTAATTCTTTTTTTTGCATTCTTTAAATTATTATTTTTGTTTTTTTCTATAGCTTCTTTATCAAGACCTTGATTTAGAATGTTTAATTCTTGTTCAATTAAAGTATTTGGTATCTCATCAATCTTAAAATTTTCAATCTCTTCTAAAATTTGATTTTTTGAAATTTGATCAAGAGAATTTTTATAATGATCATTCAATTGTTTTGAAACTAGGTTCTTCAAATCGTTCAAATCTTTAGCTCCAAGTTTTTTAGCAAATTCATCGTCGATAGGTAAAGGTTTATGTTTTTTAACTGAAACGATTTTGCACATGAATATTGCTTTTTTTCCAACTAATTCTTTCTCTGGAAAAATTTCTGGTAAAACTGCCTCAACTTTTATTTCTTCGTCTTTTTTTGCTTTTAACAATTGTTTATCAAAACCTTTTATAAACAAATCTTTTCCTAACTCTAATTGTGTATTCTTACCCTCGCTTCCTTTAAATTCTTTTCCATCTACTGTTGCTTTATAGTCAAATGTAACTAAATCACCTTCATTAGCAACTTTTGCTGCATCAACTTCAACAAAATTTTTTTGATTTGAGGCAATTTCTTTAATTCTTTTGTCTGTCTCCTCTTTGGACAAGTTAACTTTATATTCTCTGTACTTAATGATATCTAAAGAGTTTATCTTAACTTTAGGCATTTCTGTTACGCTAATTACATATTCGAGATCTTTCCCTTCTCCAAATTGTTTCAAATCAATCTTTGGTTGGAGCGCAGGTTTAATTTTCTTTTCATCTAAAGCTTTAGTAGTAGTCTCTTTTAAAATTTTATCTATAACTTCACCGTAAATTGCCTTACCGAATTGTCTTTTAATTAAATCTTTTGGAACTTTTCCTGGTCTGAAACCTTTTAGAACTACATCATTTTTTAATTGGTCATACTTCACATCAAGTTCTTTATTGATAGTGTTTTTATCAACAAAAACTTTTAAATTTTTTTCAAGACCTTTTTTCGTTTCTACTGTTACTTTCATAAAAATATGGTAGGCGAGAAAGGACTCGAACCTTCACATGTTGCCATATTGGTTCCTAAGACCAACGCGTCTACCAATTCCGCCACTCGCCCAATTTAAAAAGGTTTATATCTTATAGAATGAATTTGTCCAATTAGAATAATTGTGTAATTATGAGAAAAATTAAAAAAAATTTATGATTGTTTCGCCTTGTATAAGTATTTGTAAAACAGATCCTGTCTCAGGTTATTGCTATGGTTGTGCTAGAAAAACTGAGGAAAAAATTGCCTGGAAAAACCCAGAGACTACTGATGAATGGAAAAAGAAAAATTTAGAAGAATTAAAAAGTAGAATGTCAGGTTGGCAATTAGATGCATTTATAAAATCTTATGATAATAAAATTAAAGAGGGAGTATCTTTATTTAAAAAGAGTTTAAAATGAGTAAATCAACAACAGTTATTATTATTTATGTACTAGGTCTTGTAGTTGGTGCATTATTTTTTGATCTATGGGGCGCTGAAACTAGTATTAAAAAAGGTCTTATTGGTATTGGATGGACTGCATTATTTTTAATTTTTCTTTTTCTTGCTGAAAAAAAAGAAGATTAATTAATTTCTAACGATCCAAGAAATTTTAAGTTATTATCAGTAATTACAATCTCACCAGAGCTTGTTGCAAAATCTAAAATTTCAGAAATTACAACATAATGAGTAACTAATGCTAAATTTCCAGAGTAATTCCAATTTTTAATAAATTTTTGAAAATCTAAAATTTGTTTGTCTTTGTTTTCTGAAAATCGTTCATCATAAAAAGAGTTTAGAAAATTTTTTGTCTCATAATTCCCAAAAGCTATTTTAGCTGTATCTTTACATCTACACCATTCGCTCGATATTACTTTTGTAAAATTTATGTCGTTTTCTTTAAAAAACTTACCAATTTTCAATGCTTGTAATTCACCTTCTTTGCTAAGGTTTCTTTGAGTAGAACAATCTAAAATGTCAAAATTTGGGGGATCACCATTTCCCGGAGCAATAGCGTGACGAATGAATATTATGTTGTTCTCTTTTTTCAAGATTTCCACAATATTTTCATTAGCAAAGCTAGTCTTATTTAATAAAAATAGAAAAAAGATTAATATTATCTTAAAATATCTCATTATGAACTTAAATTTTCAAAAACTGAATCAATCTATTATCAAATGTCGTAAATGTCCAAGGTTAGTAAAATTTAGAAAAAAAATTTCTGTTGAAAAAAGAAAACAATATGAAAATGAAACTTATTGGGGCAAACCAATCACTGGTTTTGGAGATACAAAAGGGAAAATTCTTTTTGTGGGATTAGCACCTGCAGCTCATGGTGGTACAAGAACTGGAAGAGTATTTACCGGTGATAAATCATCAGATTTTCTTTATAAATGCTTACACGGTGTCAAAATTTCAAATCAGCCAAATTCAGACAATATTAATGATGGATTAAGACTTACAGATGCATATATAACTACAGCGCTTAAATGCGTTCCACCTGGTGATAAACCTAATCGAGATGAATTGGTTAACTGTTTTCATTTTTTTAATAATGAAATTGACAACTTAAAGGATCTTAGGACAATTGTTGCTTTGGGAAAAATTGCTTTTGATAGTTGTGTTCTTTTTTTTAAACAAAATTATGGTTTTAAAGAAAAAATTAACTTTTCACATGGTAAAATTTATTCACTACCAAAAAATATCAAGTTAGTTGCTTGTTATCACCCGAGCCCGAGAAATGTTAATACTGGTAGAATTGATGAAAAGAAAATGAAAAATCTTTTTAAAAGAGTATTAAAATTAAATTAGTTTTTCTAGCTCTACTTTTAATGTTCCAGGAATTTTGATAGGCTTACCCTTTTTATCAATTGTTACTAAATGAATTTCCGCCTCTGTAATTTGATCATTGCTTCTAAATACTTTTTGAGACATAAAAAAAGAAGTTTTTGTGATTTCTTTTATATTCGATTTTATCTCTAAATTATCTTCAAGTAAGGCAGATTTCATATAACTTATATTACATGATTTAACTATTATATAAGTTCCGTTTTCATCGATTAGTTTTTTGTTAGTAAAGCCTAAAGATTCTAAAGCGTCACTTCTAGCTCTTTCCATGAACTTAAGGTAATTAGCATAGTATACGACACCACCAGCATCAGTATCTTCGTAGTAAACTTTTAATTTAAAAGTAAAAGTTTTCATTAATTCTTTAAGTTAACTTATTCTGAAGAAAAATATATATTTTTATAGTAAGAAATAGCCTGAGATTTTGATTGATCGGTATCAACCATGATTGCGACACCATCTAAAATATCAACGTTTAAATTGTGGAATCTTTTATAGTCTTCCTTTACGTTTGTTTTGACTGTAACCCACTCATTTTTATTTTTATCAATACTAGATAAAACATAATCAATGGAACTTTTGGTATATGGACTTGGCCAATTTTCTCCTATGGATGAGTTACTTGAGAATACATAATTTATTGCCTTGTTCGATAATGGAGTCATGCCTGTTTTCTTAACAACAAAAAATCTTGCTGCGAAATCATGACCTTTTTTTGATTTTTCATCGATACCGGGCAGCCCCTTTTCAACCTTCCAAGTGATATTTAAAAATGGTGTTTGATTGAGATCTATAGGCGCCTCCTTACCTAATCCTGAACCACCATTTTCAACCTTAGCTTTTAATATATTTGCGCCGTCTTCAGTTAAAATACTATATTCAGTCATATTTTTGGCTCCTCGAACTTTTCTGACTTTAAGATTGCTTAACTCCTCATCAGTAAACTTAAACACTTCAGTATTTTGGGAGTAGCTAAAAGATATGGAGGATAGAAAGATTAGAATAGTAATAAATATTTTGGGCATGAAGTTCATATAAACTAAAAAAAAAAAATTTCAAATTTTTTTTAAAATCTTACTTTTGACAATTTTCAGTCATTCAAAATACATTTTTAAGGCATATAAAAGATATTATGAAAAAATATATCTCCTTAATCTTGTTGATTATGTTAACAAACTGTTCAACCCATACAGTAAAATTGGGTAAAAAATGTACAAAATTAGCTTCTGATAATACCTATGAGAAATCATACGTATGGATCATAAATAAAGGTAATCTTGAGACATTTGATGACAAAATAAATAAAGAAAATTGTGCTAATAATGGAGAGAAGCTTTGAAAACTTTGTCTATTTTTATGCTCTTAATTTATTGGTCCGTTATAATCTTAGCTCCAGTGATAGCTAACGAAAAAAGTAAGTATTTTGAAACAAATATTATAATCCCTATAAAAAAACCTAATAAGTAGATCTTCCGCCGCTAATATCAAATATAGCAGCGGTTGAAAAAGAGTTTTCTGCTGAAGATAACCAACAAACCATTGAAGTAAGTTCCTCTAGTTCAAGAAATCTTGCCCTTGGTACTTTTGAGAGCATCCTTTGAACGTGCTCTTTCGACATTTGATCAAGAATTCTAGTTTTAGCTCCTGCTGGGGTTACTGCATTAACTGCTATATTCTTATCTGCAAGTTCTTTCCCTAAAGATTTTGTGAGCGCTATTACCCCTGCTTTAGAGGAGCTATAAGCGCTAGCTTTCGCGTTTCCATCTTTGCCAGAGACAGATGCTATATTAACAATTCTCCCATAATTATTCTTAATCATGTGAGGTACAATTGACTTACAACAATTAAAAGTTCCATGTAAATTAATATCAATGATCTTTTTCCATTCTTCGTAATCATAATTCCATAATTCCGCTGTAGAGCCAGTAATTCCTGCGTTATTTATGAGAATATCAATTTTTGTTTTTGAGGTAATTTTGTTTACAACATCATCGACACTCTTTGGGTCTGATACGTCTACAACATCACAGGAAAGATTTTGATCATTAATTAATTTTGAAGCTTTTTTAAGTTCTTTTTCATCAGAGTCCCATATAATTACTTTTGCCCCTGATTGTAAAAATCTTTTTGCAATATCGAGTCCAAAACCTTGTGCACCACCAGTAACAATTGCGTTTTTGTTATTTAAATCAAACTTATTCATTAATCACTTGCTAATAAATAATAAGTAATACCTGCAATTATAAAACCAATTACAAAAGAAAAAGTGTCTAAAAACATGAATTTTGAATTCCAAATTGTTGCAGATGAAAATATGAATCCTATTATAAAAGAATAATACGCTTTTAAATGCCATCCTCCAGAATAAAGGTATACACTATCTTCTCTTGCTGAAAATAAGTCTTTATTTATGACGACTTTATTTTTCACTACATAATAATCAAAAATCATCACACCAAAAATTGGTCCAAAAAAAGCTGAAAGTGTATCGATTATTGACATAGATCCGTTTTGACTAAGGAACGGGGTCCAAAAAATCCCAACCATGAAACCAAACAAAATTATCAATAATCCAGAACTTTTTAAGGTTAAACTATTTGGAAGTAAATTTAGCAATATATTTTGTGAAGGAAAGTAATTTGCAATTAAATTAGTTGATGATGATGCAAAAAAAATAAAGATTAAAACTGTGACAGTTATATAAGTATTATTTATTTTGCCCACAATATCTGTCGGATTTGTAAGTAAATTTTGTGTTGATATAAGGCTACTTTTAAAAAAAATATCGGCACCAATTACAATAACTAGTAGTAAAAATGAATAAATTATTGTGCTTATAATTAGACTTAGATTTCCCTTCAGAAGTTCTTGTGAACTTTTTACATATCTTGAATAGTCTCCAAAATTCATAATCAAAATAGAAAAGTATGCAAATAAAGTACCTGTTATACCAATCATATTTTTGAACTGAAAATTAGTAAATCCACTCTCAAAATTTATCTTATAAATAAATGAGTCCATCACAAATAATTCTGGATCAGCGATTAGTATTACAAAAAATAGCAATAGACCTAAATAAACAAATAAAGCTGAGAAATTAATAAAATTTCTTATAAATTTTTGTCCTCTACTAAATAAAAAATACTGAATTAAAATCGTAAAAACAAAACTGACCCAATCTATTAAATTCATGGTCATAAAGTAGTTGAAAAAAATATCGTTGTTTAATATCTCGCTGTCAAATTGAAATAAAGAAATTCTAATTAAATATCCAATAGATTTTGAAATAAAATATGTTTGAACACCAAAAAAAAATATACCAACTATACCCCTTATTAAACTTATAAATTTTGCTCCTTGATATCCAGATGATACTCTTAAAAAAACTGGAAAAGGAATTCCATGCTTTTGAGAGGGTTTTCCAATAATATAGGATAAGTAACTCACCAACAAGGAAGCTAGCAAACTTCCAAGTAAAACTTCATAAAAATTTAAATTATAAACAAAATATAAAGAAGCTATTAATGCAAAAGACATTATGCTTTGAAGTCCAACAGACCAAAAACAAAACATATCTTTCCAATCCCAATTTTTATCAACAGGATTTACTGAAACAATTTCCCAGTTGGTAAGATTAAATTTTTCTTTTTCTGAACTCACAACTACATATTAAACAAATATGTATTACTGTCCATACAAGACAGTAGGAAGCCAAAGGACAATCTTAGGAAATATTATGATAATGATTAATCCAATTATCTGAAGGACCATAAACTGCATCATTCCAAGATAAATGTCCTTTAAATCCCACTCTGGAACTACCCCTTTTAAGAAATAAGCTGATAGAGCGACAGGTGGGGATAGCCAGGCGGTCTGTAAATTAACTGCTACAAGAATCGCAAACCAGGTTAGATTAAATCCTAAAGCTTCAACTAATGGTAAGATAATTGGAATTATTATCATAACGATAGGAACCCATTCCAACGGCCAACCTAATAAAAATATCATTACCATTATCATTGTAAGTATAAGGTATTTGTTCATTTCTAAACCTAGCAAAAATTCAGTTAGCAATGTTGGAGTACCTAGTCTTGCAAATACTGCTCCAAAGAAATTTGATGCAGCAACTAAAACCATTATTAAAGCTGTAATTTCTAATGTTTTTACAAGAGCTTCTTGTAATTTTGGTAAAGTTAATTTTTTATAAGATAGAGATAAGAGAAGTGCGCCCATTGCTCCACATCCTGCTGCTTCTGTTGGTGTAGCAAATCCAAATAAGATACTTCCTAGAGCGGCAAAAACTAAAGCGGCTGGTGGTACTAGTCCCAGGAAAAATTCGATCCATACCTCTCTCATACTTACTGCTCTCATATCCTCAGATAAAACTGGTCCTAATTTTGGATTTATCATACATCTAATTGTTGTGTAAGCCGCATACAAAGATGCTAATAATATTCCGGGTAAAATTGCAGCCGCAAATAAATCAATAACTGGTATTTCCATTATTGGGCCCATTACCACCAACATAATACTTGGTGGAATTAAAATGCCCAAAGTACCGCCAGCTGTTATTGTACCTGCAGCAAGTTTTACATCGTATCCAGATTTGTTCATTGATTTAGCAGCCATTATTCCTAAAATTGTTACTGAAGCACCAACTATTCCAGTTGCAGCTGCAAAAATTACTGAAACAAATAAAACAGCATAATATAAAGCACCTCTAACCTTTGATAACATTAATTGGAAAGCTGAAAATAATCTTTCCATTAAGCCAGCTTGTTCCATCATTATCCCCATAAACACAAAGAGCGGAACGGCAGCGAGAGTTTGTTCGGTCATTACCATGGAGAATTGGAGGGTCATTAAATAAAATACTAATTTTCCAAAACCTAAATAACCAAAAACAAATCCCAAAAATATAAGTGTAAAAGAAATTGGAAACCCAACAAATATAGCAAACAACATTACCCCGACTAGTATAAAACCGAGTATTGCTGGATCTATTAGTTCAGCTATCATTTTTTCGCTCCAGGCCACTCCCCTTTTTTAGCAGCCCAATAACTCTTTAATAGTTCAGAGAAACCTTGAACTAATAAAAAGATAATTCCAACTAACAAACACGTCTTGATCGGCCACATATATGGCATCCATGTGGTATCCATTCCTCTTTCTCCTCTTCTAATAGACTCTTCAACAAAACCAATCGTCATATAAAGAAATACGATTAAACCAGGAAAATAAAATAAAATGTATAACCAGAAATCAATTAAACCTTGTGTTTTAGTTTTAAAGTTTCTGTATAAAAAATCTGCTCTTATATGAACCCCTTTTGATAGAGCATAGCCTGCTCCCAACATAAACAAGGCTCCATAAAGAAATCTACTTATGTCATATGCCCAAATTGTTGGTGCTAAAAATAATTTTCTTGCAAGTACTTCATAGGTCATAGCAAATATTAGAGGTATCAATATCCAGCAAACAACATTACCTATTCGTTTGCTAAACTTATCTATTTTTATAATAGAGTTTGCCATCCATGATGGCATATCATCGGGCATTTTATCTAAACCCCCTCGCCTTTCAGCGATCATTTCATCTGAAATATCTATTTTTGGAGGTTGATCATTCATATATAGATTTTAAACAAAAAGAGCGGACTGTAAAGCCCGCTCTTTATAGATTTAATGTTTATACTTTTTTACTTTAATGTCGCCGCGTGAGCCATTCCTAGCTTCGCATTTGACATTTGAGCACCGCTCCAGAAAGGAACAGCAACGTCAGCAAAATCTTTCATTGAATCATATACTTCTTTGAAGAACTTATTTTGTTCTGCATTTTTATTCAATGTAGCTTTTGCAGCTGCCATGTACTCTTTAAAGTAATCTGAAGGTGTATCTTCTAAGATAACTCCATGCTTTGTGGTTAATTCTTGTAAAGCTTTTCCATTTTCATAGATTCTGTAGCTTAAAGATTTAGCTAATGAAGCATTAGCAGCAACTTCAAGGGATTTCTTCTCATGGTCAGTCATTGCTTTGTAAGTTTTTCCAGTTATATAAAAGTCAGCATTAACTACTACTTGGTGTAATCCTTGTAGGTAGTAATGTTTTAAAACTTTTTGAAAACCAAATGTTAAATCTGGTTTTGGACAACACCACTCAGCTGCATCGATTGTACCTGCTTCTAATGCTGGAAGAATATCTCCACCACCCATTGCAACAGATGCTATACCGATATCTTTGTAAGTTTGTCCTGGAATTCCTGGAGGAGTTCTGAACTTATATTTTCTAAAGTCAGCCATATCTTTAATTGGTTTTGGAAACCAACCTAAAGCTTCTGGGCCAACTGGTTGAAGCATAAATCCTTTAATGTCTCTTCCCATCTCTTTCCACAATTGATCATACAACTCTTTACCACCTCCATATTGGAACCATGATAAAAACGCTAGGTTATCAATACCTACTCCACCACCTGCTACTGGTGAACCAAATAACATAGCTGCAGGGTGATCACCTGACCAATAATGTGTCCAAGCAAATCCACAGTCAATTAAACCTTTGTCAACTGCGTCTAATGTTTCTTTTACTCCAACAACTGCACCTGCTGGCAAAATTTCAAATTTTAGTGAGCCATCAGTAAGAGCTGTTACGGTGTCAGTAAAGTCTTTTAACATTTTAACTTCATCAGCCTTAGTGTTAAGAACAGTCTGACATTTCAATGTTTTAGCATTAGCATTTGATATAAAGCCAAGAACTAAGAATGCTGCAAACATTAATGAAATGATTTTTTTCATTATTTCCTCTCTTAAGTTAAATTTAATAATCCATATCCAACCAAAAAAAATGAGGTTATACAAGTTACATTTGACTATATTGGTAATAAAAAAAGCTTTAATTAAGTGATAAATACTCAAAAATTTTGTTATAAAACTCAAAATGGAAAAGTTTGATTTTATTATAATTGGTGCTGGATCTGCAGGATGTGTTTTGGCTAATCGTATAGTTAAAACTGGTAAGTTTAAAATTCTTTTAATCGAAGCTGGAGGTAAAGATAACTATCCTTGGATACATATACCAGTTGGATATTACAAAACCATGCATAATCCTAAAACAGATTGGTGTTTTAAAACGGAGCCAGATGAGACTATGGAAAATGTTTCAATTCCTTATCCAAGAGGAAAAACACTAGGAGGGAGCTCATCAATTAATGGACTTTTATATATAAGGGGTCAAGAACAGGATTATGATTTATGGCGACAACTTGGAAATGTTGGTTGGGCTTGGAAAGATGTTTTGCCTTACTTTATCAAAGCTGAAGATCAAGAGAGAGGTAAGGATCAATTCCATGGTGTTGGAGGTCCGTTGGCAGTATCGGATCAAAGAATTAAATTAGATATTTTAGATGTTTTTATGAATGCAGCTGAAGAAATTGGTATTCCAAAAGTAAATGACTTCAATAAAGGTGATAATTTTGGATGTGGTTATTTTCAGGTTACTGAGAGGAATGGATTAAGATGTAGTGCAGCAGTTGGATATCTAAATCCTATAAAAAAAAATAAAAACTTAAAAATTGAAACAAACTGTCATGTTCAAAAAATTAATTTTGAGGGAAATAACGCAGACAGTGTTACTTATTCAAAGGGAAATGAAACTTTTACCGTAAAGGCTGAGAGGGAAATTTTACTTTGCGCGGGGTCGATTGGAAGCCCTCATATACTTCAGGCTTCAGGTGTTGGAGAAGCTTCGAAAATAAAAGATTTGGGAATAAAAATTGTCAAAGATCTCAAGGGTGTTGGTAAAAACCTTCAAGATCACCTGATGTTCAGACCAGTTTACAAAGTCAAAAATATACAAACTTTAAACAAAAAGATTAATAGTGTATTTGGTAAATTGTTAATTGGACTTGAATATATCTTAAAAAGAAGAGGGCCAATGACTATGGGTGCTAGCCAACTTTGTGGTTTTGCTAAAAGCGACCCAAGCAGAGATACACCAAATTTACAATTTCATATTCAGCCAATTAGCACTGACAAATTGGGAGGTGCAAACCTTCATGACTTCCATGCTTTCACTCCAACTGTTGCAAATATAAGACCAACGAGTAGAGGTGAAATATCAATAAGTAGTAGTGACACAAAAGTGAACCCGAAAATTAAGATGAATTATTTATCAACTGATGAGGATAGAAAAGTTGCTGCTGATGGAATTAAGTTGATAAGAAAAATAGTAATGGAAACGAATGAGTTTAAAAAATATGAGCCCGAAGAATTTAGGCCTGGCTCACATTTAAACGACAAAGAAGAAATAGTTAAAGCATGTAGTCATTATGCCCAAACTATTTTTCATCCAGTTGGTACTTGTAAAATGGGAAATGACGACTCAGCTGTAGTTTCAGATAATTTAAAAGTTCATGGTCTTAACAAACTAAGAATTATTGACGCCTCTATTATGCCAAATATAACTTCTGGGAATACTAATGCACCTACTATTATGATTGCTGAAAAGGGTGCAGATATGATATTGAGCTCATAATGTTATCAGAGCAAATTTTAATTTTTTTTCAAATCATTTTTATTGACTTAGTTCTTGCAGGAGACAATGCAATCATCATAGGAATGGTTGCTTCACAATTTCCAGCAGAGCAAAGAAAAAAAATAATCTTTTGGGGAATTGGTGCAGCTGTAATTTTGAGAATACTGTTTACGCTTATTACGGCTTATCTATTACAAATTTCAGGATTAAGATTAATTGGTGGAATTTTATTGTTGTACATTTGTTATAAACTTTATGTAGATGTTGTTAAACAAAGTGAAAAAAAAGAGAGTGTTAAAATAGATAACTCATCTTTTATGAAAGCTATCACAACAGTCATTCTTGCAGATATAACTATGAGTTTAGACAATGTTTTAGGAGTTGCTGGGGCCGCAAAAGATCACTACTACTTATTAGTTTTTGGGCTTGTTCTTTCAATTGTATTGATGGCAACTGCAGCAACATTAATTTCTGGTTGGATAAAAAAATACAAATGGATTGCTTGGGTGGGTTTGCTGGCAGTTCTTATAGTTGCAATAGAATTGATTTATACGGATATAAAAGTACTATTATTATAAATGTTTCTTAAAAAACAAAACTTAAAAAATAAAATTGCCCTTGTTACTGGGGCTGGAAAAGGTATCGGAAAAGCCTGCGCTATTGCGCTCGCTGAAGCTGGGGCAAGTTTAATTATTGTTAGTCGGACAAAAAAAGATTTAGATCAAGTTTCAAAAATTATTAAGAAATTTAGATCAAAGTGCAAATCATACGTTTGCGATGTAACAAAATATTCTGAGATTAAATCAGTAATAGATTCTCAAAAAAGAATAGATATTTTAGTAAATAATGCCGGAACAAATATTCCAGAACATTTTACAAAAGTGAAAAGAAAAGACATGGAATATGTCGTAAAGATTAACACAATGGCAACCTTTAATATTGCTCAATTATGCTCCTTAAAAATGATTGAACTAAAAAATAGAAAAAAAGTTGGAGGTGTAATTATAAATATGTCTTCACAAATGGGTCATGTCGGTGGGCCAATAAGAAGTGTTTATAATATGACCAAATTTGGTTTTGAGGGACTTACAAAAGGAATGTCCATAGATCTTGCAAGTTACAATATAAGAGTAAATACGGTTTGCCCTACTTTTGTTGTTACTCCAATGACAAGTAAATTTTTAAAAGATAAAAAATTTATGAAGGAGGTTCTGGGGAATATTCCACTAGGAAGATTTGCCGAGCTTTCTGACGTTGCGAGTGCTGTGGTATTTCTTGCTTCCGATCAAGCATCAATGATTACCGGCACTTCTTTATTGGTTGATGGTGGATGGACTTCAAAATAATTAAATACCTAATAATTTTTTTACTTATTCAATTTAATAGCCAAGCAATTGAATTTGAGGGGAAGTTCATTCAAGGCCACTTTATACTAGGTAAAACTGATCCTCGAGCTAAAATACAAATAGATAAAAAAAAAGTTAGAGTTTCAAAAGATGGTTTTTTTGCATTTGGCCTTGGAAGAGATAGAAAAAATGATGTTATTATAACCGAAACTCTTAATGGAGTTAAAAATAAATTTGTTAAAAAAGTTTTAAAAAGAGAATATAAAATACAAAGAATAGATGGTTTACCTGAAAAAAAAGTTACGCCTCCAAAGGAAGTTTACGACAGAATTAGAAAAGAAAATAAACTTATTGGAAAAGCAAGAGCTGTTGATACCGATCTAATATATTTTAAAGATAAGTTTATAACTCCAGTCGATGATGCAATCATAACAGGAGTTTACGGTAGTCAAAGAATTTTAAATGGAAAACCAAGGTGGCCGCATTATGGTTTAGATTATGCTCAAAAAACAGGAGCTCCTATAAAAGCAATGTTGAGTGGAGTTGTAACTCTTGCTGAAGAAGATCTTTATTATACTGGAGCTACATTAATTTTTGATCATGGTCATGGAATTTCAACTTTATATATGCATATGAATAAAATTTTTGTTGAAATGGGTCAAGAGGTCAAAAAAGGAGATATAATTGGCACCGTTGGGAAATCTGGTCGCGCTACAGGACCACATTTAGATGTTAGATTGAATTGGTTTGATGTTAAATTAGATCCAGGAAGTGTATTAAATTAATGAAAAAAGAAATTGAAAAAATTGCAGATAAGCTAGTTTACGCGTACAAAAAAAACAAACTTATAAATCCAATACCAATTAAGTTTACAAAAAATATTGAAAATGCCACAAAACTTAGAAAACTATGTGAGTCTAAAATAAATACAAAAGTGGTGGGTTTTAAAGCTGGTGGCACTGCCTTACCAGTATTAAAAAAATTAAAAGAAAAAGAACCTTTCTATTCTGCAATATTTAAAAACAATATTTTAAAAAGTGGTAAAAGTGTAAAAATTAATCGTTCGACTTTAGGAATAGAGGTTGAGGTTGGATATTTAGTTAGTAAAAAATTTTTTGATAATAAACAAATAATTACAATGAAAAATGTGAGTAAATTCATTACTCATATGATGCCTTGTATCGAAATTGTTGGATACAGACAAAAAAAACAAGGAATAAAATTTTTAGGTGACTTAGC
>CACIAP010000008.1 GCA_902584685.1 uncultured Pelagibacteraceae bacterium | reverse complement strand
TTCCAGTTTTAGAATCAACAACCATCATAGTAATATTTTCAGGTACTTTAAATGGTCTAGTATTTTCTTTTTTTAAAGCTGACTGAATAAAACTTTTAAATATTGGCATTGCTGTTTTAGCTCCAGTTTCAAATTTACCAAGTGATTTTGGTTCATCATAACCAACATAAACTCCTATTACTAAATCCGAGGTAAAACCAACAAACCAAGTGTCTGTATTCTTATTTGTTGTGCCAGTTTTTCCAGCAAGATCCATTTTTAGATCTCTTAATTTTTTTGCTGTACCGGTTTTAGTTGCTCCCTCTAAAATTGAAGTAATTTGATAAGCAGTCTGGGGTGAGAAGATTTGTTTGGAGTCATCTTTAATTTCAGGAACATCGTTGCTTTGTATAGAGACATCCTCACAATTTCTACATTTTCTTACTTCAGTTTTAAATATTGTGTTTCCTTCACTATCCTGAATTCTATCAATGAGTTTTGGTTCAATTAATTTTCCTCCGTTTACAAATGAACAGTATGCACTTGTTAATTTAAGCAATGTGGTCTCTGCAGACCCCAAAGAAATCGAAAGTAGTTCATCTGGATTTTCATATATACCTAGCTCTTTGGAAATTTTAGTTATCTTTTTTAAACCCAAATCCTGTGAAATTCTCACTGTCATCAGATTTCTTGATTTTTCAAGACCCATCCTCAATGTGGATGGTCCATAAAATTTTTTACCATAATTTTCAGGTTTCCACATTTTTAAATCTGTTCCTTGTTCTAACACTAATGGTGCATCTAAAACTAATGTTGAAGGAGAGTAACCATTTTCTAAAGCAGCTGCATAAACAAAAGGTTTGAATGCAGATCCTGGCTGTCTTTGTGCTTGAGTTGCTCTATTAAATTCACTTTGATTAAAACTAAAACCACCACTTAAAGCTAAAACTCTACCATTATATGGATCCATAACAACAATTGCTCCATTTGCATTAGGAAGCTGTTTTAAAACGTACTCATTAGATCCCTCTTTTTTTTTTACATAAATAATATCCCCTTCTTTAAAAGAGATATTTGTTTTTCTTGTCCACTTAATATTTTCATTTGTAACATAACCTATATCGCCATTTGAAGTTTCTATTTCAAAATTTGCAATACCAATTTTTGTTACTCTTGCAATTTTCCAATTTAGAGTTTTTTCCAATTTTTTTAATTTTATCTTGCTAGGCCAATCTTTTATACCTAGATCTATGTTTTGAATTGGTCCCCTCCATCCTTTTCTTCTATCGTATTTTTCTATCCCCTCACGTAATGAATTTGTTGCTATTTTTTGAAGTTCCAGATTAAGAGGAGTTTTAATATTTAATCCCTCTTTATAAACTTTATCATAGCCTAACTGTTTAATTGTATTTTTTCGTATTTCTTCAACATAATATCTGGAGTCTTCTAAAAAAACTTTTTCTCTTTTTTTAAGTTTTATCTTTAAATTTTTTAAATCTTCATACTTTTTTTTGTCTATATAATTATTATCAAATAAATTCTTTAAAACTAAATCTCTTCTAAATTTAGCAAGTTTTTCGTTTTTATAAGGATTGTATCTACTTGGTGCCTTTGGTAGAGCAGCTAGTAAAGCGGCTTCCACATATTTAAGCTCATCCACAGATTTATCAAAATACTCCAAGCTTGCTGAGGCAATGCCATAAGTTCCTTGACCTAAATAAATTTGATTTAAATAAAGTTCAAGAATTCTCTCTTTGCTCAAAATTCTTTCTATTCTAAATGCTAAAATTGCTTCTTTTAATTTCCTATTTAAACTTACTTCATTAGATAATAAAAAATTCTTTGCTACTTGCTGCGTAATTGTTGAGGCGCCTTCTAATCTTCTTGAATTTATTATATTTGAAAAATTCTTTATTACAGCTCTTAAAACTCCTTTTGCATCGACACCAGGATGATCGAAGAAATTCTTATCTTCCGCTGATAGAAACGCATTTATAACTTTAGGTGGAATTGAATTATAAGGAATAAAAATTCTTTTCTCTGATGAAAAATCTTGAATTAAATCACCATCCCCTGAGTAAACTTTACTAGAAACAGGTGCCTTATAATTTTTTAAAAACTTATAATCGGGTAAATCATTGGAAAAACCCCACAATATTGAAACTACTACAATCAAAAATAGTAAAATTGATGATGCAAAAATTATTAATGTTTTTTTAAAATACTTACTCATTTTAGTTTCATTTAATTCATGAATTTGTTAAAGATAAGGCATCAGAATTTAAAAAAAAATGAAAAATTTAACTCTAATATTATGGAAAAGAATTTATACATTGATGCTTCGCATCCGGATGAAACACGCGTTGTTCTTAAAGAAAACGGAAATATTGAAGACTATGAATATGAAGGTATAAAAAATACTCTCATAAAAAACAATATTTATTTAGGTAAAGTTAGCAGAATTGAACCATCACTCCAAGCTGCTTTTGTTGATTTTGGTAGAGAGAGACATGGATTTTTATCATTTAATGATATTCAATCCGATTATTACCAAATTCCCTCAAGCGATTTAGAAAAAATAAAAGAAGAGGAAAAACAGGTAAGAGAAGAATTAGCTAAACAAAGTGAGAAGGAAGAGTCAGAAGTTGACAATGATAAAAACGATAATGAGGTTGTTGAGAAAAAGCCAGAATTAGAAAATCAAAACGGTGGACATTTTAAACAAAGTAAATCTCCTTCTAAAAGATATAAAATTCAAGAAGTAATAAAACCAAATCAAGTTATTTTAGTTCAAGTGTTAAAAGATGAGAGAGGCTTAAAAGGGGCTGCGCTTACAACTTTTATATCCATTGCAGGTAAATATATAGTTTTAATGCCAAACACACCAAAAGGTGGTGGTATTTCAAGAAAAATTTTTAATTCAGGTGAAAGAAAAAAAATAAGATCAATTCTAAATGAAATAATTATTCCAAAAGAAATGGGATTAATTGTAAGAACCGCTGGCTCAAATAAAAGTAAAAATGAAATTAATTACGATCTTCAAAGTTTAATTAAATCCTGGGAAACAATTAAAGAAAATGCAATGAACGCAATTGCACCAAAATTAATTCACCAGGAAAGTGATATTATAAAGAGAACTTTAAGAGATATTTATGACGATGAAACTCAAAATATAATAGTGGATGGTAATGAAGGATATCAAAAAGCAAAAAACTTTATGAAAATTTTGATGCCCAGTCATGTCAAAAAAATTAAGAAATATAGAGATAAAGTTCCCCTTTTCATAAAAGAAAACATTGAGAATAAACTGAACGATATTTATGATACACAAGTAAAATTATCCTCAGGAGGGTATTTGGTTATCAACCCTACAGAGGCTTTGGTTTCAATAGATGTTAACTCCGGAAGATCAATTAAACAAAAAAATGTCGAAAGTACAGCTTTAGATACAAATTTGGAAGCAGCAGAGGAAATCGCAAGACAAATAAAAATAAGAGATCTTTCGGGACTCATTATTATCGACTTTATAGATATGATGAGCTTTGGTAACAGAAGGCAAGTTGAAAGACGACTTAAAGAAAGATGTAGAAAAGATAGAGCAAGAATTCAAATTGGGAGAATTAGTAGCTTTGGTTTGCTTGAAATGTCTCGTCAAAGATTAAGAGAGAGTAGTGTTCAATGGAATATCTCCCTAACTAATGAGTCGTTTGCCCAAAAGGTTATTAAGATTGTCGAGATAAACGCCGTCAAAAATAAGGCGAAGTTGGTGAAGATTACTATACCCGAAAAAATTAAAAATTTCTTAAATGAAAATTTTAAAGAAGATATTATTTATATTGAGAAGAAAAATAAAATTAAAATTACTTTTGATGCTGATTTATCTCTATTAGTTCCCGAATACAAAATTGGATTTATGAACAAAAGTAAAAAAGTTTTAGAAGAACTGGTTAACTCAGTTGAATTAAAGAAAATAATAATTGAGAAAAAAATAGAAAAAAACCCTAGGGGGAAACCAAAGTATAAGGCAAAAAACTTTAAAAAGAAAAAGTACTTTAAAAAAAATAAAAGTAGGAGACCTAGATAATACCCCTGTTTGTTGTTGAAGCAGATCCGTATAAAGTTTTTGAAATTCTACCTGAAATAAAAGATTTTCTTCCTGATATTACAGCAAACTTCATGGCTTGAGCCATTTCAAATGGTTTCTTTGCCTTAGCTATTGCTGTATTGATTAAAACCCCGTCACATCCTAGCTCCATAGCAATGACTGCATCTGAAGCTTGACCAATACCAGCATCAATTATAACTGGTAACTTAGTTTGTTTTCTAATTATTTTTATATTTGTATAATTTTGAATTCCTAAACCAGATCCAATTGGAGCAGCTAAGGGCATAATAGCAACTGCACCTGCATCTTCTAAACGTTTTGCCATTAATGGATCGTCACTACAGTATACCATTACTTTAAACCCCTCTTTTGATAAAATTTCAGTTGATCTTAATGTTTCAATCATATCTGGAAATAAATTTTTTTTATCTCCTAGAACTTCAAGTTTTACTAATTTCCAACCACCTATCTCTCTTGCTAATCGTAAAGTTCTAAGTGCATCTTCTGAGGTGAAACATCCAGCAGTGTTAGGAAGATAAGTTATTTTTTTTGGGTTGATATAATCCATCAACAAAGGTTTCTTTTTATCTATTATATTTACTCTCCTGACTGCTACGGTAACTATTTCAGCACCTGAATATTTAATTGCTTTAGCACACTCTGAAAAACTTTTATATTTTCCAGTACCTACAATTAACCTAGACTTGAATTTTTTATTAGCAATTTTAAATAAATCCTTCATTAACCTCCTCCAATAAAATGGACTATTTCAATTTTATCTTTATTCTTTAAATATAAATTTTTTATTGTTTTCTTATTTATTATTTCTTTATTCAATTCAATGGCGACTTTATCTGTAGATAATTTCAAAGACCTCATTAGATCATAAACTGATGTTGACTTTTGTAAGGATCTCGACTTTCCATTCAAAATAATTTTGATTTTTTTGGTTTTTTTCATTATGTATAACTTATGAGTTTAAATATACTTTTTCTTAACGGCCCAAATCTTAATCTATTAGGTCAAAGAGAACAATCACAATATGGTTCCATAACTTATGAAGAACTAAAAAAAAAGTGTGAAGAAAAGTGTAAAGATCTTAATTTAAAAATTGAATTTATCCAATCAAATGTAGAAGGTGAGATTGTTTCTATAATACAATCAGCAAATGAAAAATTTGATGGGATTATAATAAATGCTGCGGCATTCACTCATACCTCTGTAGCTATTAGAGATGCATTGGAAATATTCAAAAAAAAGAAAATAGAAGTTCATATATCTAATATTTACAAAAGAGAGGAATTTAGACAAAAATCACTGATAAGTGATGTTGTAAATGGCGGAATTTTTGGTCTTGGGAGCGAAGGATATATTTTAGCCATAATAGCAATGCATAAAATCTTAAAAAAATGAAAATTAATAAAAAATTAATTAAAGAGCTAGTTGATAACTTGGAGGAATTTAAACTTACTGAGCTTGAATATTCTGAAAAAGACACAAAAATAAAAGTGTCTAGACAAACTAAAGTAAGTCAAAATATAACGCCAGAAATTACAATTGAAAAAAATAATAGAAAAACAGAACCTGTATCTGGAACTGAAATCAAATCACCTATTATTGGGACAGCTTATTTAGCACCCGAGCCTGGAGCAAAAAAATTTATTGAAACTGGAAAAAAAATTAAAAAAGGTGACACTGTTATGATAGTTGAAGCTATGAAGACAATGAATCATGTTCCGTCTCCAAAAGATGGTGTTGTCAAGAGCATAAATGTTGAAGATGGTCAGCCCGTTGAATATGGGCAGACTCTTGTCGTAATCGATTAAAAATGTTTAAAAAAATTTTAATTGCTAATAGAGGTGAGATAGCTGTTAGAATTATTAGGGCATGTAAAGAGTGGGGAATTCAAACAGTTGCAATACATTCAGATGTAGATAAAGAAAGTATGCATGTTAAATTAGCTGATGAGAGTGTTTGTGTTGGCTCACATCAACCTGCTAATAGTTATTTAAACATTCCTGCAATATTATCAGCGATAGAAATAACTAACTCTGAAGCAGTTCATCCAGGATATGGATTTTTGTCAGAAAATTTTAATTTTGCCAGCATGCTTGAGGAAAATAACATAAAATTTATCGGGCCATCTTCAAAACTTATTAAAATGATGGGAGATAAAATTGAGGCAAAAAAAATTGCCAAAAAATATGGCCTACCTGTTATCGAAGGTTCAGAAGGGGGTATTTCAGATTTAGAAGGTGGTAAAAAGATAGCTAAAGAAATTGGTTTTCCTATCCTAATAAAAGCTGCTGGTGGAGGTGGTGGAAGGGGAATGAAAATTGTTAGGTCTGAAAAAGAATTTGATAACTTATTTTTAACTGCTAAATCAGAAGCCAAAAAGTTTTTTGCGAATGACGAGGTATATATTGAAAAATTTTTTCAAAATCCACGTCATATTGAAGTTCAGGTACTTTCAGGAAAAAATCATACAGTTCATTTACACGAAAGAGATTGCTCTGTTCAAAGACGACATCAAAAATTAATTGAAGAAACTCCAAGTCCTGTTTTAACTGACGTAGTTCGTCAAGATCTCTTTGACAAGACTGTAAATATGGTCTCTAAGATTGGTTACGAGGGAGCTGGAACAGTAGAGTTTATTTATGAAGACGGAAAATTTTATTTTTTAGAAATGAATACAAGAGTGCAAGTTGAACATCCTGTTACAGAGATGGTTACTGGAATAGATATCATTAAAGAACAAATATGGATTGCATTTACAGGAAATACTGCCTTAGAACAGTCTGACATTAACCCAAGAGGTCATGCCATAGAATGTAGAATAAATGCAGAGGACCCAAGTAGAAATTTTCAACCATCCCCAGGATTAATTGGAATGTGTCATCAACCATCTGGATTTAGAACTAGAGTGGATAGTTCAATTTATCAAGGTTTTAAAGTAACACCCTACTATGATAGCATGGTATGTAAATTAATTTGCCATGGAAGAAACAGAACAGAAGCAATACAGCGAACTTTAAGATCTTTAGATGAATTTGTTATAGAGGGAATTACAACAACAATTAAGTTGCACAAAAAACTTTTAAATCACGAAAAATTTATTGAGTCAAAATTTAATGTAACTTGGCTGGATAATGAGAAAATTGTTTAATAACACTTTAAAATCCACAAATCATAAACTGGGTGATCAAAAACTTGGATCGATGGACTAGATGAAAAAGTCCATCCATTAAAAACAAAAACTTCATCGTTATTAGAATTTTTACTATCTTTAACTTGTAAATAAGTAGTTATTTCTGGATTATCATCAAATTTAGAATTTTTGCATTTCAATACTTTGATTTCCAAATTTTTGTAAGAAAAATTTTCACCAATATCTAGCTTTAATAGTTTGCTTTTTGAACTAAGCTTATCTAAAATTCTAATATCAATTTTTTTTCCAAAATAATCAAGATCATCAGCTTGAACAGTGCTTATCGTTAAAAGATAAAAAAAAATTGAAATTAATGAAATTTTACTCTTTCCAAGATTTATATTTTTTATTTTCATTTTCATTTTTTTTGGGATGATAGGCTTTGTCTGTTCCAGTAAGATTAGGTTTGTGGGACTTTTGCCAAAAGAATTTTTTTTGATCTTGGGCTTTTTCTATTTTATTTTTTATAAAATGAATCCAAGAAAACCATTCATTTGGTATTTTTGTTGAATCTACTTCTCCATTATATATAACCCATCTTCGTCCATTTTTACTCTCATAGTATTTGTTACCATTTTCATCTTTGCCAACAAATTTTCCTTTGAAAAAAGTGTAAAGTCTTGTGCCTAGAGTTTGGTGATTCCACCAAGTGAAAATTTGTTTAAATAGAGTCAACATAAAAAATTAGTTTTTTTTCAATTTTAAATTGTAAAAAATAAATTAGACTAAAAATTAATTTTGTATATACAATAGAATCTTTAAGACTCAAAATAAATAAGGAAATTATTATTATGGCAAAATATCTCGTTGAAACCTTTTATACCTGTACTTTTAAAGTCAGTCACTACCTAGATAAAATAGACGAAAAAGAATTAGAAAATCTTGAAAAAAAAGAAGATGGAAAATTTGAAATATTAGACATGAAAATTGATAATCGAAAAACTAAGAATTTAGATAAGAATCTTAAAACAGTAGATAATCTCAGCGAAAAAGAAAAACAAATCAAGAAAGTAAACAAAATTGATGACAATAAAAATATGAATAATACTTTTGTTAAAAATCTGAATGAGTCAGTTAATAAAAGATTTGGCATGCCAGACAGAAGAAAAGGTTATATTCAAAAAGCTACCATAGGAGATCACAAGGTTTATTTACATACAGGTGAATATGAGGACGGAAAGATTGGTGAAATTTTTATCGATACTAGTAAAGAAGGTGAGCTAGTGAAAGCTTTAATGAATAATTTTGCAATAGCTATATCTTTAGGTTTGCAGTATGGCGTTCCATTAGACGAATTTGTTAGTGCTTATGTAGATACAAAATTTGAACCATCGGGGAAAGTTTACGGGAATGATAGAATTCTTTCTGCCTCATCTATTTTAGATTATATTTTTAGAGAACTTGCTATTTCATACCTAAATAGAGAAGATCTTGCTCACACTCCATCAATTGGAAGATCAGACAAGATGGAAGAGAAAAATACAGCTGCTATAAGTGATGAAAATAACGAATTAATCAAAATAGTAAAAGATATCACCAGTAAGGGTTTTGTAAGAAACGATTATAAAAGAAAACTTATTGACTTATCCGATATCAGAATAAATCTTAAAGGAAAAAAGTAACTACTTTTTTTTGGTAATTGAAAGCTGAAGTTCTTTTAATTGATCTTCGCTGACTTCAGATGGTGCTGACATCATCAAATCTTGAGCGTTCTGGTTCATTGGGAACATTGTAACCTCCCTGATATTGGCCTCATTTGCAAGTAGCATTACTATTCTGTCAATCCCTGGGGCTATTCCACCGTGAGGAGGTGCACCATAACTAAGTGCGTTTATCATTCCACTAAACTTGCTATCCACATCTTTTTTTTTGTATCCAGCTATTTCAAAAAGTTGATACATTAATTCTGGAATATGATTTCTAATAGCGCCAGAAGATAACTCTATTCCATTGCAAACAATATCATATTGGTATGCTTTCATTTCTAATGGTTTGGAAAAATCAATATCTTTAATATCACCTTGAGGCATTGAAAAAGGATTATGACTAAATTTAATTTTTTTTGTCTTTTCGTCTAATTCATACATAGGATAATCAATTATCCAACAAAAAGAAAATATATCATTAGATATTAAGTTCAAATCCTCAGCAATTTTATTTCTTGCCAAAGAAAGAATTTTTTCAACATCTTTTTTTTGTCCACATGACATGAAAATACTGTCACCAATTTTAGAATTAGTTAATTTCATAATTTTTTCACAAGCTTCTGAAGAAAAAAACTTTCCAATAGGACCTTTACCTAAAATTTTATTATTTTCTTCAATAAAAGTGAAATATGCTAAACCACCTGAACCTTCTTTCTTGGCCCAATTATCAATATTATCAAAAAAACTTCTTGGTTTATCTTTCGTATTCTTTGTAATGATTGCTTTTACAACTTTTCCTTTTGAAACTTCTTTTTTAAAAATATCAAATTTAACATCATCTCTGCTAAAAATTTCTGTAATATTAGATATGATCAGGGGATTTCTAAGATCGGGTTTATCTGTTCCATATTTTTCAATTGCTTCTGAATATTTTATTCTAGGAAACTTTTCATTTGCTAGTTTTTTATTCGAAAATTCCTTAAATAATTTTAGAAACAGATTTTCAATAACTGAAAAAACATCTTCTTGTTCAACAAATGACATCTCTACATCTAGTTGGTAAAATTCACCAGGGCTTCTATCTGCCCTTGCATCCTCGTCTCTGAAGCAGGGCGCAATTTGAAAATATTTATCAAATCCTGAAATCATTATTAGCTGTTTAAATTGTTGTGGTGCTTGAGGTAAAGCATAAAATTTTCCAGGATTTAGTCTACTTGGAACAAGAAAGTCTCTTGCTCCCTCAGGACTTGATGAAGCTAATATCGGAGTTTGAAACTCTAAAAAATCCATTTTTTCCATCTCTTTTCTGATAAAGGAAATTACTTTTGATCTTAGGATAATATTATTATGAATTTGTTTTCTTCTTAAATCTAGAAATCTATACTTAAGTCTTATCTCCTCAGAATATTCTTGATCACTAAAAACAGGGAGAGGCAACTCTTTTGTTTTTCCGACAATTTCGAATTTATCAATAGCAACTTCAATCTCCCCTGTTAAAAGATCTTTATTGATTGTCTCTTTAGTTCTTTCTATAACTTTTCCATTTATTTTTATAACTGTTTCAAGTTGAAGCTTTTCCAATTCTTTAAAAAATTTATTTTCTTTATCAATTACACATTGAGTTATCCCATAATGATCTCTAAGATCGATAAAAAGAAGATTTCCATGATCTCTTTTTTTATTTATCCAGCCAGATAATATTACATCTTTTTTAGTAAATTTTTTTGTGAGTTCACCACAGGTATGTGTTCTGAATTTATTCAATTTGATACTCCTAAAATTTCTTTAATTATTTTTAAATTAATAGGTTTTTTTTTTTTTAAACTAATTTCGTCAATTGTACATATAAATTCTGATATTTTATCGTAAGATCTAGCTATTCTTTTACAAATAAAATTTATTAGTTTTTTATCTAAAATTATTTGGCTATCTGAAAAATTTTTAACAATAAGTGCATATATTAGTTCATCGTCTGGTTTATCGATTTTGGCTGTAAGAATATTTTTAAATCTTGAATTTAAATCTTTAAGTCTTGTCTCCATCTCATTTACGGCTTTCACAGATGTAATTAATAAATATTTGTTATCTTTTTCAACCATATCAATTAAAGAATAAGTTATTTCCTCATCGCATTTTTCATTAAAATCCTCAATTACAATATTTTCATAGCCTTTGATTTTTTCGAATATTTTATTATTCAGCTCTTTAAATTTAAATTTGATACCATTTTTGTTTTCTAAAAAAATTTCTGATAAATGAGACTTGCCTGATTTCCGTTCACCATAAACATTTAATATTTTTTTTTCCCAATTAGGCCAGCTTTTGATTAAATTAAATGCAAAATAGTTACATTCACTAACGAAAAAATCATTTTTATTAAAATTTGATAATTGCTCAAACTTAAATATTTCTTGCCTTAAGTCTCTTATCTTACTTTCCATATTTCTTGATTTGTATCAATGTCGATATCTTTCTCTTTCATTAAGTTTAAAAATTGATTTGGATTACCATTAAAAATTATTTTATAAATCGTATTATTATTATTAAAACTTGTAACATAAAAGTTTGAAACCAAATCAAGCTGTGCTAAATAATTTTCAATTAATTGAATTTGTTTAACTTTTTTTGAATTAACAGAAATATTTATAGGAAGTTTTATTGAAGTATTTATTTGGTTATTTTGTTTCCAAATATCCTCAAAAAAAATCTTAGTTTTTTCTATAATATTTAATATTTGTAAATCATCCGAAATATCAACTTTTTTATACCTTTGATTTGAAATCTTTACTTTACCTTCATAAAACATTTTTGAAAGCACCCTTAGATTATTCTTGTTCTTAAAATATATTGCGACTATGTAATCCTTTGTATCATATTTTTTTACAATTTGATCAAATTTAAAATTTTCAATAATATCTTTATTTTCGTTAATAAACTTAAGATCGAGAATATCTTCTTCATGTAATACGTAATTTATTTGGGAAAAATTTTTTGTATCATCATTCCATTTTAAATAGAAGGGATTTCTATCAAATAGAAGAGCTTTGTCTTCGTCATTATCTATAAGTATAAGTAAAGTCAGAAATTTTTTTTTTTTATACATTGATGGAAAAATATTTTTCTGTTCAAAAAAACTTAAAATTTTAGGCTTATCAAAATTTACCTCGAAATTTGCTTGATAATTTTTATTTAGGAACTGCTCATTTGTAATAGTGAAAGAGTCTATAAGATATTTAATATCTTTTAATTTTGTATTTTTAATTTTATTTTTATCATTAGAAGTTATTAAGCTGTTCAAAAGAATATCAAAGGCTTCGCCAAATGCTTTATTAATAACTTTTTCTTTATTAAAATTAGAATTAAAGGGCTCCTCAATTTCTATGTCTTGAATTTTGAAAATTTTCCCAAAAGTATACGTGTGAATAAAACAAATAAAAAATACTACAAATATAGTAAAAACTATATATGATGAAGACTTCAAAAAATTCTTTTTTAAAAACATTTTAAAATATGAAAAAATATAAATTTACATATCAAAAAAGCGGAGTAAACATAAATGCATCTAATCAGTTCATTAAATATATATCTAAATTAACCAAAAAAGGAAATTCCAAAAATAAATTTAAGAATATAGGTAGTTTTGGTTCAATAAATGAAATTCCAAAAAAGTTTAAGAATCCTCTATTAGTAAGTAGTACAGATGGTGTCGGAACTAAACTTGAAATAGCAAATATTTTGAACAAGTTCGATACAATTGGAATAGATTTAGTTGCAATGTGCGTAAATGATATCTTGGTACTTGGAGCAAAACCACTTTTTTTTTTAGACTATATTTCAATTGATAAAATTAATTTAACAAAATTAAAAAATATTATTAAAGGAATACATTACGGTTGTAAAATAAGTGACTGTCAATTAGTAGGAGGAGAAACAGCTGAAATGCCAGGAACCTACTCTAAAAATAAATTTGATTTAGCGGGATTTTCTGTAGGGGTTGTAAATAAAAATAACCTTTTGAAAAAGGAAAGTATAAAAGAAAATAATTTAATTTTAGCAGTCCCTTCCAGTGGATTACATTCAAATGGATATTCCTTATTAAGAGAAGTTTTAAAAAAAAAGAAAATTAATTTGAGAAAAAATAAATTTTTACGAAATGAAATATTAAAACCAACTAAAATTTATGTGAAAGAAATTATGAATTTAGTTGATAGAAAATTAATCAATGGATGTGCAAATATCACAGGCGGTGGTATTGGCGACAATATTGAAAGAGTAATACCACAAAAACTTTGTGCAAGAATAGATTTAGACAAAATAAAAACTCATAAAATTTTTAGTTGGATGAACAAAAATGGTGTTTCTCAAAGAGAAATGCTAAAAACCTTTAATTGTGGGGTTGGTTTTTGTTTGATCATTAAAAGAAATAATTTTCATAAAATTTTAAAGTTTTTTTCAAAGCAGTACCGCCCCTATATTATTGGAGAGGTTATTAAAAATAAAAGTAGAATAAGATATACTAGCAATATACGTTGGTAATGTGATCAAGGAAAAAACTAATATTGCGGTATTTATCTCGGGAAGAGGAACAAATCTCAAAGCATTAATTTTGAGGTCAAATAAGAAAAGTTGTAATTATAGAATTAAGTTTGTTGTAAGCAGCAAAAAAAATGCTACTGGATTAAAAATTGCAAGAAAAAATAAAGTTCCAACAAAAATTATTTCTAAACAATTTTTAAAAGCCGAACAAAAAAAATTAGCAAAAATCCTCATTAATAAAAATATACGATTTATTTGTTTAGCAGGATTTATGAAAATTTTAAGTCCATATTTCCTTTATTTTTTTAAGAATAAAATAATTAATATTCATCCATCTTTATTACCAAAGTACAAAGGGCTTAACACACACCACAGAGCTTTAAAAGCTAAAGAAAAATTTTCAGGATGTACAATACATTATGTAAGTAAAAAGTTAGACTCCGGTAAGATCATTGCAAAAAGAAAAGTTAAGATCTTAAAAAAAGATACTATAAAAAAATTGGAAAAAAGAGTGTTAAAAGAAGAGAATAAACTTTATCCTCTTGTTTTAGAAAAACTAACTATGTCTTGAAGAAAAAATTAATTTCTTTTATCGCATTTTCAATACTGTCGGAACCATGAACTGAATTTTTATCAATAGATAATCCGTATTTTTTTCTAATTGTTCCCTCGTCTGCTTTAGCGGGATCAGTTGCTCCCATAACTTTTCGGTTTTCGTAAACTGCATCAACTTTTTCAAGTATCATTGCAACAATAGGTCCAGAAGAAAGATAGTTGCAAAGATCATTATAAAAAGGTTTTGTTTGATGTACTTTGTAGAAAATTTCAGCATCTTTTTTTTCTAATTTAACCTTTTTTTGTTTAGCAATTGTAAAGCCAGATTTAATGAAAAATTGTTTTATTTCCTCTTCTAAATTTCGCTCAACTGCATCAGGTTTAATTAATGAAAGAGTTTGTTCAATTTTACTCATAATTATCTTCAATAAACTTGTTCAACAGTCTAACCCCATAACCTGTAGCACCACTTGAATTAAGAGCTCCGGCATATTTTGAAAAGGCCATTCCTGCAATATCTAAATGAGCCCAAGGTGTTTTGTTTAAAATAAACCTTTGCAAAAATTGGGCTGCAGTAGTCGACCCTGCTCCACCAACATAATTTATATTCTGCATGTCTGCATTTTTGGAATTCATTAGTTTGTCGTAATTAGAGTGTAAAGGAAGTCGCCACGCTTTTTCCTCAACTTTTTCACCAGCTTCATGGATTTGCTTAGATAAATTATCGTTATTAGAAAATAATCCAGCATACTCTGATCCCAATGCAACCACAATAGCACCAGTAAGTGTTGCTAAGTCTACAATCAAATTTGGTTTAAATTTTTTTTCTGTAAAAGTTATTGCATCTGCTAAAACTAGTCTTCCCTCAGCGTCAGTATTTAATACTTCAATTGTTTTTCCGCTATATGATTTAACAATGTCCCCAGGCCTTTGTGCATTTCCTCCTGGCATATTTTCTACTAATCCAACAACACCAACCGCGTTAACTTTTGATTTTCTTAATGCTAAATTTTTCATTAGACCCACTACAACAGCTGAACCAGCCATGTCATAAGTCATATCTTCCATAAACCTTGCGGGCTTTAAAGATATACCCCCAGTGTCAAAACAAACCCCTTTACCAACAAAAGCTAAGGGTTTTGAATTTGATTTTTTTCCTCTCCATTCAAGAGTTACCAAATAGGAGCCTCTAATACTTCCTTGGCCAACACCCACTAACGCGTTACAACCCATTTTTTTTAATTGCTTTTCATTATAAACAGAAACCTTTAGACCTATTTTTTTTAATTGTGTAAGCCTTTTAGCGTACTCATCTGGATGTAATATATTTCCAGGCTCTGACACCAAATCTTTTGTGTAGTTAACTCCTAATTCGATAGCTTTAAATTTGTCGTAAATTTTTTTATTAAATTTTTTCGACGAAACTATATTTAATTTTAAAGTATTTGAATCTTTTTTCGATTTATATCTGTCAAAAGAATATGACTTTAATCTCATTCCATGTAGAAATTCATAAATAGCATCTGACTTTGAATTTACGGAGATTGTATCTGAAACAATATGAACAACTCCAACCCCATCATTATTTAAAAAATCTGTGAGTTTAGCTCCGCTTTTTTCAATCTCATTTGGTTTTTGATTTTTTTTTAAAGAAATCAAAATTATTTTTTGATTTGGATTTAAATCAAAAGATAATAAGCCCTTTTTTTTATTTTTATTTTTTAAAAGCACATTTAAATTTTTGTGTTCAGAGGAACTAAGATATTTTTTTAAATGAGAAATTTCTGACTTTTCGTTCGTAAAAAAGGCAATACATCCTGAAAGTTTTGAGATATTTGTTAATTTTGAAAACTTGTTTTTTATAATCATAATTTTTTATTCATTTTTCTACCAAAACGTGTATATGTTTATTTTATAGAATTTCAATGAAAAAAATTATTTTTAAAAACTTTTTACGGGAAACAACAATATTTTTTTTACTTTCTTGTAGTTCTGTCGCACTTATTGTCTGGGTAATTCAAGCTGTTAACTACTTAGGTTTTGTTACTGAAGATGGTCACGGTTTTAAGATTTATTTTCTATATACATTATTAAGTCTGCCAAAAATTTTTAATGAAATTTTACCATTTATGTTTTTCTTTGCTGTTTTTTTTACACTTGTGAAATATGAAGATCAAAACCAAACCCTTATATTTTGGTCTAATGGAATAAAAAAAAGCGAGTTTTTAAACATTATTTTAAAATATTCTTTAATTTTTTTAATTTTACAATCTCTCTTGAATATATTTTTTGTCCCTTATACCCAAGATAAAGCAAGATCTTTTATAAGGCAGTCTAACGTTGATTTTTTACCATCGCTTGTTAAACCAAAAAAATTTATGGATACGGTAGAAAAACTAACAATATATGTTGATAAAAAAAATGACCTAGATCAATTTGAGAATATAGTCATAAAGGATACTTATAATAATAATGATTCAAGAATTATATATGCAAAAACCGGATTTTTTTCTCAATTCAACAATCATAATTTTTTGATTTTAAATGAGGGAAAAATTTTAAATATAAATAAAGGCAAAACAACTGTAATTAATTTTAATAAAACACAATTAAATTTATCTGATTACAGTTCAAAAACTACAAAATATCCAAAATTACAAGAGATAAGCGTTTTCGTTTTATCGAAATGTTTATTTCAACCTAATGATCAAAGAGCTCAGGTTATGCTTGGTGATAAAAATAAATATGAATTTCAATGTTCTCATGAAATTAAACAACTGAATAATATTTCGCAAGAACTTTTCAGTAGAATATTTAAGCCTTTATATATTCCGCTTCTGTCAATCATCTCTGCTTTGCTTTTAATAAAGTCAAAAAATTCTATTGGGTATTCAAGATATAAAATAATGATTTTTGTAATTGGTGTTATAATAATCTCTTTTTCAGAAATTTTAACAAAATTTTTTTCTTACGATTTAAATAAGAGTTTTTTACTAATGATTATTCCAATTTTAATTTCAATAATATTTTACATTTTATTTTATAAACAATCTTTAACCTCTTCAAAATGATATTTAAAGTTTATCAAAATTACATAAGTAAACAATTCTTATTAACATTTGTTAAGACTGTTTTTGTTTTTGTTATACTTGCATTCATTTTAAACATTTTCGAAGAAATAAATTTTTTCAAAGATTTAGATGTTTCAATTGGATTACCGATATTCTTAACTTTTTTAAACATCCCTTCAATTTTGTTTGAAATATTTCCGTTTATATTTTTAATTACCACTCAATTTTTCTTTATAAAATTAATCGAACAAAATGAAAATATTTCATTTAAAAATTTTGGCTTAAGTAATTCAAAAATTATCAAATTATTAGCTGCCTTAAGTTTTTTAGTTGGGGTAATAATAGTAACAATATTTTATAATTTATCTTCTAATCTTAAACATTCTTACTTAAATATTAAAAATTCATATGCAAAGGATAATAAATATTTAGCTGTAATTACTGAAAATGGAATTTGGATTAAGGATGCAAAAGACGGAATAACAAGCATTATAAATGCAGAGGATCTAAAAGGAAATATTTTAAATAATGTAGATATAGTACAGTTTGATGAAGATTTTAATTTTATTCAAAATATATCAGCTGATAAAATTAACATCGAAAATAAAATTTGGAAATCACAAAAAGCTTTATTAAACAATGAGCAAAAATCAAATCAAAAAGTAAACGACTTTCAATTAAGTACAAATATTAGCTTTGAAGATATTAATTCTTTATTTTCAAATTTGACTTCTCTATCAATTTTTGAACTAAACGACTTGAAAAATAAATACAATGATATTAATTATTCTTCTATAGAGGTAGACTCCGCAATCCAAAAAATTTTTTCATTCCCATTTTATTTAATGCTAATGACTATTCTTTCTTCGACAATAATGATGAATATAAAGCAAAACAAAACAAAAATATTCCACTTAATATTTGGAATTCTTATTTCTGTCATAATTTATTATTTAAGCTTCTTTTTTGAAGAACTTGGAAAAAATGAACAAGTTCCTATAGTGGTATCTATTTGGATACCGCTTTTGATGATTGGTATAGTATCAATGATTAATTTGGTAAGGATAAATGAAAAATAATTTATTTTTTAAATTAATTTTTATTTTAATATTTTACGTTAATATTTCAAATTCTTATTCTTCCGAAGAACTTAAATTTGAGGCAACCTCAATTGAAATAATAGATAAAGATAAAATAATCATAGCAAAAGAAGGTGTTAAAATTTTATCAGGCGATGAAATAGTAATTGACGCAGATCAGATGAGATATGACAAAGAGAAGAAATTTCTTCAAGCTAGTGGAAATATTATTATTACAAATCAAATAGAAAATATAAAAATTATTAGCGATAATATTATATATGACAAAAATATTGAGAAAATTGTCTCCTCAGGAAACGTTGAAATAAAATTCGAGGATAATTATTCGCTTACTACGAAGGAAATAATTTACCTAAAAAATTCTGAGGAAATTTTAATAAAACATATCTCCAAAATAAAAGATAATTTAGGAAATGAAATAGAATTTGATGAATTAAATTACAATGCAATTGATAAATTGATTAAAGGTAAATCAGTAAAATTATTAGATCTTGAAAAAAATTTTTATAACTTCGATAACGCAATTATAGATTTCTCAAAAAATCAAATAATTGCTGACAATGTGAATATCGATTTTAATAAAAATATTTTTGGGAACCCGCTTAATGACCCTAGGCTCAAAGGAAATTATTTTTTTAGTGATGGAAAAAGCTCAATTATTAAAAAAGGGGTTTTTACTTCTTGTAAAAAAAATGACAATTGCCCCCCATGGCAGATAAAAGCAAAAGAAATTAAACACGATAAAGAAAAAAAAACTATCAATTATAAAAATGCATGGCTAGAAATATTCGATCAGCCAATTATATATTTTCCTAAATTTTTTCATCCTGATCCAACTGTTAAAAGACAGTCAGGTTTTTTGATGCCTCAAGTCATAGACTCGTCTAGCTTAGGACTTTCTTTTAAATTGCCTTATTATAAAGTTATAAGTGACAATAAAGATTTGACTTTTTCTCCAAGAATTTTTTCAGAAAATGAGGGCTTATTTCAAAACGAATATAGACAAGTAAACGAAGACTCAAAACATATTGCAGACTTCAGTTTAAAGCAGAAAGACTCAAAATCTAAAACCCACTTTTTTACAAACTCTTTAACAAATTTGAACATGGATGTGTTTGATATAAGCGAGATTGAAATGAATCTGGAAGCTACCTCTGATGATAATTATTTAAAAACTCATAATATCAAATCTGCAATAAACAATAATCAGTCTTTACTAAATTCATTTTTAATTTTTAGAGGTAGCAGTAGAGATATGAACCTCGAAACAAAAATCGAAGCATATGAAGATTTAACAGAAGATACATCAAGTGATAAATATGAATATATATTTCCAAGTTACGAATTTTCAAAAAGAATAAAATCAAATTACAATGGTGATTATGAAATTATTTCTAAAGGTAATTATAAAAACTACAATACCAATATCTTTGAAAAAGTTTTAATTAATGATTTAAAATTCTCATCAAATCCTAAAATAACTCAATCAGGTTTTGTAAATAAATTTAATTTACTTTTAAAGAATGTTACCTCTGAAGGAGATAATTCATCAACTTATAAAAATAAGTTTAGCTCAGAGAATTACGGATCTATTTTCTACGATATGTCTTTCCCATTAAAGAAAGAGGGAAATTTTTTTGATAATTTTTTTACAGCAAAAGGCTCTTTGATGTACAGTCCAAATTCGAATAAAGACTTGAAGACACTCGATAGAAAAATTGATATAAATAACATATTTACTCAAAATAGATTAAGCTTAGACGATACTGTCGAAGGGGGTCAATCATTGACTCTAGGTGGAGAGTATAACCTTAAAGGGAAAAGAGATGGAAACGATATACTCAAAGCAGGTCTAGCAACTGTCCTGAGAGACAATGAAGAGCTAAATCTGCCTACTAAATCAACATTAAATAATAAAGGTTCTGATTTTATTGGTTCTTTGGTATTTGAGCCTAATAAAAATCTTAAATTAGATTATAATTTCTCAATGGATAGTGACTTTAAGTCTTCAAACTTTAATTTATTAAAAACAGATGTATCGGTAAATAAATTTGTTACATCTTTTGAGTTTTTGCAAGAAGACGACGAAGTTGGAAGTGAAAGTTATCTATCTAATGAAACCTCTTATAATTTTAATAATCAGTATTCTCTCAAATACAGGACTCGAAGAAACAAAAAAACTGATTTTACAGAGTTTTACAATCTTATATACGAATATAAAAATGATTGTTTGACCGCTTCGATACAATACAACAAAGATTATTATTCAGACAATGAGTTAAAACCTACTGAAGAAATATTTTTCTCTATTTCTATAGTGCCTTTAGCAACTTTAAACACTCCAAGTGTCAGATAAAATGAGACATTTTTTTTTTAAAATATATATCTTTTTTGTTTTGAGTATATTTCCTTTTAATACAGTTTATTGTGAGGTTTTTATTGTTGCTGAGATAAATCAAGAGGTAATTACCAATGTAGATATCGACTTTGAAAAAAGATATTTAGTATCTTTAAATCCTAATTTACAAAAACTAGATCAAAATCGTATTACAGAATACGCAAAAAATTCTTTAATTAATGAAAAAATTAAAAAAATTGAAATTGAAAAAATTTTAGGAATAAAGGCTGATCAAGCTCTGTTATCTAAGGTGATTGGAAACATATATTCGAGTATTGGAATTTCCAGTTTAAGTGAGTTCGAGAATTATTTATCTCAAAATAATGTAGACATTGAAAGAGTAAAAGAAAAAATTTCGATAGAAATTGCTTGGAATGACCTGATAGTAAAGATTTTTTCAAATGAAATAGACATTGACAAAAATTTTATGAAAAAGCAAATAGAAAAATTTGATAAAGAAGAAATTGAAAGTATTTTGCTCTCAGAAATTATTTTTACTATTAATAACAAAAGTGAATTTGAATCAAAGTACGATGAGATCAAAAAAAGTATTAATGAAATTGGATTTGAAGAAACTGCAAGAATATATAGTCTATCTGATAGTAGAAAAAGCGGTGGTAATTTGGGTTGGATCTATAAAAATCAACTTTCAAAAGAAATTAGAGATGAGCTAAATGAAATTACAGTTGGGAACTTTACTAAACCAATTATCTCTAGTGGAGGTTTTTTGATACTTAAACTAAATGAAATTAAAACTGAAAGTATTGAAATTGATAAAGACGCTCAATTAAAAAAGATGATTGAGTTTGAAAGGGAAAGACAATTTACGATGTTTTCAACTTTGTATTACAAAAGAATTTATAACACTACTGAAATTAATGAAAAATAAATCTATTGTAATCATTTGTGGAGATCCAAAAAGTACTTTTAATGAAATTTTAATTAAAACTTTTAAAAATAAGATTTTTAAGAATTTAAAATTTTCTATTATTATTGTTGGTTCAAAAAAATTGTTAGAAGATGAATTGAAAAAATTCAAAGTAAAAATAAATCTACAAAAACTTGAGGATCAAACTAAGCTTCGTAAAAACAATATATATGTAACAGATGTTCCATTAGACACAAAAAAACTGTCATTAATTAATAAAAACAAATATATTTCAAAATCATTTGATACAGGACTTAATTTTCTTAAAAAAAAAAATTCACTCGCATTAATTAATGGTCCAATTTCTAAAACAACTTTTCTTAAAGGAAAGTATTACGGCATTACTGAGTATTTAGCTTTTAAAACAAGATCTTTGAATGAAGTTATGTTAATTTTTAATAAAAAGCTTAGTGTAAGTCCAATAACAACTCATATCCCCATTCATCAAGTCGCTCAAAAAATCAAAAAAAATATTATAATAAAGAAGATAGAGAACATTAACGTTTTTTATAAAAAATTTTTGGGTTTAAAGCCCAATATAGCTGTTACGGGTCTAAATCCCCACTGTGAAACATTTGTGGGTAAAAATATTGAAAAAACTGAGATTTTACCTGCTATTATACATTTAAGAAAAAAAAAGATAAATGTTTTAGGTCCTTTTTCATCTGACACAATTTTTTTAAAAAAAAATCGAAAAAAATTTGATGTAATTGTCGGTATGTATCATGATCAGGTACTTACACCAATGAAAACAATTTTTGGTTTTGAAGCTATAAATATTACTATTGGTTTACCGTTTGTAAGAATTACTCCTGATCATGGGCCTAATTATGAAATGTTTGGCTTGAATAAATCAAAACCAGATAGTCTTATTCAAGCTTTAAGTTTTTTAAATAAATATGTCGTTTAAGCCTAAAAAAAATTTAGGACAAAATTTTTTAATTGATAAAAATATAATTAACAAAATAATGTATGCCGCAGATATTGGATCTAATGATGCAATATTAGAAATAGGTCCTGGAACAGGTAACTTAACAAAATTTATTGTTTCTCAAAAACCAAAAAAAATTTATTTAGTTGAGAAGGATGAAGATCTAGCAAATGCACTTGAAAAGCTATATCTTAATCAAATTAACATTTTAAAAAAAGATATTCTTAAAATTCCAGACAAATTTTATTTTGGAAAGAAATTTTTGATTTTAGGTAATCTTCCTTATAATATTTCTACAAAAATTTTGTCTGGGTGGTGTCTTAATAAAAGTCTTAATGTATCTAAGATGATATTAATGTTTCAAAAAGAGGTTGCGGAAAGAATTTTAGCGAATGTAAATTCAAAAGAATATAGCAGAATCACAATTTTATCTAATTGGAAATTTAATATTAAAAAAATAACAGATGTTAAACCAAATAGCTTTTTTCCTAAACCAAAAGTTCACAGTACAGTTTTAGAATTTTTACCAAAAAAAAATTATCATAAAATTAAAGAACCAAAAAACCTTGAGAAGATAACAAAGGTTTTTTTCAGTCAAAGAAGAAAGATGATTAAAAAACCTATAAATATTTTATTTAAAAATTATCAATTCAATTATGAAAAATTTAACATAAAGCCCTCTCACAGACCACAAAATATAGATGTCAATAAATATTTAGAAATTGTAAGTGAATACGAGTCTTTAGTACATTAATTTTTTGATATGTTTTTTAATTTGATCAATGTTATAGGTGCTTTTTTTTTTATTTATTTCGCAGTCTATATAATTTGATATTTGATCATAACAAACCTCAAGATCGTTGTTTATAATAACGTAGTCATAATCTTCCCAATGCAAAACATCTTTATCAAATTGCTTCATTCTTTCTTCAGCTATTAACTTGTCCTTCATATCTCTATTTGAAAGTCTCTTGAAAAGCTCTTCTCTACTTGGTGGTAAAATAAAGAAAGTTAATAGTTTATTTTTGAGTTTTTGAGATATAATTTGGTTAGTCCCTTGCCAGTCAATATCAAATATAACGTTGTTACCTTTATTCAATTCCTCAAAAATAGCAAATTTTGTTGTACCATAAAAATTTTTAAAGACTTTTGCATATTCTAGAAATTCTTTACCATCAATCATTTTTTGGAATTTTTCAATATTTACGAAGTAATAATCTTTACCATCCACCTCGTTAGATCTAGGTATTCTAGTTGTATGTGATATAGAAGTTACAAAACCTTTTCTTTCTGATAAAAGTTTTACTAAGGTTGTTTTTCCAGCTCCAGATGGGGATGAAAGAATTACCATTATCCCTTCATTCATTGGGGGCATTAAAAATTAATTACTTTTGTTTTCGATAAATTTAATTGCATCACCTACTGTAAGAATTTTTTCAGCCTCACTATCTGAAATTTCTGATCCAAATTCCTCCTCGAAAGCCATAACTAATTCAACAGTGTCTAAGCTATCTGCTCCCAAATCGTCAATGAAACTAGCTTCGTCAGTAACCTTTGCTTCATCTATGCCAAGATGGTCTGCAACAATTTTTTTTACTTTACTTGATATATCTTCTGCCATTTTGATCCTTTGTTTGATTTTTTCTTAATAAATAAAAAAGAACTTTTGTCAACCCAAATACATGCCTCCATTAACGTGAATCGTTTCTCCGGTGATATAATTTGACATTTCTGATGATAAAAAAGCAACAACATTAGCCACATCTGATGGTTCTCCCAATCTATTTGATGGTATTTTTGCAAGAATTAATTCCTTAAATTTTGGGTCAATTTTTTCAGTCATGTTTGTTTTGATAAATCCAGGTGATATACAATTTATATTAATATTCTTTTTAGCATATTCCAGTGCCAAACTTTTGCTCATGCCAATAATACCAGACTTAGAAGCGGCATAATTTGCTTGACCTACATTTCCAGTATGACCAACAACTGAAGTAATGTTTATTATTTTACCTGTTTTATTTTTAATCATCTTTTTTAAAAAAAACTTACATAATAAAAAAGTTGAAGTAAGGTTAATATCTATTACTTGTTGCCATTCTGTTTGTGACATTCTTAAAGACAAATTATCTTTCGTTATACCTGCATTGTTAATTAGTATATCTGGACAACCCTTTAGTTCATCGCAAACTGTTTCCACAAATTTTTCAATTTCATCATGTTTTGATATATCGAACTTTTTTAATATCATCCCATTAAAATCATTTTTAAGTTTGCCTAATTTTTCTTCATTCGTACCTGAGCCTAGCACAGTAGCACCTTCCGAATGAAGCTTTTCTAAAATTGAGTATCCAATACCACCTGTGGCGCCTGTGACAACAGCTTTTTTATTTTTTAAATTAATCATTTATTAATAACTTAATATCTTCCTCGCTATTTATTGAATTAACAATTACACTTTTATTTATTCTTTTTATTAAACCAGATAGCACTTTTCCTGGACCAATTTCTACAAAATTTTCAACTCCGTTGTTTATCATATATTCAACGCTCTCTAACCAACGAACTTTTCTTTCAATTTGTGATATTAATAGTGATTTAATTTCTTTTGATGAGCTAGTCTCGTTGGCCGTAACATTTGATATTATCGGTCTTTTTAACTCATTCATTTTTAAATCATTTATGTAATTAGTCATTTTTTCAGATGCTGTTTTCATATATTTACAATGAAAAGGAGCGCTTACATTTAATTTTAAGTTTTTTACTTTTTTATTATTCAAATCATCTGATAATAAATTGATGTCTTTTTTAAGACCACTTACAACCACTTGGAGATTGGAATTATCGTTTGCAATGAAACATTCATATTTTTTGCTGTTCATCTCTAAGATTTTATCTAATTCTTTTGAGGCCATTCCTAAAACAGCCAACATCGCTCCTTCACCACTAGGGACAGCTTCTTGCATAAACTTACCTCTTCTCTGAAGGATTTTAAGCGTGTCTTCAAAACTTATTGAACCTACACATGCTAAAGCAGAATATTCACCAAGAGAGTGCCCAGCAAAATATTTGAATTTTTTAAAATCATATCCAAATTCTTTTTTGATAATTTCAAAAATGCAATAACTAGCTAAAAAAATAGCTGGTTGAGTATTCTCAGTTGAGTTTAATTTGTTTTCAGGACCCTCGAATATTATTTTTGTAATTGGAACATTTAGAATTTCATCTGCATCTTTAAATAATCGTTTCGCAAGATCATATTTCTCATAAAATTCCTTAACCATTCCAATTTTTTGTGATCCTTGACCAGGAAAAACTATAGAAAACATCTTTTTTTAACTCTTTTTTTTTGTCTTGTAATAAAACTATTATAATAGTATATCAATTTTTTTTATATAAAATTAGAAATGAATCTATACGAACATACAATCATAGCAAGACAGGATATAAGTCCGAGTCAAATCAAAAGTTTAAAAGAAAAATATTCTAAATTAATAGAAGAAAACAAGGGAAATTTGGTTCAAACACAAGAGTGGGGTTTGTTAAACTTATCTTATCTTATAAAAAAAAACAAAAAAGGTAATTACATTCATTTTAAAATTGAGGGTGACGGTGGATTAATTAAAGAATTAGAAAAAAATGAGAGAATTGATAAAAATCTTTTACGCTTTGTAACAATCAGAGTTAAAAAATTTGATTTAAAAGAAAATTATTTCATGAAGGAAGAAATCGAAGAAATAAAAAAAGGCAGAAAAAAAACAGATGAAAAATAGAAAAAGTAATTCAAGGAGGAGAAAAAGTAGTAGTTTTTCTAAATTAAGCATTTTCCAACCAAACAAATATAAGTTTAAAAAAAGTTGTCCTTTGTCAGTAAAAAATGCTCCAAAAGTTGACTACAAAAACATAAAGTTGTTAAAAAGATATATTTCAGAAAATGGCAAAATTCTTCCTTCAAGAATTACAAATGTATCACAAAAGAAACAAAGAGAGCTATCTTTGTCTATTAAAAGAGCTAGAAACTTAGCACTACTTTAAATCATGAAAGTTATTTTATTAGAAAACTTAGCTAAGATAGGTTCTATTGGAGAAATAATTGACGTCAAAAGAGGTTTTGCACGAAATTATCTTATTACAAATAAAAAAGCTTTATATGCTTCAAAAGAAAACATTAAAGAAGTAGAAAAAATTAAAACTGAATTAAATAAAAAGGATCAAGAAAAGAAAAAAAATGCCAAACAAATATACGAAGTTTTAAAAAACAAAATTTATGAGGTAAAAAAATTAACTACAGAAAATAAAGATCTTTATGGATCAATAAAACCAACTGAAATATCAAAAATCATAAGTGTGTCCGACAAGATTGAAGTGAAGCCCTCACTAATACAACCTTTAAATGAAATTAAATCTTTAGGCACTTTTAAAGTGAAAATCAATCTTCATTCCGAGGTACAAGCAGAAATAAAAATTAAAGTTATCTCTGAAGATAATATCAAATAATTTATACATTTTTTTCCCCACACTATATTTACGCTTTTTTTTGTCTGTTAAAATTGTACAATTAAGGGTGAACAAAAGTTTAAATCTTATTCAAAATAACTTCAAAGAACTTCCGAACAACATTGAGGCCGAACAATCCGTTATAGGATCTATCTTAACTCAAAATGAAATATTTGATGAAATTACAGGTATAATATCAGACAAAAATTTTTTTGATCCACTTCATCAAAAAATATTCGGGTCTATTCAAAATCTTATTTACAAGGGACTATTAGCAAACCCCATTACTCTTAAAAATTATTTTGAGAATGAAAATGATGATCTAAATGTACCAGAGTATTTGATTAAAATAACTAAATTTTCAACATCCTCTAGACAAGCTATAGAATATTCAAAAATTATTTATGATATGTTTGTAAGAAGAGAGCTTATTAAAATTTCTGAAAACATTATTGATACAGCTAAACTAAACGACATAAATATAAATGGTAAATCTATAATAGAAAATTCAGAAAAAATACTTTACGACCTCGCTGAAAAAGGTTCTTTTAATTCAAGTATAATTAAATTTGATGAGGCGGTTAGACAAACTATTGATATGGCATCCAATGCTTATAAAAATGAAGAGGGTATCGTTGGTGTCCCTACAGGGTTGAGAGACTTAGATGATCGACTTGGCGGTTTGCATAAATCTGATTTAGTGATTATAGCTGGAAGACCAGCGATGGGTAAAACTGCTCTAGCTACAAATATCGCCTTTAATGCAGCAACAAATATTCAAAAAACAAACAGAAAATCTTGTATAGCTTTTTTTTCTCTTGAAATGTCTTCTGAACAATTATCAACAAGAATTTTAGCTGAGCAATCAAGAATAAAATCTAATGATATTAGAAGAGGTAAGATATCTGAAGAACAATTCGAGCAATTTTTAGAAACGTCAAAAAATATTTCTGAATTGCCTTTATATATAGATGAAACTCCTGCGATAACTATTGCTTCACTCTCTAATAGGGCTAGAAGAATTAAAAGACTTTATGGTTTAGATATGGTTGTGGTCGACTATATACAATTGATGAGGGCTACAAATTTTAAAGAGGGTCGTGTCCAAGAAATTTCTGAGATTACACAAGGGCTTAAAGCTCTAGCAAAAGAACTTGCTGTACCTGTTTTAGCTTTATCTCAATTATCCAGAGCAGTTGAGACTAGGGATGACAAAAGACCAATATTGTCAGACCTTAGAGAGTCTGGATCTATTGAACAAGATGCAGACGTTGTAATGTTCGTCTACAGAGAGGGTTACTATCTAAAAAACAAAGAGCCTAGGCCAGCCACAGTCGAGCATGCAGAATGGCAAGCCAAAATGAATGAAATTTCGCATTTAGCAGAATTAATAATTGGTAAACAAAGACATGGTCCTACCGGTAAAATCACATTAGAATTTGAGGAAATGTTTACTAAATTTAATGATGCTACAAATAATTAAATATAAGATATATATTTAGTAATGTTTTCAAATATATACCAATCATTAATTTTAAAGAATCCACGTATAGTTTTATTAATATTAGTTTTAGTTACCTCTTTTTTTCTAATCAATACTAAAGATTTTAGGCTAGATGCATCTTCAGAAACTTTACTTATAGAGGGGGATCCTGATTTAGAATACCTTAAGGAGATTAATCAAAGGTATAAATCAAAGGATTTTTTAGTTCTTACCTTCACACCAAAAGAAGCCTTAACTTCTGAGAGCTCAATCAACAATATTCTAAGTCTTAAATACAAAATACAGAGTCTAGATTGGGTTCATAGTGTCGTTACTATATTAGATGTGCCTTTGCTTGAAAGTTCTGATGAACCACTTATGGATCGTATTAAAAATTTCAGAACTTTGAAAGATGAAAATATAGATAAAGATAGAGCATTTAATGAAATTTTAAATAGTCCAGTTTTTAAGAACTTGGTGATAAGTGAAGATGCAACAACAACAGGCATTATAGTTAATTTAAAAAGGAAAAAAGTTTTGGAGTCATCTGCATTTGATAATGAAAAAGAATTTGAGAAATACAAAGATAAACTAAAATCTGAAAACCATGAAAATATTAAAGAAATAAGAGAAGTAATTGACTCTTTCAAAGAAATTGGAAGAATTCATTTGGGGGGTATACCGATGATCGCTGATGACATGATGACATTTATTAAGAAAGATATAATTGTCTTTGGTATCGGTGTTTTTGCTTTTATTATAATTACTTTGTGGTTTGTTTTTAGAAAAATTCTTTGGATTACAATTCCAATCTCCAGTTGTTTTTTTGCAGTAATAATAATGATTGGATTTTTAGGTCTAATGAACTGGAAAGTGACAGTCATATCGTCAAATTTTATAGCTATGATGTTGATACTTACAATGGCTATGAACATTCACATAAGCACAAGATACATTCAGCTAGCTACAACTCATTTAAATCTAAATAATTATGAAGTTTTAAAAATCGCAACATCTAAAATGGTTTGGCCTATACTTTACACTGTGTTAACAACGATTTGTGCTTTTCTATCCTTAATTTTTAGTGGCATTAAACCAATTATTGACTTTGGATGGATGATGACTTTTGGATTGATAACTTCATTTTTAATAACATTTACATTACTTCCTGCATTGCTAGGAATTTTTTACTCTAAGGAGATAAATGTTCAAGAAAAATCTTTGTCTTTTTTAATTAATCCACTTTCTAAGCTTTCAATAAAAAAAACAAATTTGGTGTTTATCATTTCAATTTTTCTCGTAATTTTTAGTATTTTTGGGATATCAAAATTAAAAGTTGAAAATAGTTTCATTAATTATTTCAGTAAAGATACTGAAATCTATCAAGGTATGAAGTTAATTGATGAAAAACTTGGTGGCACAACACCTTTGGAAATCATTTTAAAGTTTTCTGGAAAAAAAAATGATGAAACCACTGAAGACGATGATGAGTTTAAAGACTGGGATGAGGATGATAGTGATGAAAGTAAATATTGGTTCACAAAAGATAAGATTGATAAAATAAATAAGGTACATAATTATTTAGAAAATACAGAACATGTTGGTAAGGTTCTATCTTTTTCATCAATTATTCAAGTGGCAACAAAATTAAATAATAATAAAGAGTTGGGTACTTTAGAAATGGGAGTTTTATACAGTAAAATTCCTGAAACTGTTAAAAGCGAAATCATAGATCCTTACATTTCAATTAAAGATGATGAGGCAAGAATAAGCTTAAGAATAAAAGATTCTTCCAAAGATTTGAGAAGAAATGATTTAATTAAGAAAATTAATTTTGATATGCAGAATGAAATTGGTTTAAGTAAAGAGGAATTCAAACTCGGTGGTGTTTTAATTCTATTTAATAATCTTTTACAAAGTTTATTTAAATCTCAGATACTAACTTTAGGCCTCGTCATGTGTGGAATAATGGCAATGTTTTTGGTTTTATTTAGAAATTTAAAAATTTCTTTAATCGGTGTTATTCCAAATTTCATTGCTGCATTTTCAATTTTAGGCTTAATAGGAGTTTTGGGTATCCCGCTTGATATGATGACAATAACTATAGCTGCTATAACGATAGGGATAGCTGTTGATAACAGTATTCACTATATCTACCGTTTCCAAGAGGAATTTGAAAAAAATAATAACTATGAGGAGTCAGTTCGATTATGCCACTCTACTGTGGGTGTAGCAATATTAAACACATCAATTACTATTATCTTTGGTTTCTCAATACTTGTTCTTTCAAATTTCATACCGACAATTTATTTTGGAGTTTTTACTGGGATTGCAATGTTTTTAGCAATGATACTAGTGCTCACTTTATTGCCTAGTCTTATTTTATACATTCAGCCATTTGAAAAAAGATTAAATGTTTGATCAATTTTTGAATTTTTTTGATAAATTTCAATTGTTCGACCTTATTTATCTGACCCTGACAATATTGTCTTTAATTAAATGTTCATCTAAAGGATTTGTTTTGAGTGTGCTATCAGCAAGTAAATGGTTATTTTCATATGTTGTTGCTCTTTATTTATTTCCAAAAGCAAAACCTTTTGTTGAAGACATTTTAGACAACGAATACGTTTTAGATATAATGCTAGGTCTAAGTATTTTTATAGTTGTTTTATTTATTGTTTTAATGATTAATAAAGGAATCAGTAAAGCGGTAAGTTACTCAGGAATTGGTACTTTAGATAAAATATTTGGATTCTTTTTTGGATTTTTAAGAGCTTACGTTATTTCAGTATGTATTTTTGCAACTATAGACATCATATATAATCATAATAAGTGGCCAATAAATCTTGACCAATCAATTAGCTTTCCTTATGTTCTTAAGGGAAGCAATTATTTAATAAAAGAATTCCCGAATGAAGAAAATTACCAAGATACTAAAGAGAAAGTTCAAGAACTTTAATCCAAAACTAAAAGAGGAATGTGGTGTTTTTGGTATAAGCGACAACCAAGATGCGTCGACACTTTCTACGCTTGGGCTTCATGCTTTACAACATAGAGGTCAAGAAGGTTGTGGAGTAGTAACTTTTGATGGAAAAAAATACCACTCAGAAAAAAGATTTGGTTTAGTTGGGGATAATTTTAATAAAGAGGAAGTTTTAAAATCTCTACCAGGTAATTTTGCTATTGCTCATAATAGATACAGTACCACTGGAGGTACAACTTTAAGAAATATTCAACCCTTTTACGCAGACACTAATACTGGAGGGATTGGGGTAGCGCACAATGGCAATCTTACAAATGCAATAACTCTTAGAAAAAAATTAGTTGAAGATGGAGCAATTTTTTATACTACGTCTGATACTGAAACAATCGTTCAGTTAATTGCAAGATCAAAAAGAGGAAAAGTTATAGATAAAATTATTGATGCTTTGTTTCAAATACAAGGAGGTTATGCTCTTGTAATGTTAGCAAGAGATTTACTTATTGGAGTAAGAGATCCTTTTGGAATAAGACCTTTGGTAATAGGAAAACTTAAAGACTCTTATGTTTTTGCCTCCGAAACTTGTGCATTAGATATTATAGGAGCCAAATATATCAGAGATGTAGAAAATGGTGAAATTGTTTATGTTGAAAACAAAAAACTTATTAGTTTAAAACCATTTCCATTAAAAAAAATTAGGCCGTGTGTTTTTGAATATATCTATTTTTCAAGACCAGATAGTGTTTTAAATGGAAAATGTGCGTACGAGTATAGAAAAAATTTTGGTGTAGAGCTTGCGAAGGAAACCAGTATTGATGCTGATTTAGTAGTTCCTGTTCCAGACTCAGGGAATGCTGCAGCTATTGGTTATAGCCAACATGAAAAAATTAATTTTGACCTTGGTTTAATAAGAAATCATTATGTAGGAAGAACTTTTATTGAACCAGCACAAAAAATAAGAAGTCTTGGCGTTAGATTAAAGTTAAATGCAAATAAATCTACAATCAAAAATAAAAAGATTGTTTTAGTTGATGACTCTTTAGTGAGGGGTACGACCTCACATAAAATAGTTAAAATGTTATATGACTTTGGGGCAAAAGAAGTGCATGTAAGAATTGCGTCGCCTGAAATTAGATTTCCAGACTTCTATGGCGTTGATACACCGACAAAAAAAGAGCTTTTAGCAGCTAATAAAACTAATGAAGAGATTTGCAAATATATAGATGCAAAATCTCTTAAATTCTTAAGTGTTGACGGTTTATATAGAGCAATGGGTTATGAAAAAAGAAACTCTACATACCCGCAATTGACTGACCACTATTTCACAGGTGATTATCCTGTAAAATTAATTGATGACTTAGGTGATAGTAAAGTGACACAGTTGTCTTTATTAAGTACAAACAGTAATAATTAAGTATGAAAAAAGTAAACTTTACTGAAATGAAAAATGGGTCAAAAGAAGACTATCTTTTTTTAGACAAACTAGAAAAAGAATATGTTGGTGAGACAGCTGACAGAATACTAAATTTTTTATCCAGAATGACCACAACTTTAGAAGGTTATAAAATTACAAGATTAGAGCATTCTTTGCAAAGTGCTACAAGAGCTTTTAGAAATAATGAAAGTGAAGAAATGGTTGTTGCATGTTTACTGCATGATATTGGGGATGAATTAGCTCCTTTAAACCACTCAGAGTATGCGGCATCAGTATTAAAGCCTTATGTATCTGAAAAAACTCATTGGATAATTGAAAAACATGGTGAATTTCAAATGTATTATTATGCTCATCATCTTGGAGCTAACCGATTTAAAAGAGATAAATATAAAGATCACAAGTATTATCAAGATACAATAAATTTTTGTGAAAAATATGATCAATGTTCGTTTGATCCAGAATATAAAAGCATGAGTCTAGAGGAATTTGCACCAATGGTGAAAAGAATATTTGCTAGAAAACCATATTCTTCACTTTAAAAAACTTTGTTTTCAAAAAAAATGTTTGTCAAAAAAAAAGAAATTATTGAATATTTTAACTCTGGAATAAAAAATACTAGAAATTTTAAGATTGGAGTAGAGCATGAAAAGTTTTTATTCAACAAAAATAACAACAAAAGAATTGACTATTTAAAGATCAAAGATATGTTTTCAGCTCTAATGGAATTTGGGTGGAATCCTGTTTTTGAAAAAGAAAATATTGTCGCTTTAAATAAAGGTGGAAGAAATATTACTTTAGAACCAGGGAATCAAATTGAGTTATCTGGTGATAAGTTAAATAATATGCATGAAGCATGCGCAGAGACACAAAATTATTTATTTGAACTCAAACAAGTAACAAAAAAGTTAAATATGAATATAGTTAGCGCAGGATTTGATCCTATATCAAAATTAAAAGAAATTCCCAATAATCCAAAACAAAGATATAAACTAATGACACAAGATATGCCTTTAGGTGGTGAGTTAAGTTTAGATATGATGTATCGAACATGTGGAACTCAACTTAATATAGATTTTAATTCTGAGGAAGATTTTGTTAAAAAATTCAAGATAGTTAATTCTATAGTTCCTATTGCAATCTCCCTGTTTGCTAATTCCTCAATTGTTGAAAAAAAAAATAGCAACTATTTATCTTATAGATCTAAAGTTTGGCAAAATACTTCAAGAGCTGGATTACCCAAATTATTTTTAGAAAATTTAAATTTCGAAAAGTATGCAGATTTTGTAATAAATTTTCCAATATTATTTTTAAAACATAATGATCAGTATATTTCCGGTAGAAAATATATTTTTAAAGATTTTATGGAAGGAAAAATCGATGAGGTTGACAATAGACTTCCAACGCAAGAAGATTTAGCAATTCATTTGAGTACAATTTTCACTGAGAATAGACTTAAAAAATATATTGAGATAAGATCTATGGATTCATGTGGCTGGGAATGTTTGTGTGCAGGACCTGCTTTTAACATAGGTATGCTTTACGGAAATTTAGATGAAGTTCACGAATTAGTTTCCAAATGGGATAAAGACAAAATAATTAATGCTTATTTGGAAGCTCCAAAAAAAGGATTTAACACTCAATTAATGGGTAAAGATCTATATTATTGGTCTTCCATCCTGCTTAATTTGGCTAGAAAAGGTTTAGAAAATAGAGATATTTTAAATAAAAAAGGAAATAACGAAACAGTCTTCTTAAAACACTTACAAAAAGTAATTGATAATAAGATAACAAATGCAGATCATATGATTAGCAAATTTTCAAAAAATGAAAATTTAGATGAATTATATGATAAATAAAATTGTTGCTATTCAAGGAGATAATCCTTCCAAGTTAAATGCTGAAACAGATACTAGTATTTTTTTAGCTAATGAAATTCAAAATAAAAGCTATAAAATTTTCTATTATGAGCCAAAAAATCTCTCAATTATTAATTCAAAAGTGGTAGCTAAAGGATATTTCGTAACTATTAATTATAATAAAAAAAAATTCTTTAAAGTTTTAAAAAAAAAGACTCTTGAACTTGTAAAATGTAAGTTTATTCTTATTCGTCAAAATCCACCATTTAATCTTGAGTATATCTCAACAACTTATATTTTAGACTCGATAAAAACCAAGGTTAAAATAATAAATGATCCAACATCTATTAGAAGTATTTCTGAAAAGTTATACTCGTCTAGGTATCAAAAATATATGCCTAACACTATATTTACTCAAAACATTAATGAAATTAAGGCTTTTTTTAAAAAAAACAAAAAGGTAATCTTAAAACCTATTCATGGTTACAGTGGAAATGATATTCATTTATTAACCAGATTTAAATCAAATCTAGTTAAAAGATTTATTAAAAAAAATGGTCATATCATGTGTCAAAAATTTCTTCCAAAAATAAATAAAGGAGACAAAAGAGTTTTTGTTATAAACGGGAAATTATGTGGTGTTATTTCAAGAATTCCAAAAAAAGGATCATTTTTAAGCAATATGAGCAAGGGAGCTAAAGTAGTAAATACAAAATTAACTAAAGTAGAAAAGCAAATTTCAAATTTAATTGCTAAAGATTTAAAAAAAGAAAACATTTTTTTTGCTGGAATTGATTTTATTGATCAAAAGCTTAACGGTGATATAAATGTTACATCTCCCACAGGAATAAAAACTTACTATGATCTATCAGGTAAAAATCTAGCAAAAACTTTTTGGAAAGAACTTAAAGCATGAATAGTTTAACTGATCAAAAAAAAGGGTCTTTAATGGCTTTTGTGGCTGTGATGTTTATAACGCCAGACTCTTTGTTTATCAGACTATCTAATGTTGAGACTTGGAGTTTGGTTTTTTATAGGGGCATCATACCGTTTGTTTTAGTTTTTATTGGAATGCTTTTAATTTACAGACTAAAGTTTTTTAATTTATTAAGATCAAACGGCTATTATGGTTTCGCCTACGTTTTAACCTTTTCAATTACCAATATTGCTTTTGTTGTATCAATTCAAAATACAAATGTTGCTAATACTTTGATAATGATTGCTACTGCACCTATGTTATCTGCCATTCTTGGGTTATTTTTCCTTAAAGAAAATCCTGATAAAAAAACCTGGGTAGCAATTTTTATAACTTTTTTTGCTGCACTGTATATTTTTTACGACTCAATTAAGTTAGGAAATTTTTTTGGAGATATTTTAGGATTTGTTGCTGCCATGGGTCTAGCAGTAGGTGCTGTTATAATTAGATCAGCAAAAAAATTAAACCTGGTTCCCTCTGCAGTGGTTGGAAAGTTGATCATAGCTCTTTTTGCAATGCTTTTTGTAAAAGATTATTCTCTGAATAATAACGATATTTATATTGTTCCATTAATGTGTGTAATGTGTGTGGCTATACCATTCGTTCTTGTTACTATAGCACCTAGATTTATAACAGCAGCAGAGGTAAACTTATTTTTCTTGTTGGAAACTATAATAGGTCCGATTTGGGTCTGGCTCATTATTAAAGAGCAGCCTACACCTGAAACAATAGTAGGGGGTGCTATAATTGTATTAACGATAGCTACCCACTCTTTCTTAAAATTGAAAAAGTCATAAGTTCGTCATAATAATTTCTTGATTTAGTCTCAAATCAGAAATAATAAGCTGCCAGTTTATGAATAAAGTATTTAAAAATTCTTGGGCATTATTTTTGGGTATGAGTGCAATCATGCTTGCCTATGGTTATCAAAATGCTTTGTTAGGAGTTAGAGCAGTTATTGAAGAGTTTAGCCTTGCCTCAACTGGATTTATGATGTCTGGTTATTTTGTTGGTTACTTTATAGGTGCCAGAACTGTTCCTTCAGTCATATCAGGAGTTGGCCATATAAGAGTATTTGCTGCTTTTGCATCTGTAGCATCACTTGCAATATTAGTTCACTCAGTTTTTGTAAATCCCCTAACTTGGTTCTTATTAAGAGTGATTACAGGATACTCAATGGTTTCAATCTATACAATTGCTGAGAGTTGGTTGAACGATAGATCAAGTAATAAAAATAGAGGTAAAGTTTTATCTATTTATATGATTATCTTATATGGATCTATGGGGACAGGAATGTTTTTATTAAATTTTAGTAGTCCTGAGAATTTTCAGCCTTTTATTTTAATATCTGTATTAATGTCATTAGCACTTCTGCCAATTTTATTAACTAAAAGAAAGCCACCAACTTTTAAGAAAATTAAAAGTATGAGTTTAAAAGAATTATATTCATCATCACCTCTTGGAATGGTAAGCTCTGTTCTTTACGGAACAATTCAATCAGCATTATTTACTTTATTAGCAGTTTATGCAGCTTCAATGAATTTTAGTATATTTGATATATCTTTAGTTACTTTTATGTTGGCAATTTCAGGTGCTATTTCTCAATATCCTGTGGGCTACATTTCAGATAAATTTGATCGAAGAAAAGTTATCATTTATTCAACTTTCGGTGCTGCATTATTCGCTTTCTTTGCAATTTTTTCAGTCGGAACAATGTATTTACCAGAGGGGCTAGGATCTTCAAAGTTATGGTTTTATATTTTTTTAATAGCATTCTCCGTATGTAGCTTGCCAATGTTTTCTTTGATACTTGCACATACCAATGACTTTATAACTAGAGATAAGTTTGTTGCTGCAGGAGCAAGTTTGCAATTTGCCTTTGGTTTAGGTGCCATTAGTGGACCTTTTTTATGTTCTTTATTTATGGATCTAGTTGGGAACAATGGATTTTTTGTATTTCTGATTATATTTCATAGTTTAATTGGTGTTTTTGCAATTTATAGAATGAAAATAAGACCATCAGAGGAAAATCCAGACTCACAATTTGTTGCAGTCCCTACGACGATAACTCCTGTTGGAATGGAGTTAAACCCTACAACGGAGCCCATTGAGGAGCCAGAAAAAATCAAATAATTAATTCTATTTAAAGTTGTAACTCAAATTAAACAATAAAATAAATTTAATCTTGTTGAATTTAATTTTATTTGCTTAAATGCGTTCAAAAAAAAATGCCTAAGAGAAAAAAAAGAAAAAAAATTGAACACGGAGCATTTACAAAGCTCGCAAGTTTTACTTCAAGTGCAATAAAAGAATACAAACATAATCTAAAGCTTAAGCAACAACAATTAGAAAAAGATATAAAAAAACAGGAATTTAGTAAACTTAGTTTAGAAAAAAAGGAATTAAGAGCTAAAGAAGATAATTTTAGAAAACAAGAAGAAAAATTACAGATAAAATTTGAAAATTTAAAGCTTAAAGAAAGAGAATTAGAATTAAAAGAAAATGAATTAAAAACTAAAGAAAATTCATTAAAAGAAAAAGAATTAAATTTAAAGTTTAAAGGAGAAGAACAAAAAAATAAAGAATCAGATCTAAAAAAGAGAGAGAAAGAGCTTCAAATTAGATCCGAAGAACAAAATCGTAAAGATGTTGATCTAAAAGTAAGAGAAGATGAACAAAGACAAAAAGAATTAAAAGAGACAAGACGAAAAAGAAGAGAACAAAAATTAAGGGATGAAAAAGAACAAGAGAAAAGAAATCTTGAGGCTCTTAAATTAAAAGAATGGGAAGAAAAGTTTGATCGTGAACAAAAAGCTAAAGAAGAAAAAGAAAAATTAAAAGAAGAAAAGTTGAGAATGAGAGAAAGTAACAAAAGAAGTAATGATGCTGACTACTCTAATAACAGTGAAGAGGTCTCTAATAACAGTGAAGAGGTCACTCAGCAATTAGAGGCTCTCGATGTTGAAAACTCTTCTAAGAACTAATTATTGTTTAGGAAAATAATCTTTTAAATCCCCTTCCCTATATACATCTGCAGTACAACAGTGAAGGCCACCACCAAAAGCATATGCATCTCTCATCTCCACTGGGACAACTTCAAGACCTAATTTATCCAATTGCTCTGCTTGGTAAACTTCACTTTTTTCTACACAAACTGTTTTTGGATCTAACACGAGAACATTCATTGAAAGCCAAACTGAGGAATAGCATAATGGAGGTGGAGTATTATGAGCTGGTTGAGCTGAGTCTAATATTTTCCATCCATTATCTTCAAAAAGTTTCCGCTGTGAAGCTGGTAACTTTCGCTGAGGATTATTTATAATTATACCTTCTGTAACAGGGGTAAAGGTCGCATCGATATGAATTGGATATGGATCTCCTGGAAAATTTACAGCATGCACCCTGTGATTTTTGAAATGTCTTCTTAACCAATCAATTCCACTTAAGTTTGTAGTAAAACCATGTTGAACTATTAAATCTTTACCAAATCTTAATATATCCGCAGCATCAAATAATGGTTCTTCTTCTGTAGTAACAAAAAATTTTTTTTCAGTCCACTCCAGCCTTTTTTTTACACCAATTTTATCAGACAAATAATCCTTTCTATAATCTGCATCTGTTAGTCGAGGTTTTGGAGCTGATTCATGTCTCATATTTTTATCTTGATCGTAATATTTTTTAAGTAGGGGTCTGTAATTTAAATATTCAAACCATCTACATCTATAACTCATTGTAGCTTCTAAGATTTCGTTTCCAACTGTTAAAATTATATCTCTTGCAGGCATACAACCAAACATACTTTCAACTTCCCAATCTGGTGTAGAAACTTTTTGATTATGATTTAAAGGAGTTGGTCTATCCACTTTGATACCTCTTTTTTCAAGTAAGGAAGCAAAATCATTTAAAAGTTGATTAGCTTTATCAACTGTATCTTTTGTCCGTGGTCCGTATTGACCTTTCATATCTGAGTCTTCGGGAACTTTTGCATCTAAAGCTGGTTCTGGTGCTGGTATACAACAACCGTCTGCTCTTCCAACAATCACATGCTTAAGCGGATCCCACTCATTCCAACTGTTAACAATCTTCTTATTTGACATTTAGTTTAATGCAATAAATCGTCTATTGTTTTTTATAATTAAACTATAATAAATTATTGAGATAAAAATTAAAAAGCCGCCTATGATTGTGTTATTAGAAGGAACTTCATTAATTCCAAGTATTGGTAACCAAACCCAAAAAATTCCACCAATCACTTCTGTTAATGACAAAAGTGTAAGCTCTGCAGCAGGTATAACCCTAGATCCTAAAGAATAAAGTATTAATCCTACACAAACCAAAGTTCCGTGAACTGAAAACAAGCCTTGGTTGCGACTTGAAGAAATCAAACTACTGTCAGTCTCAACCAATATTACTATTGAAACTATTGCACAAATCAATCCTGCAATGGCAACTGTTGTAAATTTTGGGGTTTCAGGTCTCCATCTAAGAGATACAGAAAAAATTGAAAATCCTACTGCAGATAGAATGCCAAACAAAAGACCAAAAATTGAACCTTTATTAGTATTACCGAATGCTATTACTATTATACCAATAGCAGCAATAATTA
>CACIAP010000007.1 GCA_902584685.1 uncultured Pelagibacteraceae bacterium | reverse complement strand
TTGGATGAATTTAGATGATGATAATTAAACTCTAAAACTTTATTATTAAAACAAGCAAGAATGGATTTTAATGGTCTGCCCCAGTACAAATCGTGATCACCCCATCTCATTGATTTTTTCCAAGAGATTTCATCAAGAATTTTTGGTAAATTTTTTTGCAAAATAGATTTTGTCTCTACTGTTTGAGCGGGCTTTTTAAAAAAATAAAACTCTCCTTTATCTGTTTTTCTTATGAAGGTTTCTTCTTTTGATATATTATTTGATTTTATGAAACCATTTAGCGCTTGTTCAGGCGCATTTACACTTGGACCTCTTATTTCGGCCTCTGATTTTATAATCTTTTGAGAAATGTTTTCACAATAAACAATCAACCTATTTGGAGTTGATAGAACAGAAATACTATCTTTAAATTTAATTTCCTCTTTTTTCAAAAAATCTACAAAATTTTTTTGGATGTTGTCTCTAGCTGTTTTCTGTAAAGTTGCAGGGATTTCTTCGCTAAATAATTCTAAAAAAAATTCAGACATTTTATTTTTGGCTATCTACCCATACTTGACCCACACCTTTGGTCAAATCTCTAATTCTAGCAATAAACTCTGCTCTCTGCGCTACGCTAATCGCTCCTCTAGCATCTAAAATATTAAAAACATGACTTGCTTTTAAACACTGATCATAGGCAGGAAGTGAGAGTTTTTTTTCTAACAAAGATTTGGTTTCTTGTTCCAGCATATCAAAAAATTTAAACAAGTTCTCAACATTTGCAAAATCAAAATTGTAAGATGAAAATTCTTTTTCAGCTTGTAAAAAAACATCTTTGTAAAGGATACCTTCATCGTTCCATACTAAGTCAAATACATTTTTTTTCTTTTGGGTAAACATACATAATCTTTCTAAACCATAAGTAAGTTCTACAGAAATAGGTTTACAATCCATCCCAGCCATTTTTTGAAAATAAGTAAATTGAGTAATTTCCATTCCATCGCACCAAACTTCCCAGCCTAGTCCGGCTGCACCCAATGTAGGACTTTCCCAATCATCTTCAACAAATCTAATATCATGGTCATTATGTTTAATTCCAATGGCATTAAGACTGCTTAGATATAATCTTTTAATATTTTTTGGAGACGGTTTTATAATCACTTGGAACTGATAATAATGTTGTAGTCTATTTGGATTTTCTCCATATCTTCCATCAGTTGGTCTTCTCGAAGGTTGTACATAAGCTGATCTCCATGGTCTGGGTCCTAAAGATCTTAAGGTGGTTGCGGGATGAAATGTGCCTGCACCAACTTCTATGTCATATGGTTGTAAAATTAAACAACCATTTTTTGCCCAAAATTTCTGCAGATTTAAAATTGTATCTTGGAATGTTTGTATTTTTGAATTTTTTTTTTTAGAGGCCATATCTTTGCCAGATAGATCTTTCTTCAATTACGTTTGCTATCTTATCGATCTGATTCTCTGATGAAATTCTTTTTGCCAACCATCCTTTACTTTTTTCAAACTTTTTAATAATGACATCATCACCAAACTTATCTTTTAAAATTTGATTTGCATTTCCTATACCGTCAATTAAGCCAAGTTCTTTTGATTTAGACCCAGACCAAAACTCTCCAGAAAATAATTCTATTCCTTTATCTTTTTTAAGTTTTGCACCCCTGCTTGTCTCCACTACATTTATAAAATCTTTGTGCAAATCAAGTTGAATATTTTTTAATCTATTAATATCTTCTTCTTTCGCATCTACAAAAGGATCCAAAGTACTTTTGTTTTTTCCAGCGGTATAAACTCTTCTTTCAACACCTACTTTTTGAATAAGATCCTTAAAACCAAAAGAGGCATAAATTACACCAATTGAACCAACAATTGAGCTTGAGTTAGCATAAATCTCATCTCCAGCACATGCAATCAAGTAACCCCCCGAAGCAGCAACATCCTCTGCGAAAACAATTACCTTTTTTTTATTTTTTTTGGCCTGAGCTCTAATGAAGTCATATATTAAGTGAGATTGGACTGGTGAACCACCTGGAGAATTAATCGATATAGCAACAGCTAGAGATTTTTTTATAGAAAATGCTTTTTTTATTAATTCCTCTTGGCCAGCAAAATCAATTCCTTGCTTAAATCTTCCAGCATTTCCAATAACACCAGTTAATCTTATGTGGGGAACGATTTTTTTTTTTTTGAAAAAAGATAACATGAAGTATGCTTACAGAATTTTTAGATTAATATAAAGTCTACTAATAGTTGAAGTTTTAGGTGCGTCAATTGATAAGTATAAAATATCTCCAATTATACTAGTTTCTTAGCAATGGGTTCAGTAATTCAATTAAAAAATAAAGTTAATAACGCTTACCTGGATTTAAAAAATTCAGTCGATGATAAAATTATTTTAGTAGAAGAAAAAATAAAGAATAAACTTATAAGTGATGTGTCTTTAGTAGAAAAGATGACTAGTTATAATTTAGAAACTGGTGGAAAAAAATTAAGAGCCATGTTGACTTTAAGTAGTTCAAAACTATGTGGGTACTTAAAAGGTGGTCGAGATATAAACTTAGCTGCATGCGTAGAATTAATTCACGCTGCAACATTAATGCACGATGATGTTCTCGATAACGGAGAGATCAGAAGAGGCAAAAAAACAGTAAATTCCATTTGGGGAAATCACGCATCAATCTTAGTTGGTGATTATCTTTTAAGTAGATGTTTTGAAATGATGGTTGAAGATGGAAATTTGGAGGTTTTAAGATTATTATCAGCAACTTCTGCAAAAATAGCTCAAGGTGAAGTTTTACAACTTCAGCACAAGTCAGAAATAGATACAGTCGAAGAGATATACTTAAAGATTATCACTTCCAAAACTGCAGCCCTATTTTCTGCTGCATGCAAGGTTGGAGCGATATTGGGTAATAAAGATGAAAAGGTAAAAGAAGCATTATCTTCTTACGGAAAAAATCTTGGAGTAACTTTTCAGATAGCTGATGATACATTAGATTATAATTCTGATCTGAAAAAATTTGGGAAAACAATTGGAAAAGATTTTTATGAGGGTAAAATCACTTTGCCTATAATTATTTTAAATCAGCAATGTAAAAGTAGTGAGAGAGATATGCTTAAAGAATTTTTTTCCAAAAGAGAAAGAACTGAAAACGACCTAAAGTACACATTAGATATCATAAAAAAATATGACATTATTAAACAATGTTACAAAAAAGCTGATCATTTTATCTCTTTAGCATCTAGCTCTCTAAATGTCTTTGAAAGTTCTGAGCAAAAAAATATTCTGAAAAATTTGACATCCTTTAGTATTGAAAGATCTTTTTAAGGATTTAATAAAAATCTTTTCCAGCCTTTTCCATTGTTCTTAACGTATTTCAATCTTTCATGAATTCTATTATCTCCATCACGCCAAAACTCAATTTCTTCAGGTACCAATCTCCATCCAGACCAATTAGGTGGTCTTGGAACTTTTTTTTCATCATGAAACTTTTTTTTGAATTTTTCAATTGAGTCATCAAGTGACTTTCTGCTTTCTAAAACTTCACTTTGATTTGAGGCCCACGCTCCTATTCTACTCCCATATGCTCTTGAATTATAATATTCATCAGCTTCTTTGTCAGAAACTTGAACAACATTACCGTAAATCCTTATTTGTCTTAAAAGACTTTTCCAATGAAAACACATTGATGCTTTAGGATTTTCTTTAAGATCCTTGCCTTTAGAGCTATTGAAGTTTGTGTAAAAAGTAAAACCATCATCACTAAAGCCTTTTAATAGAACCATTCTCACTTTAGGTCTCCCGCTTTTGTCAGCTGTTGCTAATGATAATGCATTTGGATCATTAGGTTCGGTGGTTTCAGCCTTTTTAAACCATTCTTTGAAGAGATTTACTGGGTTATCCTCATCTTTAAAACAAATATCTAGTCCAAGTGAATTTTTTTCATTCATAATTTTAACAAAATAATTTATATAATAGAATAATGTCATTTAATACATTTGGAAAGTTATTTCGTTTCACTACTTGGGGTGAGTCTCATGGACCAGCTATTGGATGTGTAGTTGATGGATGTCCTCCGAGAATAAAAATATCTGAAAAAGACATACAAAAAGAACTAAATAAGAGAAAACCTGGTCAATCTAAATTTACTACTCAAAGAAAAGAAGATGATAAAGTTGAAATCTTGTCAGGAGTATTTAATGGTGAGACAACTGGTACACCAATATTAATGATTATTTACAATAAGGATATGAAATCAAGAGACTATGAGACTATCAAAAATAAATTTCGTCCTGGACACGCTGATCTAACTTATTTTAAAAAATATGGCATAAGAGACTTCAGAGGAGGTGGTAGGCAATCAGCGAGAGAGACTGCGGCTAGAGTAGCTGCGGGTGCAATTGCAAAAAAAGTTTTAGAAAAAAAAATCGGGAAAAAATATTACGTTAAAGGTGCGGTTATCCAACTTGGAATTTTGGGTTGTGATGTATCTGCATGGAACAATAAATTTATAGAAAAAAATCCATTTTTCTGTCCTGATAAAAAAGTTTTAAAGTTGTGGGAAAAATATTTATTAGCAATTAGAAAGTCTGGTTCATCTTGTGGTGCAGTCATAGAATTAAGAGCTAACGGGGTGCCATCTGGCCTAGGAGCGCCTATTTACTCAAAATTAGACATGGATTTAGCTTCAGCTATGATGAGTATCAATGCTGTAAAGGGAGTCAATATTGGAACTGGAATGGATGTTGCGCAATTAACAGGTGAACAGAATTCTGATGAGATAAGACAAAAAGGGAATAAAACGGTTTTCAAATCTAACAATGCGGGGGGAATTCTTGGTGGCATTTCAAGCGGTCAACAAATAAAAGTATCTTTTGCAGTGAAACCTACATCTTCCATACTTAATTCAAGAAAAACTATTGATAAATTTGGAAAAAATACAAAAATTTCAGTGCAAGGTCGTCATGATCCTTGTGTAGGAATTAGGGCAGTCCCCATAGGTGAAGCGATGATGCATTGTGTTTTATTGGATCATTTTTTGATGCACAAAGCTCAGTGCGAGTCTTAATTTTTTTTCTGAACAACAACTTTAGAGTCTAAAACTTCATAAACTTTTTCTTCAATAGCTTTGCTATTCAAGCCAGCAATCTGATACATAAGATCAGGTTTATCTTGATCAATAAAGTTGTCAGGAAAAGTCATCGACCTAAACTTAATTTTTTCTAATAAGCCTTTTTCTGATAAAAATTTACTTAAATGAGATCCAAACCCTCCAATTGATCCCTCTTCAATTGAAATAATAATTTCATGATTTTTTGCTGTGTTCCACATTAAATTTTCATCTAGAGGTTTACAAAATCTTGCATCAATTAAAGTAAGATTTAAACCTTTTTTTTCTAGATTGTTTAACGCTTTTTGACATTCTTGCAAACGGGCACCAAAGTTAATTAAAGCAATCTCTTTACCTTCTTTAATGACCCTGCCTTTTCCAATTTCAATTTTTTCATTAATTTCAGGAAGTTTAATACCAATACCAGTTCCACGAGGATATCTAAAAGCTGAAGGTTTGTCATTTATGTCAACTGAAGTATTGATCATTTTCACTAATTCCGACTCGTCGCTTGGAGCCATGACAACGAAATTAGGTAAAGTTGAAAGGTAAGTTATATCAAAAGATCCAGCATGTGTAGGACCATCTGCACCAACAAGACCAGCGCGATCTATAGCAAATCTGACGGGCAAACTTTGAATTGCAACATCGTGTACTACTTGATCATAAGCTCTTTGTAAAAAGGTAGAGTAAATTGCTGCGTAAGGCTTATATCCCTCTGTAGCTAAACCAGCAGAAAATGTCACTGCGTGTTGCTCTGCAATACCAACATCAAACATTCTGTTTGAAAACTTTTTTGCAAATAAATCCATTCCAGTGCCAGATGGCATTGCAGCAGTGATACCAATTATTTTGCTATCTCTTTCAGCATGTTTAATTAATGTATTTGCAAAAACACTGGTATATGATGGGATTTTAGAACTTGATTTCTCTTGTACTCCAGTTTGTATATTAAATTTTGAAACACCGTGGTATTTATCTTTTGAGTTTTCTGCAAATTGATAACCTTTTCCTTTTTCAGTCTTAATATGTATCATTATTGGACCTTCAAAATTAGTATCTTTTGCGTTTTTTAAAACTGAAACAAGAGTATCGATATCATGTCCGTCTATTGGTCCAACATAATAAAAACCTAATGAATTAAAAAGTGTTCCACCTGTTACTGCTGACCTCAAGAAATCCTCTGCTTTTCCTGCCTTTTTTGAAAATCTTTTTGAAAAAGCAGAAATAATTAATTTAAACGTCTCTCTTAGACTAAAATATATTTTTCCGGTTAATAATTTTGCTAAATAACTTCTCATTGCTCCTACAGGTTCTGCAATTGACATATCGTTATCATTTAAAATTACTATCATCTTAGTTTTCGATGTACCTGCATTGTTCATTGCCTCATAGGCCATTCCAGCACTGATCGCTCCATCACCAATTACAGCAACAACATTTTCTGATTTTTTTGAAAGTTTATTTGCAGTTGCAATACCCAAAGCTGCAGAAATTGATGTTGAGCTATGTGCTGCGCCGAATGGATCATATTCACTTTCAGATCTTTTTGTGAAACCAGATAATCCATTTCCTTGTCTTAATGTTTTAATTCTATTTTTACGTCCTGTTAAAATTTTGTGCGGATACGATTGATGACCTACATCCCAGACTATTTTATCATTAGGTGTATCAAAAACATGGTGTAAGGCTACAGTCAACTCAACAACACCTAATCCTGCACCTAAATGACCGCCTGTAAATGAAACAGCCTCTATCAATTCCTCTCTTAATTCCTTTGACAGAGTAATCAATTCAGAGGACTTAAGATTTTTAATGTCTGATGGAAAATTTACATTATCTAAAAATTTATATTTTGTCATTTTTTTCTATTTACCACAAACTCTACAGTTTCAATCAAATCTTTACTTTTATACTTACTTAAAGAAGAAATTATTCTATTTTTTAAATAAGAAGAATATTTAACAGCATTTTTATACCCGAGTAAACTTATTAAAGTCGCCTTGCCCTTTTTTTTGTCTTTTCCAGTTTTTTTTCCAATCTTTTTCTCACTTCCACTATAATCTAGAAAATCGTCAATAATTTGAAACAAAATTCCAATATCTAAACCTATCTTTTTAAACTGATTTATCTTCCCAAACTTATTAGCAATAATCAACGGCGCTATAGTGGAAAATGAAAAAAGTTTACCAGTTTTATTAAGCTGCATATCTATAATTTTTCTTTTACTTACTCTTTTTTTTTCAAAATTAAGATCTAAATATTGGCCACCTGCAATTCCTAAATGGCCTGAAGTATTTGAGAGTAAATTTATTAATTTACTTTTTTTATTTTCACTAATCTTGAAACTTTTTTCGCTTAAAATTTCAAAGGCTAATGTAAGCAGTGAACTGCCAGCAAGGACTGCTGTTGCTTCACCAAATTTTTTGTGCGTGCTTAACTTTCCCCTTCTTAAATCATCGTTATCCATACATGGCAAATCATCGTGTATAAGTGAATATGCATGAATACATTCCACTGCAGCTCCTACTCTTACTAAATGATTATAAGGAACTGAAAAAATTTTTCCTACATCAACAATAATCTTTGATCTTATTTTTTTTCCACCAGGAAATAAACCATAATTCATTGAAGTGATTAATTCAGTTCTTCTCTGTTTTTTTAAAAAATTCTTGAGAAATTTATTTATATCTTTTCCTGTTTTATTTAGTTTTTTTTCCATCTTTTTTTAAAATTTGTTTTATTTTTAATTTGTTTTTCTCAGATATTTCTCTTGAAGCATTTTGAAACTTTTTTTCAATAAATTTATTTAATTTAAATATTTCAAGATAATCCTCTTCGGATTGATTTAAAGCTTTATTTTTTTCAATTTTTTCAACCAAATTATTAAGAATTTCTTTAAGTTCATCTAAAGATTTAGACTCAATATCATCTGGTAAATTTTTTTGTTTCATATATTAGTTTGTATTATTACATGAATTATAATCTTTCAAATATTAAAAAAGCTAAATATTATTTAGATAAAAATGAATGTATCGGGTTCCCGACTGAAACAGTTTATGGTTTAGCGGCTAATGCTTATTCAAAAAAGGCTACCTTAAAAATATTCAAACTTAAGAAAAGAAATAAAAGAAATCCACTCATAGTGCATTATTCTAGCTTAAAAATGCTTAATAACGACTGTATGATTAATGAAGAATTTTTAAAATTATATAAAAAATATTGTCCAGGACCTATTACATTTGTTTTAAAATTAAAAAAAAATAGTAATATTTCAAAAATCGTAACTAATAATAAAAAAACACTAGCTGTTAGGTTTCCTAGTCATCATCTGGCTATTAAACTTTTAAAAATATTGAAATATCCTCTAGCGGCACCAAGTGCAAACATATCCTCAAAAATAAGTCCAGTAACAAAAGAAGATGTAAAGGATGAATTTGGAAAAAGAATTAAATTTATTCTTGACGGTGGTAGATCTAAAATCGGATTAGAGTCCACCATAGTTAGTTTATTAGGAAAGCCAAAAATATTAAGGTTAGGAGGAATTGAAAGAAAAAGGATTAACAAAATTTTGAGAAAAAAAATCCAGTATAAAAAAAATTATAAAAAAATTGTTGTTCCAGGACAATTAAGTTTACACTATTCACCTGGAATACCTATAAGGCTTAACAAGAAAAAATCAAAAGAGAATGAAGCTTTTATTTTAATTAAAAAAAGAAAAAAAAATTCAAAGAATTATTATTATTTAAGTAAAAAAAAAGATTTAAAAGAAGCAGCAAAAAATTTGTATAAAGTTTTAAGAAATATTAAAAATAAAGATTATAAGAGTATTGCTGTAGAAAAAATTCCTAATTCTGGGTTCGGGGAAGCAATCAATGAAAGACTTAAAAGGGCTTCAGCAAAGTAATGGAAAATTCAATAAAAGTAATTGATCTTAAAAAAAATTATGGAAATAAAGAAGCAGTTAAGAATATTAATTTTGAAATTAAAGAAAATGAGATAATTGGGTTGCTTGGTCCTAATGGATGTGGAAAAACCACTACTATAGGAATGATTTTAGGTTTATTAAAACCTACAAGTGGGCAAGTTTTGATTAATGGTTTTCAACTAGAAAAAAATAGAATTGAAATTCTTCAAAAGATAAATTTTATTTCTCCATATATTGAATTACCAAAAAAACTAACAGTTAAGCAGAATCTAATTGTTTATGGAAAACTGTATTCTGTCAAAAACTTGAATAGTAGAATAGATTATTTAGTAGAAGAACTGAGATTACAAAATTTGCTTGATAGAGTGACTGGAGAATTATCTTCAGGGCAAAAAAATAGAATAAGCTTAGCGAAAGCGATTATCAATAATCCATCTGTCCTATTACTCGATGAGCCTACAGCTTCACTTGATCCAGAAACGGGAGATTTTGTAAGAACCTTTTTAGAAAATTATAAAAAAGAAAAAAAGGTATCTATATTATTGGCATCCCATAACATGGATGAAGTAACTAGATTGTGTTCATCAATAATGATGATGAAAAATGGTTTAATAATAGATCAAGGTAAACCAAATGATTTAGTTAAAAAACATGGAAGACAAAATCTAGAGGAAGTTTTTTTAAAACTTGTAAGGAATTAATATGAATATAGGTAGAATGTATGGATTGTTCTTAAGACACTTTTTTTTAATAACTAGGTCTTTTCCAAGAATTTTAGATCTAATATATTGGCCAACAATACAAATTACTTTATGGGGTTTTATTTCAAATTTTTTTACTACATACAGCTCGTATTATAATAATACTGTTGGAATAATATTAACATGCGCGATACTTTATGATTTTCTATTTAGAACAAGTATTGGGTTTAACATGCTTTTTTTAGAGGAAATCTGGAGTAGAAATTTTACAAATTTATTCATCTCACCAATAAAAAAAAGTGAAATTTTGATTTCATTAATATTCACAGCTTTAGTAAGAGCTTTAATCGGTTTAGTTCCTGCAATTCTTTTAACTTCTCCTCTATTTGGAATATCTATATTAGATTTAGGTTTAAGTTTATTTTTTTTATTTCTCAGTCTCTACATTTTTGGAATAACGCTAGGTATACTAGTTTCTTCTGGTCTACTTAGGTTTGGCCCTTCATTTGAAAATATTGCCTGGTCAACTATGTTTCTGTTGGCTCCTTTTGGATGTATTTATTATCCTGTAGATATATTACCTGAAATATTTCAAAAAATTGCTTATGCACTACCACTCGTATACATATTTGAGGAGGCTAGAAATATTTTAGTCAATGGATTTGTAAATGTAGAAAATATTTTAAAAGCGTTTTATCTAAATGGATTATATTTATTTATCTCCATTTGCCTATTTTACTACTCTTTCAGTAAAGCCCGTAAAAAGGGAACATTAATTAATATAGGGGAATAATTTGGTGCGCCTGCTAGGAGTCGAACCCAGAACCTCCTGATCCGAAGTCAGGCGCTCTATCCAGTTGAGCTACAAGCGCATATAGTATTAATATTATAATTTATGAAAAATATCATTAAGTTTATTGTTAAGGATAATGAAAACGATCAGAGAGTTGATCTATTTTTATCAAACAACAAAAAAGAACTCAGTAGAACTAGAGTCAAAAATTTGATTTTGAACCAAAGATTGTTGATAAATGAAAAAATTTGCACCGACCCATCAAAAAAAGTTAATGAAAATGACAATATAAAACTTGAAATACCTGAGCCACAGAAAGCTTCTTTAGAACCATTTGATTTCAAACTTAATGTCATTTATGAGGATAAAGATTTAATGGTAATAAACAAACCTGCCGGTATATCTATGCATCCTGGAGCTGGGGACTACAACAAAACATTGGTAAATGCCTTAATATTTTATGATAGTAAAAATCTTTCAACTATTGGCGATGAACTTAGACCGGGAGTCGTTCATAGAATTGATAAAGATACATCTGGTTTAGTTGTGGTTGCAAAAAATAATATAACACACGAAAAATTATCTAGTCAATTTAACGACCATACAATTAAAAGAGTTTACCAAGCTCTTGTATGGGGAAAGCTAAGGCCTCAAAGTGGTAGAATTGAAACATTGATTACAAGAAGCTCAAAAAATAGACAATTAATGCAGGTTGGTCTCACTAAAGGAAAAAATGCAATTACTAATTATAAAACCTTGGAAATTTTTGAAAATGAAAAAATACCAACTTTTAGTTTAATTGAGTGTAGATTGGAAACTGGTAGAACCCATCAAATTAGAGTTCACATGAGTTATAAAGGTAACAATATTTTAGGAGACAAAAAATATAAAAAAAGTTTTAAGAAATTTAGAAATATTAATGATGATTTAAATAATCTAATTCTTAAACTAGATAGACAATTCTTACATGCAAAAACTCTTGGGTTCAATCATCCCTCAAAAAATAAAGAAGTCGAATTTACATCAAATTTACCTCAAGATTTAAATACGCTGTTAAAAAAGCTTAGAAATTCGAAGTAATTACAATATTGCAAAAAATTAATTATTTATTAAATACATAGTAATAAAATGTCATCTACATTCAAATACCCTGCTTTAAGCAATGAAGGCGGTCTGTCATTATACTTAGACCAGATAAAAAAATTTCCAATGCTTGATGCTGAAGAAGAATATATGCTTGCTAAAAATTGGAAAACTACAGGAAATGTTAAATCAGCTGAAAAACTTGTGACAAGCCATTTAAGATTGGTTGCAAAAATTGCGATGAGGTACAAAGGTTATGGATTGCCAATGAATGAAATTATTTCTGAAGGAAATGTAGGATTAATGCAGGCAGTGAAAAAATTTGAACCTGAAAAAGGTTTTAGATTGGCAACTTATGCTATGTGGTGGATTAAAGCATCGATACAAGAATATATTTTAAGATCTTGGAGTTTAGTAAAAATTGGTACAACTACAGCACAAAAGAAATTATTTTTTAATTTAAAAAAATTAAAAAATCAAATAGCCCCAAAAAATGAAGGTGACCTTAAAAAAGATGAGGTAGAAAAAATTGCGAATACGCTTAATGTGAGTGAAGATGAAGTTATCTCAATGAATAGAAGGTTGTCAGGCAAAGAACAATCTTTGAACGCTCCGATTGGTGAGGATGGTGATGAGTGGCAAGACTGGGTTGTTGATAAAGAAATGGATCAGGAATTAAAAATCGCTCATCAAGAGGAACTTGACCAAAGAAAAGATTTACTTCAGGACTCTATAAAAATATTAAATGATAGAGAGAAAGAGATTCTTTATGCAAGAAGATTAAATGAAAATCCATCTACTCTTGAAGATTTAAGTAAAAAATTTAAAATTAGTAGAGAAAGGATTAGACAAATTGAAAATAAAGCTTTTGAAAAACTTCAAAAGCATATGCTTAATTCAGCAAAATCAAAAAATTTACTTCCAGTAAATTAAATTTTAAAAGGATCTTCGATTAAAATTGTATCGTTTCTTTCAGGACTTGTTGAAATGCTTGAAACCTTTGTTTCAATAAATTTTTCAAGCTCTTTAATATAAATTTTTGCATTCTCAGGCAATTTTTCAAAATTTTTGATTCCTTTTGTTGAAGATTTCCAACCTTTAAAGCTTTTATAAATTGGCTTAACTTTTAATTGATCATCTACCGCAGCGGGCAAATAGTCAACCTTTTTACCATCCAGTTCGTAGGCTACGCACATTTTGATTTCTTCTAGTTCGTCTAAAACATCTAGTTTGGTTAATGCTATTCCATTAATACCTGAGACTTTAATCGTTTGTCTTACCAAGACACCGTCAAACCAACCACATCTTCTTTTTCTACTAGTAACAGTTCCAAACTCTTTTCCTATTTTACCGAGATGTTCTCCAGTTTCATTTTTCAACTCAGTTGGAAAAGGACCCTCGCCTACTCTTGTCGTGTAGGCTTTTGTGATACCAAGAACATAACCAATTGTACTTGGTCCACACCCTGAGCCTGTTGCTGCTGAAGATGCGACTGTATTTGATGAAGTTACAAAAGGATAAGTGCCATGATCTACGTCTAACAAAATTCCTTGTGCGCCTTCAAATAAAATTTTCTTTCCTTCGTTTTTAAATTCATCAATCTTTTTCCAGACGGGCTTTGAAAACTTCAATATTTGAGGTGCAATTTCAAGAAGTTCCTTTTTCAACTTATTTTTTTCAAACAATTCTTTTCCTAAACCTTTTCTTATTGCATTATGGTGCATTAAAACAGTTTCAAGCCTATGATCTAAATTTTTTTCAGAAATTAAATCCATTACCCTGATTGATCGTCTCCCTACTTTGTCTTCATATGCTGGTCCTATACCTCTTCTTGTAGTGCCAATTTTTGCTTTTCCTGCTGCATCTTCTCTTATTTCATCCATTTCTTTGTGAAAAGGTAAAATTAAATTGGCTGACTCTGACAAAATTAAATTTTCTTCAGATATCTCTACTCCTTTTGATTTTATCTCTTTTATTTCATCTAATAATGCCCATGGATCAACTACAACCCCGTTACCAATAATTGATATTTTATTTTTTCTAACAATTCCTGATGGAAGTAATCTTAATTTATAGGTAACTCCATCTATTACTAACGTATGTCCAGCATTGTGTCCGCCCTGAAATCTTACAACTACATCTGCTTCACTTGAGAGCCAATCAACAATTTTTCCTTTTCCTTCGTCACCCCACTGAGATCCGACAACAGCTACATTTTTCATTTAAATTTATTTTTAATATTAAACACGCTTATATGGTTTATTGGCCCATGGCCTTTTCCAAAATTAGGCCCTGATCCGATTGAATGGTTAACATAATCAATTGCCATCTTACAAGATTTCTTTAATGTTTTTCCACACGAAAAATAAGTCGCTATCGCACTAGATAAAGTACATCCTGTACCATGTGTATTTTTTGTTTTGATTTTTTTACTTTTAAAAAATTCTTTTTCACCTTTATTCAAATAAAGATCATATACATATTTTGCTTTTAAATGACCCCCTTTTATTAAAACATTTTTTGCTCCGAAACTTAATAATTTTTTTCCAGCTATAATCATATCATCTGTTGTTTTAATTTTTATTTTAGCAAGTATTTCTGCTTCTGGTATATTTGGTGTAATTAAAGATACTCTATTCATTAATTTAGTTTTTATTATTTCTATTGATTTATCATCAACTAATTTTGTGCCACCTTTCGCTACCATCACTGGATCTAGAATAATTTTTTTTACTTTAATTTTCTTTAAAGAATTTATTACTGTTTCAATAACTTTTTTTGAGTGTAACATTCCAATCTTTATAGCATTAGGCCTGATATCTTTTGAGGTGAATTCAATTTGCCTTTTAATTTCATTGATTGGAACTTTTGAAATCGACAAAACTCCTGTTGTATTTTGTGAAGTTATTGCAGTAATAGCTGTCATTGCATAAGAGCCAAGACTTGTAATGGTTTTAATATCTGCTTGAATACCTGCGCCCCCGGAAGAGTCTGAGCCCGCAATAACTAATATTTTAGATTTAAATTTCAATTTATTTAATTGACCTTTTTACAATATTTATACATTTTTTTAATAAATGAATATTGTTTGACTCACCCATAATTCTGATTTTAGGCTCTGTGCCAGATTTTCTTACAAGCATTCTACCATAATTTTTAATTATTCTTTCAGATTTTTTAATAGCAACTTTACATTTAGTAGAATTAATAACTGATTTATCTTTAACCTTTACATTTTCTAATATTTGAGGTGTTAATTTAAATAAGTCAAAAAGTTCACTCGCCTTTTTGCCTTTTCTCATTGAAAATAAAATTTCTAATGCAACTAATAGCCCATCGCCTGTTGTTGCAAATTTACCAAGTATAATGTGCCCAGATTGCTCTCCGCCTAGATTAAAGTTTTCTTTTCGCATTTTTTCCTTAACATATCTGTCTCCTACATTAGCTCTGATAAATTTGATTTTTTGATCTCTAAAAAAATTTTGTAATCCATAATTTGACATTAGGGTGCCAATTACACCACCTTTTAAAATTTTCTTTCTTTTCCATCTTGTTGCTAGCATCGCAATAATTTTATCACCATCAACAATGTTCCCCTTCTCGTCAGATACAATTATTCTGTCTGCATCACCATCTAAAGATATTCCAATATGAGCTTTGTTTTTTCGAACTAAAGATTTGATCTTTTGCGGAAAGGTTGAGCCACAATTATCATTAATATTTAAACCATTTGGAGAAGTCCCATACTCAATTACTGTTGCACCCAAGCTCCTAAATAATTTTGGTCCAGATTTATAACCTGCTCCATTAGCACAATCTATTGCAATTTTCATTCCTTTTAACTTAAAACCTTTTGGAAAATTATCTTTTAATATTTTTATATATTTATCATTTGCATCCTCTAACCTCTTTACTCTTCCTAAAATTTTTGGTTCAGAAAGATTTTTTGCTATTTTAGAGTCAATTAGTTTTTCTATTTTCTTTTCAATTTTGTCAGACAGTTTTAGGCCATCTGGTCCAAATAATTTAAGTCCATTATCATAATATGGGTTATGAGAAGCTGTAATCATAATTCCCATATTGGCTTTCATCTTTTTTGTTAACATCGCTAATCCATTTGTTGGTAAAGGTCCTAGCGTGTAGACATGCATTCCTGCTGATGCCAATCCAGACACCAATGCGGGCTCAAGAGTGTACCCTGAGAGTCTTGTATCTTTTGCAATAATAGCTGTTTGTTTTGATTTTTTCTGATTTTTAAAATAAGTCCCTGCTGCTAGGCCAAATTTAAAAAACATTTCACCATTAATTTTGGTTTGATTAACCTTCCCTCTAATTCCATCAGTTCCAAAATATTTTTTAGTCATTTAAAATTTTAGAGATTTAAAAACTTTGATACTTTGATTAACTTCATTTACATCGTGAACTCTTAAAATCTGAATGCCCTGCATCATAGCGCACAAACTAGATGATATAGTTCCCCCTAGTCTTTCCTTACTATCGTTTATCCCAGAAATGTCCTTAATAAATTTTTTTCTAGAAGTGCCTAACATTATAGGAAATCCAAGTGAATGAAAAATAGAAATGTTTCTTAATAAGGTAATATTATGTTTCAATCTTTTTCCAAAACCAATTCCTGGATCCAAAATAATGTTCTTGTGATTTATACCTTTGACTTTTAGCTCTAAAATTTTTTTTTGGAAGAAGTCATAAATATCTAGCAAGACGTTTTTATACGAAGGTTTAATTTGCATTGTTTTTGGATTACCTTGCATGTGATGAATTATAAAGGGAGTTTTTTTATTTCTTAGGATTTTTAGTGTATAAGGATCGTAATTAAGTCCGGAAACATCATTAATGATATGGGCGCCATATTTTAAACTTTTTTCCATTATGGCACTTTTTCGAGTATCAATAGATATTACGTTTTTTATTTTTTTTGTTTTTTTTAATACTTCCTTAATCCTTTTCCACTCAATTTTTTCATTTACATCATTTGATCCTGGTCTTGTGGACTCTCCCCCTATATCAATAATTGATGATCCTTTTTCAATAAAATGTTTTATTCTTTTTAAAGCATCTTTATGATTATTATATTTTCCACCATCTGAAAAACTATCAGGAGTTAAATTAACAACTCCCATTATTAGGGGTAAAGACTTAAACTTTAGTTTAGAAAAGTTTTTTTTTTTAGTTATATTTTTTATATCTAATTTTACTTTTTTTTTTAAAGTTTTACTTAATAAGTTTAATTTTGAAATGTGAATTTTTTTTTTCTTTTTTCTTGTTATAAGTTCGATTGTATCAAAAGAAATTTTATCATTTCCATTAAGTGGGAGAGCAAGTTTTTTATTGACCATCAGAGTTGAATGGTCACCATAATAGAAATTACACGCTCTAGTGTAATATTTTAACATTAAATATTAATGAACAATTTTTGGTTTTAAACCAATTGATCCTAAAGCAGAGTCAGAACTTTCATCCTCAACTTTTAAATCTTCCTTATTAGGCGGATATTCGTTTTTGTTAATTATTTTTGCTATATCCTCTCCAGTCAAAGTTTCATAAGTTAAAAGAGCTTTTGCTATTTTATGTAAATCATCAATTTTGCTTGTTAAAATAGTTTTTGCTTGATTATAACCTTCGTCAACAAGTTTTCTTATTTCTCTATCAATTTTTTGAGCAACAGCCTCTGAAACACTTTGTGTTTGTGTTACAGATCTTCCAAGGAAAACTTCCTCTTGATTTTCACCATATTCAACAGGACCAAGTTCCTCACTCATTCCATACTTGGTAACCATGGCTCTTGCTAATTGAGTTGCTTGATTGATGTCTGAACCACTTCCCCCACCTGCACCTGTTGATATATTATCTTTACCAAATATTAGTTCTTCAGCAACTCTTCCTCCAAAGCACACAGCTAATCTTGCTTTCAAATATTTAATAGAGTGACCATGTTTATCTCTTTCTGGTAAATTCATGACCATTCCTAACGCTCTTCCTCTAGGAATGATTGTTGCTTTATGTATTGGATCGTAATTTGGCAAGTTAAAAGAAACTATTGCATGTCCACCTTCGTGATAAGCAGTTAATTTCTTCTCATCTTCTGTCATGACCATCGATCTTCTTTCAGCACCCATCATCACCTTGTCTTTTGCATCTTCAAATTCTTGAGATGTTACGATTCTTTTATTTTTTCTTGCAGCTAACAATGCAGCCTCGTTCACTAAATTAGCAAGATCTGCTCCTGAAAATCCAGGTGTTCCTCTTGCGATAGTTCTTAAATTAACATCTGGAGACATAGAAATTTTTTTAGCATGAACTTTTAAAATTTTTTCTCGTCCTAAAATATCTGGGTTTGAAACTACAACTTGTCTATCAAATCTTCCTGGTCTTAAAAGCGCTGGATCTAAAACGTCAGGTCTGTTAGTTGCAGCAATAATTATTACACCTTCATTTGTATCAAATCCATCCATCTCAACTAATAATTGGTTTAATGTTTGTTCCCTTTCATCATTGCCTCCACCTAAACCTGCGCCTCTACTTCTTCCAACAGCATCTATCTCGTCAATGAAAATTATGCATGGTGAATGTTTTTTACCTTGTTCAAACATATCTCTAACTCTTGAAGCACCAACTCCAACAAACATTTCAACAAAGTCTGATCCAGAAATCGTGAAGAAAGGAACACCTGCTTCCCCGGCAATAGCTCTTGCAAGTAAAGTTTTTCCTGTACCTGGAGGTCCTACTAACAAACAACCTCTTGGTATCTTACCACCCAATCTACTAAATTTTTTTGGATCTCTCAAAAACTCTACCACTTCTTGAACTTCCTCTTTTGCTTCCTCAACTCCAGCAACATCGTTAAAAGTAACTTTCCCTTTAACCTCATTCATCATCTTTGCTTTTGATCTTCCAAATCCCATGGCACCACCTTTACCACCTTGCATTTGTCTCATAAAGAATATCCAAACAGCGATTAAAAGTAACATTGGGAACCACGATAAAAGAACTCCAAACAAAGATGGCATTTTCTCATCAAGTGGAGCTGCAGATATACTTATACCTTTATCAGTTAATCTTTCTATTAAGTTTGGATCGTTAGGTGAGTATGTTGAAAAAACTGATCCATCGGCCATAACACCTTTAATGTTGTTACCTTGTATCTGAACTTCTACAACCCTTCCATTATCAACCTCTTTTAAAAATTCGGAGAAAATAATTGTTTTATTATTTTGGTTTTGAAGATTTTGTGGATTCTTGAACATATTGTAAAGACCTATAGTCAAAACAATAATGATCACCCACATAGCTAGATTCTTTAAATTCATACGTCTATTAAGTTAAGAATTATTCTAAATTTAACAAGTGCTAAATTGTTACACAAATGGGTTTATTTTGTGTTTTCCTTGGAAATAACTACTGAATTCTCTATTTTTTCAATAACACATCCTCCTATAGTTGTTTTGGTCAAGGATTTTTGTTTAATTTGATTAATAATTCTTAAGACACCCTTGCCTCTAGCGGGAAAATATCTGCCACTAATATCTTGTAAAATTTTTGTAAAGGACCTTAAAATTATTTCATCAGTACTACTAAAAAACTTTGAAGATAAGAGTGCTTTATTATTATTATTTTTTGACAGACTAATATAAGAATTTCCACTGATGTTTTTTTGTACGAAAAATTCAATTGAGTTGTTTGAGGCTATTAAATTTTCAAAAGTCATTTTAAACTTTTTTTGATCTAGACCATTTTTTTTGAGATTATTAATCATAAATCTTACCCGCGATCTCATATATTCTAAGCTTCTATTTGATGGATCATCTATATAAAAATTGAAAGTATTTTTTGTTACATATAATAAATCTTCTTTTGAAAAATTAAGTAATGGTCTGACTATATTAATGTTATTTCTTTGCAGATTTCTATAATTATAAAAAGATACAAGTCCCTTAAGACCAGAGCCTCTTAATAATCTGATGAAGAAATTTTCTTGAAAATCATCAAAATGGTGGCCTAATAATAAAGTATTTATTTTTTTTGTTTTGCAAAAACCTTCGAATACATTAAACCTATAATTTCTAGATTCTGATTGAGTTTTTTTGGTATTTGTCTTTCTTTTCCATGTAATTATCTTGCACTCAATTTTGAATTTTCTTAAGATCTTTTTTAAAGTCTGGGCCTCCTTCGAGGATGTATCTCTTATTTTGTGATCTACGTGAACATAGTGAAAGTTTTTATCTTTATTTTTAATTTGATAACATTTTGAAAGATATGCTAAAGCAAGACTGTCTGCACCACCAGATACTGCAACTAAGTAACCCTTGAATTCTTCCTGTTTAATCAAAAATTCAAATCTTTTATAGATTTCTTTAATTCTTTTATTTCTTATTTGAGGACTAAAAATTGAATTTTTAAGATTTTTTCTTTTTGCACTCAAACTTTTTCTCTTCATATTTTGCTTTTTGAAGAACTGATTGTTTTGCGCCAGGATATTCTTTTTTAACTCCTGTAATCATTAAACATCCTTGATCTTTTTCTCCAATTTGCACTAATGATACTCCAAGCTTGAGTAAATTTATAGCTGCTTTTTCACTTTTAGGATATTTTTGATATCCTTCCAAGTAAGCAGAAGCTGCATCAGTATATAGTTGTCTTATTCTAAATGTTTCTGCATACCAATATTGTGCACTACCTGCCATTTTATGTTCGGGATTTGTCATTACAAATTCTCTTAACGCTCTTTCGGCAGTTGTATAATCGCCTTGCTTTAAAAAACTAGTTGCAAATTCATATTGCTTATCTGGTTTATCATTTGGTAAAATTTTTTCCTCAGAAATAAATTTTTCAGTTATAACTGTACCAGTTGTGTCTATAGATTGAGTTTGTTGCGTTAATTCATTTGTTTCAGACGACTTATAAGATACTGCGCCTAGATCTTGTGGCTGTGAAGATCCTGGTAAAACTTTTTTCTTAGATGAAACTTTTTTATCAGTGTCCTCACCTTCTAAATTTTGAAACCTTAATTGATTATCTGCTTGAACTTTTGACAATCTGCTTGATAATTTATCAATTTTAAAATTAATTTCTTCAAATTTGTTTGTTAAATCTTGAAATTGTTTTTCTATCTCAGATAATTTTAATAAATGTCTTGTAAGCACATCCTCATCGTTTGAGCTTAAACTTTTGGTGCTAGTTGTGTTTATGTTTGAAGACTGTGAGTAAACTGCTTTTTCTAAAGTTTTTAAATCTTTTTGTAATGTTTTTATTACTTCTAAAGTTTCTGTTTCTTCTGCCTTGACAAAAGAAATAGTTGAAAAAATAAATATTATTAAAAATAATATACATTTATTTATATACTCTAAAAATTTCATTAGTTGATTTCTATCTATAATGATGGCAAAAAAAAGACCCCAACAACGTATGTTCTTGGGGTCTGAATTTATAAATTATTAGTTAGCTTTTACTGTTACTGATCGTCTGTTTTTTGACCAAGCTAAAGGATTTGAACCAGAGTCTACCGGTCTTTCTTTTCCATAACTTATTACTGAAATTCTATTTCCAGATATTCCATAAGTCATTAAATAATCTTTAGCTGCATTAGCTCTTCTCTCACCTAAAGCTAAGTTGTATTCTCTTGTACCTCTTTCGTCAGCGTGACCTTCAAGAACTACGTTTATTTTTGAATTTTTTCTTAACCATGATGCTTGTTTTCTTAATGTTTCTCTTGAAGCAGTAGTTAAAACTGTTTCATTAGTTGCGAAGAAAACTCTGTCTGGCACACCTGAAGCTAAATACTCAACTGTGTCTTTTCCAGTGTATACGTCACCTTGCATTTTGCCTGTAGTTTTTACAGCACATGCAGATAATAGAATACTCGCAGAAATTACTAGCAAAGTATTTCTAAAAATTTTGTTTAAACTCATTACTGCTCCTTAAAAGTTAATTTTGTACTTTTTAACAACTAAATAGATCTTTCAAGCTCAAAAATCAAGGAATTATTAATTTTTTTTGAAAATACCATAATTAATCAGTTAATAATGACGACCAAGATGGGTCTGAAGCATCAGTCTCGGTTTTAACCATTCTTTCATTATATCCAGTAAGATCTATAGACCAAAGTTTGGCTGAAAAGCCTTTTCCTGCAGAGTCTGATTTTGTCTCTCTATAAAAAATTAAAACTCTTCCATTAGGGGACCAGGAAGGAGCTTCTTGATAATAGTTTTCTGTAAGTAATCTTTCGCCAGTTCCATCTGTTCTCATTACGCCAATATAAAACTTTCCTTTATGAAGCTTTGTAAAAGCTATCAAATCACCTCTTGGAGACCACACAGGTGTTCCATAAAGACCATTTCCAAAAGATATCCTTTTAACTTTTGAACCATCACTTCTCATTACATAAATTTGCTGATACCCACTTCTATCTGAATTAAAGCAAATATATTTACCGTCTGGAGAATATGATGGTGATGTATCAATTGATGGATGGTTTGTGATTTTTTCAACCTCTCTACTTTCAAGGTCCATAGTATAAATATCTGAGTTTCCATCTTTAGCAAAACTCATAATAATTTTTTTTCCATCAGGAGAGAAACGTGGAGCAAATGTCATACCAGGAAAGTCACCAACAACTTCTTGTATCCCAGTTTCAATATCTAGTAAGTAAACTCTAGGTAGATTCTTAAAATAAGATAAATAAGTGACCATTTGATTTGTTGGATTAAATCTTGGTGTTAAAACTAATTCATTTCCTAAAGTTAAGTATTTGGTGTTAAATCCATCTTGATCCATAATTGCTAATTTCTTTATACGACTTGTTTTAAGTCCTTCTTCAGCAACATAAATAATTCTAGTATCAAAATAACCTTTTTCACCTGTCAACCTTTGGTAAACTTTATCAGTAATTATGTGCCCAACTCTTCTCCAATTTTCTGAAACAGTGTTGAATGCTAACGCCATAATTTCTTTACCGGCTAATACATCCCATAACCTAAACTCAACTCTAAGCTTCTCATCAACTATCTTTACTTCTCCAGTTATTAAAGCTTGAGCTTTAATTAACGCCCAATCTTCAAATCTTGGTTTTACATGAGCAATATCTGGTTTTTGTAGAAAAGCTTTTGGATCCAACGGATTGAATAAACCTGATTGTCTTAAATTATTCTCAACAACTTTTGATATTTCTGCACCTATGTCTTCAATTTTTAATAAATCTTTAAATTTTTCTTTAGAATTTTGATCAACAGATAATGGCGATACCGCTAGCGGCAAGGGATTTAAATTACCTCTTGTAATATCTACTTCTATAAGAGACCAAGCTTTACCCCAATTTAAAACAAATAAGCAGACATATGTTAAAAAAATTATTTTTTTCATCCTTGAAGCATCTCCCTAGCGTCAAAATTTAATTGAATTTCTTTCCATCTCTCATAACCAGTAGTTGGAACTCTCAAAGGCTGACATAACCTAATTGCTCTTAAAGCACTTTCTGCCAAAACTTTATAAAATCCTTGTCCAGGTTTATTCATTCGAGCATGGTCAAGAATTTCAGAATTTATAATGGTACCATCGGGTTTTAAATTTAGTTTAATCCTTACAAGAAGATCTTCATTATAAGGTAATCCTAACGGGATACTCCAGCATCCAAATATTTGAGCTTTAAGCGCATCCTCCTCATTCAAGGACAATCCAGAAGAAATAACACTTTTTCTCTGTGATTGAGTTATTTTATTATCACTTTTAATCATCTCTGCAGTTTCCTCTTTTGATTTATCAATTAACGCAGCAATATTGTTTGGATCAAATAATTCTTTTTTCTCAAATTCTGAAACTTGTTTAATTTCATCATCGATCTTTTCTGGGTTCTGTTTATCCTCTTCTGGTTTTTTTACAATATTTTTTTGTTGATCTGGTAATGGTATTGCATCTGGTTTTTCTTTTTTAACTTTTTTTGGTGGTGCTTGCTCGGAAACAAGTTTTTCTTTTTCTTTCTTCTTTATTTCTTCAATAATCTTTTTCGCTTTAGGAGCATAAGGTATAGATGTTTTGTCAGTTATTTGAATAAGTTCTATTGAAATAATCGGAGGGAGATCAATTGGTTTTTTTGCTAAAAAAGGAAGGCTCAATGCTGTTATAATTATAAGAAATAAATGAAGTAAAGATGATATAATAATGTTGTTAGTCACTAACGATCACCTCTCTTTATAAGGTTCTGAAATAAGTGCTACTTTTGTAAATCCTGAACCAGAAAGCATCCCCATAACTTCTAGAACTCTCCCATAGTTGATTGTCTTGTCGCCTCTTACATATATTCTTGTATCTGTCCTATTTTTCGAAACAGCTAGTATTTTGGCAATCACATTATCGAATTCAACTTTAGACTCTTGAATAAAAATCTCTCCTTTTGAATTTATACTTAAAGTTAGTGGCTCTTGCTCTTCAGGAAGAGAGTCGGCTGAACTTTCTGGTAGATCTACTTGAACACCAACTGTCAATAATGGTGCTGTGACCATAAAAACAATTAAAAGAACTAACATAACATCAACAAATGGTGTTACATTTATTTCACTTATTGGATCTTTAGATTTATTTTTTAAATTAAAAGCCATTAGTTAAATAGTAGAGATGAATCTTTTGGCAAAATTTTCTAATCTTTGAGAATATTTTTTTGAGTCGTTATTAAATTTGTTATAAGCTACAACCGCAGGTATAGCCGCTAAGAGGCCGAGAGCTGTTGCAAATAATGCTTCTGCGATACCTGGCGCAACAATAGCTAAACTTGTGTTTCTTGAAACTGCAATTGACTGAAACGAATTCATAATTCCCCAAACTGTTCCGAACAAACCAATAAACGGTGCCGTTGAACCTACAGTCGCTAAAAATGAATAATTTTTTTCAAGCTTGTTCACTTCATTTTCTATATTAGACTCTAGTAAACCTGAAAGCTTTTCATTTAAATTACTTCTAGATCTTGATTTAAGAACAACTTGCATGGTCTTTTTAAAAACATTTGACATTGGATCATCAATATTTGTTGGTAAATTATTATAGAAACTTTCGGCAGATCTTGATTTCCAAAATTTTTCTTCAAACTCTTGGGTCGATAAATTTATTTTTTTAAATAACTTGAATTTTTCTATAATTATCGCCCAAGTATAAATTGATGCAGCAATTAACAAGACGATAACTGATTTTACAATTATGTCTGCTCTTAGAAATAGGCTCCATAAAGAGAAGTCTACAGAACTTCCTAGTCCAACAGATTGTGATGCTATATCGGCTTCCATGAAAAATCTTTCACACTAAAATGTGTCATCAATTTGACCTGAAAGATCAAAAAAATCTAATATTTGGCGTTTTGGTAATAATAACTAGAAATTAGTATTGCATCCGCTTTATTGGCATCTTTTTTTTTTGACAATTTTGATGAAAAGTATGGATAAATTTCAATAGCTTTTGTCCTGCTAGCGTCTTTGTTTGTATTTATCAAATTAAAGGATTTTTTCCATTTAACTGGTGAAACAAAATCCATTGGAATTTGCATTGCAGAAAAAATTCCTTTCAACACTCCAAAAGACTGTCCAAAATTAAACATGCTAGTAACTCCTTGTCCTGGCATTGCAGAAACTTGTTCGATCACAGCTATTACTTTCGTCTTATCTTCTCCTTCTAAAGCTTTTTGAATTTCGTTAAATATTTGAGAAGCATTAACTTGTGATTTATTTTTTTTTCCTACAGCCATTTTTGGCATTTCAAATACATCCACTATCTTTCCGTCTTTAAAAAGACATATAGCACCATTAATTCCAGGATCTATTCCAATTATTAACATTGCTTAATCTTCTTCCCCAAAATTTGAGTAAACCCTTTGAACATCATCGTCATCATCTAATAATTCTATAAGTTTTTTTATGTCTTCTTTATTCTCACCTTCGCTTAAAACCTTGTTTAATGGAATCCACTCAATATCTGTAGATATAAAATTTTCAACATGAGACTCAATTTTTTTTTTTATAGAATAAATATCTTCAAAACCGCAATGTATCTCATGAAAATTTTCCAAGGAAAAACATTCATCTGCACCAGCATCAATTGCTAGTTCAAAAATTTTATCGTCTTTAATTTCATTTATGTCTATTCTAATTACGCCTATTTGTTTAAAATTGTGAGCTGCAGAACCTTGGGTACCCAAATTACCACCATTTTTTTGAAAAATTGTTCTTAATTTTGAGGCAGTTCTATTTTTATTATCTGTAAGTGCTTCAACAATTATAGCAACTTTATCTTTACCAAAGCCCTCATATCTTATCTTTTCAAAATTTGAATGATTTAATGATTTTGATTTATCAATGGCTCTCTCAATGTTGTCTTTTGGCATGTTTGAGGATCTTGCTGCTTGAATAGCAGATCTAAGTCTTGGGTTCATCAAAGGATCTTTATCTCCAAGTTTAGCGGCTACGGTAATTTCTCTAGAAAGTTTCGAAAAAATCTTCGATCTTTCTTTATCTGCTCTACCTTTTTTATGCTTTATACCAGCCCAGTGAGAATGTCCTGCCATATTATTTTGAGTTATTTAAAACACCCCCAACAATTATACTATTAATATTTTTAGCTAGTCCTGAAGTTTCATCACAATCTACCATAACACCCGACAAAGAACCATCCCCTAAAGATGGATAATGTTTTTCAGAGTCTTGTTTAAAGAATCTTTTTAGTGAGTTTTCTTTATTCATCCCGATTACTGAGTCGTAGTCACCACACATTCCAGAGTCCGTGATATACGCTGTCCCGCCTTTTAAAACTCTTGCGTCATTTGTTGGAATGTGCGTGTGAGTACCAGTAACCAAAGTTGCTTTACTATCAAACAAATGTCCCATTGCCATTTTTTCTGAAGTAGTTTCACAATGCAAGTCGACTACTAAAAAGTCATAATCTTTTTTTAATTGATATTTTTTTTGAAAATTTTCAGCTGTTTTGAAAACATCTTCACTTTTCCTCATGAAAACATTTCCCATTAAATTTAGTACACCTATTTTAAAATTTCTTGATGTTTGATAAATTTCAAATCCTTTTCCTGGCGATATTCCAATTAAATTAAATGGTCTAAGGAGTCTGTTATCATCCTCAACGAGTTTTAGGGTTTCTTTATGATCCCAAACATGATTTCCAGTTGTGAGTACATTTACCCCAAATTTAATTAGATTGTCTAAAACATCTTTTGTAATACCTACTCCATTATGAGCTGCATTTTCACCATTTGCTATTACAAAATTTATTTTATTTTCTTCAACTATTTTTTTAAGGTGTTTTTTTACAACCATGCAACCCGATGGTCCTACAATGTCACCTAAAAATAAAATTTTCATTTATAAATTCTTTTTTCAGTAATTATGAAATCCATTTTTTTATCATGTTTATCAACTGGTACTTTATTAATTTTTTGACAAGAAAGAGCAAGTCCGATTTTAACACAGTTATCTTGTTTCTCAATTTTTTGAATAAACCTGTCATAGAAACCTCCTCCATAACCAAGTCTATTTAAGTTAGAGTCAAAAGCTAACATCGGAATTATTAATGTAGAAGGAGTTATTTTTTTTCCCTTAAAAGGCTCTAAGATACCAAATCTATTTATTGTCAAAGGCTCATTAGGACTCCAGCTATAAAAAGACATCTCAAATTTATTATTAATTATAGGTAAAGAAATCATAAATTTTTTCTTAATTAATTGATTCATTAATTCCAATGTAGATAACTCATCACCAAAAGGATAATACAATCCAACTCTTTTGTTGGGAGATTTCCGCTCAATCAATTTGATTATTGACTCAGAATTTACTTTGATTTTTGTTCTGGCAAATTTTGATCGAATTTTAGATATTTTTTTTCTTAATTGAAATTTGTTCACTACTAAATCTAATTTTTAAGATTAACTCGCTCAACAAATTCCTCTATTTCTTTTGCGGTATTAGAAATTAATTGATCATAATTATTATTTATTTTATCAAGCTCTTTTTGCAAGTTATTGATATCATTACTCAATTTAGTTGCTTCATCTTCTTTTTCATCCTTATAACCGTATACAAGCGATTTCAGCTCTTTAAATTTTTCAGTGAGATTAGTTAATTCAAGCTTTTTTTTCTCAACATTTTTTTTGGTATCAAAATACTCATCCATCACTTTAATGGCAGTGATTAATAATAATTTATTTTCACCTATGTTTCCTAAGTCATTTTTTAATTTTTCAAATTTATCGTTTAAATTTGCTGCTAACTCTTCGAGATGATCCTCTTGACCATCCTCACATGAAAGAAGAAAGTCTTTTCCATTAAACTTAATATTTACATTTGCCATTTTTCAATCTCATCAAGTAAAGTATCTGTTTCTTGATTTAATTCATCAATTTTTTCGTCAAACTCTAATTTTTTCACTCTATCTTCTTTTTTTTCAACCATCATTTGTTTGATTTTGACTTGAAGATTGCCGTGTTCATCACTTAAATTTTTGTATTTTTTTTCCAATTCATTTTTTTCAATTTCTAATTGATTTTTTTGATCAACTAATTCTTTAATGTCTTCAGTTATCTGGTCATTTTTTAGATCAAGTTTTTTTAATTTTTTAAGTGCGTCTTCAAGTTTTTTTTCTTTTTCACTGATATATTTCATATATATATAATTATATATTAATGAGTCTCTTAGTCTAGATAGGAATATTTTTGAAAATAAAACATAAAGATTTAGCTAATGCTGTAAGATTTCTGTCTTTAGATGCTGTTGAGGCGGCGAATTCTGGTCATCCTGGAATGCCAATGGGAATGGCTGATGTTGCTACAGTTTTATTTAAAAACTTTTTACGATTTAATCCTAAAGACCCTAGCTGGTTTAATAGAGATAGGTTCGTTCTTTCTGCTGGTCATGGGTCAATGCTTCTTTACTCACTTTTATATTTAACTGGTTACAAAAGTGTTTCTATAGATGACATTAAAAACTTTAGAAAACTTGACTGTATTTGTGCGGGGCACCCAGAATATCATTCTAATTCAGGTATAGAGACCACAACTGGACCATTAGGACAAGGTATATCTAATGCTGTAGGTTTTGCGCTTGCTGAAGAAATATTAAAAAAAAAGTTAGGAAAAAAAAAAATAGATCATAAAACTTATGTCTTGGCAGGAGATGGATGCCTTATGGAGGGAATAAGCCATGAAGCCTTAAGTTTTGCGGGTCATATAAAATTAAAAAATTTGATACTGCTTTTTGATAATAATTCTATCTCGATTGATGGCCCTACAAATCTTGCTGTCTCCGATAATACAAAAAAAAGATTTGAGAGTTATGGTTGGAGCTATTTAGAAATAGATGGACATAATGAAAAACAAATTTTTACCGCTTTAAAAAAAGCTCAAAATTCAAAAAAACCATTTGCTATTTCTTGTAAAACTACAATTGGCTATGGGTCACCAAATAAAAGTGGAAGAGCATCATCACATGGAAGCCCGTTAGGTACCGATGAGGTAAAGCTAGTAAGAAAAAAATTAAAATGGAATTATGAGCCATTTAAAATCCCTGAAAAAATTTTAAATGAGTGGCGAAAAATTGGAGAAAGTGCCTCCTCAAAAGCAGAAAAAAATAAATCATATCCACCTGAATTCAATATTTTTAACAATGAAATTACAAGTGAAATAGAACAAGTAAAAAAAGATTATCTAAAATCATTAGATATAATTGCAACGAGAAAGTCCTCAGAAAAATTTTTAGATATAGTTTCAAAATTGCCAAATTTGATTGGTGGCTCGGCTGATCTTGCGGGTTCAAATAATACAAAAACTAAAAATCATAAAATAATTAAACCAGGAAGTTTTGGAGGGAATTATATTCATTATGGAGTAAGAGAACATGCAATGTGTGGAATTATGAATGGAATCTCTTTGCATAGTAATCTTATTCCATATGGTGGAACTTTTTTAATATTTAGTGATTATTGCAAGCCTTCTATCAGATTGGCAGCAATGATGGGTCAAAGAGTTATATATGTTTTAACTCATGACTCAATCGGTTTGGGAGAAGACGGGCCAACTCACCAGCCTGTTGAACAGCTTGCAATGTTGAGATCTATACCAAATTTAAATGTATTTAGACCTTCTGATACCATAGAAACTTTTGAATGTTGGCAGTTGGCTTTGGAGAATAAGAATAAACCAAGTGTTATCGCTCTAACAAGACAAAAAACAGAACCTGTAAGAAAAGAGGTAATCACTAACAATCTTTGTTCTAAAGGAGCTTATGAAATTTTAAGAAATGGAGATAATCTTAAAGTAACAATATTAGCAACAGGTTCTGAAACTAACCTTGCAATAAAAGTCAGTCATAAATTAGCCACAGAAAATATTTATTCAAAGGTTATATCAATGCCATGCCATGAAATATTTGATAATCAAAGCAATGACTATAAAAAAGATATTTTAGAAGAAGGTACTCTTAAAGTTTCTATAGAGGCATCAGAAACAAGTTATTGGAAAAAATATACAGGAACTAGTGGATTAAATTTAGGAATAGATAATTTTGGTAAGAGTGCACCTTATAAAGATATTTATAAACACTTTGAATTAGATGTTGAAAATATTGTCCAAAAAATAAAGAAAAATTTATGAAAACTAAAATTGGAATAAACGGTTTAGGTAGAATAGGCAGAATGGTGGTTCGATCAATATTTGAAGAGGATCATTCTGACCTAAAGATTCAACATATTAATAATAGAGCTAATATTGAGACTGCTTGTGCTTTACTGAAAAGAGACAGTATTCACGGAAAATTCAATGCAGACATATCAATAGAAAAAAATCAAATAAATATTAATGGCGATAAAATTTATTATTCACAAAAGGATAAGCTAGAGGAAATTAATTGGAAAGATAATGATGTTGATTATGTACTTGAATGTACTGGTAAATTTAATTCTAAGGAGAAGTTAATTCCACATTTAAATAATGGAGCAAAAAAAGTAATTGTCTCTGCGCCATGTAAAAACGCTGATAAGACAATAGTGCTTGGGGTTAACGAAAAGGAACTTAAGAAGGAAGATAAAATTATATCTGCAGCGTCGTGCACGACTAATTGTCTTGCGCCAGTTGCACATGTTTTAAATGAAAATTTTGAGATTGAAAAAGGTTTTATGACTACAATTCATTCTTTTACAACTGATCAAAGGATATTAGATAATTCTCATAAAGATATAAGAAGAGCTAGAACAGCTAGTCAATCAATAGTACCAACCTCAACCGGTGCCTCAAAAGCGATTGGTGAAATTATACCTTCTTTAAAAGGAAAGCTAGAGGGTATAGCAATGAGAATACCAACCCCAAATGTTTCTTTAATTGAATTAATATTTTGCTCCAAAAAAGATCTATCTATTGAAAAGATTAATTCTGCTTTTAAAAACTTCAGCAAGAAACAGAAAATTAAAGTTTTAGAAATTACAGAAGAAAAACTTGTTTCAATTGATTTTAATCACAACCCAGCTTCCTCTATAGTGGATGCATCATTAACAAATGTTATAGGAAAAAATATGGGTAAAATTTCTGCGTGGTATGACAATGAGTGGGGTTTTTCAAACAGAATGTGTGATATTGCGGCTTATCTTCATAAAATTTCTTAATGAACAATATTAAAGATCAAGAAAATATTAATCAAAAGATAATATTATTGAGATTGGATTTAAATGTTCCTTTAAAAAATGGGGTTATCACAGATCAAACAAGAATTGATAAGATCTTGCCTGTAATCAATTTTTTAATAAAAAAAGATTGCAAGATAGTTATAATTTCACACGTTGGGAGACCTAAAGGAAAAGTAAACAAAGAACTTTCTTTGAAACCAATTTGTGAAAATTTAGAAAGTAAAATAAATCAAAAAATCAAACTCATTAATGAAAATATCTTTAAGATTAAAAAAGATAAATTATTTAAAAATTTCGATGGTCAAATAATATTTTTAGAAAATATCAGGTTTTATGAAGAAGAAGAAAAAAATGACACAAATTTTTCAAAAAAATTGGCGAGTCTTGCAGATGTTTATGTAAATGATGCTTTCTCTTGCTCACACAGAGCTCACGCCTCAATTAGTAAAATTACTGAATTTTTGCCGTCTTTTGCTGGGTTGCAATTAGAAACTGAAATAAATGCCCTCAAGAAAGTAACGAGTGAAATTAAAAGACCAGTTACATGTATAATTGGAGGATCAAAAATTTCAACCAAGATTAATTTAATTAAAAATTTAATACCAAAATTTGATAACATTATTGTTGTTGGTGGAATGGCAAATAACATTTTAAGCTATAAAGGAAATTCGATAGGAAAATCAATTAAAGAAGAGAATTGTGAAAAAGAAATAGAAAATATTTTTAAAACCTCTAATGATCACTCATGTTCAATAATTTATCCAAAGGATGTCAAAATTGGAAAAAGCATGGATGACAAATCTCAAATTAAAGACTTAACTGAAGTATCAGCCGATGATTTAATTCTCGACGTTGGCCCAAAAACTCTAAAAAAAATCGGAGATATTATCGAAAATAGTAAAACTGTTTTGTGGAATGGTCCGGCAGGTTATTTTGAAAATCCAAATTTTGCTTTAGGTAGTTATGAAATAGCAAAAATGATTATTAAAAAAAATAAAGATAATTCAATTTACTCTGTTGTAGGAGGTGGAGATACAATTGCAGTATTAAATCAGATAAATGCATTAAATGATTTTAATTTTGTTTCAACTGCTGGTGGAGCTTTTTTAGAATATCTTGAAGGTAAGGAACTTCCTGGTATAAAAGTTTTAAATTAATATGTCTGAACTAAATAATATAGTAATTAAAATTCTTGGGGGTGGTAAAGGAATTCTGGCTGCAGATGAAAGTACAGGAACAATGACAAAAAGGCTTGATGGTGTAGGTGTGCCCTCAACCCCGGAAAATAGATTGCTTTTTAGAGAAACTCTTTTTAGTTCATCAGAAATGAAAAATTGTATTGGTGGAGTCATACTTTATGACGAAACAATTAAGCAGACATCCTTAAAAAAAAACAAGATACCAGAATTAATTGAGGGTATGGGATCTTGTGCAGGAATAAAAGTAGATACCGGTGCAAAAAGTTTAGCTGGATCACCAAATGAAAAAATTACAGAAGGGTTAGATGGTTTGCGGGATAGACTTAAGGAATATTTTAAACTTGGGGCAAAGTTCACCAAATGGAGAGGTGTTTACAATATATCAAAAGATTTACCGAGCAAATTATCTATTCACTCTAACGCACACGCGTTAGCTAGATATTCCGCATTAGTACAAGAATGTAATATGGTACCAATTGTTGAACCAGAGGTTTTAATGGATGGAGACCATTCAGCTAAAGAGTGTTTTCAAAAAACTTCCGAGGTCATTAAGAAGTGTTTTGAGGAGCTTATTCTTCATAAGGTTGATTTAAAAGGAGTAATATTAAAACCAAATATGATTCTAGCTGGAAATAAATCAAAGGAAAAAATCTCTAATGAAGAGGTAGCAAAATTAACCTTGGATTGCTTGAAAAGTTCTGTGCCCTCGGAAGTTTCTGGTATAGCTTTTTTATCTGGTGGACAGTCAGAACTGGAGGCGACAGAAAATTTAAATTTAATAAATAAATTTAATAAGACTAGCTTTATAATGAGTTACTCTTACGGACGAGCATTACAGCAAGGTGCTCTTAAATTTTGGTCTAAGAATATAAAAGATATTGAGGGAACCCAAAAAGTATTTAACCACAGAGCAAAAATGAATACTCTTGCTGCTCAAGGGAAATGGTCTAAAGAAATTGAGAGTCGATAAAAAAAGGTTTATTTATTTAATTTCACCAAACAAAATAAAGAAGAGTTTTTACACCAATTTAAAAATCGTTCTCAGTTCGAATTTAGTAAGTTTTTTTCAATTAAGACTAAAAAAGTATTCTTTAATAGAGAAAAAAAAAATTGGAATAAGAATCAAAAAAATTTGTAAAAAGTATAAGGTAAAATTAATAATAAATGATGATCCTAATCTAGCAAAAAGAATTGGTGCAGATGGTTGTCATTTGGGGCAAAATGATATGGTCATTCAAGTAGCAAGAAAAATTTTAAGAAAAAAAATTATTGGTATTACGTGTCATAATTCCAAAAAATTGATTAGACATGCCATTAAAGATGGTGCGAATTATATTGCTATAGGTGCTTTTTTCAAATCAAGAACGAAAAAAGTAAATTACATTGCAAAACCAAGTTTAATATCTTGGGTTAAAAGATTCACAAAAATACCTGTTGTTATAATTGGAGGAATAACTAATAAAAATTTTAGAAAACTTCTGTTGCATAAACCGGACTTTTTAGCTATCTCAGGAGGCATTTGGGATAAAAAACCAGCAAAAGCAATTAAAGAATTTTTATGAAAATAAACGCTAATGAAATTAAAGTTGGAATGTTGATTGAATACAAAGATGATCTTTGGGAAATATTAAAAACTCAACATGTCAAACCTGGTAAGGGTGGAGCCTTTTGCCAAGTTGAGATGAAAAGTATAAATAAAAATACAAAGCTAAATGAGAGGTTCAGGTCTAACGATACGATAGAAAAAGCAAGTATAGAGAATATTGAATTTAATTATTTGTATGATGATGAAATAAATTATTACTTTATAAATCAAAAAAATTTTGAACAAGTGGATGTTAAAAAAGACATAATAGGAGAAAAAGGCAAATTACTGAAAGAAAACTTAAACATCGATCTGATATTTCATGAAGATAAAGCTATAGGTATTGAGTTACCAAATCAAGTGCAATTTAAAATTAAATCAACCGATGTTGCGTTAAAAGGTCAAACAGTCTCATCATCTTACAAACCTGCAATTTTAGAAAATGATATAAAAATTCAAGTTCCACCGTTTATAGAAAGTGGAGATGAAATATTAGTAGATACAAGAACAATTGAGTATATAAAAAAATTATAAACATGAATTCTATTTCTCCGAACCTTAATTTAATGATAAAATCTTGTGAAAAAGTTTCTAAAGTATTGATAAGAGACTTCGGAGAACTTGAAAAACTTCAAGTTTCAATAAAGGGGCCAAAAAATTTTGTCACAAATTCAGATAGAAAAGTTGAAGATATGTTGATTAATGAACTATCTAAATCAAAAAAAAAATATTCTTTTTTAACTGAGGAAAGTGGTTTCGTTAAAAATGAAGATAAAGAAAACTTCTGGGTTATAGATCCAATAGATGGCACAACAAATTTTATAAATGGCATACCCCATTTCTGTATTTCAGTTGGCCTAGTTTTAGATAATGAAATTGTTTCTGGCGTAATATTTGATCCTATTAAAGACGAAATATATTATGCAGAGAAAAATTCTGGTGCGTACATGAATAATAAAAGTATACGAGTTTCAAGAAAAAGAGAAATTTCTGAATGTTTATTCTCATCTAATAGTAAAAAGATTTCTTCAGACGGTTTAACAATTCGAATTACGGGTAGTGCAGCTTTAGATCTTGCATATGTATCATGTGGAAGATTTGATGGAAGTTTTCACAAAAATTTAAGTTTATGGGACATTGCAGCAGGCTCAATATTAGTAAGAGAGGCTGGCGGAGTTTTAAGTGATATTGATTTAAAAAAAACTGAAAATATCAGCCTAATTGCATCCAACCAAAGTATTGAAAAGGAAATTAATAACAAAATTTCTATGTTTTAATTGTTTTATAATTTTCATTTGCTATAAGTTCATCTATGAAAAAAAAAATTCATCCAAACTATCATACTATCAAAGTAGAGATGACAGATGGATCTCAATTTGAAACTAAGTCTACATGGGGCTCTGAAGGAGAGGTTTTAAAATTAGAAATTGATCCAAAATCTCATTCAGCGTGGACGGGTGGTAAGCAAAAGTTGTTGGATAAAGGAAGAGTAAGCAAATTCAACAAGAAATTCCAAAACTTCAAATCTAAGAGCAAATAAAATGACACAAACGCCATTAATGCCGATGGCAACTGCTGTTTGGCTTGTAGAAAACACAACTTTAACATTTAAACAAATCGCTGATTTTTGTAACCTTCATGAAGTAGAAGTTCAAGGTATCGCAGATGGAGAAGTGGCAAAAGGTATAAAAGCTTATAATCCTATCACATCCGGACAACTGACTAAAGAAGAAATAGAATTGTCTAGCAAGAATCAAAATAGAGCTTTAAAAATTAATAATACTGATGTGGAAATATCGTCTGATGAAAAAAAAATTAAGAAATATGTTCCTTTGTCAAAAAGGCAAGATAAACCAGACTCTGTTTTATGGTTACTTAAAAGCTATCCACAGTTAAAGGACTCTCAAATAGCTAAACTTGTTGGTATAACAAAAAACTCAGTTGTATCTATTAGAAATAAAAGTTATTGGAATTATAATAATTTAAATGCAAAAGACCCAGTTGCGATGAATTTATTTACTCAAAAAGACCTTCTTGAGGCAAGTGAGAAAGCAGAAAGACGTATAAAGAGAGAGAGAAAATTAAAAGAGAAGGCTTTAAAAGCAAGTCAAAGTCAAAATTCTTAAAAAAACTGATAGACATGAAATTTTATAAATGTTATTTAAACTTTTTTTTTGGAGGATGTTATTAAAATAGACGTAAAAGACAACAATGTAGAACAAGCTTTGAGAGTTTTAAAGAGAAAACTCCAGAGAGACGGTTTTTTTAAAATAGTTAAACTTAAAAACACTTACGAAAAACCATCTGAAAAAAAAAAAAGAATCCTGCAAGAGAATATTAAAAGAGTTAAAAAACTTAACAAACTTAAAAACAGAATTTAATATCGCGGGGTGGAGCAGTCTGGTAGCTCGTCAGGCTCATAACCTGAAGGTCGGCGGTTCAAATCCGTCCCCCGCAACCAATTAAATTTTAAATCTTGATTTCTTGCTATCGATTAAAAAACCTTTAACCGTATCCTTTGTTAGTTTATCAAAAGTTTTTCCAAAATTTTCTATTGTTTCAATTATGTTTGGAGGTACTGTTATTATTTGGCAACCCAATTCTTGTGCCTGTAAAAGATTGTATGCTTCTCTTGTACTTGCCCACAATATTTCGACATTTTTAAATTTTTTTGAAATCTTTAAACTTTTTTTAAATTCAGGTAATGGATTTTTTCCTGCATCAGCCATTCTTCCAGCAAATATAGATATTATTACCTTAGTTTTTTTATCTATATTCTTTAAAATCTTTTGAGTTTGTGTTGCGTTGTAAACAGCAGTAATGTTGAGTTTTATTTTTTTTGAATTTAAAGCTTTAATTACTTTCCCAGAAAATTTACCTTTTGTATTCGAATAAGGAACTTTAACAAATACATTTTTCCCCCACTTGGAAATTTTTTTTCCTTGTTTGATCATTTCGTCATGATTATCTGCAAATACTTCAAAGGAAATTGGTTTTTTTGTTACTCCTAAAATTTTTTTTGAATAATTCTGATAGTCTTTCGCTCCTGCTTTTCTCATTAAAGATGGGTTAGTTGTAAAACCCTTAACAATTTTCTTTCTATCAAATTTTTTGATTAGATTTATGTCGGCGATATCACAAAATATTTTTGTCAAATTATAAATTCTTAATTATATCTTCTGTCATTTTTTTGGCGTCTGCAAATAACATTAGAGTATTATCTCTATAAAACAGATCGTTGTCTATACCTGCATAACCTGGTGATAAACTTCTTTTGACAAACAAAACAGACTTACTTTTTTCAACATCAAGCACAGGCATGCCATATATAGGGCTTTGGGGATCTGTTTTGGCAACTGGGTTTGTAACATCGTTTGCTCCTATTACATAGGCCACATCGCAATTTGCAAAGTCATTATTGATCTCCTCTAATTCAAACACTTCATCATAAGGAACGTTTGCTTCAGCTAACAAAACATTCATGTGCCCTGGCATTCTGCCTGCAACAGGATGAATCGCGTATGAAACTTTAACACCATTTTTTTTTAGAGAGTCTACCATTTCTCTTAACGCATGCTGCGCTTGAGCAACAGCCATTCCGTATCCAGGAACAATTATAACTGATGATGCATTTTTCATTAAAAAAGCTGCATCATCTGCATTTCCACTTTTAACTGGTTTTTGCTCTTTACTTGTCTTGCTAGAAGTTTGATCAGTTCCTCCAAATCCTCCGAGTATCACATTAAAAAATGATCTATTCATGCCCTTACACATTATGTAAGATAATATTGCACCCGAGGAACCTACTAAAGCACCAGTGATTATTAAGGCAGTATTTTCGAGGGTAAAACCTATTCCAGCTGCGGCCCAGCCTGAATAAGAATTTAACATTGAAATTACTACTGGCATATCTGCGCCACCAATTGGGATAATTAATAAAAAACCAACTAGAAAAGAAATTGCAATTAATGACCAGAAAAAATTAGGAGACTGATTCAAACATAAAAAATATGTAAGAATTATAATAGAAATTAAAATTAATAAGTTCAATATATGTTGTCCTGGAAAAGTTATTGGAGACCCTGACATTAATCCTCTTAATTTTAGAAAAGCTATTATTGAACCTGAGAAAGTAATTGCCCCAACAGCTGCTCCTATAGACATCTCAATTAGACTAGCTAGTTTAATATTTCCTGAAGAACCTAAATTAAAAACTTCAGGACTTAAAAAAGCAGATATAGCAACAAACACTGCAGCTAACCCCACCAAGCTATGAAAACCAGCCACCAATTCTGGCATTGCAGTCATAGGAATTTTAAATGCAATGAAAGCACCTATTGAACCTCCGATAAGCAAGAAAAGTATGACATAAAGAAATCCACTTGAGAAATTATCTATGGAAAGGAACGTAACAGTTATAGCGATTGCCATTCCAATTATTCCAAATAGATTACCTTGTCTTGAAGTTTCTGGAGAAGACAAACCTCTTAATGCTAAAATAAACAGAATTCCAGAGATAAGATAGAATATTGCTAGTAAATTTGCAGAGATCATTTTTTATCTTTCTTTTTTTTCTTGTACATTGCTAACATTCTTTGTGTGACCAAAAATCCGCCAAAAATATTTATCGCTGCCAATACAATAGCTAAAAATCCAAATATACTAGATTGATTAAAAACACTTAAATTTGTACCAGCCAATGAGGCGATAATAGCTCCAACAATAATTACTGAAGATATTGCGTTGGTTACTGACATTAAAGGAGTATGTAATGAAGGAGTGACGCTCCATACAACATAGTAACCAACAAAAATTGATAATATAAAAATACTTAATCTAAAAATAAATGGGTCTATTTCCATAGTTACTTTACCAATGTTTCCTTAATTATTTCATCCTCTAAATTGATATTAACATTCTTTTTTTCTTTGTCGTAAAGATTTGATACAAAATTAAAAATATTTTTCGAGTATAAGTTTGAAGCTGAAGCTGGAAGTTTATTTAAAATATTTTTCTCACCCATAATTTTTACCCCATTAAAATCAACTTCTTCATCTGCTTTAGTTGCTGCAGTATTTCCACCCTGAACAGCCGCTAAATCATAAATTACAGAACCTGGCTGCATATTTTTAATCATACTTTCTTTAATGATTATGGGAGCTTTTTTACCAGGTATTAACGCTGTGCAAATAACAATATCTATTTTTTTCAATGTTTCAGAAAGAAGATCTTCTTGCTTTTTCTTAAATTCATCCGAAGTTTCTTTAGCATATCCACCTGAGGTTTCAAGATTTTCTGCGCCTTCTACAGTTAAAAATTTGCCTCCCAAACTTTCAACTTGTTCTTTAGATGACATCCTTACATCTGTTGCAAAAACTATACCACCCATTCTTTTTGCAGTTGCGATCGCTTGTAATCCTGCAACGCCTGCGCCTACAACTAAAATTTTTGCAGCTGGTATTGTTCCTGCTGCTGTCATCATCATTGGAACCGCTTTTTTAAAGTTTGCAAAAGCTTCTACTACAGCTTTGTATCCAGCTAAATTGGCTTGTGATGAAAGAATATCCATCGATTGAGCTCTGGTAATTCTTGGTAGCAATTCTAACGAAAATACATTGATTTTCTTTTTTGATAAACCTGAGATAATTTCTTTATTAGTGTAAGGATTAAAAACTCCGATTAAATTTTGATTTTCTTTCAAAGAATTTAAATTATCCTCAGATGGTAAATTAAATTGAAGTATGAAATTAGAATTAGTTAAAATTTTTTTTTTATCTTCAGATATTTCTGCTCCTGAAGACACGTATTCATTATCGTCTATTCCAAGGTGTCCAGCATAATTTTTCTCTATTAATACTTTTAAACCTAGTCCAATAAATTTTTTTACGTTATCTGGAGTAATAGCAACTCTGCTCTCAATTTTTCTGTCTTCGTTAATGGAACCTACAATCATTTTAATTATAGTAAGAAAATAGCTAGAAGTGTTAAAATAACAATGACTGAAATTGTCCCCCAAAGAACAAACTTAGTAAAATTATCCCATGTTTTTTTATGGTTTTCGTTATCCATATATTACTTCTGTCTAGCTTTAAATTTTGGGTTTTTTTTATTAATTATGTAAACCCTTCCTCTTCTCTTAACTAGCTTTGAGTTAAGATCTCTTTTTTTAAGTGATTTGAGGGAGCTTTTTATTTTCATAATTGATAAGCCTGGCAACGTCCTACTCTTCCATGTCTTAAGACAAAGTACCATCGGCGCAGAAGGGCTTGACTTCCGAGTTCGGAATGGGATCGGGTATTACACCTTCGCAATAATTACCAGGCATAAGACTTATACTTAAAATTAATAAGTTGTAAATAATAATTTTAACTTAAAATTATCTTTTTTTAAGAAAATCTCTTAATGTTAGATCAAAACCATAGTCTAGGTTGTTCGTTGGTTTCCAGCCATATTTTTTTGCTAGGCTTATATCTAGACATTTTTTTGGCATACCGTCCGGTCTGTTTTTATCATAAGAAATTTTCAGTTTTACCCCTAATTTTTTCATAATATATTTAGCATACCACTCTATAGTAAAATCTTTTCCAACACCGATATTAATGAAAGGCTCCTTTATTTTTTTATTCATAAAGAAAAATAGAGCATCAACAAAATCCTCTACGAACATTAATTCCCTTTTAGGTTTACCAGTCCCCCAAATACTTAGGGTTTTTTTTCTTTTGTCCTTTGCTTGATAAATTTTTTTTAATAGAGCTGGAAAAAAGTGAGAATTCTTCAAATCATAGTTATCTCCAGGTCCAAATAAATTTGGTGGCATTAAAGATTTATAATTCAATCTATAGTTAAGAGAATAATTGTAACACATCATGATACCTGCTATCTTAGCTATAGCATAAGCATCATTTGTTTCTTCCAATTCACCACTGAGTAAATAACTTTCTTTCATAGGTTGTTTGCAAAATTTTGGATAGATACAACTGGATCCTAGAAAAATAAGATTTTTTACTTTTGCAAGAAATGAACCATGAATTAAATTATTTTGAATTTGTAGATTCTCATAAATAAATATCTGCTTAAAACTAGAATTAGCTTGTATCCCTCCTACTCTAGCAGCTGCAACAATTACTAAGTCTGGTTTTTTTTTTTTTAAAAATTTGAAAACTTTATTTTGATCAAGTAAATTTAATCTTTTTTTATCAGCGAAAATAATTCTTGAAAAGCCCATCTTTTTTAATTTTCTTGTAATCGCTGAACCAACCATACCTTTATGGCCTGCTACAAAAATTTTACTTCTTTTATTGATCATTGGTGAAAATATTCATTTCCTCAGTTATCATTTCATCAATAAGTGTATGAATATTTATTTGGGGTTTCCATTTCAATTCTTTTCGAGCTTTTGCGGCGTTTCCCAATAATGTATTGACATCAAGAGGTCTTATATAATTTTTATCTACAAAAATTATTTTCTTTTTGTTTAAAACATCATAGCCGACTTCATTCAAACCTTTTCCTCTCCAAACAATTTTCATATTAAGTTTTTTAGCCACAAAATAAATGAATTGTCTTATGCTATATTGTTTTCCAGTTGCTATTACAAAATCATCTGGTTTTTTTTGCTGAAGTATCTTCCACATAGCTTCTACATAATCTCTTGCATGCCCCCAATCTCTTTTGGAGTCGAGGTTACCTAATATCAATTTTTTTTGATACCCCAGTTTAATTCTTACAAGTGCTTTAATTATTTTTTTTGTCACAAAAGTTTCTCCCCTTCTAGGACTTTCATGATTAAATAGAATACCGTTTGATCCGAAAATATTGTAAGCCTCTCTATAATTCTTAGTTATCCAATGAGCGTAAAGTTTCGCAACACCATAGGGGCTTAGCGGATAAAAATTGGTTTTTTCACTTTGAGGCATATCTTGGACTTTTCCAAACATTTCAGATGTTCCAGCCTGGTAAAATTTTGTTTTTTTTTCTAATTTATGAAACTTTATTGCCTCAAGTATTCTAAGAGCACCAAGTGCATCTGCATTAGCAGTATATTCTGGTACTTCAAAAGATACAGCTACATGCGATTGTGCTGCTAAATTGTAAATTTCGTGTGGTTTTATCATCCTAATGATTTTTGAAACTGAAGTTGAGTCTGTAATGTCTCCATAATGAAGAAAAAAATTTCGAGATTTCTGACTTGGTTCTTGATAGATGTGATCAATTCTTGCAGTATTTATTGAAGATGATCTTCTTTTTACACCATGAACAACATATTTTTTTTTTAACAAAAATTCAGCAAGATAAGAGCCATCTTGGCCAGTTATACCAAAAATTAGGGCTATCTTTTTATTCATGAATACCTATTATATTCTTTTTAAACATTTGTTAACTCTTTTTTTTAACTTTGAAAATTTTTAAAAATCAATTAATTAATTTCTAATTTTAAGTAATATCATTTTCCCATAAGAATTTTTAATAATAAAGTCTTCGTTATTTTTGCATTTATTTATAGTTTGGTTACAATTATTATAGATCATTAAAAGATCTATTATTTTGGCATCAATTCTAAAATGTTTCTTGTCAGTGAAATAAAACATATTTTCTTTAAAATTTGCCTGATAAAAGTTAAGCTCGTAAATAATTCTATCAACATTTCTTATAATAAAAATTGAACTTACAAGAACAATTATGATTGTTATTTTTTTTTTAAAGTTTTTTGAAATTTCATAATTCGATAAAAAATAACTTAATGGTATAAACAAAATAAGTGTGAATATTACGTAACCCCCGTATCTGAGAGATGGGTGAGTAAAAAACCATTCTATTAACAAAAAAATTAATAAACAATAATATAAAGAATTACTTTTAAAACTTTTTAACTCTAAATTTTGTTTTTTTGATTTAAAAATAATTACAAATATAATTGAAATTAAAGAGATACCAAGTAGAAAATCTAACATCTTATTAAAAAAATATCTATCAATCCAGTTTGAAAACCAAGTAAAATTTTGAATATATAATTCTTTTTCAATTGGTGATTTATATCCTGGTGCACCACCTGCTTTTGACCACCATTGATAGTGAGTGTCGAGAGCACTTACCTCAGATTTTGGGATGCTCCATTCTACCCCACTTATACATGTTTGTTCTACTGGGTATAATAAACACCCTGTGTTAAAAAAATAAACTAAAACAACACAAATGCCTAACGATGTAGCAAAATAAAACAGAGGAGTTTTGAAAATTTTATTCAATAGGTAAGCTTTATCGTCTTTAACTATGTAATAAATGAATGGAATTATAAAAATGAGATATAAAATATAAAAAAGTTTTAAGGAAATAACTATGCTTAATAATATTATTAATTTCGGTAAAATTTTATCATAAATTTTATAGCTCCCTCTTAAATGAAGAATATATATGAAGAATAAAAAAATTAATATCTGCGCAGATCTATCAGTGCCATGCTCTGATATACGATAAAAAAAAACATTTATAAAAACGAAAGCAAGTAAATTAAGAAAAAGAAACTGAGAATTTTTTTTTTTATCTATATAATTTTTAATATTCATAATTAAAATAATATTGGAAAATCCTAAAATCAATATAGCCCCCATATGATAAAGATAATATTCAAGGTAAGGTAAATAAAATAATGAGTTTAAGTAAAAAATAGATGAAGGTGTCTTAAATCCATGGTTTAAAGGTCCGATTCCAATAATCATTGAAAATTTATTTAGATAGAAGCTATAGGGGAAATGATAATAACCAAAATCATCATGCGTTTTAAATATTATAAAAGATAAAAAAATTATTGAGAAAACTGAAAATAAAAAAATAAGATTCTTTTTAATTAAAATTTTAGATCTAAAATAATAAACAGATATGAGGCCAATAAAGATAAAAATTATATTATGTAAGTAATTGTGGCTTATAAAAAAATGGGTAATATATGAATATAATATCAAGAAAAAAATTCCAACTAAACCGACAAAGCCTATTTCATCTGATAACACATTTATTTTTGTAAACTTAATTGCTAAAATACCATGACCAACTACAGATAAAACTATTAAAAAATAACTTGCTAAAAATATTAAATAATTAGTAACCATTTAACTATCTATAATGTATTCATTAGTATATTGAATTAAAAAAATATATCTCTAGATTTAAATTTTGTTGTTTTTGAATTTTAATCAATTATATGTGGTCAAATTTTGATGAGTGATCTTACTTTAATAATACCAGCCAAAAACGAGAACGAATCTTTGCCAAAAGTATTAGACGAGCTAGAGAATTTTGATTTTAAGAAAAATATTGTATTAGAAAGCTCAGATAAATTAACTATTGAGGCTGTAAAAAATTATAATTGTAATATCATTTTTCAGGAATCCAAAGGTTATGGTGATGCATTAAATAAGGGAATCGAAACAGTTGAGACGGAATTCTTTTGTATTTTCAACGCTGACGGTTCTTTCGATCCAAAAGAATTAGATTTCATGATTGGCAAACTTAAAAATGATAATTATGATTTCGTTTTTGCCTCTAGATATGAAAAAAATTGTGGAAGTGACGATGATACTTTCATCACATTAATTGGTAATTATGTTTTTACTTTTTTGGGAAAGGTTTTTTTTAAATTACAAATAACTGACATTCTTTATACTTATGTATTAGGAAGAACATCTTGTGCAAAAAAACTTGAGTTATCATCAAAAGATTTTTCATTTTGTGTTGAATTGCCTATAAAAGCTAAAAGAGCTAATTTAAAAATTGGTACAAGTAAGTCTTATGAGAGGGCAAGAATTGCAGGAGAAAAAAAGGTAAATGCTTTTAAGGATGGTCTTAAAATTTTATTTTCAATGATTAAGTTATTTTTTAGATATTAAGTCAAATTTATAAAACCTAAACAAAATCACGTAAATAACATTGTAGAAAATAATTGAAGTTACTATTAATTTTATCTGAAAAATTGTACTACTTGGATTTAAGGCAGAAATATAAATAATCAAAAAATTAAAAAAACATATAATTGCGCTGCTTAAATTATTTGAAATAATCAATTTAAAATTAAATTTCTTTGTTAAAAAGAAAAAAACAAGTTGATGTAAATGTTTACTATCAGGTTTTAAAGGTGAAAATTCCCTGTTAATTTTCCTTAAAATTGAAAATAAATTTTCAAAACAAGGATACCAAATTAATGAAATAAAGAAATATGGAGAAATATTAGGGTTACTAGCATGAGAACTTATTATAATAAAACCCATAAAAAAACCAAGTAAGTAAGCTCCACTATCCCCAAGCATTAAAATATTAAAAATATTTAGTAACAATAGTAGTAAAAGTATAAATATAATTAGATAAATTGATTGGTTTGAAATTATTGAACTGTCTATCAAACTTAATTTAGCCAATATTAAAAGTATTATAATCGTACAAGAAA
>CACIAP010000006.1 GCA_902584685.1 uncultured Pelagibacteraceae bacterium | reverse complement strand
ATTTGAATCTAAAAAATTAAGATTATTTAAAGGTAGATCTTCTAAAGGAATTAAAGGGATTAATTTAAGTGATAAAGATAAAATTGTATCTTTATCAATAATAGAAAAAATAGAGAAAAAATCTGACAAAAATGGCAAAGTTGAGGGTAAATACATACTTTCAATAACTGAAAATGGATTTGGTAAAAGAACAAATGACAAAGATTTTAGAACAACAAATAGGGGTGGGAAAGGAATTATTGGGATAGTTAACTCATCTAGGAACGGAAATATTGCCTCTTCTTTTCTAGTTTTTGATGGAGACGAAATATTGATATCTACTAATAAGGGAAGAGTTATAAGGGTAGCTGTTAAAGAAATAAGAACTGCAGGAAGAAATACTCAAGGGGTACGAATTATTAAGTTATCTGGCGATGAAAAAGTTGTTTCAGCAATTAAAATTGATGATAACTTAATATAATGAAAAAAGCTATTTACCCTGGAACTTTTGATCCAATTACATTTGGACATATTGATCTAATTAAAAAATCTTTAAATATTTTTGATAAAGTAATTGTTGCTGTGTCCGATGGAAATACAAAAAATTATCTTTTTAGCGCAGAGGAGAGAGAGAACTTAATTAAGAAAGCTCTTTTTAAAGATTTAAAATTTAGTAAAAAAAAAATAGATGTCACATCATTTAAAACTTTAACCACTGATTTTTGCAGAAATATAAAATCAAACGTTATTATTAGAGGTTTACGTGCCACTTCTGATTTTGAATATGAATTTCAATTGGCAGGAATGAATAAAAAGTTAAATAACTTAGTTGAGACTGTTTTTTTAATGTCTGATCCAGAAAATCAAATTATTTCTTCTAAATTTGTTAAAGAAATTATTGAATTAAATGGTGACATACGAAAATTTACCACTAAAACAGTAATAAAATCTTTAAAAGATAAATTTTATGAATAAAATAATTTTTTTAATATTATTTTTAATATTTAATTTTAACTTAAACGCAGAGGAAAATATGATGATACTTAAATTAAAAGATGGAGATGTAAAAATAGAACTATTCAAAGACAAAGCACCAAATCATGTTAAAAGAATAAAGGAATTAGCTGACAAAGGACTTTATGATAACGTTGTATTTCATAGAGTAATAGATGGGTTTATGGCTCAGGTAGGTGATGTTCAATTTGGCAACTCATCTTCAGAAAATTTTGATTTAAATAGAGCAGGTACAGGAGGTTCAGATTTACCAAATCTAAAAGCTGAATTTAACGATATCCCCCATGTAAAAGGTATTTTATCTATGGCTAGATCTTCTGATCCAAACAGTGCTAATAGTCAATTCTTTATATGTTTTGAAGATGCTCCACATCTTGATAGACAATACACTGTTTTTGGTAGAGTTGTTGAAGGGATGGAATTTGTAGATAAGATTAAAAAAGGTGATGGACCAAATGGTTCAGTTTCAAACCCTGACAAAATAATTAGTTTCAAATCTCTATAAATTGAGTTTAAAAAATTTTTCTTTTAAAGTAAAAAATAAAGATAAATTTTCCCGAACAGGAACAATTATTACTTCTAGAGGTAACATTGATACTCCTGTATTTATGCCTGTTGGAACTCAAGCAACAGTAAAAGCTACTTTTATCGATGATCTAATTAAAGCTGGAAGTCAAATAATCTTGTCTAATACGTATCATTTAATGATAAGACCTGGCGAAAAAAGAGTTGCTCTTCAAGGAGGATTGCACGAATTCATGAATTGTCCTTTACCAATTTTGACAGACTCAGGCGGTTATCAAGTGATGTCACTATCAAAGTTAAATAAAATTGATAAGGAGAAAGGAGCTATATTTAATTCTCATATTGATGGAAAACAATTTATCCTTAGCCCGGAAGAAAGTATAAGAATTCAAAAAAAACTTAATTCAGACATTGTTATGGTAATGGATGAATGCCCTAAAAAAACTATAGATAAAAAAACTATTGAAAAGTCTTTAGATTTATCAACTGAGTGGGCATTAAGGTCAAAAAATGCATTTGGGAAAAATCCTCACAAAGGTCTTTTCGGAATAGTTCAAGGTGGTTTATTTGATGATTTAAGAAAAAAATCCTTAGAGGATCTAATTAATATTGGGTTTGATGGATATGCCCTAGGTGGTCTAGCTGTTGGTGATACACAAAATGAAATGTTTAAGGTATTAGACGGTATAAAAAATCACCTACCTGAAGATAAACCAAGATATTTAATGGGTGTTGGAACACCTTCAGATATCTTGGGAGCAGTTAAAAGAGGGATTGATATGTTTGATTGTGTGTTACCCTCTAGGTCTGGGAGAACTGGTTTAGCCTTTACATGGAATGGACCAATAAATATTAAGAATGCCAAGTACCAGAATGACACAAAACCCATTGATGAAAAATGTGAAAAGTTCAATTTGAATAAATATTCAAAAAATTACCTAAATCATTTATTCAATACCAACGAAATACTTGCGTCTATGCTTCTTACCCTCCATAATATAAACTTTTATCATGAGCTCATGGATAAAATCAGAATTAACATAAATAATGGAACTTTTGACCAGTTTTTTAATGAATACATTGCTAAGTTGTAATTATAACATATTGATTATTTGAAAAAAAAAACTATAAGATTTTTATTTTGGGCCGTTAGCTCAGTTGGTAGAGCAATTCCCTTTTAAGGAATGGGTCGTTGGTTCGAGTCCAACACGGCTCACCATTATGTTTTTATTGGTGGATAATCTAGAATAATTTCATTCATCCAACCTTCAAGATTTTCTATTCTTTTTTGAGAGGATGGATGAGTATTCATAAACGCTGGAGGTTCTTTACCTTTATTTTTTTCCTTCATTCGTTCCCAAAATTTTGTTGTTTCTCTAATATCATAACCAGATAAAGATGAAAAAATAAGACCAAGATAATCAGCCTCAGTTTCCTGTTTTCTTGTAAAGGGGTTCATGATACCGATTTGTTGTAATAACCCAACAGTATCCATACCAGTTGCTCTATTTACTTGTGAAAGTTTTCCTCCTGAAAATATATCAAAGAGTTGAGTGCCTGTTTGAAGTAATGCACTACGACTAGCTCTTTCAACTGAATGTTTTGCTACTGCGTGAGCAATTTCATGACCCATAACTGCAGCTAATGCATTTGTATTTTTAGTCAACTCTAGCATTCCAGTATAAACAGCAATTTTGCCTCCAGGCATGCACCATGCATTTGTAACTTTTTTATTATCAATTAATATATACTCCCATTGAAAATTAACAGTTGGATCTTTAATATTATTTAAATAAAAATATTCACTAATCGCATATTCCATCTTTTTTCCAATTTCTTTAATTTCTTTCAAATTACGTCCATCGGTAATTAATTTTTCCTTCTTTTTTACTTTTTCGTAAATTTGTGCTGCTTGTGCATTTAGTTTTGCCTCTGGTATTAAGTTAAGCTGTTTTCTATCTGTAATTGGCACTGATGCACAAGAATTAATAATATAACTGCAACCACAACAACCGACTATATTTAAGAATTTTCTTCTATTCATTTAAATTAATTTAAGTATTATGTTTTAATAGTTTTTTTATGAATTTAAACAATAAAATATTAGTTTTTTTATTCATAATTGCTTTATGTTTTGTAATATATTCATCTTATAATTAATGAAAAAAAAGTCATCAATAACTTCAAAACTAAGAAATGCTTTTATAGCTGGCATTGTAGTTTTAGTTCCAATTGGTTTTACTTTGTATCTTACTTTATTTTTAATAAAGATATCATCAAAATTAATTCCTAACGAAATAAATCCAAATAATTATTTACCTTTTTCTATACCGGGACTTGAAATTTTATTGTCTGTTATTTTTATTACAATTGTTGGAGGTATTTCTTTATCTTTTTTTGGAAAAAAAATTTTAAATTTAATTAATGATCTTTTTAAAAGAATTCCCATCTTAAGGACTATTTACTCTGCAATTGGCCAAATGACAGAAAGTTTCACAAGTAAATCGGATAATAAAAAAAGTGTTGTTCTAATTGAATACCCTAAAAAGGGATCATGGGCTGTTGGTTTTGCTACTAAAGAAAACAAAGGCGAAATCAGTAAAAAAACAAACAAAGATTTAATCAATGTATTCGTTCCCACAACACCTAATCCCACAAGTGGTTTTTTATTAATGTTTCCAAAAGATGAAGTTATTTATCTTGATATGACTTTTGAGGAAGCCTCAAAATTCATTGTATCTGCTGGCACTTCAGATCCTGCTGACAATTAAACAATATCATTCAAAATATCGGCTCTGTCATAAAGTTTGAGTAAAGATTGAAACTTATTTAAATTTATATTGTCCCTTTCAATTCTTTTAGTCTCTTTCTCTGCTAATATAAAAAGATCTTCATTTAAAACAGGATCAGCAAGACGGAAACTTTGAACTCCACTTTGTTTAAAACCTAATAAGTCTCCATAACCTCTTAATTTCATATCTTCCTCTGATATTTTAAATCCATCATTATTTTCCTTCAAAATATTTATCCGTTTTCTAGCATTTTTACTTAAATTCTTTTTAAACATTAAAATACAAAATGACTCTTTGTTGCCTCTACCAACTCTACCCCTAAGTTGATGGAGTTGCGATAAACCAAATTTATTTGAATTTTCTATTATGATCACGTTTGCATTTGGAAAATCAATACCAACCTCAATAACCGTTGTTGAGATCAAAATATCAATTTTTCTGTTCAGAAATTTATTTAATATCTTATCTTTATCAACTTTATCAAGTGAGCCATGTAAAAGACCAGCTCTATCTTTAAAAATTTTTTGAAGACCATTATATCTTTGCACTGCTGATTGATGATCAACTTTTTTAGATTCTTCGATTAATGGGCAAACCCAAAAAATTTGATTACCTTTCTTAATTTGTTTTTTTGTAAAATCGATTATTTCACTAAGTTTAGTATCAACCTTACTGTAAGTTTTTACTGGTTTTCTGTTTTTAGGTTTTTGTTTGATGATAGTAACATCCATATCTCCAAAAATAGTCATAATCATAGTTCTTGGTATAGGTGTTGCTGACATTACTAATACATCACAATTTTTACCGCCTTTATCAGATAGTTTCTTTCTCTGCTTAACTCCAAATTTATGTTGTTCATCAATAACGATAAGTCCAAGTTTGTTATAATTTATTTTTTCTTGAAAGACTGAGTGAGTTCCAAAAAGTATTTTAATTTTGTTAGCCTCTAAATCTTTAATTATCTTTTTCCTCTCAGTATAATCAGTTTTAGAAGTTAAAAAATCGATTTTAATTTTATCTTTTAATAATGATTGGGCTAACTTATAATGTTGATATGCCAAAATTTCAGTTGGTGCCATAAAAGCAACCTGGTAACCACTATTAACAACGTTAAAACAAGAAATTAATGCTATAATAGTTTTACCACTTCCAACATCTCCTTGTAAAAGTCTGAACATTTTTTCTTCAGATTTTAAATCATTGTTTATCTCATTTAATGCGTTTTTTTGATCGGAGGTAAGCTCATAACTCAATTCTTTTTTTATATTGTTTGAAAAATCGTCATTAAATATTTTTTTTTCTTTTTTAAATTTTTTAATAGTTTTTCTTATTTTTGAATTAATTAAAAAAGTAGAGAGAATTTCATCAAAAATTAATCTTTTTAAAAAATTACCCTTCTTGTTAATATTATTGGGATCATGAAGTTCTAAAACTGCTTTTTTCCACGAAATATTGTCAAATTTTTTAAGAGTTTCTTTATCCAACCATTCATCTAAATTCGGTATATTTTTTAGTACTTCTTGAATGATTTTGTTATAAAGTTTGTTATTAAGGCCTTCAGTTAAACTATAACTTTTATCAATTTTTTTAACAGAATTAGGATCCTCAGATAAATGAGTAGGGTTAGTTATTTGATATTTCTTATTATAATAACCAATCTTACCACTGATAGTTACTTTTGCGTTTAGTGGCAGTATTTTTCTAATATATCCCTCATAACTATTAAAAAAGATGCAATCTAGCTTTCCAGTTTCATCTTCACATATTACTTTGTTAGGCAAGTTTCTGATACGTGGAAAGTTATATTTTTTTACAACAACTGTTACGGTTTGTATTTTTCCTACTTGCAATTCATTAATTGGATAAACATTTGATCTATCCACAAAATCTCTAGGCAAATTCCACAGAAGATCAAATATTGTGTTAATATTTTTTTTTCGAAATAATTTTCCTATTTTGGTTCCTATACCTTTTATGGTACTTATATCGGATAGCAAATATTCATATGAAGACATAGTTTAGTTATAATATCATGACTCTTAATAAAGAAGATCTTAAAAATAAAATTATATACAGGGCTTCCTATAGAGGAACAAAAGAAATGGATATACTGATGATTGCTTTTGTAAAATCGTTAATCAACGATTTGGATGAGAATTACCTAAAAACCTTAGACTCGTTTGTTAATATGGATGATGAAACATTAATTTCTTTAAAAAAAAAGGAATCAAAGAACGAATATAAAGATGAAAGAATGCTCCACATTATAGATAAATTTCAAAAGTTTAATTAGTGGCGGAGAGACTGGGATTCGAACCCAGGAAAGAGTTGCCCCTTTGCCGGTTTTCAAGACCGGTGCTTTCAACCGCTCAGCCATCTCTCCGTGAGCTAGTTTTTATAAGTATAATATTAAAATTCAAGAATTAAATGGGGTTATTTTATCAATAATGGAATATAAATTTCCTTTTTTATGAACTTAAAAGAATTTAATAAAGGAATTTTATTTAGTAGCTTAGGATCGTTTTGGTGGGGTGCTATTGGAGTAATTTATTTTAGCTATTTTTCTTTTATAGGCCATATAGAATTAGTCATACATAGATGTATTTGGACTGCAGTCATGCTTATTATAACTACTCAATTTTTTTCAAAATGGAATATTTTTTTCAAAATTTTAAAAAATAAAAAAAATCTTTTAGTCCTTTTTTTCTCTGGATTATTAATATTTATTAATTGGGCAGTTTGGATCTATGCTGTATCAAATGACCAAATCATTGATGCATCATTTGGATATTTTATAATGCCAATTGTAAGTGTTTTATGCGGAAATATCTTTTTTAGAGAAAAAATAAGTTTTAAAAGTAAAATTTCTATTTTTCTTGTTTGTGTTGCTATTTTTATTCTACTAAGAAATTTTAATAATGTTCCTTGGGTTGGTCTGATAGTAGCTTTTTCGTGGGCTTTTTATAATGTTCTAAGAAAATTAATAAACGTTGATACAGATATTGGTCTATTAATAGAAAGTTTGTACATTCTTCCAATGTCCTTAATAGTTTTTTATTTTATTTTTAAAAATGGTCAAAACGATTTTTCATTAGAAAATTTAAATTTGATGTTTATGCTTTTATTAGCGGGACCAATGACAGTAATTCCCTTGTTCCTTTATGTTAGAGGAGTTGAACTTTCTGGTTTAGGCCCAAGTGGAATGATATTCTATATTACACCCACCCTTCAGTTCCTTTTGGGTTATTTTTACTATAATGAGCTTTTTTCTTATGAAAAATTCTTTAGTTTCACTATTATATGGATTGCTGTAATAATTTATCTAAATGATTTATATGAAAAATACTAAATTTATTCTTTTAATACTTATCTCTCTTGTAAATTTTAAAATTGTTATTGCAGATGAATCTTTTAATCAGTGGTTGGATAATTTTAAGGTAAGAGCTGTAAAATCTGGTGTAAGCAAAGAAACAGTTGATCTTGTCATGGATAAAGCAATTTTTTTACCCAAGGTTATTGAATACGACAGATACCAACCTGAATTTTATGAGGATACCAAAACTTATGTTGGGAAGAGATCAAATAAAAAAAAGGTAGTTAAGGGTAAAAGAATATATAAAAAAAATTCTAAACTTATAGAAAAAGTTGATCAAGAATTTTTAGTAGAAAAAGAACTTTTACTTGCTCTAATGGGAATTGAGACAAACTTTGGTACTTATCTTGGTAAAATGGATATCATTTCGTCTCTTGCAACTTTAAGCTACGATAAGAGAAGAAGTGAATTTTTTTCTAAAGAATTAATCACAGCATTAAGATTAATTGATAATAAAAAAATCAATAAAGATATTTTGTATGGATCTTGGGCTGGTGCATTCGGAAATTTTCAGTTTATGCCGTCAACTATTTCTAATTATGCAATTGATTATAATCAAAATAGTGTAATTGAACTTAAAAATGTAGAAGATTCATTTGCTTCAGCAGCAAACTATATGAAAAAAATTGGTTGGAAAAAAAATAATCATTGTTTTTACCGTGTTGAACTAAAGAATAATATTCCTTCAAAATTTCTTAATTCTTCCGCAAGAAATATTAAACATAAAAAGAATTTCAGATTTTACAAAAAATTTATTAAGAACGATCTAACTGATATTGTAAATGATAAGGAAAAAGTTGCTATAATTACACCAGATGTAGATATAATTCCTGGAAGTCAAACTCTTAATCCTGCCTATATTGTTTTCTCTAATTATGAAAAAATTTTGAAGTGGAATAGGTCATTAAGATTTGCTTTAGCTGTTTGCACTTTGAAGGATAAATTTAAAGATGAATTATAAAAATTTATTGTTGATCTTGTTTTTTTTGGCAAGTTGTACAGTTCAAACTACTCAATATAGTGAAAACATATTTTCAAACAAAGGATTTGTTCTTTTATATGATGAGTCTTTAATTGAAAAAAAATTAATAAGGAAACCCCTTGATGATAGGAGCCTTGAGATAGTCCATAATACTTTGTCAAAAGGTACAAAAGTTAGAATTATTAATCTTTTAAATAACAAAAGCACAAATGCAACAGTAAAAACAAAAAATAAAAATCTATTTTTTTATAATTCAATTTTTTCAAAAAGAATTTTTGATGAACTCGACATCTCACTTAAAGAACCATATGTTGAAATTAGTAAAATTAGAGAAAATAAAACTTTTATTGCCAAAAAATCAAAAACTTTTGATGAAGAAAAAAAAGTTGCTAATAAAGCTCCAGTTAAGTCAATAAGCATAAATGAAATTGGAACACCTAAGTCAAAAGAATTAGATGATAGAAGATCTTTTAATTATTCAATAAAAATCACTGAATTTTATTTTTTAAAAAATGCTAAAGAGCTCAAAAAAAGAATCGAAAAAGAGACTTCACTTAAAAATGTCAATATATTTTCAATAAATGACACTAAGCACCAAGTATTATTGGGCCCTTATTCTAATATTAATACTCTACAATCAGCTTATAATAGTATAAATAATTTAAATTTTGAAAATATTGAATTAATTAGAAATGATTAAAAAATTTATTATAGTCTTTAATTTACTTTTTGCTTTTTTAGCTGTGCCCTCTAAGGCAGCCTTTGATATAAATGCTAGGACTGCTATTTTACAAGATTTCCTATCTGGAGAAATACTTTATGAAAAAGAAGTAGATAGCGTTATTTATCCAGCCTCAATGACGAAAATTATGACATCAATTGTAGTGTTTGATTTATTAAAGAGCGGAGATCTTTCTCTTGATGATAAGGTAATGGTATCTGAGAACGCTTGGAGACTATCTCAATCTGGATATTCATCAATGTTTATTATGGTTGGAGATGAAGTGAGTGTGGAAGATCTGTTAAAAGGAATAATAATTGCATCAGGCAACGATGCTTGCGTTGCATTAGCCGAAGGTGTTGCGGGTAGTGAAGAGGAATTTGCTATTTTAATGAATGCAAAAGCATCTGAAATTGGAATGATCAATTCAAATTTTTCAAATTCATCAGGCATTAATGATCCAGATAATTATTCTACTGTTAAGGATATTTTAATAATGTCTAATTATCTTATTAAAAATTATCCTGTTTATTATGAATATTTTAAGGAGAAAGAATTTACATGGGATAGAACGGGTGGAGATCCAATTACACAAGGTAATAGAAATCCTCTGCTTTACAAAAATTTAGGAGCCGATGGTATTAAAACTGGTTATTTAGCTGTAGAAAAATATTCTTTAGCAAGCTCAGTTCAAAGAGGAGAAAGAAGACTTATTGCTGTTGGAAGTGGTTTTGAAACTAAAAATGAAAGATCTAGACAATCGACCCGATTATTAACTTGGGGTTTGACAAATTTTGATACAGTTGAAATTGCAAAAAAAGACGAAAATTTTATAGATTTAGATGTTTGGCTTGGAAAAAAAGATATTGTTGGTGGTTATGTAAAAGAAGACATCTACAAAACTTTTCCTAAAGCCAGAAAAAAATTCTTGTCAGCAATTGTAGAATATAATGGTCCTATTAAAGCACCTATCAAAAAAGACCAAGAAATTGGCTTATTAAAGATTTCTTATAAAGGGGATTTAATTGATGAGTACCCAGTTTATGCAGTTGAAAAAGTAAAAAAAGTCAACATTTTCTCTAGAATAATTCACTCTATAAATTATTTGATATGGGGCGATGTATAATAAAGTCATTGTTTTCGAAGGTATTGATGGATCAGGAAAAAGTTTTCATTTAAATGCTGCATCTAATTATTTAAAAAAGAAAAAAATAAAGCATATTAAACTTAGAGAGCCGGGTGGATCTAAAAATTCAGAAAAATTAAGAAAATTGTTGTTATCAAATAAATCTGACTTTGAAAAAAAAACTGATTTACTTATATATTTATCTGCTAGATCTGAAAATTTTTATAAAATAATTAAACCTAATCTTAAGAAAAAAGTAATCCTGATTGATAGATTTGTTGATTCCACGATTGCATATCAACACTATGGTTTTGGCATAAATAGAAATATTATTAATTCGTTAAATAGATTTATATTAGGAAACTTTAAGGTAGATTTTACGTTTCTACATATTGTTAAAAAAAAAGATATTCGTAAAAAGATTAAGACTAAAAAAAATAGATACGACAAATTTAATAAAAATTTCTATCTTAAAGCACAAAATGGTTTTTTGAAATTATCAAATAAGAAAAAAAATTATCTAAAGATCTACTCTGATGAGACAAAAGATAGAAATAAACAAATTATACAAAAAAAATTCAATTCTTTGATTAAAATAAAATGACACCTTTAACTCAAATTAAATTACTATCTTTTAAGGACAATTTTAAAGAATTGGTTAACCTTTCATTGAGAAATAAACTACCAAATAAATTGATCTTCTCTGGTAATAAAGGGATAGGTAAATGCACTTTTGCTTTTCATTTAATAAATTACTTATTTTCACAGGATGAACAGGACAGTTATAATCTTGAGGATAATGAGATAAATATTAATAACAAGTCTTATAAGCTTGTTTCAAACAATACACATCCAAATTTACTTTTAATAGACAGTATTGATAAAAAATTTATAGAAGTTTCAAAAATAAGAGAAATATTAAATTTTTCGTCAAAAACATCTTTTTCAAATAAAAAAAAAATTGTGCTTATTAATAATGTTGAAAAAATGAATATCAACGCCTCAAATGCTTTACTTAAGATTTTGGAGGAACCATCAACAAATTTGTTTTTTATTCTAATTCATAATTCTCATAAAAAGCTAATCAGCACTATAAATTCAAGATGTATAAAGTTTAATTTTTTTATAACTGAATCTGAAATAGAAAAAATTATTAATAATGTAATAGATAATGATTTTTATGAGAGTCTATCGTCTGATTTTAAGATTAGATATCTTTCACCAAAATTTTATATTGATTTATATGATTTTATAAATAAAGAAAAAATTGAATTAAATGATTTGGATATTAACTTTTTGTTAAATTATATATTTAATAAACGAAATTATCTTAAGGATGAATTTATAATTGAAAATTTGCAAATCCTTATTGAAATATATTTCTATAATAAGATTATTTCACAGAACAATTTTGAAAATGACTATAAATCATTTAAACAAACGATGAATAAAATTAACAATATGAATAAGTTTAATTTAGATAAAGACTCATCTTTATTAGAAATTAAAAATATAATTATAAATGAAAGATAATTTTTATATTACTACACCAATTTATTACCCTTCAGCAAAACCTCACATGGGACATGCTTATTCAAGTATAGTAGCTGATTTTTTTGCACGTTTAAAAAGAATTCAAGGCCATAAAGTCTTTTTTTTAACTGGAACTGATGAACATGGTCAAAAAATACAAAGAGCCGCTGAGAAATCTAACAAAGATCCTTTAAAGTTCTGTGATGAAATAAGTAAGACTTTTAGAAACTTATCTTCATTACTTAATTTATCTAATGATGATTTTATAAGAACCACAGAAAAAAGGCATGCGTCAGCTGTAACTAATCTTTGGAATATTTTAGAAAAAAAAAAGGAAATTTATCTCTCAAAATATTCAGGTTGGTATTCCGTTTCTGATGAAGCTTTTTATAATGAGGATGAAATTGAAGATTTAAATGGAAAAAAAATATCAAAATCATCTGGATCTCCGGTAGAGTGGGTTGAAGAAGAGTCTTATTTTTTTAAATTATCCAAATGGCAAGAACCGCTTTTAAAATTTTATTCTGAAAATCCAAAATTTATATTACCAGAGAGCCGAAAAAATGAGGTAATTAGTTTTGTGAAAAGTGGATTAAAAGATTTATCGGTTAGTAGGAAATCTTTTTCTTGGGGGATTAAAGTTCCATCAAACAAAGACCATGTAATATACGTATGGCTTGATGCTTTAACAAATTATCTTTCGGCCTTAAATTATCCAAAAGAAACTGAAAAATTATATAAAGACTTTTGGCCTGCTAATATTCATATTATAGGAAAAGATATTTTAAGATTTCACGCAGTGTATTGGCCAGCCTTTTTATTGGCAGCAGGTATTAAACCTCCACAGAGAGTATACGGTCACGGATGGATACTCTCAGGTGATGAAAAAATGTCAAAGTCTAAAGGTAATATTTTAGATCCTATTGAAATAATTGATATCTATGGATTAGATGCATTGAGATATTATTTACTTAAAGAAGTATCTTTTGGAAATGATGGGAATATTTCAAAGGAAAAATTAGAAAGTTGTATAAATAGTGATTTGGCGAATAATTATGGAAATTTATGTCAAAGAGTTATTTTGTTTTGTGAAAAAAATCTTGGTCTTAAAGTTTCAGGAAAATATAATTTTACGAAAGAAGATCTATCAATTCTTAATGACTTTAAAGAAAATATAAAAGATATAGAAAAACAAATTAATGATCAAAATATAAATTACTATGTTGAGTATGTTGTAAATCAATTATTTAAAGCTAATAAATACTTCAATGATCAAGCACCTTGGACTAAAAAAGATGATAGTTTAAGATTGAACACAATTGTGTTTGTATCTCTTGAATTAATTAGAAAAATTTCAATTTTACTATATCCAATTATTCCTAATACTGCTTTAAAAGTCCTAAATATTTTTTCCATGAAGGAAAATGACGTAAAATTTGACACTATAAGTAATAACGAATATTTAAAAGATAAAAAAGAAATTATAAAGCTTGGTATTTTGTTTGAAAAAATAAAAAAATGATAGATTCACATTGCCATTTAGATCGAGAACCTCTTATATCTAATTTAAGTCAAGTTTTGACTAGAGCAAAAGATGTAGGTCTTGAAAAATTATTAACTATTTGCACTACTAGTAGTGGATACAATAATATTCTTGATATTGTGTCTAAAGATCCAATGATATATGGAACTTTTGGAATTCACCCTCATGAAACAAAAAATTATTTTATCGAAAGAGATGAAATTATAAAAAAAGTAAAGATGAATAGCAAAATTATTGGAGTAGGAGAGACTGGATTAGATTTTTATTATAATAATAGTGATAAAGATACACAATTAAGGAGTTTTCAAAATCATATCGAAGCTGCAATGGATCTTAACATTCCTCTAATCATTCATTCAAGAAATGCAGAGAATGAAACTTATGATATCCTTAAAAAAAATTATCAGAAAAATCTAAAAATTCTTATGCATTGTTTTACTGGATCAACTGATTTTGCTTTAAATTTGGTTCCATTAAACGCTTATTTTTCTGCAAGCGGCATAATTACCTTTAAAAAGTCAACAGAGTTACAGGAAACTTTTAAAAAAATTCCTGAAGATAAACTTTTAATAGAAACAGACAGTCCTTTTTTATCTCCAGAGCCAAATAGAGGCAAAAAAAATGAACCTTCATTCATCAAATTTACTGCACAAAAACTTGCTAATCTTCGAAATATTGAGGTAGATAAGCTAATATTACTTACTACTAATAATTTTAATACTTTATTTTCTAAATAATTCATGAGATTTACAATTTTAGGATGTGGAAGTTCAATGGGAGTACCAAGACCTGACGGTAACTTTGGAAATTGCAATCCTAATAATAAAAAAAATATTAGAACAAGATGTTCTGCAGTAATTGAGGGTAAGTCTTTAAATATAATCATAGACACCTCTCCAGATATGAGACAACAATTAATAAATAACAAGATCACTAATATTGATAAAGTTTTATTTTCTCATATGCATGCTGATCAAACTCATGGAATTAACGATCTTAGAGTCTTCTTTTTAAAAAATAGAAAACCGGTCGATATTTATGCTGATTTACCCACGCAAAAATATTTAAATAAAACTTTTTCTTATTGTTTTAAAAACAATTCTCGTGAATATCCTGCTACTTTAAAAATGAATTCTGTTAAGAAAAATCTCTATTTTAAAGATGGTCAAAAAAAAATTCACATTAGATCTCTAAAAGTAAAACATGGAAATGTGGACTGCACTTGTTATATAGTTGACAAAAAATTGGCCTACATAAGTGATGTAAGTGATATAAAAGAAAAAGACTTTAAATTCTTAAAAAATTTGAAATATTTAGTAATTGATTGTTTGTGGTATAGAGAACACCCATCACATTTAAATTTAGATAAATCTTTAAGATTAATTGATACTCTTTCACCAAAAAAAGCAATTTTAACTAATCTACATTCTGATTTAGATTATAATGAACTTAAAAAGAAGCTTAAGAGAAATATTGTTCCAGCTTATGATGGAATGAAAATAAATTTATAAAAGACTCTCAATTTTAGAAGTAATCTTTTTTGACATAGGCTTTGTAAAAGAATTATACGTTTCTTCAATCTTGCCTTCTTTATTAATCAAAATTTTGTGAAAGTTCCACTTAGGAACGGCAGATTTACCATAATTTTTTTCTGCCCATTTAAATAATTCATGAGAATTTTCACCTTTAACTTCAGTAATTGTTGTCATTGGAAAATTTATATTAAAATTAACTTCACAAAATTCCTTAACATCAGAATCTTCTTTTTTTTCTTGATTGAATGAATTTGACGGTACACCCAAGACGATTAAACCTTCAGATTTGTACTTTTCCCACAATAACTGTAAATCATTATATTGATTTGTAAATCCACAATAGCTTGCAGTGTTTACTACCAATATCACTTTATCCTTGTAGTTTCCTAGGTCGATTTGTTCACCTGAAATACTATTTATTTTAAAGTCAAAAAATACTTTATCGTAATTAGCTAATACATTGTTCTTAGAAAAAAAAATCATAAAAAATATTATAAGTAATGTTATTTTCTTCACAATGTTACCTTTTATCAGGTGTAAGTAATATTAAAAAATATCCTGCCAATGTCGAAAGTAAAGATCCTGTTAAAACACCAATCTTTACTCCATCCATATATTGAGCATTTTCAACGAATGCTAAATTTCCAACAAATAAACTCATAGTAAATCCAATTCCAGTTAGTATGCCAACACCATAAAAATTATACCAGCTCGAGTTACCTGGCATTTGAGCTATCTTTAATTTAATAGATACATAAGAAAAAACAAAAACTCCTAATTGTTTACCAACAAATAAACCTAATACTATACCTAATGGTACTTTGTCTAATAAAGATGAAAGAGATAATCCTTCTAAAGACACTCCAGCATTAGCAAAAGCAAACAAAGGCATTATCCCAAATGCAACATAAGGACTAATTGCATGCTCAATCTTTATTAATAATGAAAAGTCTTTCTCTTTTTTTCTGTGTGGAATAGTCATTGCAAGTAAAACACCAGCTATAGTAGCGTGTATTCCTGAATTATGAGTAAAATCCCACAACAAAAGTCCAATTAGTAAATATGGGAAGAATACTTTTATGTTAAATTTATTTATTACTAATAAAATTATAAATGCTACTAGCATTAGAGATAAATACATTATATTTAAGTCACCAGAATAAAATAAAGCTATAATTAATATTGCGCCTAAATCATCTATGATTGCTAATGCTGTAAGAAAAACTTTTAATGATAAAGGAACTCTTTTACCTAAAAGAGATAAAACACCTAATGAAAAAGCAATATCTGTTGCCGAAGGTATAGCCCAACCATTAATAGTTTCAGGATCTCCAAAATTTATTACTACATAGAATAATGCAGGAACAACCATTCCACCTACAGCGGCTATTATCGGTAGCAATGCTTGTTTGATATTTGAAAGTTCTCCTTGTAAAAATTCTCTTTTTATTTCAAGTGTTACGAAAAAAAAGAAGATTGCCATTAAAGCATCATTAATCCAATGCAAGACAGATAATTTTAGTCCAAAATTATTTATACCAACAAATAGATATTTGTTTAATATTTCAAAATAAAGACTAGATAAATCAGAATTGCTTATAATTAGTGCTAAGATTGCACTAATAAGCAAGACCAGACCGCTTGCGGCTTCTAATTTAAAAAACCACTTAAATGGTGAGGAAATATATTTAAGCATAAATTATTTTATCAAATTTTGAAAAAAAAGAGAAATATCTATTAAAGACTGATACAAATTGTCTAAATATTTTTCTGCAAAGGGTACGTATTCAGAAATTTGTACTATAAAAGTATCTACTATCAAAATGAAAGCAACAAAAGAAATAATAAATACCAAAAGAAGCTTAAAGAAATTAAATGATTTGCCTTTCTGTTTTTTACTAGTTTTAGGTTTTTCTAATTCAATTGTTTTATCTTCAACAATTTCTTCATCATACTGAACCTCTTCCTCGTCTAAAATACCAAAAGACTCTTGCGTTAATTCATCATTAGATAGTTCATCTTTTTTATCATCAACGGGAAATGTATTTTTGGTGTAAAACCATTCATGTTTACAGTTACTACACTGCAATAGTCTTCCTTTATCAGGAATTTGATCCTCTCTTACGTTAAAATTTTTACCACATGAGGGACAAACAATAATCATAACTCTTATATACCAGATTTTTATTAAATTTCTTTTAAATTTGCGCTCCTTTATCCTTTGAAAAAGCTAATATCTACTGTAATAGTATTCAAATTCGGGGCGTAGCGCAGCCTGGTAGCGCATCTGGTTTGGGACCAGAGGGTCGTAGGTTCAAATCCTACCGCCCCGACCATATTATGAAAAAAAAAGCTAAAATTTACAAACCAACAAAAAGCTCTATGCAATCTGGGTTTATGAATACAAAAGAATGGGTATTAGAATATATTGTGCATAATGAGCAAATAAACCCCTTAATGGGTTGGCAAAGTTCTTCAAACACATTATCAGAGATTAAAATGTCGTTTACTACTAAAGATGAAGCAATAGATTATGCGAAGAAAAATAAGATAAATTATATAGTAATTGAACCAAATAAAAGATCGATTGTTAAAAAATCTTACGCAGATAACTTTTTAAAATAAATGTTTAAATTTTTTACAAATAAAAGATGGTCATCTTGGAGTATTTTTGGATCTTTATTGATCCTTGTTTCTACATGGTACCAAGTACAACTTGATGTTATGATAAATGAATGGTTTGGAGAATTTTATGATACTTTGCAAAAGGCCTTAACAACACCAAATTCAGTTACTGAAAAAGAATTTATATCATATCTCTTAACCTTTGCTAAAATTGCGGGTGTGTGGATGGTAATTTCTGTTGCAACTGATTACTTCACAAGTCATTGGACATTTAGATGGAGAACAGCAATGGCTGATTATTACCATGAGAACTGGTCAAAGGCTAGATTGACTGAAGGCGCATCTCAAAGAGTTCAAGAAGATACTCTTAAGTTTGCCAGAATAATGGAGGGACTTGGAGTTGAATTATTAAGAAGTTTGATGACGTTAATTGCTTTTTTACCAATTTTATGGGGCCTATCAAAACAAATAACAATGCTTCCTTTTTTTGGAGAAGTTAATCATGCCTTAGTTTGGGTGGCTATAATTTCTGCACTAGGAGGAACAGTATTGTTGGCCGCTGTTGGCTTCAAATTACCTGGAATTGAATATGATATTCAAAAAGAAGAAGCCGCATACAGAAAAGAATTAGTATTGGGTGAAGATAACGTAAAAAGAGCAGGAATTAGTAATGTAGACTCATTATATGGAAACGTTAGAAAAATACATTTTAAAATGTATTTTCATTACCTTTATTTTAATGCTGTTAAGTGGAGTTACCTCCAAGGTATGGTTATTGTTCCTTATTTAGCTTTGGCTCCTACTATTGTTACTGGTGCAATAACTCTTGGTTTTGTGCAACAAATCGCAAGGGCTTTTAATAAAGTAGAGAATTCGCTGCAATATTTAGTTAGAAGCTGGCCAATTATAGTAGAATTAATATCGGTGCAAAGAAGATTATCTGAGTTTGAAAGTAAATTAGAAAGAGCCTCTATTGAACAAGAAAAGATTTGATGGATATTGATAAATTTTATCAGGATCAATTAATAAAAATTACACAAGAAGCTGCTATATCTGTTTACCCTCACTTAGGAAAAAATAATAAAATCGCTGCAGATGAAGCAGCAACTAATTCAATGAGAACTAACTTGAATAAAATGAATATCAAAGGAAATATTGTAATTGGTGAGGGCGAAATGGATGAAGCACCGATGTTATATATAGGAGAAAAAGTTGGTACTAAAAATGGACCTGAGCTTGATATCGCAGTCGATCCACTCGAAGGAACTAATTTTGCAGCAAAAAATTTACCAGGGGCAATTTCAGTAATAGCAATTTCGAATAAGAATGATTTATTTCACGCTCCAGAATCGTATATGGAAAAAATTTCATACCCTCATGGCATTGATAAAAGTGCAATCGATTTAGATTTTACATTAAAGAAAAATTTATCAAATTTAGCTGACTCAAAAAATAAAAAATTTGAAAGTTTAAGAATTTGCGTGCTAGATAGACCAAGACATAAAAAAATCATTGATGAGGCAAAATCTTTAAATATAAATGTAAAACTTATTTCTGATGGAGATGTTTCAGGAGCTTTATTGGTGACAGAGGAAAAACATAATATTGATTTATTCATAGGCACAGGTGGAGGACCTGAGGGAGTATTAGCTGCTTCAGCTTTAGATGCTTATGATTGTGGTTTTCAGGGAAGATTTATATTTGATACAGACGAATTAAAAAAAAGGGCAAATAAAATGGGAATCAAGGATTTTGATAAGAAATACAAGCTTGATGAAATTATAAAAGGAGACAGTTTATTTTGCGCATCTGGAATTACAAAAGGTGATCTAGTCAATGGATTAGATTTAAGAAATAATAAAATGTTTGTAAACACCCTGATAACTCACAAAAGTCAGAACATGAAGAAAATTGTAACTGGAGAAATAGATATAATAAAATGATATCTATTTCCGGTAAAGAGTGGAAAGAATACAAAATACCCAAACGTTTGATAGATAAATATTCCAGCGACTTTGAGATTTCAGAGAATTTATCGAAATTTTATTTAACTCGCAATTTCAATAAAGAAGATATTTTGATTAAAGAAGCTAACAATAATAATCTAAATATCTTTTCTAAAGATAAAGACTTTTTATCAGCGTCTGAAATGCTTATTAATATCATAAGAAATAAACAAAAAACCTTAATATTTGGTGATTATGATGTCGATGGAATTTCTTCAATAACAATTTTATCAAGCTTCTTTAGATACTTAAATCATCCATTTAAATATATAATTCCAGACAGATTTATAGATGGTTATGGTCCAAATATAAGATTAATAGATCAAAATTTAGAAAAAGAAATAGATAATATAATTTTTTTAGATTGTGGATCAAACTCTCATGATGTAATTACTTATTTAAAGTCAAAGAATATAAACACAATTATAATAGACCATCACATCATAAATAACTTTGATATACCAAAATCAGATATACTTATAAATCCTCTAAAAAAAAAGACTCAAATTAATGACAATAATGTATGTACGGCAACCTTAACTTTTTTCTTAGTCGACTTAATTAACAAAAAGATTAATTCTAAATTTAGTTTGAATGAATATTTCATTTTTTGTTTAATATCTACCATCTGTGATGTAATGCCACTTAAAGGTTTTAATAGAAAAATTTTAACAATTGGCTTTAAAAAATTATTTATTAAAAATAAAGGATTAAAAAAGCTAATTGGTAATCTTAAAAAAAAATTAAATTACCAGGATATTGGATTTAGAATAGGACCATTAATAAATTCTTCTGGGAGAATGGCTAAAGCAGATGATGTGGTTGAACTATTCCTCACACAAGATGATAAAAAAATTAATAATATTATAAACAAAATTAATAACAATAATTTAACCAGAAAAAAAATTGAGCAAAAAAACTTGGATTTAATAGATATAAAAAAGTATAATAATAGAAATATTATATTTGTTTTTAATAAAGAATTTCATGAGGGTATAATAGGTATTATTGCATCAAAATTATCACAAATATTCAGTAAACCATGTTTTGTAGTAACTGAGTCACATGATTTGTTAAAATGTTCAATTAGATCTCAAAATAATATTAATATTAACAAGACTATTAATAAATTAATTGAAAATAAATTGATTATTTCTGGCGGTGGTCATGAAGAGGCAGGGGGGTTTTCTGCTAAAAAAGAACGACTTTTGGATATAGAAGAGTTTATTAACAAAGAATTTGAGAGTCTAGATATAAGAAATTATTCTTATTTTGATACCTTTGCAGTTTTACCTAAAAAGAATAGCTCAATTATCAGCGAGTTAAAATCTTTAGAACCGTTTGGAAAGAGTAACCCTGAACCAATTTTTTATTTTAAAAATTTAAAATCAATTAAATCTGAAATCGTTAATGACCGTCATGTTCAAAATATCTTTAAAAATAAAAGTGGAAGAACTATTAAAAGTATTGGTTTCGACTGCGTCAATTCTGAACTTGGTAATTACTTATTAAATTTTAAAAAAGAATTTGATTTAATTGGTTGTATAATTGAAAATAATTGGAATAATAAGAAGAAAATAGAATTAAGAGTAATTGATATAATTCTAAAGTCTTAAAAACTTGATTAATTTTTTTTTTTACTCTAAAAGGAATAAAATTTGGTCCCTTCGTCTATCGGTTAGGACACATGGTTTTCATCCATGAAAGAGGGGTTCGATTCCCCTAGGGACCGCCACAATGAAATATTTTGTTTATTTATTAGTATCCAAAAAATACGGTAAGCTTTTTTCTTATGTTGGGATTACAAATGACCTTAAAAGAAGGATTAATCTTCACAATTCATCAAAAGGAGCTAAATATACGAGGGGAAAAAAATGGTTTTTAGCTTATAAAAAATCTTACAATTCTAAATCAAAAGCCTTAAAAGAGGAATATCGTCTCAAAAAAGACAAAAAAAAAAGGGAGAAAATTAAATTAAATTTTAATTTAAAAAATGAAAATTTCTATTCTTTTACCTTATAAGGAAAATTTTTCACCTTTATACCCAGGAGCAGTCTCGTTGTTTATTAACTCTATGAATAAATTAAGTAGTTATAAGAAACAAATCACAGTATATGGTTCTACCAATTTAAAAGAAAAATTTTCTGATAACTACGTAAATATTGAATTAAAAAAAAGTTTTTTAAAAAGTCAAACACGAGACTATGTTAATAAATTTGTTCAATTACACATAAGTCAAAATACAGATATCATTGAAATACATAATAGACCAAATTATATTGAATTCCTCAATTCATTAAACACAAAAAAAGTTTTATATTTTCATAATGACCCTATATCGATGATAGGTTCAAAAACACCTCTTGAAAGAAAAGAATTAATTAGAAATTGTGCCAAAATAATATTTAATAGCGAATGGTCTAAGAAACAATTTTTAAAAAAACTTGATAAATTTTATCATAAATCAGAAAAATTAGAGGTTATTCATCAATCTATAAATAAAGATGAGGTAAATATTCATAAAAAAGAAAAATTAATTACTTTTGTTGGAAAACTTAACTCAGCAAAAGGATATGATTTGTTTGGAAGGTCAATTCTTAAAATATTAGATAAACACAAAGATTGGAAATCGATAGTCATAGGTGACGAACCAAGAGAAAAATTAATATTTAATCATAAAAATTTAAAAGTTTTAGGTTTTCAAAATCATTCAAAAGTTTTAAATGTTTTCAAAAAAACAAGTATAGCAGTTGCATGCTCAAGGTGGGAAGAGCCCTTCGGCAGAACAAGTTTAGAGGCATCAAGTCGAGGTTGTGCTGTAATTGTATCAAATAGAGGAGGGCTTCCAGAGACAATCACAAATGGAATAATTGTGAGAAACCTAACTATAAAAAATTTATACAATGCTATCAATAAATTAATAATAAATAAAAAACAAAGAATTATTTTGCAAAAATCATCACTAAAAAACTTTTATTTAACGGATGAATACATTAGTAAAAAAATAGATAATTACCGAGAAAAAATTGCAAACTTTAAATTAACTTTAAATGGTTCGTTTAAACTTAAAAAATTAAAAATATTACATGTTACCAACTTTAATGAGAGACATAATGGAAGGTTATTTTATAATACTGGAAAAAGAATTAATAATGGCCTTATAAGATTAAATCATAGTGTTTTAGAATTTAGCGATAGAGATATTGTCAGTTATTATAGAAGTTTAAATGATATTAATGGCTCAAAAAGGTTAAATAATAAATTAATTGAAGTAATAAGCAATTACGTTCCTGATATAATTATTCTTGGTCATGCTGACTTAATAAAAAAAGAAACTTTAATTTTTATTAAAAAAAACTATCCAAATATAAAAATAGCTCAATGGTTTTTAGATAGAATGGATACTCAGTGGTTGAGTAATAAAAAAAGATTTTTAGATAAAATAGATATGATGGATGCAAGTTTTTGTACTACAGAACCAAGATCTCTCAATATTCCTTCCAAGTATGAAGTTTATTATATACCAAATCCAGTAGATGAATCTTTTGAAAAACTAGAGAATTATAAAAATAAAAATTTTAACAATGACGTTTTTTTTGCAATGAGTCATGGCGTTCACAGAGGAGTGTTGAAAAAAGGTAAGTTTGATCAAAGAGAAAATTTTATTAATAAACTAATCTCGGTTACTCCAAATGTAAGATTTGATTTATATGGAATGAATGGTGTTCAGCCAGTTTGGGCTGATAATTATCTATTAGCTATTTCTCAATCCAAAATTGGTCTAAATTTGAGTCAAGGAAAACCAGCAGAACTTTATTCTAGTGATAGATTTGCTCAATTAATTGGTAATGGATTACTTGTAATGGTAGATGAAAAAACAAAAATTGGAAATTTTTTTAATAAAGATGAAATAGTACTTTACAAAAACATTAAAGATTTATCATCAAAAATCATCAAATTTAGTAACGATAACAAATTAAGATGCAAAATTGCAAAAAAAGGGAGAGACAAATATTTTAAATACTTTAATTCAACTGTTGTAGCCGATTTTATTATTAACAAAACTTTTGGGTCTAAAAAGAAATTTTATTGGGAAAACGTTTAAATGTTTTCAATCATTATACCAACATTAAATAATTTAGAATATTTAAGATTATGCATAAAAAGTTTAAGAAACAATTCAAGTTATAGTCATCAAATTATTCCTCATGTTAATATAGGTGAAGATGGTACTGTAGATTTTCTAAAAAAAGAAAAAATTGAATATACATTTACAAAATATAACGCTGGAATTTGTGCGGGAATGAATATGGCCTCAAAAAAAGCAAAAAAAGATTTTATTTTATATGCGCATGACGATTTTTATTTTTGTCCTAAGTGGGACCTCACATTAAAAAATGAAATTGATAAAATTGGTCATAATAAGTTTTATTTATCCGGAATAATGATGAATAATGGTCCATTAAAATTTGATTGTGGAAATTCTCTAGAAAATTTTAATGAAAGCAAATTATTAGATAATTATCAAAGTATTAATCATTATGACTTTCAGGGTTCTACTTGGGCTCCTCATTTAATACATAAAACTTTGTGGAATAAAATTGGTGGTTTTAGTGAAGAATATTATCCAGGTACAGGTTCTGATCCAGATTTGAATATGAAACTTTGGAAAGAGGGTGTTAGAATATTTAAAGGTATTAACAATTGTAAAGTTTATCATTTTGGATCTATTGTAACTAGAAATTATAAAAACCACCCTACAATTAAAACAGAGTCAGGAAGCAAAGGTTCAAAAATTTTTATATTAAAATGGGGAATATCAATAAATTTTTTTAAGAGGTTTTATTTAAGATCTGATACGAAATATACAGGAGAGCTTAATAATCCTGAAATAGGAATGGCATATCTCATAAATTTATTTTTATGTAAATTAAATTATATTTATATAAGATTCATTTATAAGAAATTTAACAAAATAGAACTTCAGTAAGATGATATATATTTCACACAGAGGTTATATAAACGGTATAGACGAAAAGCTCGAGAATAATCCAGATAATATTAGCAATCTTTTAAAGAAGGATATACATGTGGAAATTGACGTAAGATATCACAATGATAATTTTTATTTAGGACACGATGAACCTAAATATAAAATCAGTAATGATTTTTTAAAACATAAAAATCTATGGTGTCATGCTAAAGACTTCAAAACATTAGATCAAATAAGAAAAGTTGAATGCCATTACTTTTGGCATCAAGAAGACGATTATACATTAACAAGCAAAGGTTTTGTTTGGGTATATCCCGGTAAACCATTAATTAAAAACTGTATTGCTGTACTTCCAGAAAAATTCAAACAAGATTTGTCTGTATGTTACGGAATTTGTACGGATAATATCAAAAAATATTATAAAGATTTATGAAAATAAAAGGACTTATTTTTGATTTAGATGGTGTTTTAGTTGATACCAAAAAAATACATTTTGATGCGTTAAATGTTGCTCTTAAATCTATAAAATTTGAACAAATTTCATTTAAAGACCATGTAAATATTTATGATGGGTTACCTACTTTGGAAAAATTAAAAATTCTTAAAGAAAAAAAAAGTTTAAACAAAAAATTTTTTCGAAAAATTCAAAAAATAAAACAAATTGAAACACAAAAACTTTTAAATAAAAATCTTAAATATAAGCCAAAAATTTTTAAGCTATTTTCTAAGCTATCAAAAAAATACAAAATATGTATAGCTACCAACGCAGTTAATAAAACTCTTCAAGTATGTTTAAAAAAGTTAAGAATTAAAAAATTTATTTTTTCATCTTTTTCTAATCAGGATGTAATTAATAACAAGCCACATCCTGAAATCTATTTAAAGTGTCTTATTGAAATTGGTTGCAAACCTAATGAAACTCTTATTTTTGAAGACTCTTCACATGGTGTTATGGCTGCTCAAGACTCAGGTTGTCATTTATTTACGGTAAAAAATTTATCAGATATAAGTTATAATAACATATTAAATTTTATGAAAAATCTTGAGAAAGATAAAAAACAAACTAATAATTCAAACTATTGGTCTGACCCAAATTTAAATATCTTGATACCAATGGCAGGTGCTGGTAGTAGATTTAAAGAAGCTGGTTATATTTTCCCAAAGCCTCTTATCGAAATAGACAATAAACCAATGATACAATGGGTTATAGAAAGTCTAAATTTAGAGGGTAATTTTATTTTTATAGTGCAGAAAGAACACCAAGAAAAATACAACATTAATAGTGTTTTAAAAATATTAAAACCTAATTGTAAAATTATAGAATTAGATCATATCACTGAAGGTGCAGCGTGCACAACTTTACTTGCAAAAGAATTTATTAATAATAATGATCCACTTATTATAGCTAATTCAGATCAATATATAAAATGGGACAGTATTAAGTCCATGTATAATTATAATCAAAAAAAAATTGACGGAAGTATTCTTACATTTGAAGCAATTCATCCCAAATGGTCTTATGCTAAAACTGATAATAATAATTTTGTTTCAGAGGTTGCAGAAAAAAAAGTAATTTCTAAAAATGCTACTGTAGGTGTGTATTATTGGAAAAAAGGGAGTGATTATGTAAACTGTGCCGAGACAATGATTAAAAAGAATATTCGTGTAAATAACGAATTTTATGTATGCCCTGTTTACAATGAAGCTATAGGTGAGGGGAAAAAAATAGTAATAGATAAAGTTTCAGAAATGCATGGATTAGGAACACCTGATGATTTAAAAAATTTTATCACCAAAAAAAATTTAGTTAATTAATTTCATGAATACAAAAAAGTTATTTGTAATAGCGTGCTATTATGACGGATCTAATAATTCAATTTTTGAATGTGTAAAATCTATTCAAAAATACTACAAATACCCTCAAATTGCAGTAATTGACAGCAATTCACCAAATAAGTCCTATTTTAAAAAATTAAAAAAAAAAAAAGTAACTGTTTATAATGCAAAAAATACAAATTATGACACCGGTGCTTATTGGTATGCATACAATAAGTTTAAAAATGTAAATTTTTTTTATTTTCTTCAAGATTCTGTAATATTTAAAAAAAATCTATCTAAATATGAAAAAAACGATCTTACCACTTTTAGGTATTTTCTATCTTTAAATAAAATAGGTGGTCGAAAATTTGAAAAAACAAGAAAAAATATTCAAAATAGAATTCATGATTTATTCGTAAGAAAAAAAGGATACAAAAATCATGATATTTATGGATTTGATTTTGAAAAACAGATTGAATGGTGCAAAACTAAATTAAATAAAACCGATTATTTTATGCCGAAAGTTTGGCTGAGTGTTTTTGGTCCAATTTTTATGTGTAAAAAAACAGTAATGAAAAAACTTTATAAAAAAAAATTTCATAAAATTCTTCCCACAAATAAACTAGAACAAATGTGTATGGAAAGATTATTTGGTATAGCTTTTCAACAAGAAGGTTATGATGCTTCAAGTTCAATTCAAGGAGAACATTTTACCACTCCTTTTGAAACCTTAAATTTTCAAAAAAAGTTCTTCAAACGAAAGTAATTTCATGGTCTCTTGATAGACTTTAAGCCTTTGATTGCTGATAATAAACCATTTAACCTTATTTTATAATGTTCTTCTCTTGTGATATCTTTTAATATTTTATAATAGAATAATCTAATAATTGTTCTTATCATAATTGGTGCAAAAACAATTAAACTGTAAAGATAACCTTTATTTTTTTTAACAAAATAAAATTTTGACCAAATAAAATGCCATGCATATAAGTTTTTAAATTTATCAATATCTTCCTTACTTGTTGTTTCAACAGATGTTCCAATCTCATGATATACTTTTTGCGAGTTTACTTGATAAATTTTAAAGTTATTCTTATTTGATCTGTAACAATAATCAGTTTCTTCAAAATATAGAAAGAAATTTTCATCAAATCCTTTATTTTTATCAAATACATCACTGCAAAAGAACATAGCAGATCCACTTATTGATTCAATCTGCCCGAATTTTTCATTTATATTTGACTGCTTATGTGACTTTTCATTTACATTCTCAAATCTAGGTCCTAATGCTCCAAAATTATTATTCAATTCTTTTGCTGACTCATAAAAAACATTTATTAAATTATCGTCAATTTTTTGCATATCGGGATTTAAAACAAAAAAGTATTTTGTAGTAACATGTGTTCTTGCTAAATTGATTGCACTACCATAGCCATTATTAGCAGAAAATATAATTTCTATATTTTTACGAAGATCAGAAAGTTCATTTCCTATTGATTTGTCGTAGGAATTTTCAACTATTATTATCTTAAAATTGTTTGATATTTTTTTTATTAAATTTAAAACTTTTTTTTTACTTCTATGAGATATTATAACAACTGTAACTTCTTTATATGAATTATTCATTTAAAAATATTTATTTATATCTTAATTTTGTTCAGTGCATTATTCTTAAATATGTTAGCTTCTCTAATATATCTTCTTACCATTTGCGTTGTTTTATGTCCTGTCATAGCCATTATACTTCTTTCATCAGCACCAGATTCTGCTGCTACAGTAGCAAATCCTGCTCTTAAACTGTGACCTGCAAAGTTTTTATTTTCTATACCAGCTAAGTTCAAATACTCTTTCATTAACAATACTACAGATTGATCTGTTAATCTCTTTTCTGTTAATGAGGAACCTTTAGAAAATCTTCTAAAAATAGGTCCAGACTTTATCTTTGAAACTTCTAACCATCTCTTAAGACTGGTAACTGGACAATAAATTTCATTTGAAAAATAGGGTAGGCCTTTTATCATTCCTTCCCCAAATTGATCTGTTTTTGATCTTTTGATAGCTATTTTAAGGCCTTCAGGCACAAACTCTAAGTCCTCATGATCTATAGAGATTAGCTCAGTTCTTCTGAAACCACCACCAAACCCAATAAGTATTATTGATCTGTCTCTTAACTTTTTGATTTCCTCGCACTTTTGTTCATCTATTACATTAACTATAGATTTTAAATGATTGATTAATATAGGTTTTTTGCCTTTTTGTATGCTTCCTTTTACTCTTTTGATACCTAATAAGTTCTCAGTTATGATTGGATGTTTTGTATCTAAATAGTGCCCTTTAAGCTTATGAACCATACTTATAGACACCAATCTTCTTCGTATGGTGCTTATTTTAGAATTTTTGGACAAATGGGTAAGGTAAATTGAAACTATTTTTGGCTCCGATGGTAATGAATTAAGACCATGCTTAGCACAAAAAGCACCGAAGTCCTTAAAATCGGATTTGTAAGCCCTTAATGTATTATTTGCTTTAGAACTTTTAAGATTATTTAAAGTTGCTTCATGAAGCAATTTAAGATCTGTTGTTAATTTATTCATAATTACTATTGATAACAATTAATTATCATTAGTAATAATATAAGTCATTTAAGATGTCAAGTAAATAAGTTAATTTGTTTTTATGTTAAAATATTTTATTTTAGCTTTAGCTTTTATTGGAATAGTTTTTTTTGTGCTGTTTAAATTTGAAAAATTGGATAAGCCTGAGAAAAAGAAATCTATATATATTTTGATAGCAGTATTAATTTTAAGCTTAGCTGGAATTGTTTCATTATTATACTTTTAGAGTTATTAACGTTATTCACACCTATCATGTTTAATCGCTTAAAAAGTGATACATTCAACCTAAGTAGTTTGTTATTGTGAGATGAATTAAGGGGCAACCCTTAACTGGCCGACTGGGGAAAGGCCGAGAGGACCAAGCCCAGGGGGCAGAAAGTCTTACGGAGTAGCGCTAAAATCGTAGGGCGGAAGGCATGGCGGTAGCGCATACAACGACGTGCCAAAACTACTGTTCTTTGCACCGTAAAAAGTGCAAGGTAACAGGGGTTTTTCTTCATGAAAGGCACTAAATTTCAATTACAGGTATGGAATTATCTAAAAAAGATCCCTAGAGGGTCTGTAAAAACATATAAACAGGTAGCTATAGCAATAAACAAGCCAAAATCAGCTCGTGCGGTTGCTAATGCCTGTGCTAAGAACCCTTATGCTCCAAATATACCTTGTCATAGGGTTATTAGGTCCGATGGAGGCCTTGGAGGTTATTCTGGAAGAGGTGGAGTTGCTCAAAAATTGAAATTGTTGAGGTCAGAAAAGGTTGATATTTAGAGCTTTTTTTCACTCAAAAACCCAATAAAATCAACGTTTTTTATATATTTAGTCTATAAATTGATATTATTTTTAAATTCAACGATCAGTTGCACCATTCTGAGGACAATTCTTAAAATTGACCCCTCTATGGCCGTTTAAATAGCATATTCAATATCTGCATTGGTCTAGAATTATGCAATAACAATAGTTTTAGACACCCCCTTTTTTTTGATTTTTCACAGTCTTTAAGCTAATATTAATGGCTATTTTAAAGGTTTTTTCATTTTTATAATTAAATTACGGTTTTTTGTTAGTTTTTTACCAAAAATATTCTTTTAAAGATACTAATAATATTCAATAATAACAATAGTTTAGAATAATATATTAAAGTATTACTTATTTAATTAGTAAACTTATATTACCTATTTATTTAAGTCTTTTAACGATGTTCTCTCGCCTTGATATATAGATACCACTTAGAATAATAATAAATAAACCAAGGAAAGTCCATTTATCTGGGAAATCACTAAAGAAGTAATATCCTATTATAATATTTGTAACTATCTCAAAGTAACTAAATGGAGCTAATTTCGAAGCATCTGCATATTTAAGAGACAATATAATAAATAGATGACCTACACATGCAAATATTCCAATAGCTGCCATCATAGACCATTGATTTAAGGTAGGTTTAATCCATACGAAAGGCATAACAAACGAGATTATTATGGCCCCTACTACACCAGTTAACAATAAAGTTAATAATGGATTATCAGATGAACTTAGTTTTCGTGTAATTATTAAATAAAAACCATACATTACCCCAGTTCCTAAAGCTGCTAAACTTGCTAAGTTTATTTCTACAAATCCTGGTCTAATTACTACCATTGATCCAATAAAACCAATTATAACTGCAGACCATCTTCTAAAACCAACTTTCTCACCTAAAAAAATTGGAGAAAATGCTGTAACAATTAAAGGGGCAATGAAAGCTAACGTAAGAGCCTTTGCCAAAGAAATTATTGAAATTGAATAAAAAAAACAAACATTTGCAGTTAATAAAATTAAACCTCTAATAAGTTGTAGTTTAGGTTTATCAGTCCAAACAAGTTTTTTTCTAAAAAAGAAAAACATTATTGGTAATGTGAATGCTACTGTGAAGAAGTATCTCGCCCATGTTATTTGTAAAACTGGAAGATCAGAGCTGAGATATTTAGCAAAACCATCCATTATGGGAAGCATTACCCACGCTAATAGATTAAAAGTTATAGCTTTCATTTATATTCAATTTAATTGAAATATTTTAAAGCAAAGAATACCACAATAGGAATAGTTATAAACGACATTAAAGTTGATGTAACAATTGTACTTGCAATACTATCAACAATTTTTTTAGGAGAATACATGCTTCCAACTAAATAATTTAATATGGCACTTGGCATAGCACTTTGTATTAAAAGTACACCTGCAGGAAATCCCGAAAGATCAAAATAATAAATAACAGCAAAGCCTATAATGGGACCTATTATAACTCTTAAAAACGAAAATATAATAGAGTCTAGAAAAGAAAATTTAAACCTTGTTAAAGCAATACCCAAAGACATCAATACCAAAAAAATAGTTGCGTAAGTGAGAAGAAAAGTTGTGTTTTCAAGAAATAGGGGTGTTTTAATTTCAAAAAATAGAAAAAAAACAGACACAATAATTGCGTATACAGGTGGACTTTTAATTAATATATCGAATGAAAATTTTTTTTTAGCTAAAAAAACACCTAATGTGAAATGAAATAGAATAATTACAGAAGCAACAGCCGAAGCAATTCCTAAACCTTGAGTTCCATAGGCAAATAAGCAAATTGGAACACCCATATTCCCAGTATTTGGAAGAATTAATGGAGGGAGTTCCATACTAAGATCTTTTTTAAGAAAAAAAAGTACTATAAGTCCGACTATTACAAAACCACCAATCATTAAAATAGCATATGCAAAGTAATGAATAAAAATACTTAGAGTTATGCCTGTTGTCGTAACAGTATAAAAAATCATTGCTGGAGTACCAATATTTCCTGCAAAATTTGTTATAAAATTAGTGTCAAATTTTGGATTTTTTTTACCTAAATAGTAGCCAATACCTATGACAAAAAAAACTGGAAAAATAACTTCAAATATCTTTATGTATATTTCCATTACTAGAAAAGTCTTAATAAAACAGGCTTTTTAAGCACATTTTTGTTTTTTTGTAATGATCTTAAACATTTATCTGAATTTATTTGTTTAGTTGCGTGTGTAATAATAACAATTGAAGCTGTTTTGTTTTTATTATTCGGTATTTGTATTAATCTTTGAATAGAAATTTTATTATTAGCTAAGTTTTTTGTAATTTGAGATAATACACCCTGTTTATCTTTTACTTCAAATCGAATATACAGAGAATTTTCATAATTATTAAGATCATAACTTTTAATTTTATTCCGTTTTGTATTTGGAATGCCAAAAGGATATTTAATATTTCCTCTCAAAATTGACATTAAATCTGACATTAGTGCCGATGATGTGGGTTCGGGCCCTGCCCCTTCACCTTGTAAAACACTTTCACCAACTGGTTTTCCCTCTAATATTACTGCGTTCATTACACCACTTACATTTCCAATATATGTGTTCTTTTTGACTAAACACGGATGAACTCTTTCAAAAAGCTTATTATTAATGATTTCTGTAATACCTAATAATTTAATTCTCAGATTTAATTGATCTGCTACTTCAAAATCTTTTGGTTCCACATTTTCTATTCCTTCCATCAAAGAAACTGAATTTGACAAACGTTTATTAAATGCTAAAGCAGATAGTATTTTAACTTTAGCAAGGGCGTCATATCCATTTAAATCTAGTTTTGGATTACCTGGTTCAGCATATCCCAATTTTTGGGCTTTAGTTAAAACATTTTTAAAATTATCCTTTGTTTTTTCCATCTCAGATAATATGTAATTACATGTCCCGTTCAATATTCCATAAACTTTAGTAATGTGATTGGTTGCAAGACTATCTTTGATTGTTCTTAGAATTGGAATACCACCTCCAACGGATGCTTCAAACTCTAAATTTACTCTTTTACTCTCAGCAATTGAAGAAAGTTTGTCACCATGTTTTGATATTAAGGCTTTGTTGGGTGTTATAACGTGAATTTTCCTATTCAAAGCAAACTCAACACACCTCTTTGATATCCCATCTGATAATCCAATACATTCAAACAAGATATCAACATGTTTACCCTTAAGCATTTTAATTGGATCTTTAAAAAATATTTTTTTATTTATCGGATACCTTCTTTTTTTATTTTTATTTCTTGCTGATAAACCAACAATTTTTATTTTCTTTCCCGTTAAAAGTTGAATAGTTTTTTGATTTCTTTTTAATTCATTATATAGAAAAATTCCTATTTGCCCTAAACCTACAATTGCTATGTTAAACTCTTTTTTCATTAGTCTAAACTTGGGTATTCTTTAATATTTCCATTATTTTCAATCAAAACTCTAAATTCTTCAAAAGTCATTTTCTTGTTAATGTTGACTCTCTCTGTCTTAAGGTCCTGTTTACTACACGAAATTAAAAAAAAGATTATTATTAATAAAAAATATCTCATTTTAAACCCTCGTTTAATTTAAAATTAAAGATAAGATTTAAATTTTGAACAGCTTGTCCTGCACCACCTTTTATCAAATTATCTATGCTGCTTAAAATAATTAATTTTCTTTTATCTTTAGATTTACAAACTGATATCTGACAATTATTTGTGTTAATGACATCATTCGTACTTAAAGCTTTATTCTTCAATATTTTTATAAATTTATGTTTCATATAAAATCTTCTTAATTCATTGTATATCTTATTCAAATTTGCTTTGCTTTTATAGTTTAAATAAATAGTAGATAAAATTCCTCGGAACATAGGTAATATATGGGGAGTAAAAGTAAATTCTATGTTCTTTTTAATATAGCTCAATTCCTGCTGAATTTCTGCGTTATGTCTATGAGAACTTATTCCGTAAGCGCTTGTTGAGCCATATAAATTTTTATTCATGAATTTCTTATGAACGCCCCGACCAGCTCCAGAAAAGCCTGATTTTGAGTCAATAATAATATTCTTAAAATCAATTAAATTTTTTTTTATTAAAGGAAATAACGGTAGAAGTATAGATGTAGGATAACAGCCTGGACAAGCTATAATTTTTGCTTTTGATAAATTTTTCTTATTAATTTCAGATAGCCCATAAACACTTTTCTTTAAATTTTTTAAAGATATATGTTTAATCCCATAATATTTGTTATATATTTTTGAATTCTTTAATCTAAAGTCGGCTGATAGATCAATCATGATATTTTTTTTTAATAGTTTGTTAGCAATTTTTTGAGACTCACCATTGGGTAAGGATGTAAATATAACATCTACATCTTTAAATAGTTTATGATTAATCTTAATTATCTTGGGTAGCTTATATTTTTTTAAATCTTTATCATAAAAAGAAATATTCTTACCAACTGATGTATTGCCACAAAGATATTTTATTTTAACATTTTTGTGTTTACATAGGAGTTTCACCAGCTGAGTTCCGATAAAACCCGTTGAGCCTGCAATTAATACATTAAGTTTGTCCATAAATTATTATAACAGTTGATTGTAAAAAAGTAATTATCTTTTAGAAAACTGAAAGCTTCTTCTTGCTTTTCTATGACCGTATTTTTTACGCTCAACAGAACGAGAATCTCTCGTGGTAAGTTTTTCTTTTTTTAAAGGAGCTTTGAATGAAGAATCGAATAACAATAAAGCTTTAGAAATACCATGTATCATAGCTCCAACTTGTCCACTATGTCCACCACCCTTCACAGAACATCTCACATCATATGATGTTGATTGTTCAATAAGTTCAAATGGTCGTAATAATTGGTTTATATGATTAGATCTTTTAAAATATTCATCGTATTTTTTACCATTAACAAAGATATTTCCACTACCCTTTTTGAGCCAAACTTTAGCAATTGACTTTTTTCTTCTTCCAGTAGCGTATTTACCGTCTGTGAAGTTACCCATATTTTGTATATTTTCTGTAGCCATAATTAATTTCTGACGGTATTTTTGTTATTTAACTTCGACACATCAATTAATACTGGGTTTTGTGACTCATGAGGATGCTTTTCACCAACATAAACTTTTAGTTTTGATAGCTGTTTTTTTCCTAAAGGTCCACCTGGTAACATTCTTTTTACTGCTAATTTTAAAACTTCTTCTGGTTTTTTTTTATGTAGTTTTTCAGGTGTTGTTACTTTAATACCACCTGGATAACCTGTATGTCGGTAATACTTTTTATTTTCAAATTTATTTCCTGTAAATTTTATATGTTCTATATTTTTTACCACTACAAAATCACCATGATCCATGTGAGGTGAGAATTTAGGGCTATTTTTACCTCTAATTATTTTTGTAATTATAGTTGCTAATCTACCTACAACTGCGTTTTTGGCATCAATTTCATACCACTTACAGTTTATATCACTTTTTTTAACGAATTTAGTCATGTTTGCGGGGATTAATACTTAGAAATGGCCTATTGTCAAATTATTATATTTATCTTGTTTTTTCTAATTATCTTATGATAGCCTAAATAATTATATGAAAGTAGTGCATAATTCACAATTTCTACTAATCAAAAAACACAAATCATCAACGAAGGGGGAAAAAAATGAGTAAATCAAAGAATCCAGAGACTATTGCTCTACATGGTGGTGAATATAGAAGTGATCCAGCAACAACTGCTGTTGCTGTGCCGATTTATAGAACAACATCATATCAGTTTAATAATACTGGACATGCGGCAAACCTATTTGCGCTTAAAGAGTTTGGAAATATCTATACAAGGATTATGAATCCAACAAATGATGTTTTAGAAAAAAGAGTTGCAGCAATTGAAAATGGACTAGCTTGTGTGACTGTTGGTTCGGGTCAAGCAGCCTCTACCTTTGCAATTTTAAACGTATGTCAGTCAGGCGATAACTTTGTTAGTTCAACAGATCTATATGGTGGAACAGTAAATTTATTTACACATACATTAAAAAAACTTGGTATTGAAGTAAGGTACGCTGATCCTTCTGATCCAAAAAATTTTGAAAAAGCAGTAGATGAAAGAACAAGATGTTTCTATGCAGAAACATTACCTAATCCTGCTTTAAGAGTTTTTCCAATTAAAGAAGTTTCAGATATTGGAAGAAAGCACAATATACCTTTAATAATGGATAATACTGCAGCACCAGTAATATGTAAGCCATTAGACCATGGCGCAGCTGTTGTTGTTCATTCTTTAACTAAATTCATAGGAGGTCATGGCACAGTAATTGGTGGATGTTTAGTTGATGGAGGAAATTTTGACTGGACAGCTGATCCAAAAAGACAACCATTATTTAATGAACCAGATATGAGTTATGGTGGAGCAAAATGGGGGGAAGTTGTACCTCAATTGACTGGAGCCAATGTATCTTTTGCCGTAAGAGCAAGGGTATGTTTATTAAGGGACTTAGGAGCACCTTTAGCACCTGACAATGCATGGGGTATTATACAAGGGTTAGAGACAGCACCTTTAAGAATGAAACAACATTGTTCAAATGCAGAAAAGGCTGTTGATTTTTTAACTAAGCACAAAAATGTTGAAAGAGTTATATACCCAACACTTCACAAGGGAGCAGTTGGAGATAGAACTAAGAAATATTTTTCTGGAGGTAACGGTGCTCTAGTAGGTATTGAAGTTAAAGGCGGTGTAGAAGCTGGTAAAAAGTTTATTGAGGCATTAAAAATGTTTTACCATGTAGCAAATATTGGGGACGCTAGAAGTTTAGCTATCCACCCTGCTACAACTACACATAGTCAGCTTACTGAAGAAGAATTATTAGCAGCTGGTGTTACACCTGGATACATAAGACTATCAATTGGTATAGAGCATCCAGATGATATTATTGCAGACTTGAAACAAGCACTTGATGCTTCAGGAAAACCAAGTCTTAAAGCTGTAAGTTAATTTTTTTTTGTGTTTATAAATAAAAAATAAACACTGAAGCTTACAAGTAAAATTGAACTAATTTGGTGCATAGATGCAATAAACATTTGTGCACCACTAGTTACTGTTAAAATTCCTAACACTATTTGAAGCAGTAATATTAAACCTAAAGCTATAACTATTTTATTAAACTTTATTAATTTATTTGAAATTACCAAATAAAGAGTAATCAAATATACAGACATTATAATATAAGCTAAATTTCTATGCATAAATTGAACTAGAGACGGTTCGCTAAAAGCTGAAATCTTAAACAAGTTGTAGAGATTATTGTCATTTGGAAAAAACGTTGATCCCATTAATGGCCATGAATTATAAATTTTTCCAGCGTCCATACCCGAAACAAAAGCACCAACAACTATTTGTAAAAAAATTAATAAAATAAAGATCTCAGGTAATCTAAATTTTATAAACCCATAGTTTGAATTTAATCTTATTTTAAGATTGAAAATTTGCCAAAGTATAAGTGTTAAGATAATAAAAGCAGTTGTTAAATGAAGAGATAATCTGAAATGGCTTACATCAACTTTATTGACTAATCCACTCATAACCATATACCAACCTATAAATCCCTGAATACATATCAAGGCGAATATAAATAAATATGGTTTAGTCTTTTTAAGACCAAGTTTGAATATAAAATATATTAATGGTATTAGGAAAAATAAACCTATTATTCTTCCTAAAAATCTATGCGCCCACTCCCACCAGAAGATTATTTTGAATTCATCTAATGTCATATTAAAGTTTTGTATCTTATACTCAGGTATTTCCTTATATAAATTAAAATAAGCAACCCATTCAATATTTGAAAAAGGTGGTAAAAATCCTTTGAATAATTCCCATTCAGTAATCGATAAACCGGAATCAGTTAATCGAGTTAGTCCGCCAACAACTATTATTGATGAGACTAAAACAAACATAATAATTAACCAAAAAGATAGTAAATTTTCGATATTTTTATTTATGTACATATATAAATAGATATAATAATTATAGTTAAATCCAAAAGATTAAATGTCGCCTAATAACAAAAAAAAATTAATTGTTTTAAGAAAAAAACTAGATTTACTTGATAATCAACTAATCAAAATATTAAAAAAAAGATTTAATGTGGTTCAAAACGTCTTGAAGCTTAAAGAAAAAAAGAGTGACATAATTGATAGAAAAAGAATTAATGTAATTTTAAATAATATTAAGAAAAAATCTAAAAAGAATAATATAGATACTAGGATTACTCTAAAGGTGTGGAAAAGTATGATTAACGCTTTTATTCAATACGAATTTAGAAATTTTAAGAAAAAAAAATAAGCTATTATTTACTATGTGGTGGTAGTTTTTTTTCAACAAAAACTTCATGCTTTCTTGTAGAGGGATTATATTTTTTGCTTTTAGCTTGATCTTAGCCTTTTCACCACCAGCTGGTTTTTTCACATAATAAAAAAATGGACTATCAGGTTTAGTCTCTGGAACTAATCTTACTTTAACGTGGGTTTTTTTTGCCATTTGAGGGTTTTAAATCCTTAATTAATTTTTTAATTTTGTTCAGCTTTTCTTTTAAATCTAAAGCATTTATAGTTTTATTTTCATTAGCGTCAATATCAAAAAAATCATCATTTAATTGTTTTTTTACTCCAGATATAGTCATCCCTTTATCTTTAAGCAAAAACTTTATTTTCTTAAGAAGATTTATGTTTTTATCATCATAATGTCTTCTTTTGTTTATTATAAGTGGTTTTAATTGTTTAAACTCACTTTCCCAATAACGAATTGTATGGGTATTCTTTTTATTTCTAGTAGATTCTAATTCTAGTATTTCTGCAACTTCACCAATTGTTTTATAGGCTTTTAAACTTTTTTTCATTATTCTTATTTATAAACTTTTTAAAATCCTTAGATGGTTTGAATAATACTACACTTCTTTCTTTAATAATTTTTTCTTCTTTTGTCTTCGGGTTCCTTCCAACACGACTTTTTTTAAAACGTATATGAAAAGTTCCAAAACTAGATATCTTAACAACTTTATGTTTTTTAAGGCTCTTAACAATGTCAGATAAAATATCTTCAAGGATACTTTCAGACATTTTTTTTGAGAAACCTATTTGCATAAATACAGAATTAATAATTTCTTTTTTAGTTAGATTTACTCTCATAAATTTAAGTAATGATATTCTGTTTTATTTTTTTTATTAAGTTTCCATTAACTATTTTTTCACAAACTTTTAGTGAATTAGAAAACCCAATATAATCAGTGGACCCATGACTTTTAACTACAGGAGAGTTGAGACCTATAAGGATTGCTCCATTATATAGTCTGGGATCTAATTTGTCTTTAACTTTTTTTAAATTCTTTATATTTAAAAATGAGAGAACTTTTCCATATAAATTGGATGTCATTGAATTCTTTACTTCCTTCATTATAAAATTTGCAGTCCCCTCTGCTGTTTTAAGTGCAATGTTTCCAGTAAAACCGTCAGTAACAATAACATTCACATCCCCAGACATAATGTTATTACCTTCAATGTAACCAGCAAAATTAAATTCATCACTCTTTTTTTCACTTAAAATTTTGTAGGCACTTTTTATTGTTTCATTACCTTTTATATCTTCAGATCCAATGTTTAATAAAGCTACCTTTGGCTGTTCTTTAGGAAAAAGAGATTTAAACAAAGATGAGCCCATTATTGCAAAATCAGTTAGATTTTTTTCGCTACATTCTATATTTGCACCGAGGTCAAGCACAACATTCATTCCAAATTTATTTGGCCATAAGGCAGATAATGCGGGCTTATCAATATTTTCGATCATTTCTAAATTCATCTTCGCAATAACAAACAATGCACCTGTATTACCAGCAGATATTATTATATCTGACTCTCTTATTTTAACACTTTCGATTGCTTTCCACATACTAGAATTTTTACCTTTTCTAGCGGCAGTTAACGGAGAGTCTGAATCAAGTATTTGATCTTTTGTATCAAAAATTTTAAAGGAGTTTTTTCCTAAATCTTTAATAAGATTTTTAATTTCATTTTTATTCCCAAATATGTTGTAGTTAACATTTTCTGTAGTCTTAGAATGATTAATTATTCCATCTAAAGTTTTTTTTGGTGAACCCTCCCCACCCATTGCATCAACTGCAATATTTAGGATTTTGGTCATATAGAAAATTTATTCCTTGGGATCTAGTACCTGTCTACCTTTATAGGTACCAGTTTTAAGATCTAAATGATGGGATAGACGATACTCGCCTGATTTTTTATCTTCAATTACGTTTTTAGTAATGAATTGTAAATGAGACCTTCTTTTTCCAGCTCTCGATTTAGTAGTTTTGCGTTTTGGTACAGCCATAATTTAAAATTTATGATTTATTACACTCTTTGTAAATGATTTTAAAGAGGTTTTCGATAAATATATCTCAAAGTTGTTAAAATAATTAACGATTTTTAGATGATTATCTTTTAATTTGTAATAAAAACCTAAAATTTCACCTTTTTTTTGATTATCTAAATTTGCCCAATCATTAATTTTATCTAAAATTGAGTAAAAAATATTTATATAATCTTTCATTTTTTTATTAATTGATACATCACCATAACCAATTTCTCTTAAACTAAGTTCAATTTGTCTGAAGAAATAGTCAAAAAATTTTTGAAGATATTCTTTATCCGTATTATTTTTGTACGCACGTAAAAAGAAGGCGAAATGAAATAGCAAAATAAGAATCCTGTCAGAAAAAGTGTCTTTATCTGTAAAAATAGAAAAAAGGCTTTTATTTCTAGAGAGATTTACTAAAGTGTTATATAAAATTACAAATTCTTTAATCATGAGAAATATATTTCTTATATCTTTATTTTTAATTATTACAAATTGTTCTTTAAATCTAGTCGACGATCATCACGGTGTTTACTTTATAGAAAAAAAAATGAAAAAAATAGAAGTTAATGCAACCAATAAAAATGATATAGTCGACATTTTTGGTGAACCATCGACTAAAAGCACTTTTGATAATGATGTGTGGATATATATAGAGAGAAAAATAACAAATACTCATTTCTTTGGAAAAAGAGAATTGATTGTCAACAATGTCCTTGTCCTCGAAATTGATGACAGAGGTTTGTTAGCTAAAATGGACTTTTATAACATTGAGGATATGAATAAAATTAATTTTGAAAAGAGTGTAACCGAAATATCTTATGGAAAAAGAAACTTTGTATATGATTTTCTATCAAGTATGAGACAAAAAATTAACGATCCATTAGGTGTTAGAAAAAAAAAAAGAGAACAAGGTGACTAATTTTATTATCCAGCTATAACTGCTAGAAGTAATAGTGCTACGATGTTTGTGATCTTTATCATTGGGTTTACAGCTGGACCTGCTGTATCTTTATAAGGATCTCCTACGGTGTCACCAGTAACCGCTGCTTTATGGGCTTCAGACCCTTTTCCACCATGATTACCATCTTCTATATATTTTTTTGCGTTATCCCATGCACCACCTCCCGCTGTCATAGATATAGCGACAAACAAGCCAGTAATTATTACTCCCAGTAACATTGCACCTACAGAAGATAAAGCCGCCACTTGACCACCAATTTGATAAATAATTAGATATAAAACAATTGGAGATAAAACAGGTAAGAGAGATGGTATAATCATTTCTTTTATTGCTGCTTTAGTTAATAAGTCTACTAATTTTCCATAATCTGGTTTTGCTTTTCTTTTCATTATTCCGGGTATTTTTTTAAATTGTCTTCTAACTTCAATTACAACTGCGCCCCCTGCTCTTCCAACAGCTTGCATACCCATAGATCCAAAGAGGTAAGGCAACATACCACCAACCAAAAGACCTACAACAACAAATGGGTTAGAGAGATCAAAGCTTACAACAACATTTTCTAATTTTGACCCTGGCAGATCTGAGAAAAATTTAATATCTTCTGTGTATGCTGCAAATAAAACTAAAGCTCCTAGTCCAGCAGAACCAATAGCATAACCTTTAGTTACAGCTTTTGTAGTATTACCAACTGCATCCAATGCGTCTGTAGTCTTTCTAACATTTTTCGGTAAATTTGACATTTCAGCTATTCCACCAGCATTATCTGTTACTGGTCCGTATGCATCTAATGCTACCACCATTCCTGCAAGAGCTAACATTGCAGTCACCGCAATTGCTATACCATAAAGGCCCGCTATATAATTTGTTAATAAAATTCCACCAACAATAATTAATGCTGGTATTGCTGTAGCTTCCATTGAAACGGCAAGTCCTTGAATTACATTTGTACCATGGCCAGTAGTAGATGAAGATGCAACACTTTTTACTGGTCTATAATTTGTACCAGTATAATATTCTGTTACCCATATAAGTAGACCTGTTATTACTAATCCAATTACACTGCAGTAATAAAGACTTAAACCAGAAAATTTTTTATCCTCTATTGAATATACTTTATCTAAACCTAAAACATAATCAGTAAGTGGATATAAAACTAGTAAAGATGTAATTGCTGTAACAATGAACCCTTTATAGAGAGCAAGCATTATATTTTTTGATGAACCTAACCTTACAAAAAATGTGCCAAGAATTGAAGTTATTATACAAGCACCTCCAATAGTAAGAGGATAGACCATCATCATTAAATCATTTTGGAAAAAAATTGAGGATAAAACCATTGTAGCAACAATAGTTACTGCATATGTTTCAAATAAATCAGCTGCCATACCAGCACAATCACCAACATTATCACCGACATTGTCAGCAATTACGGCTGGGTTTCTTGGATCGTCTTCTGGAATTCCTGCCTCTACTTTTCCAACTAGATCTGCACCGACATCAGCTCCTTTTGTAAAAATTCCACCACCTAATCTTGCAAATATAGAAATAAGTGAAGCACCAAATCCTAATGCAATAAGTGCATTGATTAATTCTCTTTTATCAACATTAAATTTTAAAAGTAAATAATAGTAAACTGCTATTGATAATAAAGCTAATCCAGCAACTAACATTCCAGTAACTGCACCAGACCTGAATGCAATTGATAAACCTTTCGATAAACCTTTTCTAGATGCTTCAGCAGTTCTTACATTGGCCTGAACTGAAACCAACATTCCTACATAACCGGCGATACCTGATAATGCAGCACCAATCAAGTAACCTAGACCCACTAAAAAACTGAATGAGAAACTTATAATAACAAGAACTACTAAACCAACTATTGCGATGGTTTTATACTGTCTATTTAAATACGCTTTTGCACCAATTTGAATAGCAGATGCAATTTCTTGCATCTTGGAGTTTCCTGTACTTGAAGCTAAAATATTTTTTCCTGTAAAATATCCGTAAACTATTGATAAGATACCTGCTAGAATTGTGTAGATTAATATTGTTTCGACATTATAGTTCATAAATTCCTTATGTATTAAATGTTTCTATTTAAAAAAAATGGACATTACAAAAATAAGTATAAAAGGCAATATAATATTATTTAAAATTGATGAGTATAACCAAGGTTTTTATTTACTCTAAACTTCTTATTTCCTTTTAAAATACAAGAATCTTGGTGTTTTTTTAAGATTTTGCCGATTCTTTGAATTTTAAGATTTTTATTTTTAGCGTACTTATCGATTAAGGATCGGTTTTTTTTATGAGAAGTAAAAATAATTTCATAATCATCACCGTTAAAAACTGTATTTTCAATTTTAATTCTTTTATTTTTACTTAAAACTTTTTTGAGTTGATTTGATAATTTAATGTCATCCAATCTAATCGAAAAACCGTGTTTCTGTTGTCTTATCATTTTTTTCAAGTCGATCAATAAACCATCGGATATATCAATAGAAGTATTTGCGAATTTTTGTAAGAAATTTACCATCTTTAAATTTATAGATGGCAAATAAAATTTAGAAATGAAGTATTTTTTTAATAGTTTTGGTATTGAAATTTTTTTTTTTAAAATTTGAAGACCTATGAAACTATCACCTAAATGACCTGTAATATATATATCGTCTCCAACAATTGAATTATGTCTTTTGATTATCTTATTGGAAAATCCTATCACACAACATGTAAAAGAGTTTGTATTTGAGTAAACGGTATCACCACCAGATAATTCAATATCAAATCGTTTTTGTTCAAGCAATAAAGAGTTTGAAATCTTTTTTAAATTATTGTTTGAGAAAGATTTTGAGTTACCACTCGCTGATATAAAATAATATTTTGGTTTAACACCCTTACAAATTAAATCTGATAGTGATGATCTTAAAATCTTTTTAATTACAAGATCAGGTGTTTTAAAATTAGGAAAGTGTACTTTTTCAACATAGGTATCAACTGATACTGCTAGTTTATTGGATTTATCAAAAAAAATATCATCGTTTAGACCTTGAGATGAACTTTTTTTTTTGGTTAATCTTTTAAGAAATTTGTCAATTAATTGAACTTCATTCATTTAAGCTCTGATTTTATTTGATATTTTATCTAATAATGCATTAAGATATTTTGTTTGTGATAAATCTATAAAATAATTAGATGCATTTAGATATTCTTTGATAATTATTTTTGAGGAAACATTCGGTTTATATAAAAATTCAAAAATAGCACTTTTAATTATTATTATAAAAATTTTATCAAGTTTTTTTAGTTTAATGTCATTTTCTAAATGTATTTGAATTTCATTATCAATTACTTCGTTTCGTTCAATTGTACCATTTACAACATCCTTTATAAATTTTTTAAATCTGTGTTTAGGAAACGTTAATTCTTCTTCTTTATTAAAATATTTTCCATATAATTTTTGAATTATAATTACTCTTGGATTGTTTTTTGGACTATATTGTGGCTGCATCTTTCTATTTATCACTAATCAAAAGTTCAATTGCTGCATTTGCAGCTTCTTTACCTTTGTTTTTATTTGATTTATCAGCACGTTCAATTGCTTGGTCTTTATTCAAGCAAGTTAAAATTCCATTTCCAATAGGCTTTTTATATTCAATTGATAATTTCATTATTGCGTCTATTGAAGATTTGCTGATAAAGTCAAAATGAGGCGTTTCACCCTTGATTACACATCCTAAGGCTATAAATGCATCATATTTTTTCAAATTTTTTGATATGGCATATGGTATTTCGAAAACACCTGGAACATAAATAATTTTCATTTTAATTTTTTTTTTATGATTGCTTAGAACATCATTTGCACCATCAACTAACATATTGATAATATCTTCATAATATTTTGATGCTACTATACAAATTTTTTTCATTTTATTATTTCTTGTTTAGTAATTTTTATTCCAAAACCTTCTAGACCAATAACTTTTTTTGGCGATCTAGTAACTAATATCATATTTTTAACTCTTAAAGCTTTAATTATTTGTGCACCAATACCATAGTTTCTAATTAATTTGTCAGTGCCTATTTTATTTTTCTTATCAGATTTAAAGTCTCTTAAAGTAGAAGATACAGATTTTAAATTAGAGTCTCTAATAAAAACTAGTATACAATTATTATAATCTTTAAAATAATCTAATGTATTATTAAATGAATTAGGCAAACTCTTTCCTAGTAAGTAACTTTCAAACAAATTAGAAGATATAACTCGTACTCTAGTATTTTTACTGGGGCTGATTTTACCTTTTATTAATGCAAAATGCTCAGAACCATCAAGTTGATTTTCAAAAATTTTAATTTGATATTTTTTATTTTTAATTATAATTTTATCAGTTTTCTTAAGCTTAACTAGTTTTTCATTCTTTAATCTATAAGAAATTAAATCTTCTATTTTTGCTATCGACAATTTATGTTTATTTGCAAATTCAAAAAGTTCTTTGCCTTTCGTCATTACCCCTTTATCGTTCATTATTTCACAAATAACTGCCGAAGGATTTTTTTTGGCTAGTTTTGAAATATCAACTGATGCTTCTGTATGACCTGCCCTTACTAAAACTCCACCATCTTTTGAGATGATTGGAAATATATGTCCTGGAGAAACTATATCCTTTTTTTTAACATTTGTTTTTATTGCTGTTCTAATAGTTAAAGACCTATCTTTAGCAGAAATACCAGTTGTAACTCCCCTTCTTGCCTCTATTGAAACTGTGAAGGCTGTTTGGTTTCTTGATTTATTTATTGGTGACATGAGAGAAAGATTTAATCTTCTAGCCTGTTTATTTGTTAACGCTAAACAAATTAATCCTCTTCCATACTTAGCCATGAAATTAATTTTCTTTGGAGAAACATTTGAAGCTGGTATTACTAAATCTCCTTCATTTTCTCTATGTTCATCATCTACAAGAATATACATTTCACCTCTTTTGGCTTTACGAATAATATTTTCTACAGAACTAAACTTTTTTGTTTTCATAAAATTTTTTTACATATTTTGAGAGAATATCTATTTCAATATTAACAATATCATTAACCTTTAAACTTGATAAATTAGTAAGTTTTAAGGTATGCGGAATGCACCATATTTGAAAGTTATTACCTTTTATTTTTGAAATTGTAAGCGAAACACCGTTTATAAGTATTGAAGCTTTAGGTATTAAATATTTTGAAAATTTATTTTCAATTTTAAATTCAAATACAATTGATTTACCTGCTTTTTTAATTTTTTTAAGTAAAGAAGTACAATCAACATGTCCTTGGCATATATGACCTGAAATATCTTGACCATATTTTAAAGGCAACTCAAGATTTATCTTTTGACCAATTTTAAGATGCTTAAATTTTGATTTGTTAATACTTTCTTTAGATAGATAAAATTCTAATAAGTCTTTTCTTTTTGAAATCAATGTAAGACAAACACCATCACATGCAATGGATGAACCAATATTTTTTTTGTCTAATTTAAGCTTGCTCTTTACAAATATTTTGGTCCCTGCATTTAATTTCGAAAATTTAGATACAATTCCCTGTTGATATATAATTCCGTTAAACATTTTTTAAATAAATCTTGTAATTCTGTTTTTATCAAAATATTGATTGATATTACTCTTAATTTTAAATTTTTTTGATAATTTATAAACTATTTTTTTAATGTTTAATTTACCAGATTGTCCCAATTTATTATCTGTTTTTATTAAATAAAATTCATTAAATAAACTTTTATCCAACATTTTGTTTGTAAAATGATTTCCACCCTCAACTAATAAAAAACGAATATTGTTTTGGTATAAAATTGACATAACTTTTTTTAAGTCAAATTCACCATTTTTTTTGAGTTTAACATTGATTAGTTTTGTTTTTTTACTCTTCAGAAACTTTATCTTTTTTTTATCACCTGAGTTATAAAAAATAATTATTTTAGTATTCTTTGATTTGAAAATATTGGCGTTTTTTTTTACTTTTAGTTTTTTATCTATAATAACTTTTATTGGTGAATACTCATTTAAGCCAGGTAATCTACAATCCAATAATGGATTATCTTCATTAATTGTCTTGTAGGTTACTAATATAGCTTGATTTTTATATCTAAGATGATGAGAGAAAGATTGAGTATATGTATTAGAAATATATTTTGATTTAGAACTTTTAATAAAAAAATCTTTTGAGCATGCTATTTTTCCTACTACATAAGGCTGTTTATATTTTCTTTGAAAAATATAAGGTTTATAAAATTCATTTATCTTAGCTACATTAACATGTTTAACTTTGATTTTTTTTGATTTCAGAATTTGTTTAGCTCTTTTTGAGGATCTTTCATCAATGTCATGCGCACCAAAAACAAGTCTAGAAATCTTTTTATCTATTATAATATTAGTACACGGTGGTGTTTTACCATAATGGCTACAAGGCTCTAAAGTAACATATAGAGATGAACCCTTGGTTTTTTTTTTGTCAATTTTATTTAATAAACTAAACTCAGAATGAGGTATTCCATTATAACCTGTGGAAGCTAAAGAAATAATCTCATCTTTTTTAACAAGAACACTTCCAACAGAAGGATTTGTCCCAGTTAAACCCTCCATATTTTTTGCTAAATTCAAAGCTAAATTTAAATAGAGCTTATCTTTTTTTGAAGACATCTATTTTGTCTACAAATTGTACAAAGTCTTTTTCTTCTCTAAAATTTCTATAAACAGATGCAAATCTAACATAAGCTACTGGGTCTAAATTTTTTAAACCATCCATAACCATTTTTCCAATTGCATTGGATGAAATTTCATTTTGTCCTAACTCTTCAAGTGATCTTGAAATATTAGTAATAAATTTTTCGACAGTTTCAGTATCAATGGGTCTTTTTTTTAGAGCAATGTAAATTGACTTTGATAATTTATCTCTATCAAATGGTGATTTTCTTCCACTCTTTTTAACAACCATTAATTCTCTGAATTGGATTCTTTCAAATGTAGTAAATCTTTCTCCACATGTGCAAAGTCTCCTTCTTCTTATAGCAGTACCATCTTCGGTTGGACGTGAATCCACAACCGATGTTTCACCTTTTTTTTCACATGGACAAATCATTTACTATTTTAAATTTTTATAAATCGGAAATTTTGAGCATAGTGAAATTACTTCTTCTCTTACTTCTGCTTCAACTTTCGTATTATCTTCTGGATTTGCTGATAAACCTTTTATTGTTTTAGTTATTAGTTCACCTACTTTTTTAAATTCATCTAAGCCGAAACCTCTCGTGGTTGCAGCTTGTGTTCCTAATCTTATCCCAGATGTTATCATTGGACTTTCTGTATCATATGGAATTCCATTTTTATTACATGTTATGTTAGCTCTACATAAACTATCTGCTGCAATATTTCCTTTTACATTGAATGGTCTTAAGTCTACCAACATTAAATGAGTATCAGTCCCGCCTGAATATATTTTAAAACCATTGTTTTTTAATGTCTCAGCTAAAATTTTTGCATTAGCCATTACATTTGAAATATAATTTCTAAATTCTGGTTTTAATGCCTCAAGGAACCCAACTGCTTTTGCAGCAATTATGTGCATCAAAGGTCCACCTTGATAACCTGGGAAAACTGCTGAATTAAATTTTTTAGACAGAGCTTCATTATTTGTTAAAATAATTCCACCACGTGCACTTCTAAAAACTTTATGAGTTGTTGAAGTAACAACGTCAGCATGCTCCACTGGATTTGGATAACCTTTACCAGCAACTAAACCCGAA
>CACIAP010000005.1 GCA_902584685.1 uncultured Pelagibacteraceae bacterium | reverse complement strand
TTTTAGGAACCATGAGACCATGTGGAGTATCTACTGCAATACCGATATGAAAATATTTTTTTAATATTATTTGATAATTTTCTTGGTCTTTTATAGATGAATTGAAGATTGGATATTTCATCATGCTCTTCACTAATGCCTTAATTATAAAAGCAAGTGGGGTAATTTTCTTTTGCTCACCTGTATAACCATCCTTTAAATTTTTACGGAAGTTTTCAAGTTCAGTCACATCAGCCTCATCATGATGGGTGACGTGTGGGATAGTTCTCCACGACTCTGATAACAGCGGTGCTGCGAGCCTTTTTACTCTTGGCATTTCAACAACTTCTATTTCACCAAATTCAGAGTGATCAATTAAGTTAATTCTTGGCTCTGGTTTTTGTGATTCTTTTAATAGCGTATTCTTTTTAGAACCTTTTATAAAATTTTTAACATCTTCCTCTGTTATCCTGCCATTCCTTTCAGACCCTTTAAGATTTGAAATATCAGCCCCTAATTCTCTTGCAAACTTTCTTACTTTTGGAGTGGCGAGTATTCTATTAATCATAATTTTGTTGGTATAGGTTTATTTTTATCAATGTTATACTTCTTAATCGCTTGTTCTGCATATTTTGAGGGGATTAATTGTTCTTTTGCTAAAACACTTAAAGCATAAGTAACAATATATTTTTTATCCACCTCAAAGAAATTTCTAAGTTTTTCTCTACTGTCACTTCTCCCATATCCATCTGTCCCTAGTGAATAAAAACTTTTGTTAGTAAACGGTCTTATTTGATCTGATGTAATTCTCATATAATCTGATGCAGCTAGTATAGGGCCTTCAGCGTCTTTTAAGCAATTCTCAACATATGCTTTTTTTGGTTTTTCATTTGGATTTAAGAGATTATGTCTCTCCACTTCCATGCCATCTTTTCTTAATTCATTAAAACTTGTGACACTCCATATATCACAATCAATTTTAAAATCTTTATCCAATATGTCTGCTGCCTGCATCATTTCTCTTAAAATAGTTCCAGATCCTAATAGTTGAATTTTTGTTTTTTTGTTTTTTGAAATTTGTTTAATTTTATACATTCCTTTTAAGATTGCTTCTTCAATATTTTTATCTTTTGGTATTGCTGGATGAGGATAATTTTCATTCATTGTTGTAATATAATAAAAAACATTTTCCTTTTTTTCATACATTCTTCTTAAACCATCTCTGAATATTACAGCTAACTCATAAGCAAAGGTTGGGTCATAGGAAACACAATTTGGTATTGTGGAAGCAAGTAGATGACTATGTCCATCTTGATGTTGTAATCCTTCTCCAGCCAAAGTTGTTCTCCCAGATGTAGCGCCTATAAGAAATCCTCTTGCCTGACTATCACCTGCGGCCCAGGCGAAATCACCAACTCTTTGAAAACCAAACATTGAATAGAACAAATATATTGGAATCATTTCTATATCATGATTAGTGTATGATGTTCCTGCTGCTATCCAAGATGACATGGAACCAGCCTCCGTTATTCCCTCCTCTAACACCTGTCCTGATTTATCTTCCCTGTAAGATGAAAGTAGTTTTGCGTCTACAGGCTCATACTTTTGACCTTCATGCGCGTAAATACCAATTTTTTGAAAAAAGCCCTCCATACCAAACGTTCTAGCCTCGTCAGGAATTATAGGAACTAATTTGGGTGAAACATTTTTATCTCTTAAGAGGTTTGTTAACATTCTAACTAGTGCCATAGTCGTCGACATTTCTTTAGTGCCTGTTGATTGTTTCATCACATCGAAGATATCTTTTGGAGGAACTTTAATTGGTTTGGCAAAAGATGATCTCTCAGGAATGAAGCCACCAAGTTGCAATCTTCTCTCTTTTAAATATTTTATTTCTTGTGAATCTTCTTTTGGTCTGTAGTATTCAATATTTTTTACCTGCTCGTCAGTTAAAGGAACATCAAATCGATCTCTGTAATAAAGTAAATCGTCTACGTCCAATTTTTTTTGTTGATGGGTGGTATTTATACTTTCCCCAGATTTACCCATTCCATAACCTTTGATAGTTTTGGCAATTATCACTGTTGGACTACCTTTGTTTTCTAGTGCTCTATGGTAAGCTGAATACACTTTATGTGGATCATGGCCTCCTCGATTAAGCTTCCATATATCTCTATCAGTTAAGCTTGAGACCATTTCTTTTAATTCTTTGTATTTTCCAAAAAATTTGTCTCTTACATATGCGCCACCCTTCGCCTTAAATGCTTGATACTCACCATCAACAGCTTCATTCATTCTTTTTACCAATAAACCTGTTTTATCTTTTGCTAATAATTGGTCCCAGTAAGATCCCCATATCACTTTTAACACGTTCCAACCAGCTCCTCTAAAAATTCCCTCAAGTTCTTGAATTATCTTTCCATTACCTCTTACAGGTCCATCTAATCTTTGAAGATTGCAGTTAACCACAAATATTAGGTTATCTAATTTTTCTCTGGATGCTAATCCAATTGCACCTAAAGACTCTGGTTCATCCATTTCCCCATCTCCTAAAAAGGCCCAAACTTTTCTACTCTCATCTTTAATCAAACCTCTATTAATTAAATATTTCATAAATCTTGCTTGGTAGATCGCTAACATTGGGCCAAGACCCATTGATACAGTTGGAAACTGCCAGTAGTTTGGCATAAGCCAAGGGTGAGGATAAGAAGATAAACCACCTGGTAAGACCTCCTGTCTAAACGAGTCCAGTTGTTTCTCAGTTAATCTTCCCTCTAAAAAAGATCTTGCATAAATTCCTGGAGCGCTATGACCTTGGAAATATATTAAATCTCCACCAAACTTATTATTTTTTGCTCTCCAAAAATGATTCATACCAACGTCATATAATGTTGCAGCTGAAGCAAAGGTTCCTATATGACCGCCAAGATCAGGGTTTTTTTTATTAGCTCGAACAACCATAGCAGCTGCATTCCATCTAATTAAAGATCTTATTTTTCTTTCAATGTTTTGATCTCCTGAAGATTTTTTATCCTCTTCAGGAGGAATAGTATTTATGTAAGGTGTGTTTCGAGATAAGACTAAATCTGAGCCTTCTTTATAAGAATGTTCAATTAATTGTTTTATTAAATATTGAGCTCTTTCTTTACCGTCATTTTGAAGAACTGCAGATAAAGATTCTAGCCACTCTTTAGTTTCAGTTGGATCTAAATCATTGCCATCAGATATTATTTCAATATTTCTGGTTGGTTTCTTTTTCTCTTGGCTTATAACTTGTTTTTCAAAAGGTTTTTCTTGTTCTACTCTTTGAGATTTTTCTGCGTCTACAATTATTTTTTCAGTATCTTTAGGAATATCTAAATTTTTGACTTCTTTTTTTTCAGAAGCAGATTGAATTTCTATTAGCTTATCTCCTTTCGATACTTTATCACCAACTTTTACTAAAATTTTTAATACTTCGCCCTCTTCTGTGCTTGGTACTTCTACGCTTGATTTATCACTTTCAAGTGTAACAATAGAATCGTTTTTTTGAATTTTTTGACCCTCTTTTACAAGAACTTCTATGATTTCTACGTTATCAAAATCTCCTATATCAGGTACTAGAATGTCTTTTTTCATCTATATTTTTTAAAGGTCAATATTTTAACATATTTATATCTTTTTTTCGTCATCCTAAAATGAGTTAATTAGCATATGTTAAAAATATTTATTAATTTTATTAAGAAAAAGCCTAATTATAAAAACTTAGACGCAAAAATTTGGATACAAAATATCATTCTGAATAAATATTATAAATCACTCAAATATTAATCTTTTTCTATACACATTGAAATTCCCATCCCTCCTCCAATGCATAGTGTTGCCAAACCTTTTTTTCCACTTATTTTTTTTAATTCGTTTAAAAGTGTAACAACAATTCTTGCACCTGAGGCACCTATAGGATGACCGAGTGCTATTGCACCACCATTCACATTTACTTTTTCTTTAGGAATTTTTAACTCTTTAATTACAGCAATACTTTGAGCAGCGAAGGCTTCGTTAATTTCAATTAAGTCCAAGTCTTTTATATCCCATTTTGCTATTTGAAGTGCTTTGTTAGAAGAAGGGATTGGCCCTAATCCCATCATTGATGGATCAACACCACAGGTTGCCCAAGATATAATCTTTCCTAATATTTCTAAATTATGTTTTTCAGCTAACTCTCTTGTAGTTAAAACAACTGCAGCGGCTCCATCATTAATACCAGATGAATTTCCAGGAGTGACGGTCCCCTTTTCTTTGAATGCAGAATTTAATTTTGAAAGATCACTTATTGTTATTCCAGATCTTGGATGTTCATCGGTATCATCATTAATAATTTCATTATCAAATTTTTTTTTGTTTATTGCTATATTTGTTTTCTGTTGAGACTCAATTGCAAATTCATCTTGTTCTTGTCTTGATATATTATATTTTGCAGCAACATTTTCAGCTGTAACACCCATATGATAATTATAAAAAGCATCCGTTAAACCATCTTTCATCATTTGATCATGAAGTGAATTGGTCATACTTTCTTGGCCTCCAGCAATTATAAAGTTTGCAGAATTTGTTATTAATGATTGATATCCATTAACAATAGATCTTAGTCCAGACCCACACACTTGATTAATAATTATTGCAGTCTTTTCTTTTGGAATTCCAGAATTTATAGCTGCTTGCCTAGCTGGATTTTGTCCACAAGATCCTGTCAACACCTGGCCTAATATTACTTCATCAATTTCATCAGCTTTTAGTTTCGTCTTTTTAATTAAACTTTTGATTACTAATGAACCTAAATTATGAGCTTGTAGATCTTTGTAAATGCCTTTGTATCTTCCTATAGCTGATCTTTGAGCTGCAACAAAAACAATATCTTTAGAATTTTTTGACATTAATATAGAATAATTATTTATTTAAAAATTACATTATTAAATATGATTATTTTTTATAATTTAGCGCCTGTAGCTCAACTGGATAGAGCGCTTGGCTACGGACCAGGAGGTTCTGGGTTCGACTCCTAGCAGGCGCACCAAAATTATGAAAATCTCTTTGCAATCAAGTGTTGTATATTTTTTTGCTATAGTATTAATAGTTTTAATTTTATTAACAATTTTTTTATAAAAATGAAAAACGAATTTGAGCAAATCAGTAAAGTTTCTGGTTTTATGAAACACAATGGTGGTCTTCTTTTTAGAGATATATCAGATACTGAGTTCGAGTTTAAAAGCACAATACAAGACATACACTTGAACAAAAGAGAGATCACTCATGGAGGATTTATTTGTTCTTTAATCGATGCAGGTGCTGGAACTGCTGTTTATAGAGCTAGCAATAATCAATCATGTGTTACAATTTCATTAGATGTAAAATTTATTGCGCCATCTAGACTGGGGGATGAGATATTAGGAAAAGTAAACATATTAAAGAAAACAAGATCAATGTTATTTGTGAATTGTAATTTATATATAAAGAAAAATATTATTGCATCAGCAACAGGCGTTTGGAAAGTAGTAAAAAAAATATGATTGGAATTTTAGGAGGAATGGGAACGCAAGCTGGTTTAGATTTTTGCAATAAAATTGCTATTTTATATAGAGGAAAACAAGATCAACAATACCCAAAATTTATATTATACAATAAGTCCGATACACCAAAGAGACCGGAAAACTTAAAAAAATATTATAATGTCCTTAAAGAATTAGTGAAAGGTTGTAAATTGTTAGAAAAAAATAAATGTAAGTTTATTGTAATGCCGTGTAATACGGCTCATTTTTGGTATGATGATTTAAGAAAAAAAGTGAAGATACCTATTTTGAGTATGCCCGAGGAAGTTTATAATCATACAAAAAAAAGATGTAAAATTAACTCTCAAATTGGAATCCTTGCTACCGAAGCCACTTTAAGCACAAAAATTTATCATAAACATTTCAATAAAAGGTTTAAACTTTTATCACCACCCATAAAGATACAAAAAAAAAATGTAAATAAAGCAATTAAATTTGTAAAAATGGGTAATGTAAGAAAAGCAGAAAAAATTATTAAGCCTGCAATTGATTATTTAATAAAAGTAAATTGTAAAAAAATAATTTTAGGATGCACAGAGTTACCTATAGCAATTTTTGCATTCAAATCTTTTAGAAAAGCAAAAAAATCAAAAATTTTTATTGATCCAAATTTGATACTAGCAAATACTTGTGTAAATAAATATAAGGCTGCATAATTAGATCAAATATGTTATTATCGAAAAAAAAATAAAAATGAGAACTTTTACCTGAATGATTCGGACTTGTTTTAGACTATTTTTGTTCTTTAGCGATAACAATATATAGTAGTAAAAAAATTTAACACACCAAAAGTTGAAATGACGAAAAATAAAATAACTGCTGTTCTAGGACCTACCAACACAGGAAAAACCTTTCTAGCTATTGAGACAATGCTCTCTTTTAGCTCTGGGATGATAGGTTTTCCCTTGAGGCTTTTAGCGAGAGAAGTTTATGATAAAGTTGTTAAAAAAACTGATCCAAATAAAGTTGCGTTAATAACAGGTGAAGAAAAAATAATACCTCCAAACGCTAAGTATTTTTTTTGTACTGTAGAGTCTATGCCTATAGAAAAAGATTTAGAATTCGTCGGAATAGACGAAATTCAAATGTGTTCTGACCATGAAAGAGGTCATATTTTCACTGACAGATTATTGAATTTAAGAGGTGAAAAACTAACAATGTTCATGGGATCAAATTCAATGAAAAATATTATTGATAAATTAGATGGGGATATTGAATATATCGATAGAAAAAGATTATCTAAATTAACTTACTCTGGTCACAAAAAAATCTCTCGTATAGAGAGAAAAAGTGTGATAATTGCATTTTCAGCCGAGGAAGTTTATGCAATTGCAGAATTAATAAGACGTCAAAAGGGTGGTGCTGCAATTGTAATGGGTTCTTTAAGTCCCAAAACAAGAAATTCCCAAGTAAGTCTATATCAGTCTGGTGACGTTGACTATCTTGTTGCAACTGATGCAATTGGTATGGGAATAAACATGGATTTAAACAATGTTTTTTTCTCAAGTATAAAAAAATTTGACGGAAAAAAAATTAGAAGACTAAGACTTTCCGAAATTGCGCAGATTGCTGGAAGAGCAGGTAGATATCTTAATGATGGTTCGTTTGGTATTACAGGTGAGTGTGGTGAGATAAGTCCAGAAGAAATTGAATTACTTGAAACCCACAAAATTGACGACATCAATACAATTTTTTGGAGGAATCCAAATTTAAATTTTAAAAATGGACAATCACTAATTAAGTCCTTAGAGGAAAAGCCAAATAAACCTTGGCTTAAAAGAATTTCAGAGTGTGAGGATGAAAAAGTTTTAAAGTATATTTTAAAAGATACTGAAAAATTACAAATTTATAATAATGAGAATGAATTAAAATTATTATGGGAATGTTGTCAAATACCTGATTTTGTAAAAAAAACTTATGGAAATCATTTAGAAGTAATCGGAAAAGTATTTAATTTTTTAAGAGAAAAAACAGGAAAAATTTCAAATAAATACATGAAGGAACAACTTTCAATTTTAGATAAAGTTGACGGTAATGTAGATTCTATATCTAATAGGATTGCCAATGTTAGAACATGGTCTTATGTTTCTAACAAAAATGGGTGGGTAGAAAATCAAGACTATTGGGTAAAAAGAACAAAATCTTTAGAGGACAAATTGTCTGATAGATTGCATGAAGAACTTACTAAGAGTTTTATAGATAAACGAGCAAGTGTTCTTGCAAGAGGTTTAAAACAAGATATCTCTTTTGATACAAAAATTGAAAATGAAGGAAAGGTTTTGATCAACAATCAATTCATTGGAAATTTAAAAGGTCTAAAACTTGAATTAGATTTTAAAGTTGGCGATTTAGAAACTGACATAAAATCTTTAAAAAAAGCTGCAAGACAAAATGTTAACCCTGAAATTTCAAAAAGAATCAATCAAATAATTGAAGGAAAACAAATTAAATTAAAAGATGATAGCAAAATTTATTGGAAAAACTTTCCTATAGCAATGCTTGCTAAAGGTACAGATTATCTTTCTCCAGAACTTAATTTAATCATCGATGACATTGTTGAAAATGATGAAAAATTTAAACTTCATTCTTTTTTGAAAAAATGGCTAGATACAAAAATTATTGGTGAGCTAGATAGTTTATTAAAACTTAAGAGTATAAATTCAGCAAATGCTCAAATAAGAGCTTTATCTTATCAATTATACGAAAATAATGGCGTTGTAAAAAGAGAGGAAGTTGTAGATATAATTAAAAATTTAAGCCAGGATGAAAGAAAAACACTCAGGGATTTAGGCGTAAAATTTGGAAGATATCATATATTTTTGTTCAAACTTTTTAAACCTAGCGTTGTCTCTTTGAGAATTTTACTTTGGAAGAATTTTAACGGAGAAGACTTAAATTTATTTCCTCCTACTTTTGGATTAAATTTTGTGAATGACAGTAAATATAAAAATAAAAAATTTATGCTTTTATGTGGATTTGAAAAATTTGATAGCTATTTTGTTAGAATTGATATTTTAGAAAGATTATTTATTGAAATAATTAACTCAAATGAAAGTAAATCAGACAAAATTAAATTAATACCTAAAATGTTAAATTTATTAGGTTGTAACAAAGAAAGTTTTGTAAAAATCATAAAACTAATGGGATATAAAGTTTTTGATGAAAAAAATGAAACGTTTTTTAAATATAAACCTTTTAAAAAGATAAAAAAGAGTTTAGATTTAAAGATCAAAAAAGATAATCCCTTTGAAGCATTAAAACAATTAGATTTAAAATGATATTTAAATTTTTTAAAAATAACAACGAAAAAAATGACACAAATGAAGAGTCTATTAACATTGCTTGTCTTTTAATTCATGCGGCTAAAATAGATGAAAATTATACGTCCGAAGAAAAGGAAATAATTAAGAAGACAGTGAAGAAATTATACCCTGACTTAGATAACCTAGATGATATTGTTTCAAAGGCAGAACAAAAAGAAAATGACTCAAATCATATTCAAGCATTTACTAGCGACGTAAAGTCATTAAGTTTTGAAAATAAAATTATAATTGTTGAAACTTTATGGAGAATAATATTATCAGATGGAAAATCTGATATTTACGAAAATAACCTTATGAGACGTTTAGCTGGGTTGCTTTATTTAGATGATAAGATATTAGGTGAAACTAAGGTCAAAGTACTGAATAACAAATAATGACTTACATAGTAAATGACAAGTGTATTAAATGTAAATTAATGGATTGCGTTGAGGTATGTCCAGTTGATTGTTTTTACGAGGGAAAAAATATGCTTGTAATTAAACCGGATGAGTGTATAGATTGTGGCGTTTGCGAACCCGAGTGTCCGGTTGATGCGATCAAACCTGATACAGAAGAAGGAAGTGAGAAATGGCTAGAACTAAACAAAAAATATTCAGAAATATGGCCAAACATATCAGAAAAAAAAGATCCACCAATAGATAACGAAAAATATAAGAATGAAGAAAATAAATTTGAAAAGTATTTTAAAGAAAACATTTAAGAAGAAGAAAAAAGTCCTGCCAAAAAAGAAAGCTAAAACAGTAGCTAAAAAATCTAAAACAATAAAAGTAAGAAATAAGTTGGGTAGGCCAAAACTTAAACAAATCAGTAAAGGATCTTTAAAACAAAAAGCTAATGTAAATTTATCTAAACCGAAAAATGTTGAAAATTTACGTCTTACAAAAAGCCAAGATCAAAAACCAGAAATAGTTAAAATAAAAAAACAGGAAACAGAGAAAAAACAATTTAAACAAAAAGATTATATCGTTTATCCGAAACATGGTGTGGGGCAAATTTTATCGGTAAGCTCAAAAACGATAGGTGGTATAGATGTACAGTGTTACGATATAAAATTTGAAAAAGATAAGGCAACTGGATTATTACCAATTAATAAACAATCACACTTAAGACCATTGTCTACAATTAATCAAGTAAACAAATCTATCTCAATTTTAAAAGGTAAGCCAAAAATTAAAAGATCAATGTGGAGTAGAAGAGCTCAGGAATATGAACAAAAAATTACATCTGGAAAAATCTATGAACTCGCTGAAGTGGTTAGAGATTTAAATAAGGGTGACGATATTATGATTGATCAATCATATAGTGAGAGGCAATTATTTGAGAAAGCATACGAAAGAATATTAACAGAATTTCAAATAATATTAAATTTATCTCTCGAGGATACCCAAAAAAAACTAGATAAAGCTTTGAAAAGAAATCTAGAGAAAAGTCAGCAAAACTTGGAAAAAAAAGCACCAACTAATCCGCAACCAAGCCAAGATACTCAGGAACCAGAGAATTTAGAAAACGTTCAAGAAGAGGAGTAAAAAAAAACGCTTCTCACACAAACGTTATGAGAAGCGTTTTTAAAAAAGAAAACTTATCTTCTTCTTCTTCTTTTTTTTGCTTTTTTCTTAGCTTTTTTCTTAGCTTTTTTTCTTCGTTTAGCCATCTTTAGCTCCCTGTTGTTACGAATCTTTTTGATTCGTTATAAGTTAATTTTTAAATATTTTCTTTTGTTATGTCAAACATTTAATTAGTTATTAATTAATTCATTAAGGAAGTAAAAAATTAAATTTAATTTTATAAATGTTAAATGTTAAAAAAGAATAGTGTTTATGCGCATTATAATCAACTTTATTTGTTAAATTTAATAAAGTTTTTCTAAATCTTTTTTATATTTTTCTAAAATTTTTTTTCTTTTTAATTTTAAAGTTGGTGTTAACATTCCATTTTCAATTGTAAATTCCTCTTTAATAATTTTTATTTTTTTAACTTTTTCTATTGTTTGTAAGTTTTTATTTAAATTTTCGATGTATAAATTAATTTCTGATCTATTTTCATCGTTATCACTTACAATTAATGCAACTAAATATGTTTTTTTATCTCCATAAACTAAACTTTGTTTAATTTTTTCATTTAAACAAAGTAAATTTTCAATTTTAGATGGAGAAATGTTATCACCACCTAAATTTACAATGATTTCTTTTTTTCTATCAGTTATTTTCAAATTTCCTTCTTTGGTGAACTCTCCTATATCACCTGTATGCAACCATCCTTCTTTTAAAACTTCATTGGTTTCACCTTTTTTATTCCAATATCCAAGCATAACGTTTTCCCCTTTTACTAATATTTCACCATCGTTTGAAATTTTAACTTCATTGGTTTTAAATGGAGGTCCTACAGTCTCAATTTGAATATTTCCTGGAACGTTACAGCTAACGACTGGAGAAGCTTCGGTCAGTCCATATCCTTGTAATGTAGGTAATCCAATAGAATTCAAAAATTCTCCAATTTTTTGGTCAAGAGCACCACCACCTGAAACAAACGCTTGTAACTCTCCACCAAACTGTTTTTTGATCTTTTTCCTGATTAAAATTTCACATAAAAAATTAGATATTTTTTCACCAAAATTTAGGTTTTCTTTTTTAAGTTTTTTTGTGCCAAGTTTAAGAGTGTTCGTTATTAGTTTTTTTTTTAACCCCTCCAGTTTAGAAAAATTTAAAGAAATTTTGTTATATAAATTTTGATAAAATCTTGGGACAGCGGTCATGATGGTTGGTTTCGCCACTGACATGTTAGGAATTAGTTTATCTAGGCTTTCAGCATAATAAACTTTTGCCCCCAGAGAAATTTGAACGAATTGGACGGTATGTTCGTACGAATGTGAAAGAGGTAACCATGTCAAAAAAACTGGTTTTTTCTTTTTGACAATAGAAGCTAATATTTCTAAAGCCCCCTCGCAATTTGAAAGAATTCCACCATGACTTAGCATTACTCCTTTTGGTTTACCTGTCGTACCAGAGGTATAGATTATACAAGCTAAGTCGTTTCTTTTTATTTTATTATTATAATTTTTATTAGTTAAATTTGTTTTTTTAAATATTTCTGAAAAGTTTTCAATTTGATTTGTAAATTTATCAATAGAAATTATCTTAATCTTGTCATTTAAAAATTTTTCTATTTTTTCATATTGTAATTTATTTGAAACTATACAAACCTTTGGTCCACAATCATTAATTATATATTCATAGTCTGAGTCTGAGTAAGTGGTAAATAATGGCACTGTTACACCTCCAGAATTCATTATTGCAATATCAGCAATTAACCATTGTGGTCTATTCTCAGACAATAATACACATCTATCTCTAGGGGTAATATAGTCTTGTAGAAAAGTTGTTAAACTTTTAATCTTTAATGTTACTTCATTCCAATTTAACGAATAGTTTTTATCTTTTGAACTTAATCCAAATAAAAAAGGTGGACCTTTTTTGTTTTTAATTTCATCGTATTTTTTAAAATAAAGTTCTACTAAACTATTTATGTTTTCTATTTTCATAAAATGGTGGGCAAAGAGAGAATCGAACTCTCACAGTATTGCTACTATTGGATTTTGAGTCCAACGCGTCTACCAGTTCCGCCATTCGCCCAATATTAATAATTTCATTTTTATAATTATAGTATAAAAACAAATTTAGTATGTTTAAAGAAATATATAGAAAATCAATTGAATTAGCAGGTCATAAAAGATCAAAATTTTTTCTAGGTTTTATCTCATTCATAGAAAGTTTTATATTTCCAATACCGCCTGATGTTTTTATTATACCAATGACCATTGCCAAGAGAGCTCGGTGGGTTAGAATTGCACTAATTGCTACTATTGGATCTGTTTTGGGAGCATGCCTTGGATATTTTATTGGTTACGTTTTTTTTAATGAGATTGGTGTAAAAATATTTGAATTATATGGTGTTGATAATGCTAATTTTTTAAAAGACAAAATGTCCTCAGAAGGCGGTGTAATAGCTTGGGTAACTTTGTTGGCTATTGCTGGTTTCACACCTGTACCATTTAAATTACTCACTATTACAAGTGGATTTGTGCATTTCAATTTTTTCTATTTTGTTATTGTGTCTTTTTTAACAAGAGGTTCTAGATTTTTTTTAATAGCATTTTTAATTGGAAATTTTGGACCTGCTATGAAGAAAATAATTGAAAAAAAACTAGTTACAGTTTCAATAATAATATCTGTTATTTTAGTAATAGTTGCTTTCTTTGTATATAATTTCTTAATTAAATTTACATCCTAGATGGCCTTAGAAAAAAAATTTAAGATATTTTATTTGTTTATTATATTGCTGTGTGTGACTTCGATATTTTACGCATTTTTTGTAGAATTTTTTTTGGGATATAAACCATGTATTTTATGCAAGTATCAAAGAGTGCCTTATGCTCTTGGTTTGATAATTGGATTTTTTGGTTTTTTTAAACCTTCAAATACAAAAATATGCATCTATATATTTTTAACCTTTTTAATAAGCATGATATTATCTGGATACCATGTTGGTATTGAACAAGAATTATACCAGTCAATTTTTAATTGTTCAGACGATAATTTAAGTATTTTGGAAGAGGGTAAATTGCTTGAAAGTTTAAGTGTTATAAATCCTGACTGTAGAAATGTAAATTTTGCTGTATTTGGAGTTTCGCTTGCGACTATAAATTTTATATTATCATTTGTAATTTCCTCATTTTCTTATTATTTGTATTCTTATGCAAAAAACTAATAAACAAAAATTAGAAGAATTCATTAGAGTTGATCACGCTGGGGAAAGAGGAGCGATCAAAATTTATGAGGGTCAGCTATTAGCATTAAATACGATAATTAAAGACGAGACCTTAAAAAAAAAGATTGAAGACATGAAAAAACACGAAGATGAACACTGTTCATTTTTTGAAAATGAGATAAAAAAAAGGAATATAAGTCCAACTAAATTTTTACCTTTATGGGACCTTTTAGGATTGGGTCTTGGGTTTGGAAGTACAATATTAGGAAAAAAGGCTGCCATGCTTTGCACTGCGTCTGTAGAGGAAGTAATTGATGAACATTACCTAAACCAAATTAACCAGATAAAAGATGATGAAAAGAAATTAAGAGAAAAAATTAAAAAATTCAGACAGGATGAAATTGATCATAAAGATATCGCATACGAAGAAGGAGCAACGAAAAAAGGTTTATACTCTGTAATGGACAAAGTAATAAAAACTGGATCAAGAATAGCGATCAATATTTCTGAAAAAATCTAATTTAAGGCTCTAATTCAACATCCCAATATAGATAATCCATCCAACTTTTATGTAAGAAATTTGGAGGAAAATTTTTTCCATTTCTGTGTAGATCTTCAGTTGATGGTTGATAAGGCATTTTGTTCAAAGTCATACCTGATTTTGAAAGCAGTCTTCCACCTTTTTTTACATTGCAAGATGAACATGCAGTTACTACGTTATCCCAATTAGTTTTTCCACCTTTTGATCTAGGTAATAAATGATCGAAAGTTAATTCTTTGCTGCTTCCACAATACTGACAAGAAAATTTGTCTCTGAGAAAAACATTAAATCTTGTAAAATTTGGATTTGACATCGGTTTAATATAACTTTTCAATGCAATCACACTTGGAAGTTTCATACTAAACGAAGGGCTTCTAATTACTCTTTCGTAATAACTAACAATAGAAACCCTATTTAAAAAAACTGATTTAATAGAATCTTGCCAGCTCCATAATGATAATGGGTAATAACTTAATGGTCTATAGTCTGCATTTAAAACAAGTGCAGGACACTTTTCTAAAGACATATTGTCACTATTTAACATCATAAATTATTAATAAGTTAACCTAAAAAATATTTTAATTCAATGGGTCAATTAATTAAACTAAGAATTTATATTAAATATCTTTTTTAAAAAAGTCAGGCCCAAACTAGACGCTTCAACAGGTATGTTGTGACCACATCCCTTTAACATTTTCGTTGTTATATCAATTTTATTTCTCTCAAAAAAATCTTTCGTTTCTAATAAATTCACAGGTGGCACAATTTCATCTTGATCTCCGTGAATTAATAATGTAGAAGGTTTCGATAAAATTCTGTTACCCAATTCATTTCTGTTAATTATTTTTCCTGAAAATCCTATAATCCCTGCAAATTTTTCTTTGTCAGATAAGCCGACGTTTATAGACATCATACATCCTTGACTGAAACCAGATAAACAAATGTTTGAATTTAGTAAATTAAATTCATTTTTGATCTCAACTATAAATTCTTTTAATATTTTCTCTGCTTCTGATGCTTTTTTAGTTATATATTCTTCGTCTTCAGAGTTTAAATCAAACCATTGATAACCTGTGGGGTTTATTGAGCACGTTTCTGGTCCATCAGGACAAATAAAGATAGTATTTGGTAAAAATCTTTTCCAATTAATTGTTACAGGGGCTATGTCATTGCCATCCCCACCATAACCATGTAACAAAATTACAGCATTATTAATGTTTTTATCTTCAGGCTTAATTATTTTGGCGTTTAGGCAAAATGTCATTTATTTAAATATTTTAATTTTTTTTCTCTAAATATGTAATACATATATTTTATGATTACAGAAATATTTGTCAAAGTAAGTGCGGTAATACTTTTAGTAGCAGTTGCTGTAGTACTAATATTAGGCATAGGAACCTTATTTAAAGGTGGTGATACAAGCAAGAAATATTCTAATAAACTTATGCAACTTAGAGTCCTGTTGCAATTCGTTGCTATTATAGTCCTAGTTTGTTTAGCTTATTTTTTTAAAGATTAATCATAATTTAAAAGCCATTTGACGAATTTAGGATCTTCAAAATCTATAGAACCTATAACTTTTGCAAATTCATAGCCATCTTTATTGATCAAAATCGATGTTGGAATACCTCTCAAAGAAAATTTTTTGGCAAGTTTTACATCAGAGTCATAAAATATTTCAAAAGCAACAATGTTAACATCTGAAAAAAACTTTCTGATCGAATTTTTGTCCTCTTGACCAATGTTAATTGGTAAAATTTTAAGATTTTTAAATTTTGAATTGTTCTGAAGATTTTGCAGAGATGGCATTTCTTCTTTGCACGGCTCACACCACGTAGCCCAAAAATTCAGAATTAATAATTTGTTTTCATATTCAGACAATGAAACATTTTTATCTTTTTCATTTTTAAATGATATTTCACTAATTTTTTTTTGATCCTCATAAATAACTAAATTTTTTAAACCATTTAATTCTTTCGAATTAACTGTATTTGGGATAAATAATACCACTAATAAGATTAAGAACTTTAAAGTTAATAATTTCATATAAAGTAGTATAGTTACATATCATGAGTCAAAATAAAAACAATAATACAGTTTGGAACACTAGAATAAAAAAAAAGACTTCAAATACTTTTAAAAAAGTTGGATCCTCTATTGAGGTAGACAAAAGGTTGTACAAAGAAGATATATTAGCATCAGTTTCACATGCTGAAATGTTATACAAGCAAAAGATTATAACTATCAAGATTAAGGATAAAATTTTGTGGGGATTAAAAAGAATCCAAAACGAAATTGAGAAAAAAAACTTCAAATTTGACGAAAATTTAGAAGACATTCATATGAATATAGAGAATAGACTTTTTGAACTTATTGGTAATGATGCTGGTTATTTACATGCAGCAAGATCTAGAAACGACCAAGTGGTTACTGATTTAAAACTATGGTTAAAAAAATCCACAGTAGAAATTGATAGTTTATTATTAAAGCTAATAAAATCTTTAATCAAAATTTCAGAGAAAAACATATTTTCTATCATGCCAGGTTTTACTCATCTTAAAAATGCTCAACCAATTTCTTTAGCACATTATTTTTTATCAAACGTTGAAATGTTCAAAAGAGATAGATTTAGATTTTCTTCTAATATGAAAAGTTTGAACCAAAATCCTTTGGGGGCTGGTGCTTTTTCTGGAACATCTTTTAATATTGATAGATGGTATACCACTAAGAAACTAAAATTTGTAGAACCAACAAATAACTCTTTAGATACAGTATCTGACAGAGATTTTGTTTTAGATTTTTTGTACAGTTCATCTATATGCTCAATGCATATATCAAGAATTGCAGAAGAGTTAATAATTTGGAATTCAGACCAATTTAAATTCATTAGCTTAAAAGATAATATTGTAACAGGCTCATCGATAATGCCTCAAAAAAAGAATCCTGATACTTTAGAGTTTTTAAGAGGAAAAACTGGATCAATTTTTGGAAATCTTTTTTCAATGTTAACAATTGTTAAAGGTTTACCAATATCTTATTTTAAAGACTTACAAGATGATAAAGATCTGGTTTTCAGATCTTTTGATAATTTGAAAAATTGTTTAATAATTTTCGATGAAGTAATAAATGGAGTAATTGTTAACAAGAAAGTGATGTTAGATGCTGCTAAAATAGGATTTACAACAGCAACCGATTTTGCTGATGCATTGGTCAAAAACATGAATTTTTCTTTTAGGGAAGCATATTTGTTAACAGCAAAAGTTGTGAATTTTGCTGAAAAGAAAAATTTGGCTTTAAATGAAATTGGACATGAAGATCTAAAGAAGATTGTTCCAAAAATAAGTGCCGATGTAATGAAAAATCTAGATTTAAGAAACTCTGTAAATTCAAAAAAATCATATGGTGGAACTTCTTTTGAAAACATTAAGAAAATGATAAGAGAACATAAAAAAGAAATAAAATGAAAAAAATTTTTATTATTGTTGTTTTAAGTTTTTTATTAATTTCCTGCGGGAAAAAGGCTGATCCTGAATATAAAGGTTCAATTGGAACAAATAGTTTAATTCAAACATCGTAATGAATTATAAAAATAGTAAATTTTATGTTGAGAATATTTCTATAGGGAAATTAACTCGATCATTTCAAACCCCTTTTTACTGTTATTCAAAATCAAGGTTAAGTCAAAATATAAAAACTTTTAATAAAAACTTTGAAAAAACAAAACCATTAATATGTTTTTCTGTAAAATCTAATTCGAATTCAAAATTATTAAAGATAATAAAAGATAATGGATTGGGCGCTGATGTTGTCTCAATAGGCGAGCTCCAAAAAGTTTTAAAAGTAGGTTTTAAACCAAATAAAATTGTGTTTTCAGGAGTTGGAAAAACTACAAGTGAACTAGATTTTGCGATTAAAAAGAAAATTTTATTGATAAACGTTGAATCTGAGAGTGAACTAAAAAATATTATCAATTTATCTAAAAATAAAAAAACTGTAGTCAATGTAGGAATAAGATTAAACCCAAATGTTAACGCTCAAACTATAGGAAAAATTTCAACTGGCAGAATGCAAGATAAATTTGGATTAAATTTTAAAGATATAATCAAAATTGTCGATAAATATAAAAATTCAGACTCAATTAGATTTAAATGTTTAAGTGTTCACATTGGTAGCCAAATTTTAAGTAATGAGCCTTATCAAAAAATGATACGCGTTGTAAATAATTTTCTAGAAAAAGTTTCAGTAAATTTTGAATACATAGATTTTGGTGGGGGGATGGGTATTGACTATAGTTCAAACAAAAAAACTTTTGATTTTAAAAAGCTTGCTTTGGAAATTTATAAATTTTCAAAAAGGAATGAATGTAAAATTATTCTTGAACCAGGAAGATCTATAATAGGGGATACTGCTGTACTTATTTCTAAGGTTATCTATATAAAAGAAAGTCCAACCAAAGATTTTATTATTTTAGATGCTGGCATGAACGATCTAATTAGACCAGCTTTATACAATGCAAAACACATGATTATTCCTGCAATTAAATCGAGTAAAAAAAGTAAAAAAGAATATGATTTTGTTGGTCCAATTTGTGAAACTTCGGATAGGTTTTTGAAAATGAAAAAATTTCAAAAGTTAAATGAGGGGGAGTTTGTTATTCTAAAAGATGTAGGAGCATATGGTTATGTATTGTCGTCAAATTACAATGTACGACCAATGCCAAAAGAAGTGTTGGTTGATAAATCAAAAACTCAAGTCATTAGTAAAAGGCAGTCCGTTAAAGATCTTATTTAAATGATAAGAAATATAATATTTTTCCTTTTTTTTTATCTAGGGGTTATTTCAATTTCAATTTTATTTATTCCAGCACTTTTATTTCCGAAAAAAGGAGTTCAGTTTGGAGGACGTTTAATGGGTGTTTGGACTGGCATTTGTCTTAAACTTTTTTTAAGTATTAATATCACAGTTAAAGGTTTAGAAAACATTCCTAAAGATAAAAAGTATTTTGTCGTTTGTTCTCATCAGTCCATGTTTGAAACATTTTATTTACAAACAATTTTTAATTCATCAGTTTTTATTCTTAAAAAAGAATTAATGAGAATTCCTCTGTTTGGGTCTTATTTAAAAAAGATGGGGTGTGTATCTATTGATAGGAATAAAATCTCTAAGGAAAATCTAGGTTTCACAGGATTAGTTGAAAAAGTTTTGAATGATAAAAAAAACACACTTATAATTTTTCCACAAGGCACAAGGAAAGATTACAAAGACAGATCAAAGTTTAAAAAAGGATTTGCTAGAATTTACAATAACTTTCAAATCAATTGTCTTCCAATTGCGATTAATTCAGGAAAAACATGGCCAAAGTCCTCTTTTTTAAAAAGTAAACAAAATATAACAGTTTCTATATTAAAGTCTCTTGAACCTGGTTTAGAACTGGAACAATTCTCCACGGATGTTGAAAATTTAATTTATAAAGAATTAGACTTAATAAATTAAATTTAACCTTTCATTGGCATTATCACAAAAATACTATCAAAATCACTGGGATCTTTTACTAACGCTGGTGATGCAGTATCATTAAAAAAGATTTCAATTTTTTCACCTTCTAATTCACTAGCAACATCTATTAAATATTTAGAGTTAAAAGTTATATCTAAGTCGTGTTCAAATTTCACAGAAACACTTTCATTTCCATCACCACTATGTGTATTATTGACCGACAAATCAAGTTTGTCTTTTGATAGTTTAATTTTAACTCCATCCTTTTTGTCTGTAGAAACAGACGCAACTCTATCTACGCTACTTTTAAACAATTCAAGATCTGCTTCCATCTTTTTTTTATTATTTTTTGGAACAACTTGAGCGTAATTTGGAAATTTTCCATCTATAACTTTTGAAATTAGGACACTGTTGTCCATGGAAATTTTAATTTTTGTTTTTGAATTTGATACTTTGATTTTTCCTTGGTTGTTTTCTAATATTGAGCAAAGTTGAAAAATTGTTTTTTTAGGTAATATTATTGGTTCAAAGTTGATGGGTTTCTCAAGTCTCATTTTCGATATGGACATTCTGTGAGAATCTGTTGAAACAGCAGTCAAAAAGTTTTTATCATCCCCACTAGTAAAATGTAAAAAAATACCACTTAAATAATGTCGAGTTTCATCATTTGAAATTGAAAACTTGCATTTATTTAATAGCTTTAAAAAACTTTGCGAGTCTAAACTAATTTCTTCAGCCTCAAAACCTTCTTCCATTAATGGAAATTCCTGAGGATCAATGCAGTTTAACTTGAATTTAGATTTTTCAGACTCTAGCTGCATCTTATTTTCTGATAGACTTTCTACATTAATTTTTTTTCCTGAACTGAATTTTCTTACTATATCGTACATTATAAGAGAATTTGTGGTTGTTTTGCCTTCTTTTTCAATTTCAACACTTTGAATTCGATGGACAAAAATCATATCTAAATCTGTTGCGGTTATAATTAGTTCTTTTCCACTCGCCTCTAAAAGAACATTAGATAAAATTGGCAATGTGCTTCTTCTTTCAATTACATTTTGACAAAAACTTAACGACTCTTGGAGATCTTTTTGATTTACGCTAAACTTCATTTTCTGATTTATACATTATCTGGTTTTTAAGATAGTTTATTCCATTATTTATTTCACTATTTTCTACCTTTAATTTCTCTATAGTTTTTACGGAATGAATTATTGTTGTGTGATCTCTATTTGAAAATTCTCTGCCTATTTCTGGTAAAGATTTTGACGTAAGTATTTTTGAAAGGTAAATTGCTACCTGTCTAGGTCTTACTAAATATCTTGATCTTCTTGAAGAAAGCATTTCATTTTTACTTATTTTAAAATATTTACAAACTAATGTTTGAATATTATCTATGGAGACCTTAGCTTCGTTTATGTTTAAGAGATCTTTAAGTATTATTTTCGTTTCTGAAATATTTGGAACCCTTTCATATATCCTTGCAAATGAAGCAATTCTATTTAAAGCACCAACCAATTCTCTTATGCTGCTTCTAATTTCATAACTAATAAATTTAAGTATTTCCTCTGATATATTTAACTTTTCATTATAATATAGGTTAAGTTCGTTGGTTTTTTCTTTGAGAATTTTGTATCTCAATTCATATTCGGGATTTTGAATATCTACCACCAATCCACCTGAAAATCTGGATTTAATCCTTTCTTGAATCCTTTTTAGCTTATTTGGAGGTCTGTCTGCTGAAACTACTATTTGTGAGCCTTTTTCAAGTAAGGCATTAAAGGTATGAAAAAACTCTTCCTGCATCGCTTCTTTTCCATCCATAAATTGAATATCATCAACAATTAAAACGTTCGTATTTCTAAAATTGTCTTTAAATCTCACCATTTCATTGCTTTTTATTGATTTAACAAATTGATACATGAATCTCTCCGCTGAGATAAATGTTACCTTGTTTTCTGATTTAAGCTTTAAACCAATAGCATTTAATAGATGAGTTTTCCCCATTCCTACACCTCCGTACAAATACAAAGGATTATAATGAGATATGTTTTCAGAGACCTTTTTTGAAGCTTCAAAGGCTAATTTGTTACTATTGCCTATGATGAAATTATCAAATGATTTATTTTGATCAATTCTGTTGTACTGAAGAAAACTGTCTTTTAAGAACGAGATATTGTCATCTTTTTTTATGATATTATTTACCGCTTTATCTTTTTCATACTCTTTGTCCTCAATTCTGAATTCTATTCTAGAAATTTCTCTAATTTGTTTTTTAACAATTTTTAAAATTTCATCCAGATATCTTGATACAATCCAATCTCTAAGAAATCTTGTTGACACCGAAACAACTAAATAGTTGCTATGTTGTTCTTCAAAATATATTTTTTTTAGCCAGCTCTCATAAATTTCTGAACCAAATTTTGATTTAAATTCTTTTTGAATTTCTGTCCATATTAGGTTTGTATCTTTTTTTTGATTGAAATCTTTATTTAAATTTTTCATAAGAACAGTTTCTAGCTAATCTTTTAAAAAATTTTATTCAATAAAATATTTGTTAGAACCAAAAAAATTTAAAATCCCTAATTGAATGAAATTTCAAATTGTATAAATTTAAAATTGAAAAGTGACTAACTTTAAAATTGAATTTTATTCTAAAAATTAAAGTAAATGAAAATTTACTTTTTTTATTTTTGAAAATTCCAACATGTTGTGTTTAAAGTTTAAAAATTAATTACATTTTGTGGCAAGATTTTTTCGCTGAGTGTGCAAAAAAAATTTTAACTTCAGGTTGTTTTAACTGGAAGTTGTTTAAAGAGAATTTATTTTTCTCGTAATCTTAGAAACATTTCGTGTTGCATTTCCTTTTTTGATTACGCCAGTTTTAGCAATTTTCATTAATTCCGAGTTCAATTTGGGTAAGTAGGAAAGAGCTTCCTTTTTTTTCTTACTATCAATCAATTTTTTCATTTTTTTTAAGGCGATTTTATAACGGCTCTTACGGGTTTTATTGACCTCTGTTTGCCTCTTTATTCTTCTAATTCTTTTGATTGCTGATTTTGTATTTGCCATTTTGGCGATGGTATATCCTCTCTAAGTTGGACGGTCAATAGGTAATTTTACTTTTGACAAACGGAGCATAAAAAAGTGGATCTGTTTGAAATTATTTTTCTATTAATTTGCCCAGAGCAATTATTCCGACTACATCTCTTTTTCGCACGATCATATACTTTAAACTCAGACTGGAAATTACCACTTTTACCTGTGATACCTTTAAAATCCCTTATTGAAGAACCTCCAAAATGAATAGCTTTTTTAAGGATTATTTTCGAATACTTAACTATTCTTTTGTTTTCGTCTAAATTAATCAGGTAAGATTTTTTAAACGGATTAATCTTCGCCTGGAATAATATTTCGTTTACATAAATATTACCTAGTCCAGAGACTAATTTTTGATCTAACAATAAGTTCTTAATATTCTTCGTTCTATTCTTTAAAATTTGATTAAGATATTTTTTGTTAAAATCTTTACTTATCGCCTCAGGGCCAATTCGAGTAAAAAATTTTAAATAATCTTTCTTATTTTTCAAAATCTTAAAAAATCCAAATCTTCTAGGATCATTGTAAATTAGTTTAAAATTTTTAAATCTAAAAATTATATGATTATGTTTTTTTGGCAAACTTTGAGATCCGTAAAAACTTAAATTAGTAGTCTTTTTTTTTAAACCTATGAAATGAAGTGTACCTGACATGCCTAAATGGATCACACAATAAAGATGGTTATCAAATACCAAAATAAGATATTTTGATTTTCTTTGTATGTTTTCTATGACGGTATTTTTGAATATTTTTTCAAAATTCTTTGGTACTTTAAGTCTCAGTTTTCGGTTATTCACTTGAATATTTAATATTTTTTGGTTCTTTATTTGTCTATTTAGTGACTGTCTTACTATTTCTACTTCTGGTAATTCTGGCATTAAATATTATATTATATTTTTATAACTTTTAAATATGCAACAAAATCTACAAAAAAAGAGAGGCCTTGTAAAAAAAGTTTTTGATAACGTTTATAATAAGTATGACCTCATGAATGATTTCATGTCTTTAGGTGTCCACAGACAATGGAAAAGAGAACTAATCAGACAGATGAATCCTTATCCAGAAAGTAACTTAATTGATGTTGCGTGTGGTACTGGAGATATTGCTAAATTATTTGCTGAAAATACATCTAATAAATCAAAAATATTATGTGTCGATTTTAATAAAAAAATGTTAGACGAGGGGAAAAAAAGGTTATCAAATTACAAAAATATAAAATGGAAAGTTTCAAGAGCTGAGAAAATTGATGCACCAAATGAAACCTTTGATTATTACACAATCAGCTTTGGTCTAAGAAATACAAAAAATCTAAATTCATCTATATCGGAAGCTTATAGAGTTTTAAAAAAAGGAGGCAGATTTTTCTGTCTTGAGTTTTCAAAAATTCAAAATCAAAATTTAGATTTCATTTATAAACAGTATTCGAAACTAATACCATTAATAGGAAAATTAGTAGTTGGAAAAAGTGCACCTTATGAATACTTAGTTCAAAGTATTGATGAATTTGTTAATCAAGAAGAATTACTTGATTTAATCAAAAGTAAAAATTTTTACAATGCCAGTTATAAAAATTTGTCTGGCGGCATTGTATCTATACATACAGGTTGGAAAATATGATTTTTAATAAGTTCTTTATACTTTTTAAAATTGGAAGAAAAGTTGGCAAATCTAATATAATAAATATAGTTTCGGAAACTCATAAAATACCAGTATTCATCAAAATATTTTTTAATTTACTAGCTTTTTCATTTTCAAGTTCAAAAGATACCAAAAGTAAGGAAAACTTAAGTGCATCAATACAAGAAATGGGAACTACTTTTATAAAACTCGGTCAATTCTTAGCTACACGTCCAGATATAATCGGGGAAAAATTGTCTAAAGAACTTGTGTCTCTTCAAGATAAATTACCTCCTTTTTCAAAAAAAGAAGCAGAAAAAATCATAATCGAAAATTTAGGTCAGTCTAATTTTGACGATATAATTGACTTATCAGATCCTATAGCAGCAGCTTCGATAGCCCAAGTCCACAAAGCAAAAATTAAAGAAGATAATACGATAAAAAATGTTGCCATAAAAGTTTTAAGACCAAACATAAAGAAAATTTTTAATGAAGAGATAGATGCTATTATGTTATTGGCGTATATAGTTGAAAGTCTAATCACTAAAACTAAAAGACTAAAACTCATTGAAGTTGTTTTTCTTTTCAAAGAGATAACAAATCACGAGATGGACCTAAGATTTGAAGCTGCAGCTGCAAATGAGTATGCAGAAAACACCAAAAATGATTTGGGATTTTTTGTACCTAAAATATATTGGAATTTTACAAGCGAAAGTGTTCTTACCTTAGATTGGGTAGATGGTGTCTCAATAAGAGAAAAGGACTTGCTTAAAGAAAGAAATATTGAAACTTCTAAAATTGCTACAAATTTAATTCAACATTTTTTAAGACATGCGGTCCGTGATGGATTTTTTCATGCTGACATGCACCAAGGAAATATTTTTATAAATGAGTCTTCCCAAATAGTTCCAATAGATTTTGGTATAATGGGAAGAATAGATAAATTGAGTAGAAGATACTTAGCAGAAATTTTGTACGGATTTGTTCGTAGAGATTACAAAAAAGTAGCTGAGGTACATTTGTTAGCTGGATTAGTGCCTAAGGGAACGTCTGTAGAAGAGTTAGCTCAAGCTTTAAGATCTATCGGGGAGCCAATATTTGGTCAAAGTGTAAAAGACATATCAGGTGGGAAACTATTAAAACAATTATTTGATATTACGGAAAAATTTAATATGCAAACTCAACCACAATTACTTCTTTTACAAAAAACAATGGTTGTAGTAGAGGGTGTTGCAAGAAATTTAGATCCAAACAATAATATATGGGAGACCTCTAGACCTGTCTTGGAGAACTGGTTAAAAGAGACTAAAGATCCTATCAAAAATATGATGGATACCTTAAAAGACTCTTCTGAAGTGATAAAGAGAATTCCTGAGTTACCTAAAATAATGGATAATGCAAATCAAGCATTAGCATTTTTAGCAAGTGGTCAGATACCCCAAAATACAAATTCTTTTTCCTCTTTTAATGATAAAAAAAACGAGATGAAATCAATTAGAAATCAAAGTATTATTGGATTATTAGTGCTTGTCTTTTTAGGTGTCATAGTATTTTAATTCTGTATGAAATTTTTAGAAAATAAAAAAATATTGATTATAATAACTGGTGGAATTGCCGCTTATAAAACACTAGATCTAATAAGAAAATTATCAAAACTTAATTGTGAAATTAAAACAATTTTGACTAAAAGCGGTAAAGAATTTGTAACCCCCTTATCAATCACAGCATTATCAAAGAATAAAGTTTTCACAGACTTATTTTCAGTAGAGAATGAAAGTGAAATGGATCATATCTCTCTTTCAAGATGGTCTGATCTTATACTTGTTGCTCCCGCCTCTTCGAATTTCCTTACAAAAATTTCAAATGGTTTTTCTGATGATTTAGCAAGTACTGTAATTAAAGCATCAGACAAAAAGGTTTTTTTGTGCCCTGCAATGAACGTTAGAATGTGGGAACACGCATCAAATAAACAGAGCATAAGTACCTTAAAGAGTTATGGTTATAGAATTTTAGGACCAGAAATTGGTGAGATGGCGTGTGGTGAATTTGGTGAAGGGAAGATGCTAGAAGTTGATGAAATTATTAATCAACTTGAACTTTATTTTAAACAAATAAGTAAAAACAAAAAATTAAAAGCGATAGTCACCGCTGGACCAACTCAAGAATTAATTGATCCTGTAAGATTTATCACCAATAGATCTAGTGGTAAGCAGGGATATGAGATCGCAAATTCTTTAGTAGAAAATGGATTTGATACAACACTAATCTCTGGGCCTACTAACTTGGAGCCGAATGATAATTTAAAATTAATAAAGGTCAAAACTGGTGAGGAAATGTACGAAAAAACAATGGAGTTACTTCCATGTGATCTTGCAATTTTTACAGCTGCAGTATCAGATTTTAAGGTAAAAAAATTTAACAAAGAGAAAATTAAAAAAAATAAAGATCAAAGTTTTGATTTAGACTTAAATCCAGATATTTTAGAATTGGTTTCTAAAAGTAATAAAAAACCAAAAATTGTTGTTGGTTTTGCAGCCGAGTCAGAAAATTTATTCGATAATGCAAGATCAAAACTGGAAAAAAAAGGTTGTGATTTGATTGTTGCAAATGATGTAAGTAATAATAAAATTGGGTTTGAATCAGACTTTAATGAAGTTCATTTGTTTTATAAGGACAAAAACATTGATGATGAAAAAATCCCGAAAAATTTTAAATCTGTCATTGCAGATGAATTAATTAAAAAAATTACGAATAAATTTAATTTTTTTAATGATTAAGGTTTTAATAAAAAAGTTAAACCAAAAAGTAAAAATTCCCTCTTATAAAACGACAGGGTCTTCTGGAGTTGATCTTGAAGCATTTTTGGAAAATCCAATTGAAATAAAGCCAAATAAATCTGCTTTGATTCCAACCGGACTTGCTATTGCTATACCTGAAGACACCGAAGTTCAAATACGTCCAAGATCTGGACTTGCAGCCAAGTCTAGTATTGGAGTGCTAAATTCACCTGGCACAATTGACAGTGATTATCGTGGAGAGATTAAAATTATTCTTTTTAATCATAGTAACGAAAAATTTTTAGTTAACAATGGAGATAGAATAGCTCAAATGGTATTAATGCCAGTTTTGAAATTTGAGTTTGAAGAAACAAAAGATTTACCAGACACCTTAAGAGGTTCTGGCGGATTTGGATCTACTGGAAAAAAATGAACTTAAAAACAAACGAACTTGAAAGATATTCCCGACAAATAATTATTAAAGATATTGGCATCACAGGACAAAAAAAAATTAAAAACTCAAAAGTTCTTATTGTTGGATTAGGTGGACTAGGATGTCCTGTTGCAGAATATTTGTGTAGATCTGGAGTAGGTACAATTGGTTTAGTAGATCATGATAAAATAGATCTTTCAAATATACATAGACAATCTATGTTTACCACAAAAGATATTGGTAAGTACAAAGTGAAAGTAGTTAATGACAGAGTAAAAAAGATTAATCCAAACGTAAAAATAGATAGTTTTAAAATAAAATTAAATCAATCAAATGTTGAAAACCTAATTAAGAATTATGATATAGTGGTAGATGGAACAGATAATTTCACAAGTAAGTTTCTTGTGAATGAATTCTCTAGGAAATTAAAAAAAATTTTCGTGTGTGGTGCTATTAGTAAATTTGATGGTCACATATTTAGCTTTAACTTTTCAAAAGATAAAAGATTGTGTTTAAAATCTTTTTATCAAACGATACCAAACGATGAAGGTTTAAATTGTGAGGCAGATGGTGTTGTTGGTACAATAGCAAGTGTTGTAGGTAGTATTCAGGCAAATGAAGTAATTAAAAATATTGTCGGAATTGGAAAAAGTTTAAATGGTAAAGTTTTGATAATAAATCTTTTAAATCTAGACTTCAGAGTAAGTAACCTTAAAAAGATAAGATGATTAAAAAATTTTTAATTATAAATTTATTCTTATTTATTTTTTTTTTAGATAATTCTTATTCAGATAATAATACATATATGTCGCTTAAGAATAAAAAAGTAAATGTAAGGTATGGCCCTGGATTAGACTACCCAATTAAATTTGTATTTAATAAAAAAAACTATCCAGTTGAAATAATAGACCAAAAAGAAAATTTTAGAAAAATTTTAGATTTTAAGAAAAATAGCGGATGGATTCATAGATCCCAGTTAAAAAAAAATAGTTCATTTATAACGCTAGATACTGTAATTCTTTTTTCTGATAGTACAAAATTTTCAAGACCTATTGCAAAAATGGAGCCAGGTAGACTTTTGAATAAAAAAAAGTGTAATTTAAACTGGTGTAGAGTTGAAACTGGAGAATTTAAAGGATGGGTTTTAAAAGAAAGTCTTTGGGGGTTAAATTAAAATGAAATACAAAATTAATGATCAAATTCCTGATAGTGAAGTTTTTCAATTAATTGATGGAAATCCAAAAAAATTTCAAATAAACGACTTTTTTAAGGATAATAAGTCTATTCTATTAGGAATGCCCGGTGCGTTTACATCTGTGTGCTCAAATAAACATTTACCAAGTTATAAAAACAACATTGATAAGATCAGATCCAAAGGTGTTGATAAAATTTTTTGTATCAGTGTAAATGATCCATATGTTATGGATGCTTGGGCCAAAATTTCAAAAGTTGAAAATGAGATAATAATGTTAGCAGATCCTTTTGGAGATTTTGCCAACAAATTAGGAGTATTAGTAAACAAAGATGCAAAAGGTTTAGGTATGAGATCTAGTCGTTATACAATGATTATTGAAAATAAAGTTATAAAATACGTAGCTGTAGAAAAGGAAACAGGAGTCTGTGAGCTATCAGCTGCAGATAATGTTTTATCTAAGCTTTAGAGGTCTTTATTTATTTTTGTTGTGAACAAACGTCCTTGATAACTGGTACATTAGCACAATCACCACATTTAGTTAATTGAACTATGCATCCGTCATCTAGAACTTTTACATCAACTTTTCTATCACACTTAGAGCATGTAGAAGAAATTGTTAGTCCACACTTTTTACAGTTGTAGTTTTGTAATTCCATAATACAAAAATAATTGGTGTAAAAATATTTTCAAGAAAATATTGTGATAATGATAATTGTTTGCAAAAAAAAATTTTTTTATGGGATTATTTGATTTGAATAATAATCATTCTCAATGACTATTTTTAGATTTACTTGCCCACCATTTATCTAAAATAAAATACCAAACAGAGTTTGCGATAGGTTCAACTATAGCATCAGTCAGAGCAATCATAAAAGGAACATCTGCAACTAACATTAAAACTGTAATTGCTATTGCAAAGTGACCAACTGTATAAACAATTGTTCTTAATATTGAGCCTCTGTTATTACTGTATATTTCTTTACTCGCTTCAAATATACCTTTTGTAACTTCGACCATTTATTCAAAAGGACTTTCTAAAACACATGCTACTAAATGTATTCTAGACTGTTCTCCTCCATTAAAAAAATTATGATATTTTGTATTGTTTGTTATCCAAACTTTTCCATCTGCTGGTAAATGTTTTGCAACGTTCTCGATTACCATAGAACATCCTTGATTTGTAATAATTGGTATGTGCAATCTGCACTCTGGATCTTTATGCCAGCTAAGAGTTGATCTTGGCTCCTTTAACAAAAGTCTTACTCTTCCGAGTTTAAACTTTTTACTTAACGTTTCATAAACTTCTTTAAAATAAGTTTTTTCAAACTCTGGTAAGAGTTTAGTGTATTTTGATTCGTCTATATCAACGTCTCTTGAAACCTCTTTTCCGCTCTCGTCTGCAATAGTCCAATATTTGCCTCTTATTTTATTTCCATTTATCGAGTCAATATCATTCGGTATTTGATTAAGTGGGATAGCACCAAAATGAGTAACACCAGGTGTATTAAATTTTTTTTCTTTTAAAATTAAATCTAAATCTTTTCTTAATCTATATATATCAAATTTTAGATCAGGAACTTCATAAAAGTCCTCAAAAGATACCTTGGGGTTATTTAGTGCAGTTTCCATTTTGTTAATTTAATTTAAGGTCAAATCTGTCAGAGTTCATGACTTTTGTCCATGCTGAAACAAAATCATTGATAAATTTATCTGATGAATCGTTGCATGCATAAACTTCTGCTAATGCTCTTAATTGAGAATTTGAGCCGAATATCAAGTCTACTCTTGTACCATGCCATTTAACTTTATTTGTTTTTCTGTCTTTACCTTCAAATAACTGCTCTGAACTATCTGTTTCTTTCCAAGTTGTATTCATATCTAAAAGATTTACGAAATAGTCATTAGTCAAAGTTCCAGGTTTTTTTGTGAAAACACCATTTTTCGAGTTATCAAAGTTTGTATCAAGAACTCTCATTCCACCTATCAAAACAGTCATCTCTGGTGCAGTCAGACCCATCAATTGAGATTTATCAATAAGTTTTTCCTCAGCTGAAACTTTTGATTTTTCATCCTTATTATAGTTTCTAAATCCATCAGCTTGTGGTTCTAATAAACCAAATGAGTGAACATCGGTTTGCTCTTGAGTAGCATCACCTCTTCCTGGAGAAAATGGAACTTCAATTTTCGTTCCAGCTTTTTTAGCGGCCATCTCTATTCCTACGTTTCCACCAAGCACTAATAAATCTGCTAATGAAACTGATTTTTTCTTAGTGTTAAATTTGTTTTGGATTTTTTCAAGTGCACTAATTACTTTTGTTGTCTTACCATTGTTATTAACTTCCCAGTTAATTTGTGGTTCTAATCTTATTCTAGCGCCATTTGCTCCACCTCTTTTATCAGATCCTCTGTAAGTTGAAGCAGATGCCCAAGCAGTGCTTACCAATTCAGATACAGATAGTTTTGATTTTGATATTTGAGATTTTAAATCTTTTATATCTTTTGTTTTTAATTTGTATTTTGGTTTTTTAACAGGATCTTGCCAAATTAATTCTTCTTTTGGAACTTCACTGCCTAAATAACATGCTCTTGGACCCATATCTCTATGAGTTAACTTAAACCATGCTCTTGCAAACGCATCTGCAAATTCATCAGGATTGTTAGAGAAGTGTTTTGAAATTGGACCATATGAAGGATCCATTCTTAGTGAAAGGTCTGTTGTTTGCATCATTGGTGGATGCATTTTGTTTTTGTCGTGTGCGTCAGGAACCATTTTAATTCTTTGACCGTTTTGTTTAGGTGTCCATTGATGTGCACCCGCAGGACTTTTTGTAAGTTCCCATTCATGATTAAACAAACAATCAAAATACCCCATATCCCATTTAATAGGAGACTGTGTCCAAGCACCTTCAATTCCACTACTTATAGTATCAACCCCTTTTCCTGATTTATAATTACTATTCCATCCAGTTGATTGATCTTGAATTCTTGATGCCTCTGGGTCTGGACCTTTGTGAGATTCTGATGCAGCACCGTGTGATTTTCCAAATGTATGACCTCCTGCAACTAAAGCAACAGTTTCATAGTCATTCATCGCCATTCTTCCAAAAGTTTCTCTAATGTCATGAGCGGCAAGCAGTGGATCAGGGTTTGCATCTGGTCCTTGCGGGTTAACATAAATTAACCCCATGTGTGAAGCTCCAAGTGGTTGTTCTAAATCTCTTTTCCCACTATATCTTTCTACACCTAACATTTCTTTTTCAGATCCCCAGTAGATGTCATCCTCTGGCTCCCAAATATCAACTCTTCCTGCTCCAAAACCAAAAGTTTTAAAACCCATTGACTCTAAAGCAACGTTTCCTACCAAAATAAATAAGTCAGCCCATGAAATTTGTTTTCCATATTTTTGTTTGATTGGCCATAATAATAATCTTGCTTTATCTAAATTAACATTGTCCGGCCAAGCATTAAGAGGTGCAAAACGTTGATTACCTGTTCCGGCACCACCTCTTCCATCGCCTGTTCTGTAAGTTCCCGCCGCATGCCAAGCTAGTCTGATAAAGAATGGTCCATAATGACCATAATCTGCTGGCCACCATTCTTGAGAGTCTGTCATTAATTTTTTAAGATCTTTTTTAAGTGCTTTGTAATTTAATTTTTTGAATTCTTTTGAATAGTTAAACTTTTTATCCATGGGATTAGTCAAATTGGAATGTTGACTTAATATTTTTAAGTTTAAACTATTTGGCCAAAAGTCTCTGTTCGTTTGACCTCTTCCAGCTGAAAATTTTGCTGATGTACCTGCCCCAGTAAATGGACATTTGCTTAATTCATTTGATTTGAAGTTTCCGTCTTTAAATTCAGTGCTCATTTAATCTCCTTTATCAATTTATAATTCTAATCTCCTTTATCAATTTATAATTATTCTAAATAAATTTGTCAACAGTTTAGAACTATTATAATGTAGAATTTTAATTATTATTATGCGTCTTCGACTTTTACTAAGACTTCAACAGACTTAATTTTTTTGCCAGGAATTCTTGTATTGATTTTAACTGGTTCTACATCTGCGTCATCTATGTCCATTAAGTCTTTTTGATTTTCATCATAAAAGTGGTGATGATGCGACGTATTGGTATCAAAATAACTTTGATCAGAATTTATCGGTATCTCTTTTAAGTAACCTTTTTTTTTAAAAGCATGGACAGTATTGTAAACTGTTGCTAAAGAAATTTTATCATTCGTTGCTTTACTAATTTTTTTTACCAAATCATTTATTGTAAAATGAAAAGTCTTTTCAGTATTAAATAAGATTTCACAAATTTTAATTCTTTGTTTGGTAGGTCTTAAGCCAGAGCTTCTTAATTTATCAATATAATGGCTATTATTAAGCATTTTTATTTATAATAATTCTAAACTAAACCTATATTATATTTAGTTTAAATCAAGTATTAAGGTTATCAAAAAATGAAAAAAAACTCATACACATATGAGGATTTAATTAGTTGCGGAAATGGAGATCTTTTTGGACCAGGTAACGCAAAACTTCCCTTACCACCTATGCTAATGTTTGACAGGATCACTGAAATTAGCGAGAATAAGGGCACGTTTAATAAAGGATTAATAATTGCTGAACTGGACATTAAAGATAATCTTTGGTTTTTTGATTGTCATTTTAAAAAAGATCCAGTGATGCCAGGATGCTTAGGTTTAGATGCAATGTGGCAATTAGTTGGATTTTATTTAGGTTGGCTTGGAAATCCAGGAAGAGGAAGAGCTTTGGGTGTGAACACTGTAAAGTTTACTGGTGAAGTTCTAAAAAATGTCAAAAAAGCAATTTATGAAATAAATATGAAAAAAATTCTTAAAAAAGAGGGAGCTACTGTTGGTCTAGCTAATGGAATACTTTTAGCTGATGGAAAACAAATTTACACAACAGAAAATTTAAAAGTAGGTTTATTCAAATAATGAAAAGAGTTGTTGTAACTGGAATTGGAGTAGTCTCTTGTTTAGGAAACAATCAAGATGAAGTCTATCAGTCTCTATTAAATTCTAAATCAGGAATTTCTTTTTCTGATGAATACAAAGAGTACAATCTAAAAAGTAACATACATGGAAAACCAAAAATTAATCTTGAAGACCATGTTGATAGAAAATTTATAAGGTTTATGGGACCTGGCTCAGCTTACAATTACATATCAATGGCAGAGGCAGTTAAAGACTCTGGTTTAGAAGACAAAGATGTAAGCAATATATCAACTGGGATGATTATGGGTTCTGGAGGACCATCCATTGAAAATGTAATTTTAGCAGCTGATAAAACTAGAGCCAAAAGTCCGAAGAGAATGGGTCCATTTGTAGTTCCAAGAACTATGTCTAGTACTGCTTCTGCAACGCTAGCAGTTCCATTCAAAATCAAAGGAGTTAATTATACAATAAGTTCTGCATGTGCAACTAGCGGACACTGTATCGGTAATGCGATGGAATTAATTCAATTAGGAAAACAAAAAATTATTTTTGCTGGGGGAAGTGATGAAGTTCATTTTGCCATGACCGCTATGTTTGATGCAATGACTGCATTATCTTCAAAATATAATGACACGCCAGAAAAAGCTTCGAGACCTTATGACAAAACAAGGGATGGATTTGTGATAGCCGGTGGTGGAGGAGTTTTGGTTTTAGAGGAATATGAGCATGCAAAAGCACGAGGTGCAAAAATATATGCAGAATTGACTGGTTATGGAGCTACCTCTGATGGTTACGATATGGTTGCACCCTCTGGTGAAGGAGCTGTAAGGTGCATGAAAATGGCTTTAAGTACTGCAAAAAATAAAATTGATTACATAAACACGCATGGAACATCAACACCTGTTGGTGATATTACCGAATTAAAAGCAGTTGGAGAAACTTTTACAGATTATAAACCAAAAATAAGTTCAACAAAATCATTAGCTGGTCACTCCTTAGGAGCTACTTCAGTTCATGAAGCAATTTATAGTTTAATAATGATGAAAAATAGTTTTATAGCAGCATCCGCAAATATTACTGACATGGATGACGAGGCTAAAAAATATCCGATAGTTACCAAAGTTGAAAAAGGTGTTAATCTAAACTCCGTAATGTCTAATAGTTTTGGTTTTGGTGGAACTAACGCAACGCTAGTTTTTGAAAAGGTTTAATTTATGGATCTAATGAAAGGAAAAAAAGGACTGATCATGGGTGTTGCAAATGAAAGGTCTATTGCGTGGGGAATATCTCAAAAATTAGCTGAAGCGGGTGCAGAGTTAGCATTCACTTACCTCGGGGATGCTCTTAAAAAAAGAGTTATACCTTTAGCAGAAAAATTAAATTCAAAAGTTACATTTAGTTGCGATGTTGAGAAAAAAGAAGAAGTAGTAAAATTATTCGAAGATATAAAAAAACAATGGGGTCAAGTTGACTTTGTGGTTCATGCAGTTGCATTTTCAGATAAATCAGAACTGTCTGGTGAGTATCTCAATACAACTAGAGAAAATTTTTTAAGAAGTATGTTAATTTCATGTTTTTCATTTACAGAGATTGCAAAAGAAGCGTCTAAGATAATGAAAGATGGAGGAAGTATGCTAACATTAACCTATGAGTCTACAAAGGCAATTCCAAATTATAATGTTATGGGTGTTTGTAAATCTGCATTAGAGGCTAGTGTAAAATATTTAGCAAGGGATTTGGGTTCTAAGAAAATAAGAGTAAATGCAATTAGCGCTGGTCCAATTAAAACGCTTGCTGCGTCTGCAATTGGTGATGCTAAATTCTTATACAAGTGGAATGAGGATCATTCTTTTTTAAAAAGAAATGTTGATATTCACGATGTAGGAAATTCGGCTTTATATTTATTAAGTGATCTCGGTGGGGGTGTGACTGGTGAAATTCATTATGTTGATGCTGGTTATAACAAAGTAGGAATGCCTGATCCAAAAAATATGTCATAAATTATGGTAGAAATTCTTCTATCAATTTTTGTTTTATTAGTCGTTTTAATGTACTTGTTTAGGCCAACTTCCAAAAATGAAAAAGATCATTTCAATGACAAAAATAATTGGAGAGGTGGATTTTAGTAATTTTAAACAGCTGCCTGCTTAATTGATAGTTTTACTTTTCCTCTATCAAAACCAATAACTTTTACTTTTACTTCATCACCTTCTTTTACAACATCAGTAACTTTAGCTACTCTCTTGTCCGCAAGTTCTGAAATATGTACAAGCCCATCTTGTTTTCCTAAGAAATTTACAAATGCCCCAAACTCCATGATCTTCATAACTTTGCCATTATAAATTTTGTTTAGTTCAGCTTTAGCTGTTAAATCTTTAATCATCTGCATAGCTTTGTTTCTAGAGTCTTCATCCGGTGCAGCTACAGTTACTACTCCTTCATCATTAACATCTACTTTAGCTCCAGATTTTTCAACAATTTCTCTAATTGTTGCTCCACCCTTGCCGATGACAGTAGCTATATCTTTTTTATCGACTGTTATTTTTTCCATCTTTGGAGTGTGTTTACCAACACCACTTCTTGATTTAGCTAGAGCTTTATTCATCTCACCTAAAATATGAACTCTTCCATCTTTTGCTTGCTTTAATGCTTGCTCCATAATTTCAAAAGTAATGCCGGTTATCTTTATATCCATTTGGAGAGAAGTAATTCCATCTTTGGTTCCAGCTACTTTAAAATCCATATCTCCAAGATGGTCTTCATCTCCAAGTATATCCGAGAGTACGCTAAAGTCTTCTCCCTCTTTTATTAATCCCATTGCAATCCCCGCTACAGGCTCTTTAATTGGAACTCCCGCATCCATTAGAGCAAGAGATGAACCACATACCGTTGCCATTGAAGAAGATCCATTCGACTCAGTAATTTCAGAAACTATTCTAAAAGTATAAGGGAAGCTTTCTTTAGATGGTAATGAAGAATTGATAGCTCGCCAAGCTAATTTTCCATGGCCTATTTCTCTTCTTCCAGTACCAATTCTACCGGTCTCACCAACAGAAAATGGAGGAAAATTATAATGAAGCATAAATCTCTCCCTTTGAAGACCTTCTAAACTTTCAATTCTTTGTTCATCATCTGAAGTACCGAGTGTAGTAGTAACAATTGCTTGTGTTTCTCCTCTAGTAAATAATGCAGATCCATGAACTCTTGGAAGTATTCCAACTTCACACATTATTGGTCTTACATCAGCAAGTCCTCTACCATCAATTCTATTCTTATTTTTTAAGATATCTGTTCTCACAATACCTTTTTCAATATCTTTTAGTTCATGCATAACATCTAACTCTGTAAAGTTTTCATCCTCTTCGTAAAGTTTTTTTGCTTTTTCTGTAACCTCAGATATTAAATTTGATCTTTCTTGTTTGTCTTTTATTGAGAATGCTTTTTTTAAGTCTTTAGCAAATTCACTCTCTAATTTTTTCTTAACAGATGACAAGTCTTTTTTTTCAACAACCCATTCAGGCTTTTTACATTCTTTTGCTAAATCCTCTATCATTTTAATAACTGGTACAAATCCTTGATGACCAAATTTTACAGCATCCAACATTTGTTGCTCAGTCAAACCACTTGCTTCTGACTCTACCATCAATACTGCGTCTTTTGTCCCTGCTACGACTAAGTCTAGTTTTGAATTTTCTAATTCTTTTTTAGACGGATTTAATACATATTTTCCATCTATAAAACCAACCCTTGAAGCTCCAACTGGTCCTAAAAAAGGCATTCCAGAAATAGCTAATGCAGCTGAAGAGGCAATGATTGATAAAATATCAGCTTCGTTTTCTTTATCATATGAAATTACTGTGGGTAACACTTGTACTTCATTTTTAAATTCATCTGGAAACAAAGGTCTTATAGGTCTATCAATCAATCGTGAGATTAGAGTTTCGCTCTCTGTAGGTCTTGCTTCCCTTTTAAAGTATCCTCCAGGTATTTTACCTGCAGCGTAATATTTTTCTTGGTAGTTTACCGATAATGGAAAATAATCCACATCAGGGTTAACTTTTTTTGCACCTACGGCTGTTGCTAAAACTACAGTTTCGCCACAAGTAGCTATAATTGCTCCATCTGCTTGACGAGCAACTTTTCCTGTTTCAAGGGTAATTTTTTTTTCCCCAAAATCAATTTCTTTTTTAAACACTTTGAACATCTATTTCCTTAAGTTTAATTTGGTTAATATATTTTTATAAGCATCAGTTTTATTTTTTTTAAGATAATCTAATAATTTTTTTCTCTTATTTACTGCTTTTAATAATCCCACAGATGAGTGCTTATCTTTTTTAAATTTCTTCATGTGAGATGATAAATTTTCTATCTTATCAGTTAATAGAGCAATTTGTGCCTCTGATGATCCTGTATCTTTCTCATGTAAAGCAACTTCCTTTAATTTCTTATTCATTTTATTCCTATTTATTTGTTTGTTTAATTAAATTCTCAATCTTTTCAGCATAGTCGAAGGATTCATCTTTAACAAACAGAAGTTTTGGTAAAAACTTCATGTTTATTTTTTTCGATAAGGTTTTTCTTATCACAAAAGAAAACTCCTTAAGATTATTTACAGTTTCGTCAGAATTTATTCCACCAAGAGGAAGAACATAAGTTTTTGCCGTTTTAAGATCTGGACTCATTCTTACTTCTGTGACTGTTATTCCTTTAGTTTGAATATTTGGAAGTTTTGCCTCATCTTTTAAAAAAATCATGCTTAAAGCTTGTTTAATCATTTCACCAACTCTTAGCTGCCTTTGGGTGACTGGTTTTCCTAATTTACCCATTATACTGACCTCTCTGTTGTTTTTGAGTTATACGCTTCAATAATATCTTTCTTCTGAAAATCATTAAAATTTTTAAGAGTTATCCCACATTCTAGGCCCTCTGTAACTTGTTTTGTTTGATTTTTTTCCCTAAAAATTGATCCAATTTTTCCTGTAAAAACAACTGTTCCATCTCTAATAACTCTCGCTTCAGAGTCTTGGCTTATTTCACCTGAAGTTACTTTTGAGCCAGCTACTTTACCAACTTTTGATACTTTAAAAATTTCTAAAATTTCTGCTGAACCAGTTATATTTTCCTCTACATCTGGAGATAACAAACCTGACATTTTACTTTTTACGAAATCGATTAATTCATAAATGATATTAAAAGATGTAATTTTTATTGCACTCTGTTCGGCAATTTTTTTTGCTTCTTTACTTGGCTTAACATTAAAAGCTATTAAAACAGCGTTTGAAGCTTTTGCTAAATTTACATCAGTTTCAGTTACCATTCCAACATCCGATAAAATTATTTTTGGTTTTACCTCATCATGTTTTATCAAATTTACTGCATTTTTAATTGCTTCAGAAGAACCATGGACATCTGACTTAATAATTATATTTAATTCTTCGCTTGTTTGATCCTTAAAAGCAGAGTCTTGAGTTATAAGAGATACTTGTCCTTTTTTCGATTGAGCTTCATTTACTCTTGCTTCACTTAAAACTTTAGCTTCTTTATCTGTATCAAGTACCAGAAAATCATCTCCAGATTTTGAAGCTCCACTTATACCTAATATTTCAACTGGAGTTGAAGGTAAAGCTTCATAAACAGATTTTCCATTGTCATCAATAATTGCTCTTACTTTTCCCCATTGAGGTCCACATACAAAATGATCACCTTTTTTTAATTTTCCTGACGTTACAATTATATTAGCTATTGGTCCTCTTCCAATATCAATTTTTGATTCTAAAACAATACCAGTCGCTTTATTATCATAATCTGTTTTCAAATTTAAAAGTTCAGCTTGTAAAGTTATAGACTCTAAAAGTTTATCAATATTCTTTTTAGTTTTTGCTGAAATTTCAACCATAAGAGTATCCCCTGACAAGTCTTCAGAAATTAACTCATGTTCGAGTAGTTGATTTTTAACTTTTTGTGGATCAGCATCTGGTAAATCACATTTATTAATTGCTACAACAATAGGTACTTTTGCAGCTTTAGCATGTTTAATCGACTCAATTGTTTGAGGTTTTACTCCATCGTTTGCAGCAACAACTAGAACAACAATATCAGTCAATTTTGAACCTCTTGCTCTCATTTCTGTAAATGCAGCATGACCAGGAGTATCAATAAAAGTTATTTTTTCATTATTATGCATTATTTGATACGCACCAACGTGCTGAGTTATTCCACCGTGTTCACTTGAAACGACGTTTGTACTTCTCAACACGTCTAAAACAGAAGTTTTTCCATGATCTACATGACCCATAACAGTTATGATTGGAGGTCTGTTTCGAAGATTTTCAGATTTTATTTCTTTTATTTTGCTAACTATTTCTTCAGCTTTTTTTTCCTTTAAGGGAATATGACCAAATTCTTTAACTAAGTATTCAGCAGTGTCAGAGTCAATAGTGTGATTAATTGTTACTGTCACACCCATTCCCATTAAATGTTTTATAATACTAGACGATTGTTCAGCCATTCGATTTGCCAGATCTCTTATTGTAATAAGCTCCGGTATACTGACTTCTCTTTTTACATTTTTTGAATTTTGATCATCACTTGTATTTTTAGTTTCTCTAAGTTCTTTCTCTCTTGCTCTTTTAATCGAAGCTAAACTTCTTGATCTAAACTCTATATCCTCACTTAAAGCTCTAGAAACAGTAAGTTTTAGTTCCCTCTTTTTTGTTGAAAATTTATTTTTACTGTCTTTATCTTTAGTATCATTTTGTATTTTTTTTGTTGCTCTTTGCTCAGCAAGTTTTCTTCTTTCATAATCACTGATTTTTGTTGGAAAAGATGACTTTCCTGCTTTAGGTGAGTAAGATGGCTTTCCTGAAAAAGGTTTTTTCGGGAACTTTGAAGATCCGGGATTATTTTTATTAAATTGTTTGGAGAATTTTTTCTCGGAAACAAACTTTTGTTTTTTTTTATTGCTTGTTAGTCCCTGATTATCATATAAATTTTTTCTGGGTTTTCCTGATATAGTTAATTTTGTTTTTTTTGTTTCCATTTTTTCCCATTTCTAATTTTTGTAAATTTTATCTCTAGCTGACATTATTAAATCATCCGCTTCTTTTTTTGAAAGAGCAAAATCCTCTAAATAGCCTTTAATTTTTATTCTTTCGCCTTTAATAATATCAAAACCGCCTATCAATTCATCCGATGCTAAATCTGCAAAATCGTTCAAAGATAAAATTTTTTGTTCTCCTAAGGTTAGAAGCATACCTGGAGTTAAACCTTTATGATCTATTAAATCTTCGTGAATTCCCAAGTCTTTGATCTTTTGTTGTAATTCTTCTTGGTCTTTTTGATAAAATTCTTTTGCTCTTTGAACTAATTCTTTGGCTGTATCTTCTTCAATACCTTCTATCTTAGCTAAGTTATCTATTTCACTATTTTTGATTTCCTCAATTGTAGAAAAACCTTCAGCCACAAGCAACTGTCCTAACGTTTCATCAACTTCAAGGTTTTTCATTAAGGTGTCTGTTTTATCCTTAAATTCTAATTGTCTTCTCTCCGACTCTTCTTGGTCAGTCATAATATTAATTTCAAAGTTTAAGAGCTTTGTCGCAAGTCTAACATTTTGACCTCTTCTACCAATAGCTTTGCTAAGATTTTCCTCAGTCAAAATTACATCCATTTTTTTTTGTTCAGAATCTACAATTACTTTTTGGACCTCTGCGGGAGATAAAGCATTAGAAACGACTAAAGCAGGATCTTCAGACCAGTTAACAATATCGATTTTTTCACCTTGCAACTCATTGACTACCGCTTGAACTCTACTTCCTCTCATACCAACACAAGCCCCAACCGGATCAAGTGACGTATCTACAGCTTGAACACAAATTTTAGCCCTGCTACCAGGATCTCTTGCGGATGATTTTATTTCTATAAGACCGTCGTATATCTCAGGTACTTCTTGAATAAATAATTTTTCCATAAATTTTGGATGTGCTCTAGATAAAAAGATTTGTTGACCTCTTTGTTCTCTTCTAACATCGTAACAATAAGCTTTCACTCTATCACCAGCTTTTATATTCTCTCTTGGGATCATTTCATTTTTTTGAATTATTGCTTCTGTTCTCCCTAAGTCGACTATTACATTTCCAAATTCTAATCTTTTGACAATTCCACTTAAAATAGTGTCTTTTTTATCTATAAAGTCGTTAAACTGTCTTTCTCTTTCTGCTTCCCTTACATTAAAACTTATAACTTGTTTTGCGGTTTGTGCTGCTATTCTTCCAAAATCGAAAGATGGTAAAGGCTGTAAAACTTCATCTCCAATTTTTTTTTCACCATATTTTTCTGCATCTTTTAGGCTGATTTCAGTGTTTGTATTTTCAGGTACTTCTACAACTACTAATTTTCTAAAAAGTTCAATATCCCCACTATCTCTATTTATCGAGACTTTTATTTCATTTTCATTTCCAAACTTAGACTTTGCAGCTTTAGCAATTCCGGTTTCCATTGAATTGATAATCAATTCTTTATCAATTGATTTTTCAAGTGCTACAGCCTCAGCTATTCTAAGTAATTCTAATTTATCTGCTCTTTTATTTAACATTCTTATCCAAAAAAAAATGGGCCGAAGCCCATTTTTAAAATTCAACGATTTAAGAAATATATAGTTATTTTTATCTATTTTTTCAACTTTTTACTTGGAAAATATCGTTTTTTTGTCTGTTTTTTCCCAAGAAAAAGAACCATCTCCTTCTGGTTCTCTTCCAAAATGACCATAAGCAGCTGATTTCTCATAAATTGGTTTGTTTAAACCTAACATTTCTCTTATACCTCTAGGGCTTAAATCAAAATTTTCACTTATCAATTTTTCTACATGTTTATTTTTTTCTTCATCATTATCGAATAAATCAACATAGATAGACAGTGGTTTGGATACTCCAATAGCATAAGCAAGTTGTATTAAACACTTATCGGCAATTTTTGAAGCTACCACATTTTTTGCTAAGTATCTTGAAGCATAAGCAGCCGATCGATCAACTTTGGTTGGATCTTTACCTGAAAAAGCTCCTCCACCATGTGGTGCAGCCCCACCATATGTATCAACGATAATTTTTCTGCCTGTAAGACCACTGTCCCCATCAGGGCCACCAATAACAAAATTTCCTGTTGGATTTATATAAATTTCTTTTTCATCTAATTTGTTCAAAAGATTTTTTGGTATAGATTTTTCAATATACGGCATTACTAACGTTCTAACCTGAGATTGGTCAACATCTGCGGAATGTTGAGTTGAAATAACCACGGATTTAACATTTGCAGGTTTGCCATCTTTATATTCAATTGTTATTTGGCTTTTAGAGTCTGGCTCAATGTTTTTTAATTTTCCAGATTTTCTATCCTCAGCCATCAATCTTAAAATCTTATGTGAATAGTGTATAGGAGCAGGCATTAAAACATCAGTCTCATTACATGCATAACCAAACATAATCCCCTGGTCTCCAGCTCCCTCATCCTTGTTGCCAGATGAGTCAACGCCCATGGCTATGTCGGTTGATTGAGCGTGTAAATGACTTTCAATTTTAGTTGCTTCTTTCCATGTAAAACCATCCTGATCATAACCAATATCTTTTATACAATGTCTTACTTTTTCTATAAGATCATTTTTTTTAATTTCTGGTCCTCTAACTTCTCCAGCAAGCAATACTTTATTAGTAGTTGTTAATGTTTCACAAGCTACTCTTGATTGAGGCTCAGCACCTAAGTATGTGTCTACAACCATATCAGAAATTCTATCGCAAACTTTGTCTGGATGTCCTTCAGAGACGGACTCGCTAGTAAATAAATAATTCTTTTTCATTATCTCTCCCTTTTTTTTAATAAAAAAATAACCGTAATATAAAAAATAAGGAAATAAAAGAAAATCTTATTTCCAAAAGAACTAAAAATTGTTTTTGATCCTTTTTTATAAGTATCAATTTCAATTACTCCCTTTTGAGTTGATTCGATTTTTTTTATAATTTGCCCCTTGCTATCAATATAGGCTGAAATTCCATTGTTTGCAGATCTAATTATATTTTTGCCTTCTTCAACAGATCTAAATACAGAATGATAAAAATGTTGATCTATACCGACGGAATCTCCAAACCATCCATCTTCTGAAATATTAATGATAAAATCATAATTATCATGATTTTTATATAGACTTCCTGAATAAATAATTTCATAGCATATAAGAGGAAGAAATCTTATATCGTTAATATTAATTAAATCTCTTTTACTCGAAGAACTAAATGATTGGTATCCTCGAGTAATTTTTTTAAAACCATACTTCTTGAAAAAGTTTTCAAAAGGAAGGTACTCACCAAATGGAACAAGTTTATTTTTATCATAAACACTTATTAATTCTAAATTATTATCAAGTAAAACCATAGAATTAAAAATTTCCTCTTCTTTGTATCTTGTTATACCAATTATGATTTTATGATTATCAGTAAAATAATTATTAAACACTGATGAGTAATCTTGAATTTTGTTTAGATTAATCGATGGCAGTATTCCCTCAGGATATATATAAACTACATTTCTGTCGTCAATATTTCCTAATTCTGCTAAGTCTTTGATAACTAAAGAGGGGTCTGTACCATCAAAAAATCTTTTTAGATCAATTTTAGGTGAAACAATTTTTATTATTAAATTTAATGGCGAACTTGAGATATCGTTGTGCTTACTTAAAACTAAGTTACCAAAAATTAAATTAGAAATTATCAAGATTAGTGCCAAAAATACTGTTAATAATTTTGCTTTAATTGTTACATTAAACAAGATGGTTGCCGGGACTAAAAAAATAGTAACAACTATTAAATTAAACGAATATGTTCCAATATAGGATAAGACTTGTATAAATTGATTTATTTCAACCAAACTAAAAGAAATTAAGTTCCAGGGAAAACCGCCAAGTATATGGCCCCTTAAATATTCAATGAATGAAAATATTAGGGCAAATAAAAGAATACTCTCAACTTTTTTTTTTGGTTTAAAATAAGAAAAAATTAAAAAGGATATTCCATAAAAAATTCCAAGAAAAAGAGGAATTATTGTAATCGCAAACGGAATTAATGACTTAAATATTTCTTCAACAGTCAATGAGTTTGCAATCCAATAAATATTTGAAACAAAATAAGCAAAACCAAATATCCATCCATAAAGAAAAGAAGAGAAGCTTTTTTTAATTTCCAACCGCAGATAGAATAAAAGTAAAAACGGAAATGAAATGAAATTAAGATAAAAGAAATTATACGGTGGTAAACTTAATGTAGAAATTAAACCACAGACAAATGGCACTAAATAAAAAGGAAAATTCTTAGAATAATTTCTTGTCAATTTTAATTTACTCTTTTTAAAATATCTTGCTCTTTTCTTAACATTTGTTTGTAATCTTTTAACTTAACATGATTATAACCAAGTAAGTGAAGAAGACCGTGAATCCACATTTTATCAAATTCAATATTAAAGTTTGTTTTTTTTGATCTTAAATTTATAATCTCATAACAAATAGCTATATCTCCTTTGTAATTTTTATTGAAATTACTTTTTATGGGAAAAGACAAAACATCAGTTTCTTTATTTTTTTTTCGAAATTTTTTATTTAGTTTTTTTATAATAGTTTTATCAGTTAAAAATAAAGTGAATTGAAAATTTTTTTTTTTTAATGTTTTTATCGTGGAAAGCTTTTTAATTTTTTTTTTGAAATAAAGATTTGGACTTTTAATTTTAGTTCTCCATTTAGGGAAATCAACAACTATTTCAGCTTTAATCATTACTCTTTATTTTGATCAGAATAAGCTTTTACTATTTTAGAAACTAACGGATGTCTAACAACGTCTGAATGATCAAAATCTACAACTGAAATTTCATTTAAATGTCCAAGGAGTTTTTTTGACCTATTCAATCCTGATAGAGATTTATTCGGTAAGTCAATTTGTGACGGATCTCCATTAATTACAATTTTAGAATTTTCTCCAATTCTTGTTAAAAACATTTTGATTTGTGTATCAGTTGCATTTTGAGCTTCATCCAAAATTACAAAAGAATTTTTCAATGTTCTTCCTCTCATAAATGCTAAAGGAGCAATTTCGATATCACCAATTTCAATTCTTTTTTGGATCTTCTCAAAATCCAACAAATCATAAAGTGAGTCGTATAAAGGTCTTAAATATGGATCTACTTTTTCTCTCATATCTCCAGGCAAAAAACCTAATCTTTCACCTGCCTCAACTGCTGGTCTTGATAAAATTATTCTCTCAATCTTTTTATCAAGTAACATTGTCAAAGCAACGGCTACTGCGAGAAAAGTTTTTCCTGTTCCTGCAGGACCACAAGAAATAATAATATCGCTTTCTCTCAATGCTCTTACATAATTTTTTTGTTTTTCTGATCTTGGAATAACTGATTTTTTGGGAGTCTTTATAATATATTCAATTTTTTTGTCTGTTTTTTCGTTAATCATAAATTTGTTAATTGAAGAAATTATATCTTTTTTTTCAATCGATCCATTTAAAATTAACTGATCTGTAAGAAAAATTATAGCATTTTTAACTAATTCATTTTTTGTGCTAGAACTTTTGACTAATATTGAGTTTCCCCTGGAGTATATTTTTGTTTCTGTAATTTTTTCTAGCTCTTTTAAATTATTGTTAAATTCGCCAACTACACCCATTAGTATTTCATTGTTATTAAATATTATACTCAAAGTGTCGTTATCAGAGTAAACAAATTTGAGATCTTTATTTAGTTTGTTAAATAGAGGATTATTCAAGATTTAGGCAGCCTTCATGTCTGAATTATAATCTATTTTTCCAAATAAATTGTTTTGGTTTACTTTATCAATCTTTATTTTTACAATTTGTCCTACAAACTTTTCATTTCCATCGAATATCACTCCATTAAAATACTTATTCCTTCCAAAATACATATGATTTTTTTTCATTTTATTTTCAACGAGTACATCAATTTTTTTTCCTAAAAAAGACTCATTATACTCTAATTGATATTGGAAAAGAATTTTTTGAACTTTTATTAGTCTATCTTTTGCAACTTCATGGTCAATTAAATCTAAATTAGATGCAGGTGTTCCAGGTCTTGGACTAAATATAAACGAATAAGAATTGATAAATTTAATTTCATTTAAAAAATTTAATGTGTCACTAAAATCATCATTAGTTTCTCCTGGATGCCCAATTATAAAATCACTTGAGAATTTAATTGATGAATTTATTTTTTTTAGTTTTTCATAAATCTCAAAATATTTTTCGACTTTGTGGCCTCTGTTCATTAATTCTAAAACTTTGTCTGAGCCACTTTGAATTGGTAAATGAACGAATGGTTGTAATTTTTTTGAGTTTGAATAACACTCAATTAAATCATCTGTCATGTCCCTTGGATGAGATGTTGTATACCTAATTCTTTTAATTTCTTTAAACTTTTCTAACTCATTTATTAAATCTGATAATCTATATACTTTTGATTTACTCTCGAATGAATATGCATTTACATTTTGTCCAAGTAAAATTATTTCTTTTACTCCACTTTTAACTAAATCTTGAGCCTCTGAAATAATTTTTTCAAAAGGTCTTGAGTACTCAGGACCACGTGTATATGGAACTACGCAAAAACTACAAAACTTATCGCATCCTTCTTGAATTGTAAGAAACGATGAAACTTGACACGATGTATTCTTTATCTTGTCTAAATAATCAAACTTATCTTTTGTTTCAAATTCTGTAAATTCTATACGATCTTTTTTGAAATTTGAAATTAACGAATTAATTTGGTGATAAGATTGAGGACCTACAACAATATCAATATAGGGTTCTCTTTTTAGCATTTCCTCATTTTCTGCTTGAGCAACACATCCTGCAACAATGAGTATTGGTTTTTTCTTATTTCTAAAAATTTTTTTAACTCTACCGACTTCATGATAAACTTTTTCTTTTGCTTTGTCTCTAATATGACAGGTATTAATTAGATAGCAATCTGCATCATATTGATTAGATGTTTTAGAAAAACCAATTTTTTTTACAGCATCAAAAATTCTGTTGGAGTCGTATTCATTCATTTGGCATCCAAAAGTTTTGATGAATATTTTATTTGCCATTAATGAAGTTATTTTTTAACACAATAAAGTTCAAGTTTGGAGTCTACAAGTTTATAACCATGTTTCTCGGCTATTCTTTTTTGAATTTTTTCAATTTCTTCATCTGTAAATTCTATTATATTTCCTGATTTAATATCTATTAAATGGTTGTGGTCATCATTTAATTCATATCTAGCTTTTCCGTCTTTAAAATCGTGTTTCATTAAAATACCAGACTCCTCAAAAAGTTTTACAGTTCTATAAACAGTTGCAATACTAATTTTAGGATCTATATTTGAAACTCTTTTATAAAGTTCATCCACATCAGGATGATCAGCCTCACCATATGTCTTTTTTGAATCAGATATTACTCTTGCAATCGTTTTTCTTTGATCAGTAAGTTTAACACCATATGCGATGCATTTTTTTTCAATTGAATCTGTCATACTTTATTTTAACTCAAATAAAGTGGTTTAATCAAATTTTTTATCAATTTTTTTTGCCTTAATAATTGAAAAATTTTCATATAATCTCCATCAACTTTATCTTTATTGTTAAAACCATAATAATTAAAACCATAAACAAGCTGTAAAGCCTTAATAATTGCCATTGAAGTTCTTATACTTGTGTATTTGCCCGGACCTTGATTGATGAAAACATTTCTCACCTTTTTGAAGGAGTATTGTTTTTTTGTTAAAAAATTCATTAATAAAACAGAAAATTTATCAAAATTTTTTCTACAGTTTTCGTACTCATTAGTATAAATCTTGTCTTTAGAAATGAGTTTAAATAAAATTTTATCACTTGCTGCATCTACAATTAAATCTACTATTTTATTTTTACTCATTTTTTTTCACTCAAATATATCATCAGAAGAAGTGACACAATACAATCCAGACGATCAAGGAGTTCTATCAATAATGTATCATAGATTTGAAGAAAATAAATACCCATCGACTAATATCAGAATGAACATTTTTTTAGAGCACATTGCCGCTATAAAAAATAATGGTTATGAGTTTTATAATCCAAAATTATTTAGTGAGGAATTTGATAAACCTAAAGATAACAAGAAGATATTATTAACTATAGACGACGCCTTTTTATCTTTCTATCAAAATGCATGGCCAATTATAAAAAAAAATGAAATACCTTTTATTCTTTTTGTTTCTACAGAACCTATCGGAAAAAAAGGTTACATGACTTGGGACCAGATTAAAGAAATTGAAAAAGAAAAATTTGCTTTTATAGGAAATCATTCACATACTCACGAATATCTTATAAATTTTTCATTTGCTAATTTTAAAAATGATATAAAGAAATCAATTGAAATTTTTAATACAAATTTAGGATATAACCCAATCTTTTTTTCATATCCTTTTGGTGAATATTCTTTACAACAAAAAAATTTTATTAAAAAAAATTTTAAATATGCTTTTGGACAACATTCAGGAGTAATAGACAGCACAAAAGATAAATATGAATTACCAAGATTTCCTATTAATGAGAATTATGGAAAAATGGAAAGATTCAGTTCCATCATCAAATACTTGCCATTGCAGTATAAAAATTTTAAACCTGAAGATAAGTACGTGCTAGTAAAAAATAATCCTCCTTCAGTTGAAATTGAATTTTTTGATAATCAAAAAAACATAAAGAATATAAATTGTTTTTCTAATGAAGGTGACAATTGGGGTAATCCGAATATTTCAGTTAACGAAAATAATGTTATGAAAATTTCTTTTAGAGAAAAATTTACTTTTAGAAGAGGAAGGTTGAATTGTTCTTTAAATGAAAATGGTAAATGGAAGTGGTTTGGTCACCAATTCACAGTTCAAATTCCTAAATAATATTTTTATATTTTACACTAAGAGGAAGTAGTTTGACTTCATCAAAATCCTTTAATTGATTTTGTTGAATAATTTGTTTAAGTACTTTTGTATATTCAGTTCCTGTTTGAGCATAATTATCTAAATATTCAGCAAGTTTAAGGCTATCTAATTTCTTGTTGTCATCTCTCAATTGTGCTCTTACAAATCTGAATTTCTTGTAACTAGAATGAGTATTTAAATTTCTTTGGTAAGCTCTCACTGATGCTTTAAGAACATTAAATTTCATTACTTTATAAGTTGCGTCTGTGTCAGCTCCTGCTGGTTTTATACCTTCACCTGACCAGGTCCATTGACCAAATAGGGCATTGCCCTCGATTGCAAATCTTGAAGTTCCCCAGCCAGTTTCTTTAGCAGCTTGAGCAATTGCAAGAGATACAGGAATTATATCCATCCTTACTTTTAGAGTTGCAAGATCCTTGTTAACAACACCATATTGTTTAAATTTTTGATTTAACCATTTTATTTCATCTTTTGAATTTTTATTTTTATTCAAAATTGAAAATAATTTTTTTCTATCAATAATAATTCTATTATTTTCCTCAAGAACTAAGGGTAGTATTATTTTTATAAATAAGCTTTTTCTTTTTCCAGAACTTTCAATTGATTTCATTTCATTGGGTAGTAAAGATAATCTTATAGGTTTAACTTTTTTAGTACGTCTTACTTCAGATAAAGAATAGTTGGTATCTTTAAATAACTGCTCAATTGTAGAAGCGCTTAATCGTACGGTATCCTCTGGCAGTTCATCAAATTTAAAAACATCTTCAAGTATGTTTGATAAATCAAGACCTTCATCAACTTTATCCTTGTCATCAATATTTTCTCCACTTAAAACTTTTTCAAAATCTGATTTTGAATTATTTATTTTAGAATCGCTGTTACTTGCTATTTGATTATCAATATCGACTGACAATGGTATTATAAAAGAAAACATTACTATTAAAAAAGAGGCTATTCCAGTAAGATATAATGACTTAAACTCGTCAAATCTAAAATTAATATTCGAGAAAGGTTTTCTTTTTATTACAATTCCTTGTTTTGATAAAATTCTTTTTAACTCTTTAAATTTTTTTAGATCAAAATTTTTCTTTGATAAACCTGAAAATAAATCTTTTCTCATATTGCCTCAACTTCCTTCACTTCAGGAACATAATGACATAAGAGATTTTGAACACCTTTTTTTAGGGTTAGTGTAGAGCTTGGACATCCAGAACAACTTCCTTGTAACTCAACTATAACTTTCCCATCTTTAAAATCTTTAAATTTAATATCACCTCCATCTCTAGCAACTGCAGGTCTGACCTTGGTTTCAAGTATTTTGATAATTGTATTTTTTACACTTGATAGTTCATCTTTGTTTTCAGATTTTTTTTCGGAGATAACACATTCATTACCTTGGTCATAAAAATCGTTGATGTAAGAAATTATTATGTGTTTAAGATCTTCCCATTCAGAATTTGCGTCTTTATTAACTGATAAATAATCATCAGATAAGAAAATTCCAGTTACTCCATTTATTGATAAAATATTTTTAATAAGGCTTATAGATGTCTCGCTTTTATCTTTGAATTCAATAGGGCCAACTGATGACACCCTTTTTTCCGTGAGAAATTTTAAAGAGTTAGGATTTGGAGTTTGTTGTGTCTGTATAAACATTAGATTAATATAGTAATTGAAGTCGTTTTTTAAAGTAAAATATTTTTAAAAGCCAATAATTTCTTTAATTTTTTTAACTTTTTCTGAAGCAATTGCTTCTGCTTTTTCACTTCCATCTTTCAGAACCTGAAGAATATGTCCCTTATCTGATTTTAGTTTGGATATCTCTTTTGAAATAGGTGAAATATTTTCTATCACAACCTCTGATAGTTTTTCTTTAAAATTTGAAAAATTTTTTCCCTGGAATTCATTTATTGTTTCTGTAATTTTTTGAGATTTTAAACTTGAATATATACCTATTAAATTTTGAATTTCTGGTCTTTTATTCAAATCTTTTTCATTTGCAGGAAATGATTTCGTATCAGTTTTTGCTTTTTTAATTTTATTATGAATTTGTTCCTCTGTATCTGTAAGATTTATACGACTGGCATCGGAGGGGTCTGATTTGCTCATTTTGTTTTTTGCATCTTTAAGACTCATAATACGAGAAAATTTTTCCTGTATCAGGGGATCTGGTATTTTAAAAAAATCTTGTACTTTAAAATCTGTATTAAATTTTTGAGCAATATCTCTTGTGAGTTCTAAATGTTGTTTTTGATCTTCTCCAACAGGAACATGAGTTGCATCGTACAAAAGAATATCAGCTGCCATTAAAATTGGGTAAATATACAGTCCTACACTTGCTTTCTGCTTATCTTTGCCTGCTTTTTCTTTGAACTGGGTCATCCTATTTAACCAGCCCATTCTTGCAATACAGCTTAGTATCCAGGTTCCCTCTGAATGAGCAGGAACCATAGATTGATTAAAAATTATACTTTTGCTTGGATCAATTCCGCTTGCTAAAAATACGGCAGTCGTCTCAAGGATATTATCTTTCAATTTTTGAGGATTTTGTTTTGTTGTTATTGCATGTAGATCGACTACACAATAAATACATTTTGAACTGTCTTCAGATTGCAATTTTACAAAATTTTTTATTGCGCCAATATAATTTCCTAAATGAAGATTGCCTGTAGGTTGAACTCCTGAAAATATATTTTTTTGTGGCATTCTAATATCTTATTTTAATATCACTTAATTTGAAAGCTTTAGTAAGTAAGGATATTGCAAAATAGATAAGAGCAGATAAAATTATTAAAAAAAGAAGATAAATAACTTTAAAACTACTGTCATATTCTAATTGAACGCTAAAAAAATTAATTGAGTTAAAGAGAAATAAAGTCATTAATAAAACTGAAAAAAATATTTTCAAAAATTGTAATATCGATTTAGAACTTAATTTAAAGTATTTCTTATAGTTCAAATAATAATACAATAATAATGCATTAACCCATGATGAAATAGATGTTGCGATCGGAATTACTATAAAACCAAAATCGCTAAAGAAGTAGATGCTTATAGAGGCATTAATGATTACTGAAACTAATGAAAAGTAAAATGGAATTTTTGTGTTATCTCTAGCGAAAACGAAATTTGACAGTATCTTAATAAGTGAAAATGCAGGCAATCCTAAAGCAAAATAAAATAAAGCATTTGCGGAATTTGCAACCCCATCTTGATCAAATGATCCATAACCAAATAGAGATGAAACAATTTCTTCTGAAGCAATCAATAGACCTGCCATCGCGGGCAGGCTCAAAAAAAGTGATAGCTCTAATGACTTATTTTGTATTAAATCAATATTTTTCAATTTGTTTTGAGCAATATAAGAAGATAGTTTTGGAAGTATGACAGTTCCTATTGCTATACCTGCAATAGCAAGATTTATTTGATAAATACGATCAGCATAATAAAGATATGATACGGCTCCAGCTTGAAAAGAAGCTATAATAGTTCCAATTAAAATATTTATCTGTGTTACACCTGAGGAAAAAATACTTGGTAAAAGTTTTTTAAAAAATTTTTTAGTTTTATTATCAATATTCAAATTTACTCTAAACTGAGGCCTATAAGTTTTTTTTAATGTTAAAATAAGAAAAATCATTTGAATCAATCCAGCTATAGAGACACCATAGGACATGTAAATTACAAGATAATCATCGAGATACTTGGCATAAAGCAATATAGTTATTAAAACCAAATTTAAAATTATTGGCGCAGCTGATGCGGCTGCAAATTTATTATGTGAGTTTAAGATTGCTGAAAAAAAAGACGCTAAACTTATAAATAATATAAAAGGAAACGTAATTCTTGTTAAGTCAGTTGCTAAAATAAACTTTTCAGGATCCGACTTAAAACCTGGCGCTATAAGAGAAACGAATAAAGGCATAAATAATTCAACAAGAATTACAAGTCCTAGCAGTGAAAAAGTTAGTAAACTAAAAACTTTATTTGCAAAGTTTTCAGAATTTTTTTTGGATTTTGTTAACTCTTTTGCATAACTTGGTACAAAAGCAGCATTGAAAGAACCCTCTCCAAAAATTCGTCTAAATGTATTTGGTATTCGAAATGCAACAAAAAAAGCGTCCGCAATTGGTCCAGAGCCTAGGAATATTGCGATAAGAATATCTCTAAAGTATCCGGATATTCTGCTTATTAAAGTATAAAAACTAAAAGTGCCAGTTGACTTAATTATATTCATAAATCATATTAGTCTTATTATTGGCTCATTTGTATACATAAATAATTAAAATGAAAAAAAATAAAATTGAACATTACTCGGATAAAGAAGCATTAGATTTTCATAATACTAATAAATCTGGCAAGATTGAGATCATTTCTTCTAAACCAATGACTTCAAAAAGAGATTTGGCCTTAGCATATTCACCTGGGGTTGCTGCACCGGTAAAAGCAATTTCAAAAAATCCTGACCTCGCATATGACTATACTACTAAGGGTAATCTGGTAGCTGTAATAAGTAATGGCTCAGCAATTTTAGGTCTTGGAAATTTGGGTGCAATTGCTTCAAAACCAGTTATGGAAGGAAAGGCTGTTTTATTTAAAAGGTTTGCAGACATAGATTCAATTGATATTGAAATAGATTCTTTAGATACAAAAGAAATTATTAATTCGGTAAAAAATATTTCAAAGAGCTTTGGTGGAATTAATTTAGAAGACATAAAAGCTCCTGAGTGTTTTATAATAGAGAATGAATTAAAAAAATTATTAGATATTCCTGTTTTCCATGACGATCAGCATGGTACAGCTATAATTACAAGTGCGGCACTTATTAATGCATGTGATATTGCAAAAAAAAATATTAAGGACGTAAAAGTGGTCATTAATGGTGCAGGTGCATCTGCAATGGCTTGTGCAAATCTTTTTATTAATACAGGTGTGAAAGATAAAAATATCACAATGCTCGATTCAAAAGGGGTTATTCATTCTGAAAGAGATGATTTAAATGTATGGAAAAAGAAATTTGCTATCAAAACAAAAAATAGAACTTTAAATGATGCAATTAATGGGACAGATGTGTTCTTAGGTCTTTCTCAAGCTGGGGTCTTAAAAAAAGAGATGGTTAAAAAAATGTCTAAGAATCCAATTATATTCGCATGTGCAAACCCAGATCCTGAGATCATTCCTGAGGACGTTGAAAATGTGAGAGATGATGCCATTATAGCTACCGGAAGATCAGACTATCCAAATCAAGTAAATAATTTAATTGGTTTCCCATATATTTTTAGAGGAGCTCTAGATGTAAGGGCTAAAACAATAAATGAAGAAATGAAAGTCGCTGCAGTAAAAGCTATTGCAACATTAGCAAGAGAAAGAGTCCCAGATGAAGTTGTGGCTGCAATGGGTGGGGACAGGCCTCATTACGGGGGGGATTATATAATTCCGTCAACTTTCGATCCTAGATTAATAAGTGTAATTCCGGTTGCAGTTGCAAAAGCAGCAATCAAAACAGGAGTTGCAAGAAAAAATATTGAAGATTTTGATATTTATGCTGAACAACTCAAAAACCGATTGGACCCCTCGGTAGCGGTAATTCAGGGAATAAACTCCCAAATTAAAAAAAATCAAAAAAGAGTAGTGTTCGCAGATGGAGAAGATGAAAATAATTTAAAGGCAGCAATAGCATTTAAAAATAATGGACTTGGTGAGCCCATCTTAATTGCTAAAGAGGATATAGTAAAAAAAAAATTATATGAAATTGGTTATGAAGAAAAACTAGACATTAAAATAATTAACTCAACTGATAAAGAATTAAGAGAGAGATATGTGAAATTTTTATTTGAAAAACTTCAAAGAAAAGAGGGTTTGTTAGAGAGAGATTGTGACAAATTAATAAGAAATGATAGAGTGATCTGGGGAGCTTGTATGGTGTCATGTGGGGATGCTGATGCTATGGTCACTGGAAATACTAGGCGTTATTCCTCATCGTTAGAAAAAGTCACAAAAGTGGTTGATCCTAGACCAGGAGAGATAATGTTTGGTCTCAACATGATAATAAACAGAGGTAAAACAATATTTGTCTGTGATACCTCCGTAATTGAGTATCCAGATGCAAATCAATTGGCAGAAATGGCAATTTCAACAGCAAGAGTAGTGAGATTATTTGGTTTTGATCCAAAGGTCGCCTTTTTATCCCATTCAACTTTTGGTCAGCCTGCAACAGATAGAACAAAACGAATAAGTGATGCGGTACAAATTTTAAAAGAGAGAAAAGTCGATTTTAAATTTGACGGAGAAATGCAACCCGATGTTGCTTTAGAGGAGACTTATAAAGAATTATATCCATTTTCAGAAATCGTGGGTAATGCAAATGTTTTGATAATGCCGAGCCAGCATAGTGCAGCGATATCTTTTAAAACAATGAAATCAATGAGTAGAGCAAAAGTAATTGGTCCACTTCTTATAGGCTTAGGACAAGCAATAGAGATAGCTCCCCTTAGAAGTTCAACTTCAGAAATTTTAAATTTAGCATCCGTTGCGGCTTACTCAGCTGGTGTAATCGATTATGATAAAAAAAATTAATTCTTTTGAATTCTCAAATCTTCCATCAAGAGAATACTCGCTATAACTTTTTCAACATCCAGGACTGACTTAGCTTCATCAACTACCATTTTTAGCTCATCTTTGGTTTCAGCGATACCATAAATATATATACGTTTCTTATATGTATCTATTTGATAATTTCTTGATTTAATTTCTTTATTAAAAATCAAGGCTGATCTTAATTGAGAAGTAATTAAAAGATCTTTAGCGGACTGTTTAAAATTAAATTCTTCTTTAATCTTAATATCATTTCTTACGGATCTTACACCCTCTGTTTCCCAAGCTATTTTAGTAATTTTGAGTTTATCCTCTGGATTATCAACCTTGCCAGTTATAAATATTCTTCCATCAAGAACTTTTGATTTTACAGCTAAAAAATATTTTTTGTCTTCTAAAGTAAGTCTAGTTGTCAAATTTTTTTGCATAATAGTATCATCGATCTGAGTTCCGATTGACCTTGGATCGACTGCGACTGATACACCAGTTCCAAATAAACCAGTTGTTCCAGTTCCAGCACAAGAATTTAAAAATATTAGCAATATAAATAAATACCTAATTTTCATTTTTTTTTTCAAGACAATAGTTATAAATTGTGCGTTTTGGAATATTTCTTTCTTTAAAAAAATTTACAATATCTTTGATTGTTTTATTTGATAACATCTTATTAATTATTTTCTTATCAGATTCGGTAAGATAATTAAAATTGTTAATTGGATCTTTCTTTTCAGAAAAAATAGCTGTTAATTCACCTTTGATATTCAAATCAAGTTTTTTCAAATTACTAACTTTTAATCTAATAAACTCTTCATGTAATTTTGTTATCTCTCTACAAATTACTAATTCTCTATCATAAAAATATTCTTGAAATTTTTCTAAATTTTTAAGAAATTTTCTTGGAGAGGAAAATAAGATAATAGCACAATCAATTTTGCTTAAAATCTCGAGTTCCTTTTTTAATGACGATAACTTTTCGGACAGAAAACCAAAAAAAATAAATTTTTCTGAAAAACCACTGATAGACGCTGTTGCAATAACCGAGGATACTCCAGGAATTGGGATTATTGGTATATTTTTTGAAACACAGTCTTTAATAAGTATTTTACCTGGATCAGAAATAACTGGGGTACCAGCATCTGAAATAAGAGATATTATGTTATATTTTTGAATTTCAGAAATTATTTTTTCAGAAATTTTTTTTTCATTAAATTTATGATAAGAAATCAACTTAGATTTAATGTCATAATGACTAAGAAGTTTTTTCGAATTTCTTGTGTCTTCACATAAAATTATGTCTGATTTTTTAAGTATATCTATTGCTCTAAAAGTTATGTCTTTTAAATTTCCTATAGGTGTAGAAACTATGTAAAGTCCCTTTTTAAGTTTTTGAGTTTTAGACTTCATTGCTTTAAAAGAATATAATATTTAATAATGAAATGAAAAATAAAATTAAATTTTTAATATCTATTTTAACTATTCTAATAGTAAGCTCTATATCGACATCAGCTTCAGAGAAGATAAAGATAGGATTATTATTACCTTTGAGTGGTGAGAACCAGGATATTGGGACCTCTGTTTTAAGATCTGTAAGTATGGCTGTGAATAAAATTGACAGTTCTAAAATAGAAATTTTACCTAAAAATAATTTAGACGACCCTGAGCATAACTTTAAAGCCGCTAAAGAACTCTACGACAATGGTGTAAGAATTTTTATTGGCCCAATCTTCGAAAAAAATATTAAAAACTTATCAAAACTAAATGATGCGATTTTTTTATCTTTTACAAATAAACTTGAAAAAAAAGGTAACAATATTATTTCAGTCGGGGTAAATGCGTTATCACAACTTGAAGCAATCGAAAAGTTCCAAAAAATTGAAGGACTACAAAAAACAATTTGTTTAATTCCTGAGGATCATTTCAGGGACGAAATTGAAAAAGGTTTATCGTTAACTAATATAAAATTAAAAAAAAAATATTTTTATGAGTCCGATCCTACTTTGTTAACAAAGAGAATAGAAAAAATTACCAAATACGATAGAAGAAAACAAAATTTAGCAGACGAAATAAAAAGGGTGGAAGAGTCAGATGAATTTAATAAAGAAAAGATAATTGAAAATTTGGAAAAAAAAGACACTCTTGGAAAAATAAACTTTGACTCTGTAATAATTTCTGCCTTCGATGAAACGCTTAAAAGTATAACAACTTCTTTAATATATACTGATGTCACGCCAAAAAAAACTTATTTCATTACACTAAACCAATGGTTTGACGAGTCTTTGCTTAATGAGGATAGCTCTCAGAATCTTTATTTTCCCTCAATAAACAAAAAAAATTTTGATGAATTTAAAAAAGAATATTTTAAGAAATATTCATCTGAACCAAACCAAATCTCGTTATTAGGTTTTGATTTGGTTGGATTAATCTTTTATCTTTCTAAAGTAAATGATTTTCAATTAAACAATAAAGTATTTGATCAAAAAAATACCTTTAAGGGTAAAATTGGTTTATTTGAAGTAGAGGAAAAACGTATTAAACACGTTTTAAATTTTTATAAAGTGGAAAATAACAAATTTAAAAAAATCTTTTAATTTTCTTAAAAGCTTTTGCTCTATGATCTATTCTATATTTATAACTTTTGCTCATTTCAGCAAAGGTTCTTTTATGACTATTTGGAATAAATATTGGATCATATCCAAATCCATTTTTTCCCTTTTTAATTTTAGATATTTTTCCACTTACTTTACCAATAGAATAAATTTTTTTTTTATTAGGCCAGTAGATAACTAGAGTACAAATAAATCTTGCCGAAATTTTTTTTGTTTTCCATTCTTTATCTTTTTTATCTAATTCTTTATAAACTCTTTGTATGGCTTTATTAAAGTCACTGCTTTTCCCTCCCCATCGAGCTGAGTAAATTCCTGGTTTTTTTTTAAGTACATCAATTTCTAAGCCTGAATCGTCTGATAAACATATAAGATTTGTTTTTTTTGAAAAATATTTCGCTTTGATGAGAGCATTAGATTTAAAAGTTTTGCCAGTTTCTCTAGGACTTTTTAGATTAAAATCTTTGGTAGAGAAAATCTTTATGTTTTTAGGTAATAAACTAGTAATTTCTCTGAGTTTTCCTCGGTTATTTGTACCTATCAATATTTTAGAAATTTTTCTATTTTTCATCTAGTAAATTCAAAATTTCTTACCATATAACTTTAAATGGCTGAAGAAAAAAACACTATTGAGGAAAATAAGGAGGACTTAAATAAAGAAAATAAAGATAAGTCTGAAGATAAGAAGGCCGAAATTAAAAAAGAGATAAGCCCTGAAGAAAAAATAGTTGAATTGGAGGATAAACTTACAAGATCTTTTGCTGAATTAGAAAATCAACGTAGAAGATTTGAGAAAGAAAAGGATGAAGCATTTGATTATGGTGGTATGGTTTTTGCGAGAGATGCATTAAACCTTTTGGACAATCTTGAAAGATCTAAACAATCAATAAATAATGATCAAAACTTAGATGAAAATTCGAAGAAGAAAATTATAGACCACATTGAAATTATTTTAAATGACACACTCACAATTTTTAAAAAGAATAATATTGTACCCGTAGTTTCTTTAAATGAGAAGCTTGACCCAAATAAGCATCAAGCAATGATGGAAATCGAAGACGAGAGTAAAGAGCCAGGAACAATTGTACAAGAAATACAAAAAGGATTTATGTTAAAAGATAGACTTTTAAGACCATCATTAGTTGGGGTATCAAAAAAACCACATAAAACAGAGGAAAAAGAGCCAAAAAAATAGAATATGGGAACTTGTAGATTAAGAAAAAGCACATATATGAGTTTCAAATATAAAAATTTATGAGCAAAGTAATAGGAATAGACTTAGGAACTACAAACTCGTGTGTCTCCATAATGGAAGGTACGCAGGCTAAGGTTTTAGAAAATGCAGAAGGTGCGAGAACTACACCTTCGGTAGTAGCTTTCACTGAAAACGATGAGAAACTTATAGGGCAACCAGCAAAAAGACAGGCTGTTACAAATCCTGAAAATACAATTTTTGCTGTCAAAAGATTAATTGGAAGAAACTTTTCCGACCCATCAGTTAAAAAAGATATTGAAACATCTCCTTTTAAAATAATCAACTCAGAAAAAGGAGACGCTTGGATAGAAGCTAAAGGAAAAAAATATTCACCATCTCAAATATCAGCTTTCGTTCTACAAAAAATGAAAGAAACTGCCGAAAAGTATTTGGGTCAAGAAGTTACTAAAGCAGTAATAACTGTGCCAGCGTATTTTAATGATGCTCAAAGACAAGCTACTAAAGATGCGGGAAAAATTGCAGGGTTAGAAGTTTTAAGAATTATTAACGAACCAACTGCTGCATCATTAGCATACGGTCTTGATAAAAAAGCAAATAAAAAGATTGCTGTTTATGATCTTGGCGGCGGAACATTCGATGTATCAATTTTGGAATTAGGTGATGGAGTATTTGAGGTCAAATCAACTAACGGTGATACTTTTTTAGGCGGAGAAGATTTTGATAACTCTATTGTAGAATATTTACTTTCTGAATTTAAAAAAGACAATGGAATTGATTTAAAATCTGACAAACTTGCATTACAAAGATTAAAAGAAGCAGCAGAAAAAGCTAAAATAGAATTATCTTCAGCGGCACAGACAGAAATAAATCTTCCATTTATTACAGCTGACAAGACTGGTCCAAAACACATTAACTTAAAAATGACAAGAGCTAAACTAGAGGCTTTAGTTGAAGATTTAATAAAAAGAACAATGCCACCATGCCAGACTGCTCTTAAAGATGCTGGTCTGTCAGCAAGCGAAATTGATGAAATAGTTCTTGTTGGAGGTATGACAAGAATGCCAAAAATAATTGAAGAAGTTAAAAACTTCTTTGGTAAAGAACCGAACAAATCTGTTAATCCTGATGAAGTAGTTGCTATGGGTGCTGCTATTCAAGCAGGTGTACTTCAAGGTGATGTAAAAGATGTATTATTATTGGACGTTACACCTCTTTCTCTAGGTATCGAAACTTTAGGTGGTGTATCAACAAAACTGATTGACAAGAACACAACTATTCCTACAAAGAAAAGCCAAGTATTTTCTACAGCTGAAGACAATCAGCCCGCAGTATCAATTAGAGTTCTTCAGGGTGAAAGAGAAATGGCTGCAGATAATAAAATTTTAGGAAATTTTGAGTTAGTAGGAATTGCTCCAGCTCCAAGAGGAGTTCCGCAAATTGAAGTAACTTTCGATATTGATGCTAACGGTATAGTAAATGTTTCTGCAAAAGACAAAGGGACAGGGAAAGAACAAAAAATACAAATCCAAGCTTCTGGAGGATTAAGTGAAGATGAAATTAGCAAAATGGTTAAAGACGCTGAAGCCAACAAAGAAGAGGATAAGAAAAAAAGAGAGGCTGTTGATGCAAGAAATCAAGCGGATACACTTGTTCATTCAACTGAGAAAAATTTAAAGGAACATGGTTCTAAGGTTTCTGAAGCTGATAAAAAAGCTATTGAAACAGCATCGGCAGATTTAAGAAATGCATTAAAAGGAACTGATGTAGAGGCAATTAAGAAGAAAACTCAAGATTTAGTACAAGCTTCTATGAAACTTGGGGAAGCTATTTACAAATCTCAACAAAGTGCAAAACCAGCTGAAAATGCTAAAGACCAAAAAAAAGAAGGAAAAAAAGACGACAACGTTGTTGATGCAGACTTTGAAGAAGTAAAAGACGAGAATAAAGAAAAAAGCGCCTAAGATAGCAACTATTTGTCTAATTTATTATGACAAAAAGAGATTATTACGATGTCTTAGGAATAAATAAATCAGCCTCACCTGATCAAATTAAATCAGCTTATAGAAAACTAGCTGTAAAATATCATCCAGACAAAAATAAAGGCGATAAAGCTTCGGAAGAAAAATTTAAGGAGGCCTCAGAAGCTTATCATGTTCTATCTAATTCAGAGAGAAAACAGAATTATGATAACTTTGGACATGCCGCTTTTGAGAACGGTGGTGGTGGAAGAGGAGGTTTTAGTAATTTTGATTTTTCAAGCCACTTTTCTGATATTTTTGAGGATTTTTTTGGGGAAGGTTTTGGGGGAGGTAGAAGAGCAAGAAAATCAAACAACCGTGGTTCAGACCTAAGATATGATTTATCCATTTCTTTAAACGAGGCATTCACAGGTAAAAAACAAGATATAAAATTTTCTACATCAGAAAAATGTGATACTTGTAAAGGAAGTGGATCTAAGCCTGGTTACAACCCAAGTTCTTGTTCAATGTGCAATGGTCATGGTCAAGTTAGATCTAGCCAAGGATTTTTCACCGTACAACAAACATGTCCACAATGTTCTGGTTCTGGAGAACAAATAACAAACCCATGTTCAAATTGTGGCGGGCAAGGAAAAAAACAAGCTTCAAAAAGATTATCTGTTACAATTCCAAAAGGTGTCGATGATGGCACAAGAATAAGATTAGCTGGAAAAGGCGAAGCTGGTTCAAGAGGTGCGGGAAGTGGAGATCTTTATCTATTCATTAACGTTTATACTCACGATCTATTTAAAAGATCAGATGAAAATTTGTACTTTGAATGTCCTATATCAATTGCAGACGCAGCTTTAGGATCTACTATCGAAATTCCTACTATCGATGGAGGAAAAGCCAAAATTAAAATACCAGCTGGGACTCAAAGCGGAAAACAACTAAGGCTAAAAGGTAAAGGAATGCCCTATATAAGAGGTAGTGGATATGGTGACCTTTATGTTCAACTGAATACTGAAGTACCAATCTTTTTAAATAAAGAACAAAAAGAATTACTTGAAAAGTTCAGACAAATTGAGAATGAAAAGTCAAACCCAAGTATTAGAAAATTTTTTGAAAAAGCTAAAAATTTTTGGAAAGGTAAATAAATGAGTCTTGAACAAATAGTACCGGCTATAGCATTAATTGCAGTTTTAATTTTAGTATTACCAAA
>CACIAP010000004.1 GCA_902584685.1 uncultured Pelagibacteraceae bacterium | reverse complement strand
TGTTGCTAAGCTTAATAGTGGTTTGGAAAAAGGTAATTTCATTGAACCGACTATTTTTGAAGCAAAAAATAACATGCGAATCTCTCAAGAAGAGATTTTCGGACCCGTTGTATCTGTGATTAAATTTAAAGATGAAGCAGAGGCGCTAAAAATCGCTAATGATACTCTTTATGGTTTAGGAGCAGCTGTATGGACAAGAGATGGTAATAGAGCTCACAGAATGGGAAGAGGTATTCAAGCAGGAATAGTATGGACTAATTGTTATCATGCTTATCCAGCTCACTCTCCATTTGGTGGATACAAACAATCAGGTGTTGGAAGAGAAACTCACAAAATGATGCTTAATCACTATAGACAGAATAAGAACTTACATGTCTCTTATGCTGAAAAAAAATTAGGCTTCTTTTAAACATTAATATATACTGGCCCATGATTCTGAATCATGGGCCGTACTTTAAAAATGAAAGTATCTGCAACCAACTCAGCTCTAACTCTTCTCTCTGAGCTACAGGAAAAATACGGAAAAAAATTGATGTTTCATCAGTCAGGTGGATGTTGCGATGGAAGTGCACCTATGTGTTTTCAAGAAGGAGAGTTTCCTCTTGGGGACAACGATGTAAAGTTAGGAGAAATAGGTGGAGTTCCTTTTTATATGAATGGGGATATGTATGAAAAATGGAAACACACTGACTTAACAATTGATGCGGTTAATGGTATTGGCGGAATGTTTTCATTGGATAATGGAACAGGTCGCAGATTCCTGACAAAATCAGAAATCTGCTTAGTCGTTGATAACGACGAAAAAAAATAATCTATTACTGTCCCGGCGGTTTGTAACCAATCTTACTTGCTTTAGCAGTTGCTTTAGAAAAGTCTATTGCTTCCAACATAGTTAAATTACTCACAGCTCCAGATGCTTCTACAACTAATTTTATCGCTGCAAAGTCCTCAAAATTTGGAATATCTGCAACAACTACGAAATCGTATGAACCTCTTACAATATCCATTGAGTGCATAGTTCCACCCATAGCTTTAGTAAGTTGATCTACTACTGCTTTTCTATCAGTTGAAGGATCTTTTAAAAATCCCTGAAAAGCTTTTTCCGTATAGTTTCCCATTATATATGCCTTCATATCTTCTCCTTTTTTATAAATGTATTATAGTACGAATAATGTAGTTTTGTTGACATGTTTTATTTGCACACTAGACACCATTAAAGGTAATGTTAAATTAATATATGTACGAAAAATTTGGTCAATTTATTGATGGTAAATGGATTAAATCTTCTAGTGGAGAGACCTATGAAGTAATAAATCCTGCAAATGAGGAAATTCTAGGTAATGCTTCCAAGGCATCCCCAGAGGATGTGGAGAAAGCTTTAAAGTCAGCACAACAAGGATTAGAAGTTTGGAAAAAAACTACACCTTGGCAAAGATCATATATCTTAAGACGCATAGCAGACAAGATGAGGGAGAAACAAGATGTTCTTGCAAAATGGATGACCCTAGAAATGGGAAAACCGTTAATTGAGGCTAAAGGTGAGGTTAATGGTGCAGCAGATATTTTTGAATGGAATGCAGAGGAGACAAAAAGAATTTATGGACAAACTGTAGAGAGTAGATTTGAGGATACTCGTGTACATGTTTACTATCAACCAGTTGGAGTTGTTGCAGCGTTGGTGCCTTGGAATTTTCCCTTAGTTTTATCATCTAGAAAAATCTCAACAGGATTGGCAGCAGGATGTTCGGTAATTGTAAAACCTGATGTTATAACACCAGGTGTAGTTATGGAGCTTGTCGAAATATGTAGAGGGTGTGGGGTACCTCCAGGGGTGATTAATTTACTATCAGGTGACCCACCAAGTATTGCACAACAATTAATTGCCTCTGACATAGTTAAAAAGATTTCGATTACAGGCTCTTCAAGAGTTGGAAAATTAATTCTTAAACAAGCCGCAGACAAAGTGCAAAGAGTAACAATGGAGTTAAGTGGTCATTCTCCCTTTATTGTTTTTGATGATGCTGATATTAAAAAGGCTGCTGATATGGCAATAGCAGCTAAGTTTAGAAATAACGGTCAAGTTTGTATATCACCTAATAGATTTTATATTCAAGAAACTAAGAAGGATGAGTTCGTAAAATTATTTGTAGAAAAAACTAAAAAATTAAAAATTGGTGATGGAATGGATCCTTCAGTTCAGCTAGGACCTATTACAACAAAAAAAAGATTAAATGAAATAGAAGAATTGGTTGAGACAACAAAGAAAGAAGGGGCAAAAGTTTTATTAGGAGGGAAAAGACCCTCAGGTTTTAATAAAGGTTATTTTTATGAACCTACAATATTTGATAACGTGAAAGATGATTTTACAATTATGAAAGTTGAGCCATTCGGACCCTTAGTGCCAATGCTATCTTTTAAAAGTTTTGATGAAGTAATTGAAAGAGCTAATAATCATGAGTTAGGATTATCAAGTTATATTTGCACCAACTCTATGGAGATAGCACATAAAGCATCAGAGCTAATGGAAACAGGAACAGTGGCAGTCAATACACCACAAGTTGCTTTAGCAGAAGCACCCTTTGGAGGGATCAAACAAGCAGGATACGGAAGGGAAGGTGGGTCTATGGCAATAAAAGATTATCTCAACGTTAAGTACACTCACCTTGGTTTAAAAGGTTAATTTAGATGACAGAATTAATTTTGGCGTTAGGTGCAGGCCTTCTTAGTTTTTTATCTCCATGTGTTTTACCTTTGATCCCAGGATATATATCTTATGTATCAGGCAAATCCTTAAATGAATTGCTTGAAGAAAAAAAAGTTAATATTACACCAATAATTTTATTTACAGTTGGGTTCTCTCTCATTTTTATTGCATTTGGAGCAACAAGTTCTTTAATTGGAAAAATTTTATTAAATAATTCAATTGAGCTTAGAATTTTTTCTGGATTAATTATTATTCTTTTTTCTCTTCAGATAATCGGAATTATAAATTTAAACTTTCTAAACTTTGAAAAGAGATTAGACACTCAAAAAAGTGCAAATGTTTTTAGTTCTGTTTTAGTAGGGATGGCATTTGGTTTTGGTTGGACACCATGCATTGGACCTATTCTAGGCTCTATACTGGCTCTTGCAGCTGTGGAACAAACTCTATTGAAAGCTGTTCTATTATTATTATTTTATTCATTAGGATTAGCTATTCCCTTCATTTTATCTGGTTTTTTAATACAAAAATTTATGCTTATTTCAAAAAATTTAAAAAGAAATATAAACATAATCTCAAAAACTGGTGGATTTATTCTGTTAGGAACAGGTATTTTGATACTAACAAACCAACTTCAAGCAGTAGGTTTTTACTTGCTAAAATCTCTACCTTTTTTACAAAATCTTGGTTAAAAAAATTGTCTTTTTTGATATAATCTTGAAATGTCATTAAGTTATTTAATAAATCAATCTAGTAAGTTTATCTGGTATTCTGCGCACTACATCATTTCTTTTAAGTACGCGACACCTATTAAAATAGATAAGTCTAATCCACCTCCGTTTTATGGCAAAATGCCAACAGGGAAAAAACTATTTTTTGAAATGATGAAACTTTTAAATGAAGAGCGAAAGTTGATTAATTCAAAATTTTACAAAATACCTAAAACAGAACTGAAAGATTTGATAAATACAGCTAAAGGAAGTTTTGATTTTTTTCTCGATTTACCTAAAATTGATAAAAGAAGAACATCAGGTAAATTTTCTGAAGTTAAAACGAATAAAGACTTACCAAAATATTTTCTTAGAAATTTCCATTATCAAACAGATGGTTATTTAAGTGAAAAATCTGCAAGATTATATGAGTTTCAAGTTGAGACTTTATTCTCAGGGTGCGCCGCAACAATGAGAAGGTTTTCAATGATCCCCTTAATTAAATTTATAAAAGATGAAAATTTACCAAGAACAAAGTTGTTAGACATTGGTACTGGCACAGGGGATATAATTCAAACATATAAATTAAACACTAAAAATTTAGAGGTCACTTGTTCTGATTTATCAGAAGAGTATTTAAATGTTGCAAAAGAAAAATTAAAGAAATTCTCAAATATTAAATATGTAAATTGCAAAGGAGAAGAGTTGCCATTTGATGAGAAATCTTATGACATTGTTACTTCCACCTATGTTTTTCATGAAGTTCCTTCTGCTATTAGAAAAAAAATTTTTAGTGAAATTGCAAGAGTACTTAGAAAAGGAGGGATCTTTATTTTAACAGACTCTTTACAAATGGATGACAACCCAATTTTAAATCCATTATTAGAATTTTTTCCTTATTCTACACATGAACCTTATTATCCTAAATATATAAGAGAAGATCTTGCTAACGTTGCTAGACAAAGTGGACTAGAACTTTTTTATTCTAAGAATGCTTATCTTTCTAAAAGCCTAGCTTTCAAAAAAATTTAATTAACTAAATTTTCTTAGTAAGTGTCTTAGTTTACCTTCTGAAGAATCGTAATCTATATAACAACCTTGTAAAAATCTATTACCTTCATTAGGATTGAATTCTGTCCTACCGTGAAGTAATCTATAATTATCCATCATCAGCAAGTCACCTGGATTTAACTTGAATTTTATTAAAAATTTATCTGAGTTATAAATTTCTGAAATTTTATTTCTTGCTTTATAATATAAGTCTAGCCTATCTTTTTCTAAGGCTGGAACAAAATCTAGTCTGGTACTAAATCTTACTTGTTTAACTCGTTTATTTTGATCTAATTCAATAAGTTCCCCATAATTTTCTAAAACAACATTTTTATCTGCAAATCTAAACTTCACTTTTATTTCTGTAAGTATTTTGAAAAATTCAGGAAATTCATTTTTTAAATTTTCTGCCACCGCAAATCCATCGACAAGAGTGGAAAATCCACCTTTAACATCATTTTCAATACAATGTAATAACTGAATATTGGGAACTGGTTTTCTGTAAGGATTGTCAGTATGAGGTGATAGAGGAAGAGGTGTATAAGCTAAATCATTTGGATCTGGTTTTGACTTAACATTAAAGTATTCACCGAAATTTGTTCTTCTAATGCTACCAATTGAATTAGCAAAATTTACAATGAAATTATCTTTAGTTGGAACATTTGAAATAATAATAAAACCATTTTTATAAAACGATCTTAAAAGCTCAAGCATCTCACCGCTTTCTAAAAAATTATCATTATATTTAAAATTCTTTATATTCTTAAGGTCAGAATTCCAAAGCGTTGGCTGCATTAATCTTTCTAATTCCTCATCTGAAGAAAACTCTTTCTCAATTTTTTTAATGTCAAATTTAGACTTTACTCCATCACTAAACTCGAGATTTAAAAGATCATTATCAATTTTAACATCTTTAATTGTTATATTTTTTAGAAAAGATGGATCAAATAATCTTTGTTCGGTATTAGCATCTAGATATTCTTTTTCAGACACTCTTTCTCTTAACCAAATAGGATGTAATTCTTTCTTTTCTGATCCTAGAAACACAAATATTTTGTTATTTTTTTCTAATTGTATTTTCATATCTACAATTAACATTTCAACAAAAAATAGCTTTAATCAAGCAAAATTAAATAGTAATAAGATCTTAAGATAAATCAAAACAAATGAAAAATATTGAATTTTATAGATTTTTAATCTCTTTAGCCAAAGACTTAAATAGATTTTACAAAAAGAATTTAAACAAACCTTTTAAGGCCATTAACAAAGGTAGAGGCTCTTACTATGACCCAGTAACTATAGCTGATAAAAAATTTGAAAAATTCATAAGATCAAAGATTAATAAAAAATACCCGTCTCACTCTATCGTTGGTGAAGAATTTGGAAAGAAAGAAACTAAAAGTGACTACTCTTGGGTAATAGATCCAATTGATGGGACAAGATCTTTTGTAATTGGTAATCCTTCATGGAGTAATCTTGTAGCTGTTTGTTATAAAGGACAACCGATTTTTGGGTTAGCAAACTTTCCTGAACTAAATAAATTTTATATAAACAAAAACACTAAAGAAGCATTTTTATTTAAGGATAACAAAAAGACAAAATTAAGATCTTCGAAAGAAAAAAATTTCAAAAAGATAAAACTTTCTGGAAATTTCCATGGTCATTTTTCTTTAGATAAGCTCAAGAAAGTAAAAAAAATTCTTCCAATGATGCAATTTCCTTGTATGGATGCATTAAGTTATTCTCATTTTTGTGAAGGAAAAATTGATGTTGTTTTTCAATGTGGAAATAAAATTTGGGATATTTTTCCATTGATACCAATAATAAGAGCTTCAGGTGGAATAGTTACAAATTGGAAAAATCAATTTAATTTTAAAAGTGGGAATGTTTTAGTTTCTCCAAATAAAATTTTACACTCTAAAATGCTTAAAATGCTTAGACCTCTAAATTAATTATTATTAATAAAAGATTTAATATAATCTCTGAGTTTTATTTTACCAAAATGTTTATAAACCTTATTTGATAAATTCATTGTGGTAAGTGCTGATGCGTATCTTTCGCCAGGTCTTTTTGATAAAAGCCTAATTCGTCTCTTAAACATCTTCGCAACCTCTAAAATCGTAAAACTCTGTTTATGAGAAATACTATAATGTCTGCATAGATTTTTTTTCCAAGCAACATAACAAACATTAACTGTATCATCTATATGTGTAAATCTTCTTGATTGAGAGCCCGGTTTAACTACTGGCAAAGCTTTATTTTTTTTGTAACAATCTTCAAATATTCCTATTACAGTGGCCATGTTCCCTTTACTTATTTGATTAGGACCATATACATTATAAAAATAAATCACCTCATATTTAAATTTAAACCATTTTTTTAAATTCTCTAATAACTCTAAATTCTTTGCTTTTGTAAATGCATACGGAGATAGGTTTTTGTCATTTCCTTTATTGCCAAGTGATGCAGATGTTGCGCTGTAAACTAATTTAATTTTATTTTTAAGGCAGAAATTAAAAACTGCATTTGTTCCAATTGAGTTAGACTCAATACATTTGTCCATTTGTAAAAAACTTTGATAAATTCTTGCAAATTCTCCAAAATGGAAAATTGAATGTATTTTTTTTGGATTTAATACTGCTGAAATATTCTTTGTGTGAGCATTTATGTATTTTACTCGAGAATCTTTAATATGATTTTTTCTTGTACTAGAGCTGTAATCGTCAATTGAAATCAATTTGTAATTTGTCTTTTTTAAAAGTAAGCTAATTAAATTAGTACCGACAAAACCTGCGCCACCTGTGATTACTATCTTTTTTGAGCTCATTAGCTTTTTATCTATTAATTTAAATATTTATTTATGTAAATAACTAAATTACAATGCATTAAAAATGAGGAGGAATATGGAAATTTTTAAACCAATTAACGAAAAAAAAGCTAATACAAAAGTAAAAAGAATTTTTAATGAAATTAAGAAAACGAGGAAAATTACTAAAATTCCAAATTTTTGGAAATCTATAGCACATAACCCGCAACTTTTAGAAAGAACTTGGAATAATCTTAAACAAATTATGAAAGATGGTGCATTAGACTCTGTTACTAAAGAATTAATTTATGTTGCTGTATCAATAACAAATAGCTGCAGCTATTGTACTAGATCTCACACTTTTGCTGCTAAAAAAAAAGGCGCAACTGATGAAATGATAAAAGAAATGATAGATGTAGTTGGTATTGCAAATCAAAACAATAAACTTGTTGAAGCGTATCAAGTTGAGGTAGATAAAATTTATAAATAAGCAATGACGAATTTTATTGGATATATATATCTTTTGTTAGCTGTAATACTAGGAATTACTTCTAATGGCTTTTTAAAAACTACTAATGGATTTACAAATCTAGTACCAACCACAATGTGTATAGTTACAATTGTTCTTTGTATTTTTTTTCTTGCAAAAGCAATGATGACAATACCTGTTGGCTTTACCTATGCGACATATGGAGGACTAACTATTACCGCTGTAACAATATTTGGAATATTGAAATATAATCAAGTTCCAAACATATATGGAATTATAGGCATATCTCTGATTATAATTGGTGTGATAATGGTGAATTTTTTAGGTAAAACAAACTAAATTTATTTTGTAATCTTATCTACAAAATTTTTTGTTATTGGACCAACAAATAAAGCAGCAACTATTGCAATAGGAAGACTAACAACCCAAGCTTTTAAAAACCTATTTATGTATTCACTATCCATCCCTGTGTTAATGTATGTGATGATCAGCGTCATCATGAGGCTCATTCCAAATCCCATGATTAAAATAAATAATAAATTAGAATATTTTTTTGGAAACATTAAATTGTTAGGGTAGCTTCGTAGTTCCAGTTTCCTGATGAATTATTTTTTCATCGCGTTGAACATGCTTAGTGTGTCGTCGAAAGTCATCATATTGATCATTTTTCCACTATCGCTTACTTCAAAGTAATGACCAAACATTGTTTCCATACCATCCGCTGACCCCTTTACTCTTACAAAAACTTTATTTCCTTCACTTATCATCTCAATAGGTTCAACTTTGAAATTTGACCATTTTTCTGGAATTTTTGAAAATGCTCCCATCATTGCTTGTGGACCTTTGTGAACTCCTGACAGAGGATGTACTCCTTCTTTTCCAGGGAAAGTCCATGTAGTGTTTTCATCTACCAACTCTTTAAAAAAAGTCTCCATATCGTGTTTATTAAAAAGATCGTAACCTAATTGTATTCTTTCTTTTGCGTTCATTTGCTTCTCCTTTTTAATTAATTATTACACATAAATTTTATCAGCTAATCCGTAACAAAGAACAGCACTAATAATCACTAGTACTAACGGAGCATATATACCATCGTTTCTAGTTTTCTTAGTTAATCCCGTCTTATCAATTCTTAATGTATAAAAATTTGCCATCAAAATTGTAACGTTGATAATAAAGACTAAATTAAAGAATGCCCAAGTAGCCTCTAAACCACCTGATCTGATAAAAGCGACATATATTGCCATTAAAACTAATGCGATCATAAATGAACCAGCAAATCTGGTAATTAGTGTTGCTGTCTTATCTACACCTCTACCTTTTAAAAATTTCTGAGTGTCAAAGACTAATTGGTAAGCGTAAGCACCAACTATTATGAAATGAGCTAAGTAAATTATTAAATAAAAAGCGTTTCCAAATTTATCGATCATAAATATCCTATGCGTTGTAGTCCATTACTTGATCTGTACACTCAACAAACTTGTGTGGAGTAAAAAAATCGTTCATTTGACCTAATTGATTAATAATTGCTTCCTCATTTTTACCCTTCCACCAACAGAACATTTCCATTGTATCACCTGGAGTATTCCAAGTCATCTGACAAGCAGCATTATCGCTTTTCATACTTTTAACAATCTCTTCCATCTTCATTGAAGCCACTGTTTCAGTAAACTTCTCTTTCATCTCTTTAGATTTGAAAGTGTGTGTTACCATATAGTTTTTCATTTTTTCTCCTTTATAGATTTATTTTAGATAATTCGTATAACTTTGCGCTCTCTACACACTCAGCATAAATTGCTTTTGCTGTAGCATTATTTCCATTTACGAATTCTTTCATTCCCGCTTCATTATGAACATTAACTTTGAACAACAGCCCACTTTTATCGGGTATCATAGCCCCAACAGTTTTTTCTGGATAAGCAACACTTTTTCTGACACCCATACCTTCATCTGATTGCATCCAACCCATGAAAGTTTCTAATTTACCCTCTTTAAGTTTAAGATACACTAACATTTCCTTTTCCATTTTTTTCTCCTTTCATTAAATAGTTTCATTATACTCCCTTAATTATAATTAAATTACCTTCAGAATTTTTTTGGCGGAGTTCTTTAACTGGTTTATATAAATCTGAATTATACCACTCTAAAGCTTTTTCGTAAGTAGGAAATTCAATTATAACATTCCTAGTGTAATCCCATTTACCTTCCAATAAGGTATATTCGCCGGCTCTAATAATATATTTCCCACCATAGTGCTTTATAGTTTGAGGTACTTGTTCCGCGTAAATTTTAAAACCTTCTTTATTCGTCATATTAATCTGAGCAATTACGTATCCGCTCATTTATTAATAAAGAGTTTGAGCGACTTTTTTCACTCGCTCTTCGCCATTTGGAATAGTTGTTTCTAAGAATTTATGACACTGATTAGTTAATTTCTCATTATATTTAGAGCCATAGCGTTTATCGACAGCTTTATTTACACCTTTGTCCCAATCAGTTTCTTTAATACCAATTTCGATTGCATAAGTTTTCCAAACTTTTACAGCTGCCATGGATTTTTCTTTCATTCCATACTCAAATTTTTCACCAGATGGTAAAAAGTAATTAGCCATATATATTCCAACACAATCCCAAGCTTTTTCCTTATCTTTTTTGTTTAGATCAGCTAATGCTAAGGAAAAAATAAACAAACTAAACAACACAATTAACAAAAGCGAGAAGAAATTTTTTTTAAGTAGTTCGTTCATAGTATAAATAACTAAATTATTTAACTACAATATCTTTATTATGTAAAAGATTTATTAAAGTGTGCGCTAAAAAAAATTAAATCCAAGCGGGAATCGGTAGTCCTTTTTCCTCTAAAAATTTTCTATTAAACAGCTTGGAGTTGTATTTATCTGATCTGTCACAAAGAATGGTAACGATTGTTTTACCTGGTCCTAATTTTTTGCCAAGTCTTATAGCACCAGCAATATTTACCCCACAACTTGTACCTAAACTTAGTCCTTCATTTTTAATAAGGTCATAAATGACAGGCAAAGACTCTTTATCTTCAATAGAGAAAGCACCATCAATTTTTGCTTCAGCAAAATTAGCTGTAACTCTACTTGATCCTATACCTTCAGTAATTGAATTGCCTTCACCCTTTAACTCTCCATTTTCAATGTAGTTATAAAGAGATGATCCAGCAGGATCTGATAAATAAATCTTAATATTTTTGTTTTTTTCTTTCAAAAAACTGCTTACACCAGCAATTGTTCCTCCTGTACCAGACGAGCAAACAAAACCATCAACTTTTCCATCAGTTTGCATCCATATTTCTGGTCCAGTGGTCTCGTAATGTCCTTTAGAATTGGCGGTATTATCAAATTGATTAGCCCAAACTACTCCGTGATTGTTGCTACTCTTTAATTCATCAGCGAGTCTACCTGCTACTTTTACGTAGTTACCATCATCTTTGTATGGTTTAGGTGGGACTAACCTTAAATCAGCTCCCATGTTCTTTAACATATCTTTTTTTTCCTGAGTTTGATTATCATTCATCACAATTATCGTTTTATACCCAATAGAATTTCCTATTAAGCAAAGACCAATACCAGTATTCCCAGCTGTACCTTCAACAATTGTTCCACCTTTTGTAATTAACTTTTTTTCTTGAGCATCTTTAATTAATGCTAAAGCTGCTCTATCTTTTACAGATCCACCTGGATTTAAGTATTCTGCTTTACCATAAATATTGCATCCAGTAATTTCGGATGCAGCTCTTAATTTTACTAATGGTGTATTACCAATCCCCTCAATGAAATTATTTTGAGCATTTTTCATATTAATTTTTATCACTTTCGGGGGTTATACCATAAGGTTTAAAGTTTTCATCTGAACCTGAAGTTTCCCCGACATTTTTTGCTGGTATTCCAACCATCACTGCATTTTCTGGTACATCTTTTGTAACTACTGCGTTTGCGCCAATCTTTGCATTTTTGCCAACAGTCACCGGTCCAAGTACTTGTGCACCAGACCCAACTACCACATTATCTTTAAGAGTAGGATGTCTTTTTATATTTCTTTGTTCATTAGAATTTATACTTGGTGAAATACCACCTAGTGTTGCCATGTGATAGATCGTTACATTATCTCCAATTTCTGAAGTTTCACCAATTACAACACCCATTCCATGATCAATAAATAAATTCTTTCCAATATTTGCTTTTGGGTGAATTTCTATTCCAGTTAAAAATCTTGAAAACTGAGAGATTATTCTTGCAATTAAATTAAATTTTGCAATTGCAAAAAAATTTGCGATTTTGTGAAAAAAAACAGCCTTAGCACCAGGATAAGTTAATATGATACTTAACTTTGATTTGGCAGCTGGATCTCTCTTAATTATAGACTCTAAAAATTCATTCATAATTTTGTGAAATTGAATAAGCTTACTAATTGCAACAACAACAAACACCTTCAGGTTTGCAATTACATTGCATATCCCCGTCGCAAGCACATGTGTCGTTCGTGCAGTTTGTGCAAATACATTTTGAATTGTCGCAAGCCATAATTGATATATAGAGCTAATAACTTAATAATCAACCCAATTTTTGTCGCTTTAAATTTGATTTAAAGTAAGGCCTTTTACGTTTGCAGGCACAGCCACATCCATCATTTTTGGATTAGCTAATTTTAGATTATTCATGATCTCTACATATTGATCTATTGAATTGACTTGTAATCTTGGATTATTCTTTATTTCGTTTCCAATTGTAGAATTTTTTTTTCCATTATAATCATGTGCTGGAAAAACTATTGTGTTCTCTGGAAGTTTAAGTAATTTATTGAATAAAGAGTCATATTGTTGATTTGCATTTCCATTTTGAAAATCAGTTCTTCCGGTACCATTTATTAATAATGTATCTCCAGTAAAAACTCTATCATTCATTAAAAAACTATAAGAACAATCTGTATGTCCAGGCGTATATAAAACTTTTAATTCAATACCATCCAAATTAATTTTTTCATTTTCTTTTACTCTTAAATCAACTACTTGAGATTTAGAATTTTCACCCATTATTTTTGTGCAATTAGTTCTTTTGCTCAATTCATTTAGCCCAGTAATATGATCAGCATGAATATGAGTATCAATTACTTTAACTAATTTTAATTTAAGTTTTTCTAAAAGCTTGATGTAATCCTCAGTGTGCTCTATTACAGGATCAATAATTAAAGCTTCCCGACCTTCACCGCTTGACAGTATGTACGTGTAAGTTGAAGACTTATTATCAAATAGTTGTTCAAAAATCATGTTAATTATCATCATATAAAAAATTGCATCGCAAATCAATCTTGCATATAATTTGTTTTTAAAAAGGAGATGTAAATGACTCTAAAAATAAATAGTTTAGCGCCTGACTTTAAAGCTAAATCGACAATTGGCGATATTTCATTTCATGAATGGCTAGGTGATAGTTGGGGTGTCCTATTTTCGCACCCAAAAGACTTCACACCTGTTTGCACAACAGAATTAGGTTCTCTTGCAAAATTAAAACCTGAATTTGAAAAAAGAAATGTAAAGGTAATAGGTCTAAGTGTTGATCCAGTATCAGATCACGTAAAGTGGTTGGAGGATATAAAAGATGTCACTGGAAAAAAACCAGACTATCCAATTATAGCTGATGAAGATCTTAAAATTGCAAAACTTTATAACATGTTAGAAGGCGATGCAGGAACTACTTCAATGGGTAGAACTGCAGTAGATAATCAAACAGTTAGAACAGTTTTTATTATAAGACCTGACAAAAGAATTGGTTTGTTCTTAACTTACCCAATGGCGACTGGAAGAAATTTTATGGAATTATTGAGATCAATAGACTCAATGCAGCTAACAGCTAAACATAAAGTAGCAACCCCAGCTGATTGGAAAAAAGGTGAGGAAGTTATCATTGTACCTGCTGTTAAGGATGATGAAGCTAAAAAATTGTTTCCTAAAGGTTGGAATGCAATTAAACCTTATTTAAGAAAAGTTCCAGATCCATCTAAGTAGATTGGACAAAAAACTTTTAAACCTACAATCTCAGCATTGGGAAAATAATTTCTCAAGTAAGCCTGAGATGTTTGGTTTTGAACCGAGCTACTCAGCAAAAAAAGCTCTCGAAACATTTAAAAAAAATAACATTACAAATATTATTGAACTTGGCGCAGGTCTTGGAAGGGATACAATATTTTTTGCACAAAATGGAATTTATGTGCATGCAATTGACTACAGTTTGTCAGCAACAAATATTATTAAAAAAAGATCTAAAGAAAACAATTTAGACGCTTTAATAAAAGTTGAAAATCAAGATATTAGAAAAAAACTGGATTGTGATAATGAAAATTTTCAAGCATGTTACTCACATATGTTATTTTGTATGGCTCTAACAAATCAAGATTTAAAAGATTTAAATCAAGAAATTTTGAGAGTTTTAAAAAAAGACGGTTTTAATATTTATACTGTAAGAAATCATATGGATGGCGATTTTAAGAAAGGAGCGCATAGAGGAGAAGATATGTATGAAATGAATGGTTTTATTGTTCACTATTTTTCAGAAAACAAAATAAAGAATCTTTTAGATGGATTTACAAATGTAAGTATTGAAAATTTTGATGAGGGTAGTTTTCCTCGAAAATTGTCTCTAGTAATAAATAAGAAAAAATAACGTTTTTTGAGTGCAATTTAGCCCCATTGGTTTTTTTTAAATAGTTATTAAATATAAGATATGAGTAATTTAGACAGTCATTATAAACCAAGTAATTTTAGTGATAAGGTAGCTTTATCTTTCACAAAATTCTTAAGGTTCCTTGCAGATACCTTTTTCAAAAAAAGGTACGGTCATAGAGCTGTTGTATTAGAAACTGTAGCAGCAGTCCCTGGTATGGTTGCTGGAATGTTAATCCATTTAAAATCTCTTAGAAAGATGGAAGATGACAAAGGGTGGATTAAAACTCTTCTGGATGAAGCTGAAAATGAAAGAATGCACTTAATGACATTCATTCATATCGCGAAACCAACTTTTATTGAAAGAATTGTAATAATGATTGCACAGTTTATTTTCATAATTACTTACGCAATTATTTATTTAATTTCTCAAAGAACTGCACATAGAATTGTTGGTTACTTTGAAGAAGAAGCTGTCAGAAGTTACACAGAATATTTACACGAATTAGAAACTGGTAAAATTAAAGATCAACCTGCTCCTGAAGTTGCAATAAATTATTGGAACTTACCGTTACATGCAACATTAAAAGATGTTGTAAAAGTTATAAGAGATGATGAAGCAGGACATAGAGATGTAAATCATAGCTTTGCTGATGTTATAGACGAAAGAAAAACAAAAGAAAAAATTAATGTCTTTGATTTAATTAAAAAAGCGAAACCTATTAAATCAAATATTGATCCTTATAAAATGCATGAAGTAAAAATAACTAAAAAAGAAATAACAACAAAGGAAAACTTAGGAGGAAATAATTAATTATGACTAAAATTTATACATATATTTTGACTATATTTTTTATTTTTACGTCTGCATCATTTGCAGGTAAAAATATGATGATAGGTTCAAAAGGAAAACTTAATGAAGTGAATAGAACTATTAAAGTAAAGATGTACGACAACTACTATGAACCAAAATCTTTCAATATTAAAAAAGGTGAAACGATAAAGTTCGAAGTAGTTAATGCAGGTAACCTTGTACATGAATTTAATATTGCTAATGCAATGATGCACAAAAAACATCAGCCTGAAATGGAAAAAATGGTTGAGAATGAAATTTTATTAGCTGACTCAATTGATAGAGAGAAAATGAAGAAAATGGCTAAGATGGATAAGTCAATGGGTCACTCACATAGCAATAGTGTTCTATTAGCTCCAAATGAAAAAGGGGATTTAGTTTGGAAGTTTGACAATGCAATGAATATTGAAATTGCTTGCAATGTGCCTGGTCATTATCAAATTGGAATGGTAGCTAACGTAGACTTAAAATAATTTTTAGTGAGTTCAGAAAGTTTATCTTTTAATTGGTCCTGTAAACACACATGGAAAAGAAGTGCAAAAAATACTGCGTGGTGTTTACTAGGATGCTCTATTGGTGATTTTGGAACAATCTTATTTTTTCAATTAACTAAAATTCCATTTCCAGTTCTTGGAATAATGACTTTAGCAATAATCAATGGATTAATCACGAGTATAATTTTGGAAACAATTATACTTATGAGACAAAATTTTGATTTTAAAAAAGCATTTAATACAGCGATAGGGATGAGTTTTATATCTATGATCAGTATGGAAGTTGCAATGAATTTAACAGATTATCTTTTAACAGGTGGAGCAATATTAACTTGGTGGGTTGTCCCACTGATGTTGATCGTGGGTTTTGTTACACCTTGGCCTTATAATTATTGGAGATTAAAAAAATTTAATATAGCTTGCCACTAATTCGAATAACCATATTTTCGAAGTCTTACATCACCGGTTCTTGCATGAGCTTCCATTCCTTCGTATCTTGAAATTCTAGCAGCTGCAGCACCAACTTCTTTTGTAGACTCTTTAGTCATTCTTTGAAAACTTAATGTTTTAATAAATTTACCGACAAATAAACCACCAGTATATTTTCCAGCTCCCTTAGTAGGTAATATGTGGTTAGTACCTGAACATTTATCACCGTAAGCAACGGTAGTTTCTTCACCTATAAATAATGATCCATAATTTTTTAATTTTTCATGGAACCATTTTAAATTTTTTGTTTGTAATTCTAAGTGTTCAGGAGCATAATCATCACTAACTTTGACCATTTCTTCATTAGTGTCACATAAAATGACTTCACCATAATCTCTCCATGCTGCTTCAGCACTTAATCTTGGAACCTCTGGCAATTCTTCAATTAATTCAGGAACTCTTTTCATAACTGCATCAGCTAATTTTTGACTTGTTGTATATAACCAAGCAGGCGAGTTATAACCATGTTCAGCTTGTCCTACCAAGTCAACCGCAACAATTTCTGGATCTGCCGTTTCATCAGCTATAATTCCAATCTCTGTTGGTCCCGCGAATAAATCAATACCTACTTTACCAAACAAAATTCTTTTAGCTTCAGCAACAAATTGATTTCCAGGTCCAACTAAAATATCAGCGGGCGCATTGCCAAATAAACCATATGTCATTGCAGCAATTGCTGGTACACCACCTAAATTTAAAATTACATCTGCGCCACATAAGTCTGCTGTATAAATTATAGAAGGGTGAGCACCTATATTTTCTTTTGGAGGACTGCAAGCGATTATATTTTTAACTCCAGCTACTTTTGCAGTGGTTACACTCATAACAGCTGAAGCTATGTGCGCATATCTACCGCCAGGTATATAACACCCAGCTGTATTTACAGGTACTAGTTTTTGTCCTGCATACAATCCATTTGAAAGTTCTACCTCAAAGTCTTGTCCATAGTTTTTTAATTGGGCTTCAGCAAATTTTTTAACTCTGTCGTAAGAAAATCTAATGTCGTCCTTAGTCTTTTGATCTAATTTCTTCTTAATATCTTCAATTTTTTCTTTAGAAACAATTATTTCACCGTCATATTTATCAAACTTTTTTGTTAATTCTTTGCAACCTTCTTCTTTTGATTTTTCAAGTTCTTTTAAAAGATTTTGTACAATTTCTTTTGTTTTAGTGTCATCCGTTGAAGCTGTTTTAGTTGCTTTTTTTAAATATTTAATTGTCATTTATATAAATTTATATTTCATTATTAATCTAATGCAACTACTGCTGCAGCGATAGAAGCTAATCTTGCAACTGCCTCATCTGATCTACTTGTTATAACCACAGGAACTTTTCCACCAACTACAACTCCTGCTGCGCACGCTCCCATAAAATAAATCATCATTTTAACCAAAGCATTCCCAGTTTCTACACTTGGCACTAATAAAACATCTGCTTCCCCTGCAACAATATTTTTTATTCCCTTTATGTTAGCTGATTTTTTAGAAATACAATTATCAAAGGCTAAAGGACCAAAAACATCAGCATCTAAATTTTCTTTTTTTGATAATTCAGTGATTTCTTTTGCTTCCATTGAACTTTGTATACTATCAAGAACTTCTTCTGTAGCTGATAAGACTGCAACTTTAGGTCTATTGTTTCCAATCCTTTTTGAGAAATTAATTACATTCTTTAAAATATGCATTTTAGTTTTAACATTTGGTAAAACATTTAAAGCACCATCAGTTATAATTAGAGGTTTGTCCTCTTTGTCTAATGTCATATGCCATATATGACTTAGTCTAGTTTTTCCTAAAAGTTGATATTCTCTTTTTAAAACTTCCTTCATTAATATGTCGGTATGAATATGACCTTTGACTATAATTTTGATCTTTCCTGCTTTTGCTAATTTAGCTGCTACAATTGCAGTATTATTTTCCACTGGCTCATGAATAATTTCATACTGGGAAATATCAAATTTAATTTCTTCAGCACATTTTCGAATTTCTTGTTTGTCTCCAATAAAAATTGGTTTAATTAAATTTTCTTTAACCGCATCCATCACTGAAAGCATTGGTAAAGGTTTTCCAGCATTGACAATTGCTGCACTGACACCCTTCTTTTTGCTAGCTGCATCCAAAAGATTGTTAGGACACACTATTTGCTTATCTGAAATCATTTAAAATCTTATATTTGTTTTTATAATGAGTATAAAGGAATTTGAGCATATTTGTGGTAATATAAAGAGTGGAAATCGTAACAAAAATAACACCGATAATCCTTGCATTAATAATGCTTGGTTTAGGATTAGGTTTAAAACTTGAAGATTTTACAAGAGTATTAAAAACACCTAAAGATTTTATTGTTGGTTTTGTTTCACAATTAATAATTCTTCCAATCGTTGCTTATTTATTAATTATAATTTTAAAAACACCTCCTGAAATTGCAATTGGCGTAATGATTATTGCTGCTGCACCGGGAGGAGTTACTTCAAACATTATGACTAAATTTGCTGACGGAGATGTAGCATTATCAATTTCTTTAACAGCGATAATAAGTTTATTAAGTATTATTACAGTGCCTTTTATAATTTTTACATCTGCAGATTTGTTTGGAATTACCAATATTGCAGAAAATATATCAATGATTGGTATCGCATTTAAGATGTTTTTAGTTGTTACTGTGCCAGTTATATTAGGAATGATTATAAGAAAATTTGCAGAAAATTTTGTAGCTTCAAAAGTAGAAATATTTAATAAACTCAACATTGTATTGTTTGCAATTTTTTTCTTTGCTGCGTTTTATGAAGAAAGAGAAAACTTAATAAATTTATTGAAACAAGCGGGTCTTATTGCCTTACTTTTAAATGTTACCATGATGATAATTGCATATTATCTTGGTAAAATTTTTGCATCTGGGGTTAAGCAACTAAAATGTATTGCTTTAGAATGTGGTTTACAAAACGGAACTTTGGCGCTGTTTGTCTCTACTCAAATATTTGGGTCTGATATATTGTATGCAATACCAACTGGTGCCTATGCACTTATAATGTATATAACTGGATTTACTTTTGTATTTTTATTAAGAAGAAGTACCAATTAATTTTTCTAAATCTTTTTCTATTTCTCTCGGTAAATTAATTTTCTTTTTAAAGTTTTTCGAAAATCTTTTTGCTTTATTTTCCCCTGGATAAGAAATTGAGGCAAAACCTTTAGCTCGTGGAAGTTTTTTAATAATTCTGATATTTTCTTTTATTCTTTTGATATAATTTTTCCCAATAAAGATATTAGGCCTAATAGCTAAAAATAAATGTCCAACGTTTTGTGGTCCTCTAAAATCATCGAATGGGTCTCTAACCTTTCCGCCGTGAGCAGCCCCTGTAATAACTCCACTTAAAATATCAACCATCCATGCAAGACCTGACCCTCTAAAACCTGCAATCGGAAGCTGAACTCCCTTCAAAGCTTTTTTAGCATCTGTGGTGGGGTTTCCATTTTTATCTAAGGCAACACCAGCTGGAATTTTTTTACCAAGTCTAGCAGCAACTCTAATGATACCTCTATTAATCATTGAAACAGATGAGTCTAAAATAAATGGAACCTTTCCTCCTGAAGGAGTTCCAAAACAAATTGGATTAGTCCCAAACAAAGTTTTTTTTGCTCCATAAGGTGCTATTGCAGGTGGTGCATTAGTAAAACACCATACCATTAAATTTTTTTTAACCGCTTGTTCAACGTAATAACCTGACAAACCATAATGTCCTGAATTTTTTACACCGACTAATCCAATACCTGTTTTTTTTGTATTCTTAATTAAAGTTTTAATAGCTGTATCTGCTGCAACAAATCCAATTGAATTGTTTGCATCAATAAAAGATATGGAGTTAGATATTTTCTTAATCTTAATTTTTGGTTTTGGATTAATAACTTTTTTTTTAATTCTTTCACAATACATCTTAAGCCTTGATACTCCATGACCATATGCACCGACATACTCAGCATTAATTAAAGCTTTAGCACTTATTGTTGCATGAGAGAGACTTAATCCTCTTTTTTTAAAAATTTGGATAACAATTTTTTTTAGTTTTTTTCCATCAACCATAGACCGTCCTGACCAAGAAAGTAAATCTTTCCATTGACGGGATGAACCTGAATATCTCTAATTCTTCCAATTTGATTTTGAAATACAATTTCTTCTTGCACATTTTTTGTGTCAGAAAAATCAAGCTTTCTTAAAGACATATCTTTCAAAGATGTTACTAATGCTTGACCATTCCATTCTTTAAATTCATTACCTTTATAAATTGTTATTGCACTTGTTGCAATTGAAGGAACCCAATATTTAATAGCTTTTGTGTAACCAGGCATCCATTTTGGTCCTATCTTAGTTCCACTATAATTTGTTCCACCCCAACCTAATATTTTCCATCCATAATTTTCACTCTTCTTAATTTCTCCAAACCAATCACCGCCTTTCGCTCCGTGATTACTTGCATAAACTTTTTTATCAAAAGGAGATACTGTTAAACCTTGTGGGTTTCTTACACCAATTTGAAATATTTCGGGCAACCAATCTTTTTTATCTATAAATTTAGGATTATCTTTTGGGATACTCCCATCAAGCTTAATTCTAATAATGCTGCCGGGATGTTGAGTTGGATCTTGTGCTATCATTCCTTGTCCTCTTTCACCCACAGATGCAAAAAGAAATTCATCTTTAACTGCTAGTCTGGAACCAAAATGATAACCTGAATTAATAGGGGGTTGGGCAACAAATATATTGTCAAATTTTAATTCCCCTCTATCTAAATTTGCTCTTGCAATAGAAGTAGTAGATTTAAATTTTCCGTGATCCTCTGAGTAGCTAACAAAAACAACATCATCTTTATATAAAATATCTAACAAACCTCCTTGACCATCCTCTAATATTTTAAGATTATGAATTACTTCTGAAACATTTCCGCCGCTCAGTTCTATTAATTTAATTTTTCCTGACTTCTCAGTAATTAATAATTCTTTATCAGATATGAAAGTTGAGCCCCAAGGAGCATCTAAATCTGTAACTTTATTTATTTTAAATTCTGAAGCTTCAGCTGATACTGAAAATATAAATAAAAATAGAATTAACCTTTTCCACGCCATGGGATAGTTTTATCTATTATTTTTCTTAATGTAACGTCGAATAATAGTCCCAGCATACCCATAATGAAAATAGTTATCCAAATAACTTCATATTGGAAATATTTTTTTGCGACATTTTCAACAAATCCAATTCCTGTAGTACCTGCTAAAAATTCAGCTGCAACAAGAGTTCCCCAACACATTCCAACCGCCACTCTTATTCCTGTAAGAATTTCAGGTAAAGAATTAGGAAAGATCACATATCTTAAAATTTGTTTTTTGGATGCACCGAGTGAATGAGCTGCATGAATTTTTGATAATTGAGTTCCAGATGCACCAGCCCGTGCAGAGATAATCATGATTGATAATGAGACCATAAATAACAAGAATACTTTTCCAGTATTATCGATACCTAAAACTGAAATGATTAAAGGAGCCCATGCTAATGGTGGCACAGGTCTGTAAAGCTCAATTAAAGGATCAAAGAAGCCTTTAGCAAATCTATTTAAACCCATAAATAATCCAAGTGGAACTCCAATTAAAATTCCAAAGATAAGTCCTAAAAATACTCTTAGAAATGAGTCCCAAATGTGTCCATAAGGAACAGGAATTTTAAATAATTTAAAATCTCCTGTAACAACTTTAAGAACTCTACCTTTAAAGTTTTGTTCAACCACACCGTCTTTGGTATGAATAGGGTATTCCCCTGGAAGAATATCTGCAATCCAATCTGGTAAAATAAATCCAATTATTTTACTTACATCCATCATATCAATCCAAAGTAATGGTATATTTTTGTAACCAACACTTGGTTTTGACATTAAAATAAATTTATTAAGAGTATCTGATGGTTTAGGCAACCATCTTCCTGAACCTTGTTCAGAACAACTCGTTCCGCTTGATACAATTGTTCCTGCAGGAAATAAAAACATATCTACAAATCTTAATCCACCTTGTTCAGATTTTTGAACATTGTCGAACTCAACAATTGCATTCTGCATTTCATTCAGTGCATTTGGTGGATAAATACTTGCATACTCTATTCTTCTTGCGATCTTTACAATATTTTTTGCATAATTTGATGCTACTTCCTCTGTATCGCCTAAATTACTTCTATACTCCTTAATGGTATCTTTTAATTTTTTTATTGAATTTTTAAATTGTGGGTTATGATTTCTTAATTTAAAGAATTTATCGTTTATTATCTCAAGTTCTTTTGCAGCAGCATCAAATTTAAGACCTTTATTAGTAGCTGGAACTAAAGGTACTTCAATTGTATTTTCGATTGAACCTGTACCAGATTGAACTTTTGTGATACCCCAACCACCTTCTTCAGATACTGCTTTTAATCTTTCATTTTTTTGTTCATCAGTTTCAAATGGGTAATCATTCTTTTTAAAGTTAGACGTTAAAAGCCTTATTTCATCAGTCATCTCTTTAATCTGAATTTTTGTATCTGTTTCCATTAAATTTTCGTTTGTTAGTAATGGAATTAACTGTCTCGTCTCGTTGATAAATCCAACTAAAGTTGTTTTCTGTGGACTGCTTAAATCTGGAGAGCTTTGTATTTCGTTAGTGATTATTTGAAGGTTTTTATTTTCAATTTTTATTATTGATGTGCTTTTAAATTCTCTCTCTTCTATTGGAAACTGATACTTTAAACCTAAAAGAGATTCATTAACTTTAGCAACCTGGCACAATTCATTAGCAGATTTAGGATAAAAACCTTTCGCAATATCCCAAGAATAATATAACCAAATTAATAGTATCGCACTACTTCCAACAATTATCCAATGTGTTCCACCTTTAGCTCTTTCAGGGTTACCAAATACAGCATCAACTTTTTCTGTTCTTATTAATCTTCTTCCGTAAAGAATACATCCAACAATCGATACCAAAATTAATATTGTAATGAATTGGGTAAACATTTAATTATCTTTCCCCATTATTTCCTCTTCCATATTCCAAATCATGGAAAGTATTTCTTCTCGTTTTGATGAAAATTCTTTAATTTTTTTAATTTCTCTTAAATCTTCTTTTAAACCCATTTCTGCAAATGGAAGTTTATATTCTTTATGAATTCTACCTGGTCTTGGTGCCATCACATATAATCTTTCACCTAATAATAAAGCTTCCTCAACTGAGTGAGTAATTAAGATAATTGTTTTTCCAGTTTCTTTCCAAATTTTTAAAACAAGTGATTGCATTTTTTCTCTAGTTAATGCATCTAATGCACCTAAAGGCTCATCCATTAAAATTAAATCAGGATCATTTATTAAACACCTTGCAAGCGCCACTCTTTGCTGCATACCACCTGATAATTGATATGTTGGTGTATTTCCAAAACCTTTTAGACCAACTATTTCTAACCACTCATCAACTTTTTTTTGAGTTTCACCCGGATCTTTTTTCTTCATTCTTAATCCAAAGTTTACATTTTCAGAAACAGTTAACCATTCAAACAAAGCACCTTGTTGAAACACCATCCCTCTATCAACTCCAGGACCATTAATTTCATTTGATCCTAAAGTAATTGTTCCTGATGTAGGTCTAATAAAACCAGCTGCAATATTTAGTAAAGTTGTTTTTCCACATCCTGATGGACCAAGAACTGTTAATAGCTCTCCTTTTTTGATTGTGAAATTTAAATCTTTTAATGCATGAACAGTTTCTCCTTTAGGAGATTTAAAGATCATATTTAGATTTTGAGAAACTAAATCACTCATAACAAGACCTTACATTAAAATTGATATAAAAAAAATAGGCACCAATTAAAAAAATTGGCGCCTATTTAATTCTATTTAACCTAATGATTATAAAGGTAAGAAACTAGTGTCTACGTTTCCTCTTGGTGTTCCCATTCCTTTTAAGAATGCATCAAGATTTCCTTTTGTCATAGATTGTTTAGTTTCCTCTGGTGTTAAGAATTTAAAACCATTTAAAGTTTCTTTCATATCACCAACTTTCATTTCAGAAGCTCTAGACATTGAGTTCATGTCGCTTTTACCAGCTTTATATCTAGCATTAGCTTCATGAGTAACTTCAATAAAAGTTCTTAGCATTTCAGGATTTTCCTTCATGAACTTAGTAGTTACTGAAGTAATATCTATTCCTAAGATACCAGCGTCTCTTGCTTCTTGAACTGTAAGTAATCTTGTTCCAACAGCTGTTGCAGCTTTAATTGAATTACCACCAAATAAACATGCCATTACAACATCACCACTTACTAATGCAGCAGCACCTTCTTCAGGGTCCATTTGAATAATATCCATTTTTTTTCTGTCTGCGCCAACAACTTTCATACTTTCATCAAAAACGTATTCAGCCATTGTTCCTAGTGGTACAGCAACTTTTTTACCTTCAAGTTCAGTAGCATTAGCTTTTGTAATGCCAGATTTATTTGAAGTTACACAAGTTGTTCCACCCATTCCATATTCCATAGCTATATCTACAAGTTTGATAGGTGCTTTAGATTTAACTGCGTTTATGAAAGGTACTAAACCTTGTGAGTAAGAAATATCGATGTCTCCCGCTAACATAGCGTCAGTCATTGCTCCACCGTTTGTGAAGTTAGTCCACTTAACTGGTACACCTAAAGCTTTAGCAAAATTTTTCTTCTGCATGTCTTCTAGGTTTGGACTAGGCCATTCTAAAAAGTAAGCAACTCTAACTTCTTTTGCAGCTGAATTAGCTACTGAAATAGTTAAGTTAAGAGCCAAGATACTTCCAAGAATAAAACTTAGTATTTTTCTCATTTATTCCTCTCCTTATTTAAATTTATAACCAGTATTTAAGTTGAAAATAGAACAGATGTAAATGAAGTTGTTAACAGGAATGGGTGTCAAAATAGACTATTCAATTTTTGGTTGTACTGCTATAATAGATTTTTATAGTTAATTAATATTAATTAGTCTAAATATTAGGAATAGAAAAAAATGAGCCAAAAACCTTCAATACCAAATTCGCTTAACGAACATTGGATGCCATTTACATCCAACAAAGATTTTAAAGAGAGACCAAGATTAATTACTGAAGCTAAAGGTGTTTATCTTAAAAACCACGAAGGAAATACTCAAATAGATGCAAGCTCTGGACTTTTTTGTAATCCACTTGGTCATGGTCGAATGGAAATTATTGATGCAATTACAAATCAATTAAAAACATTAGATTATGCTCAACCTTTTCAACAAGGTTTTGGTGGATCTTTTGAATTAGCAACTAGAATTTCAAAACACACTCCAGGAAACTTAAATAGAATTTTTTATACAATTTGTGGATCTACTGCTGTAGAGACTGCAATTAAAATTAGTGTAGCTTATCATAAAGCAAGAGGTGAAGGTCAAAGGTTTAGATTTGTTGGAAGAGAAAGAGCATACCATGGCATGAATATTGGAGCAACTTCTGTTGGTGGTATGATTAATAACGTTAAAGCATATGCAAGTGTTTTGATGCCAGGTGTAGTTCATATGAGGCATACACACTTAGACGAACATAAATTTGTATCTGGTCAACCAGAAACTGGTGCAGATATAGCAAATGACTTAGAAAGAATTTGTACAAACTTTGGATCGGAAAATATTGCAGCATGTATTGTTGAACCAATTGCAGGTTCGACAGGAACACTTGTACCTCCAGTTGGATACTTACAAAGATTAAGAGAACTTTGTGATAAACATAATATTCTTTTAATTTTTGATGAAGTAATAACTGGATGGGGTAGAACAGGTTCTGCTTTTGGCGCACAAGAATTTGGTGTTACTCCAGATATCATGACAATGGCAAAAGCAACAACTAATGGAATTGTTCCATTTGGTGTTGTTGCATGCAAAGAAGAAATTTATGATGCTGTTGTAGACGCGGCACCTAAAGGTGCAGTAGAATTATTTCATGGATATACATATTCAGGAATTCCTGTATCTGTAGCTGCTGCTTTAGCAGTACAAGATATTTTTGAAAAGGAAGATATTTTTAAAAGAGCAAAAGAACTAAGTCCATACTTTCAAGAAGGATTATTTTCACTAAAAGATATTGATGTAGTTGATAACATTAGAGGATATGGAATGATGGGTGGAATTGATATTAAAATGGATGGAAAACCAGGTAAAGCAGGACTAGCAACTTTCAAACATTGTTATGATGCTGGAGTTAATTTCAAAGCTACAGGTGATGCGCTTATTATTGCACCTATGTTTATATGTGAAAAAAAACATATTGATGAAATAATCGAAAAATTAAGAACTGGAATTACTAACTACAGTAAAAGTAAAAAGAATTAATTTTCTTTATGAAAATTGGCGTTCCCAAAGAAATAAAACCACAAGAAAATAGAATTGGATTAACGCCTGAAAGTGTAAAAACTTTAGTAGGTGAGGGTCATGAAGTTTTAGTTGAGAATAATAGTGGATTTGAAGCTGGTTTTGATAACGATCAATACACTAAAGCTGGTGCAAAAATTGTAAAAACAGCTGGTGATATTTTTAACGATGCAGACATAATAGTAAAAGTAAAAGAGCCTCAAAAAGCTGAAGTAGATATGTTAAGGGAAAATCAAATTCTTTATACTTATCTTCATTTAGCAGCCGCAAAAGAACTTACTGAAGGATTGATTAAATCTAAAAGCATCAATATTGCTTATGAAACCGTTACAGATGATAATGGCAGACTTCCGTTACTTGCTCCAATGAGTGCAGTTGCGGGTCGTATGTCAGTTCAAGCTGGAGCCCATTGTTTAGAAAAAAATCAAAAGGGTAGAGGTATTTTATTAGGTGGAGCACCAGGCGGTGAACCAGCAAATGTATTAATTCTTGGTGGTGGAGTAGTAGGAGAGAACGCTGCAATTATTGCAACAGGTATGAGAGCTAAAGTTCATATAGTTGATAAGTCTGAAGAAAGATTAAAACAATTAGTTAAAATGTTTGGTGATAAAATTATTCCAGAACAAAGTGATAAAGTTGATTTAAATAAATTAGTTTCCGAAGCTGATTTGTTAGTTGGTGGTGTTTTAATTCCTGGGGCAGAAGCTCCAAAATTAGTTACCAAAGATATGCTAAAATTAATGAAAAGAGGCTCTGTAATAGTGGATGTTGCAATTGATCAAGGTGGATGTGTTGAAACAAGTAAACCAACTACTCATGGAGACCCCACATATATAGTAAATGATGTTGTTCATTATTGCGTAGCTAATATGCCAGGTGGAGTTCCTAGAACTTCTACATTTGCATTAAATAAAGCAACTCTCCCATACTTAGTGAAATTAGCAAACAAAGGTTATCAAAAAGCTTTAGGAGAAGATAAGAACTTCTTAGCAGGGCTCAATGTTCATAAAGGACATGTGACCTATAAAGCTGTTGCAGATGTTTTTGGTCACGAATATGTTAGTGCAGGAGAAGCAATCAAAAATTAATTAGATGAGTAAAAAAATACCTAGTAGCACAAAAGTTGTTGTTATTGGTGGTGGGGTTGTTGGATGTTCTTGTGCTTATCATTTAGCAAAATTTGGTTGGAAAGATGTTATCCTTTTAGAAAGAGATAAACTAACTTCTGGCACCACTTGGCATGCTGCGGGATTAGTCAGTCAATTAGGACCCTCTGCAACAATAACTAAAATAAGAAAATATTCTTTAGATTTATATAAAGAGCTTGAAAAAAAAGTAGATCATTCAGCAGGTCTTCGTTTGAACGGTGCAATGTCAATTGCTCAAGAAGAGGGTAGATGGCAAGAATTAAAAAGACAAGCAACCACTGCTCAACTTTTTGATGTTGATGTTCAAATTTTAAATAAAGATCAAATTAAAGAAAAAGTTCCATTAATTAAAAATGATGATTTGCTTGGGGGTATTTTAATGCCAGGTGATGGATCGGGAGATCCATCTGGAATTACTCAATTACTTGCAAAAGCTGCAAGAGCAGAAGGTGCAAAAATTTTTGAAGACTCACCTGTTGAAGATATTTTAGTAAAAAATAAACGAATAGAAGGTGTTGTTGTTAATGGAGAAAAAATTGAGTGTGAATATATTGTTTTAGCTACAGGAATGTGGTCAAGACAAATTGGTGAAAAATTAGGTGTAAGTATTCCATTATATCCAGCTGAACACTTTTATGTAATTACGGAACCAATAAAAGAGGTGCCAAAAGATTTACCAGTAATCAGAGATTTTGATAGCAGAACTTATTTTAAAGAAGATGCTGGAAAATTACTTTTAGGAATTTTTGAAGGAAAATCAATTCCTGCATTCGATAAAACTAATAAAGTTCCAGAAGATTTTTCTTTTGGTGAGTTTCCAGAAAACCTAGAACATTTTGAACCTTATTTAAATGCGTGTATGAAAAGATTTCCTATTTTGGAAAAAACAGGAATAAGAAAGTTTTTTGCAGGACCAGAATCTTTTACACCTGATACAAATACTTTATTGGGCGAAGTTCCTGAAGTTAAAAACTTTTTTGTTTGTTGTGGTTTAAATAGTATTGGAATAGCAAGTGCTGGGGGTGTTGGTAAAGTTACAGCTGAATGGATGATGAATGGTCATATTAATGAAGATATTTTTAGTTATGACATTAAAAGATTTCAAAAATTTCACTCAGGCATAAATTTTATTAAAGAAAGAGTAACAGAAACACTTGGTGATTTATATGGAATGCATTGGCCGTATAAACAACACAAAACTTCAAGAAATGTAATTACTCTTCCTTATCATGAAAGATTGAAAGATCATGGTGCATGTTTTGGTGTATCTGGTGGGTATGAAAGACCAATGTGGTTTTCTCAAGATGAAAAAAACAAAGATTATAAATATAGTTACAATTATCAAAATTGGTATCCAAGTGCAGAATTTGAAACAAAAAATGCAAGATCAAATGTAGGTTTGTTTGAATTATCTCCATTTTCAAAATTTGATTTAAAAGGTGAAAAAGCACATGAAGAATTACAAATTTTATGTACAGCTAATATTCCAAACGAACCTGGTAAAATTAAATATACACAAATGTTAAATAAAGATGGTGGAATTGAAACTGACTTAACAGTTATTTGTATTGAAAAGAATTATTTTAGAATTGTTTCTTCTGCTGCAAATAGAGAACATGATAAATTTCATATTTTAAAGCATATTTCTAAAGATGTGAAATTAAAAGATGTTACTGAAGATTATTGTTGTCTAGGTTTATTTGGACCAAAAAGTAGAGAGATGATTTCTTCAATAAGTTCTGATGATTTTTCTAATGAAAACTTTAAATTTGCTACAGCTAAATTAGTTAAAATTAATGATATAGAATTATGGGCTCAACGAATTTCATATGTAGGAGAATTAGGCTTTGAACTTTATGTAAAAAAAGAAAACGCTTTAAAACTTTTTGATATTTTAATTGATAAAGGTAAATCTTTTAAACTTTCTCTATGTGGAATGCATGCAATGGATATTATGAGGATGGAAAGTGGTTATTTACATTGGGGCCACGATATTTCACCTGAGGAAAACCAATTTGAGGCAGGTTTAAGCTTTGCTGTCAGTTTTAAAAAGAATATAAATTTTATTGGAAGAGCAGCATTGGAAAAAAAGCGAGACAAAAAGGACCATAAGAAATTTAAAATGCTCATTTTGAACCATTCTAAAGAAGGAGCACCTCTTCTGCTTCACGATGAGCCGATCTATTTAAAAGATAAGATTGTGGGACATACAACTTCTGGCTGTTACTCTTTTAATTACAACAAAAATTTAGCATTTGGCTACATTAATTCAGGCTTAACTAGTGATCAGATAGATAAACAAGCCTTTGAGATAGAGGTTGAGAAAGAAAAATACTCAGCATCTGTGATCACCCGACCCCTCAATGATAAGAAGCTTAGTTCTTTGTAGGACCATTTTGAAAGGGGCTTGAAAATTTGTAACTCATTTTGAACAACGCTTTTCTTGAAAAAACGAATCGGGTGGTGTTAAATACAATCTATGAGTGGGGAAACATCAAGTTACGATCAACAAGTAGAGCTTAAAAAAACGCCAAATATTAAAGTTGATATCAACGATTTATTAACAAGAGTTAGAGAAGAGAAGAAAAAAGAAAGAAAAGAAAATCTTTTATTTCTAGGTCTAATTGGTTCTGTGATAGTAATTACTGGTATAATCGCGTCTCTTTAATTAAATACGATAGTATTTAATATTTTCGTTAACATTCTAATAAATCTTTCTTCATTATTTTTATTAATATTACGAATTGTTTTTAAATTTATATCTTTTTCAATAGTATTTGTATCCAATTTTGGCACCCCAAATAGAAGGTAAAGGTTATTTTTATCCTTTTTTATCAATTTTCTTTTGGCTAAATTATTTAATTTTCTTAGTGCCGTAGGTCTTGGTACCCCTGATAACTCAGATATAGTCATGGCATTCAAACCTTGAGTTCCTTCATTGTTTAATTTTTCAATAAAATTATCCGCTGTTAATTCTGGACTTAAATTTTCTTTAAAACTTTTATTGATTACAAGATTTTGATTATAAGCACATTGAGCCCAGATAGACCAAGTCTCTATATCTCCGAAAAATTTTTTCCAACCTATAATAGTTGGTATTTGAAATTCAAAAAAGATAGTCCAAATTTGTGTAAAACTATCTTTTATCTTTTTATCCAAAACAGAGTTTTCAACTTTTTTGTCTAAATAACCTGCTTGACTTAGAAATTGAGTAAATCTTGAAAGTAATCTTGCCATGTTTCGTATTGATTCTTTTGGTTTTTGGTACTCTTGTCCTTTACGATTTATCATTATTTTTTTCTTATCTTTTTTAATAGCACCATCTCTTTCCATTTCTAAAATTTTTCTTCTAGTAGTTTCTTTTGAAATTAGTAATTCTCTTGATAAATCAATTACATTTATTTTTGGTATTTCGTAAGTGTCTTTTGCATAAAACTCATCAAATGAATTTTTGATTTGATAATCTTTATATGCTTTAAAAGTTTTTTGTACTAAATAAATTAAGATTAAATACTTATCAAAGTCTTTAAATCTATTATAAGCAGCAAATAGCCACTGTTGTTGGAAATAAAATCTTTCTGTAACGATATAATTAAAATTTTTGTGATAAACAGATCTAATTTGTTCTTCTTGGATTTGATTTGAAAATTTTAACTCTCTTAATGACATTTTTTATTATTTACGCAAATAATCTTAAATTATATGATTTAGCAACCCCAAAATGAACAAAAATGCCTTGAATTTTATTTTTTTTCGTTCATAAAGCGAGTGAGGGAATTGTGGAATTTGTAAAAACCGTTGGACCACTTGGCATGATATTTATCATGTTTTCTTTAGGTCTTAATCTATCTTATAAAGATTTTTTTGAGGTATTAAAAAAACCCAGAAATCTTATCATAGCACTAATATGTCAGATGATAATGCTTCCTTTAATTGGAATTATCATTATTTCCTTCTTTCCGATGCAGGCCGAATTTCAACTTGGTGTATTTTTATTATTAATTCTTCCTTCTGCAGTAATGTCAAATTATGCAACTAAACTTGTTAAAGGAAATGTAGCGTTGTCAATAACCATCACCTCTATTTGTGGATTAGTGTCATTTATATCCATCCCAATATTTTTAAAGATCTATGCAGCCTTCTTTTCATCGGTAGAATTTGATCTAAATCTTTTGAAATTTTCAGTAAGGATGTTTTTATTTATTGCTTTGCCAACATTTGTTGGAATCCTTGTGAGAGGAAATTTTAGACGATTTTCAGAGCGTAACAATTTAAAGTTTGATAGAGCAGCTTTAGCTTTGTTTATAATTATTTTATTAGTAGCAATATTTACTGAGCAAGGAAACTTAGGTGGCTATTTTGCTGATGCAGGAGCAATTGCATTTGTCGTAATCATTTCTGTATTAACCTCAGTATATTTAATAACAAGGTATACTTTGAGAGATATAAAGGTTCAAAGAACTATAATGATCGAAGCGATGCTGCAAAATGGAGCGATGGGTTTTATCGTTGGAGCTCAATTATTTCATGAGATTGAATATATTACACCGATAGCAATTTATGCTTTAATTCAATATGTGGCCTTAATGTTCTATATAGGAAACATCAATATAAACAAAATTACTGCAAAATAATCTAAAGTTTTATTAATTTATTTCACTAATTAACCAACAATGTTAGTTGAACGAATTACTGTTCTTGATATATAAACCAACAAAAATGAATCCTACAGATATATTGTTAAGTATAGCTATTGTTGGCATATACACTCAAATTTATATTTATTTAAAGACTAATTATAAGAAACAAAATGACATGATTAGACTTTTTTCCATAGGATTTATATATGCTACAATAATTACAGGTATATTATATTACTTAATAAAATATATTGCGTCATAAAAATATAATCTGAATGAGTATTGTTAAATCACTAATCAAGCAACATAAAATGATAGCGCACCCAGAAGGTGGACATTATGTTGAAATATTTAAAAATAAAGATGTGAGCCATATTTATTTTTTATTAGAACAGCATGAACATTCCCATTGGCATCGAATAACAAAAAATGAGACCTTACATTTTTACTCAGGTAGCCCATTATTAATTTATACTTCTGAAGATGGAGATAAATTTGAAACTAATGAAATCGGATCAAAAAATAATTTTAATTTTAATATTAAAAAAAATATATGGTTTGCAATGAAATCATCAGGATCTTATAGTTTGATAGGTTGTACAGTCGCGCCTGCTTTTGAATTTAGCGACTTAGAATTAGCGCCAAAAAACTGGAAACCGTCTAAGTTTAATATTGATCTTTAGTATAAATTGTTTGAATGAAAAAAAATAAGTAGTATAAATCAACATGAATTTAATGGCGGGGTAGCTCAGTTGGTTAGAGCGCGGGACTCATAAGCCCGAGGTCAGTGGTTCGATCCCACTTCCCGCTACCAAATCTAGAACATTTTTTTAAATTTAGAAATATTCATAGAAGATTTTAATGGCAGACTGTTTTTTCCAGTTTTTAAAACTTTTTTTTTAATCTTTTTATTTTCCTTCTTTGCAAAGTTGTAAACAGACTGTGCAGGACCACCCACATTGATTATACCTTTCTTGTTTATTAATCTAAAAAAAACTTTTGCTAAGTCTTCATGAAACATGAAATTTGTTTTTAAGTTTGTGTAAGCATATTTATATAAAAAAGGTTTTTCAGTCATACATATTCTTAAGATTAAAGAGTCTTTTAACATTTGTACCGCACACTCTCCTCCAAGTTTAGACCATGCATAATTATTAATTGGAAATACTGGGTGATCTTCTTTATAATTTCCTATTTTAGACGGGTATACGTAGTTTGTAGAGAAGTATATAAGTTTTATTTTATATTTATGACAAAGATTTGCAATGTTTGAAGTACCAATAATGTTTGTACTAATACTTTTCATAACTTTTTTTTCGTGAAGATCCATAGGTCTTGAAATTGCAGCAGCATGAATAATAAATTTTGGCTTTATTTTCCTAATAAATTTCTCCATTCTCTTAAAATTCGTTACATCAAAAGTTTTTGATGAAGGGTAATAAATATTTTTTTTATTTAAATTAAATTTCCTGAATATTTTACCAAATTTTCCACTTCCACCAGTAAAAATTATTTTTTTCATTTACTAATTTTTTTAAAATCTTTTAAAGAAAGAGCAAATTTATCCTTTTTTGAAATAATTGGTTTTTTTGTTCCCCAATTTATTTTTAAGTCAGAATCGTTCCATTTTATTGAAACTTCACTTCTTGGATCCCTGTAATTTGAACATGCATAATGAAGGATATTTTCTTTGTCTAAACCTAGGATGCCGTGTGCAAATCCTCTCGGAACAAATAAATGTTTACCATTTTTTTCACTAAGAATAACTTTAAAATGTTTACCAAATGTTTTAGAGTTCTTTCTTAAATCCACAGCAACATCAAGTATTCTCCCTTTAACAACTGATAGAAACTTATCTTGAGAATTTCTAGTTTGCATATGCAATCCTCTTAAAACATTTTTTTTAGAATTTGATACTACTGTAAAAATTAGGCTTCTTTTAACAAATTTTTTTTTAAATTCCTCTTTTAACCATCCTCTATTATCTTTAATAATTTTTGCTTGAACAATAAATAAATCTTTAAATTTGGTTTTTATTTTCTTCATTAATTAAATTAATTTTTTTAAATAATTGGTATAATCGCATTTACCATAAAATTGGATCGCTTTTGAAATTTCTTTTCTCCCAATCCACTTATTATTAAAGGCGATTTCTTCGATACAAGCAATCTTAAAACCTTGTCTATTTTCAATCGCTGAGACAAAAGCACTTGTTTTATAAAAGTCATCTATAGATCCGGTATCTAACCAAGCGCCACCTCGTCCAAGTATGTCTGATGTTAATTTTTTTTTTCTTAAATAGACTTTTAATAAGTCAGTGATCTCCAATTCATTTCTTGATGAAGGTTTGAGTTTTTTTGCATATTCAACAACTTTATTATCAAAAAAATATAACCCTGTGATAGCTAAATCAGAAATGAATTTTTTTGGTTTTTCTTTTATTGTAGTTATTTTTCCTGATTTAGAAGTTTTGGCTACTCCAAATAACTCTGGTTTAATTACTTTATGTAAAATTACTTTTGCACCACTTTTAATTTTCGTACAATTAATCAGTTTCGCAGTTAAGTTTTGCCCGTAGAAAAAATTATCTCCAAGAATTAATGCAACATTTTTGTTGTTAATAAATTTTTCTCCCAGAAGGAATGCATCAGGAAGACCTTTTGGGTAATTTTGTTCTTTATATGTGATATTGATACCAAGATGTCTTCCATCTGGTAAAATTTTTTTATACTGATTTAATTGTCCTTTATTAACTATTATTAATATGTCCTTTATTTTTGCCAACATCAAAATTGAAAGAGGATAAAAAATTAAAGGCTTATCATAGATTGGAAGTAACTGTTTATTTACTGCTTTTGTTAATGGACTCATTCGAGTTCCCATCCCCCCAGCTAAAATAATTGCTTTGTTTATCATTTTACTAATCCAAGTCTCTGTGTGATATCCTTTTTTTTTAAAGAAGTATAGTATTTCATATTTTCAAAATACCACCTAAAAGTATTTTCTAAACCTTTTTTAAGATTTATTCTGGATTTCCATTTAAGTTTTTTTAAAATTTTTTTATTATCTAATGCGTATCTTAAATCATGGCCAGGTCTATCTTTCACAAATTTTATCTTTACTTTATTACCTAACCTTATTTTTTTTTTAGCAATATCAATAAGAAGTTTTGCAATATCTAAATTGCTACTGTTTATGCTAGACCCAATATTATAAAATTCACCTTTGGATCCTTTTTTAAATACTTTAAACAAAGCTTCACAATGATCGTCTACAAATATCCACTCTCGAGAATTTTTTCCTTTTCCATATAAAGGAAGAGGCTTATCATTAATTATATTATAAATTAGTTTTGGAATTAGTTTTTCAGGATGTTGGTGAGGTCCGTAATTATTAGAACAGTTCGTTATAATTGCATTTAGCTTAAAAGTTCTAACGTAAGAATACACCAAATGATCTGATGAAGCTTTTGATGCAGCATAAGGCGAACTTGGTCTATATGGATCAGTCTCTTTACTTCGACCCCTCAATACATCCCCGTAAACTTCATCAGTCGAAATATGAATTAGTTTAGTTTTTTTATTTTTTTTTGAATATTCCCTGAATGCTTCTAATAAATTGAATATACCAAATATATTACTTCTTATAAACTCTGAAGGAGCATCAATAGACCTATCAACATGTGTTTCAGCGGCTAAATTAAATATAGCGATAGGTTTATATAACTTTAAAATTTTGTTTAATTTTGATTTATTATTAATGTCTAGCTTAATAAATTTATAGTTTTTTTTATTTGAAAAGTCTTTTGTATTATAAAAATTTGATGCATAACTAATTTTATCAACATTAATTATAAAATATTTTTTCTTTATTAATAGTTTTATTAGATTACTGCCAATAAATCCTAAACCACCAGTTACAATAATTTTTTTCATTACTTTTTTTTTTACAACAATAGCTATTTTAAGTATACTTCATTATCACATGGAATTTACAAGTAATAATCTAACCTTTGTAATAGTCACATTTAACAGCAGAAATGTAATCTACAATTGTTTAAATTCTCTACCGAAAAATTTTCAAAAATTAATAATTGAAAATTCATCTGATGAAGAATTAAAAAAAGAATTAGAGCAAAATTATGATAACACTAAAGTAATTTTATCCACAAATATAGGTATGGGAGCTGCCAATAATCTTGGTATTATTAAATCTAATACCCAATATGTTTATGTCTTAAATCCAGATGTATTGTTAAACAAAGATACCTTTTCAAATATTAATAGGGCAATTATTAATTTGAAAAATTTTGCTATTCTTTCACCGATATCAGACAATCCAAGTTTTCCAAATTACAAGATAAATAAAAGCAATGAGTCAATTGATAACAACATAATTAAGAACGTTGAAGAGATTGATGGTTACTCCATGATTATAAATAAAAAAAATTTTTCTGATAATATTTTTTTTGATGAAAAAATTTTTATGTATTTAGAAAATGTGGATTTGTGTTTAAGAGCAAGAAAAAAAAATGGGAAAATATTTATAATAAAAAACTCAAAGATTCATCATTTAGGAGCCAAAGCTGTTGATGATAAATATAGTGAAGAAATTGAGCTTTCAAGAAACTGGCATTGGATGTGGTCAAAACTTTATTTTAATAAAAAACATCGAGGAATTTTTATTTCGATTTCTTTAGGTTTGGGAAATTTATTTGTAAATTTTTTAAAATATTTAATTTACACGCTCATGTTAAATAAAAAAAGAAATATCTATAAGATGAGAATGTCAGGAATTTTTAATGCTTTGTTGGGTAGACAATCTTGGTTTAGGCCATTGATAAATTAATGACCAGGGAATTCAATAAGATTCTCAACTTTAAAACCTTTTTTTATTAATTTATCAGAACCGCCTAAGTCAAATAAATTTATAACAAATATAAATGCGCTAACTTTTCCTTTTGAAATTTCAATTAGTCTTGAGGCTGCCTCAGCCGTGCCCCCAGTCGCAATTAAATCATCAATAATTAAAACAGTATCATTTTCATTTATCGAGTCTCTGTGCACCTCAATAGTTGCAGTTCCATACTCTAGTTCAAAATCTACTGAGTGAGTCTCAGCAGGTAATTTATTTTTTTTTCTTAACATTATGAAAGGTTTTTTAAGAATGTATGAAACAGCAGATGCAAAAACAAAACCCCTTGACTCTATTGCTGCGATTTTATTGAATTTAAATTTTGTTGATCTCTCAACTATTTGATTAATTGTTTCCTCAAAAGCTTTTTCGTCTTTAATTAAAGTTGTAATGTCCCTAAATAAAATCCCCTTCTTTGGATAATCAGGGATTGATCTTATAAACTTTTTTAAATCCATTTAAATTTGCGTTATATTATTAAATAAACTATCTTTTAAATATGGCAAACAATAAATTGGCTATTATCGGTGGAAGTGGATTGTATGATGTTGAGGAATTTAAAGACAGAGAGTTATTAGACATAAATACACCCTGGGGTGAACCTTCAGATAAAATTATAAAAACTAATTACAAAAATAAAGAGGTTTATTTTTTGCCAAGACACGGTAGAGGTCATTTTATTAATCCATCCAATATAAATTTCAGAGCAAATATTGATGCTCTTAAACAACTTGAGGTTACTGACATTGTCTCTATTTCTGCTGTAGGATCTCTTAAAGAAAATTTACCTCCAGGAAAATTTGTAATAGTTGATCAATTTATTGATAGAACTTTTGTGAGAAATAAAACTTTTTTTGAAGATGAAATTGTTGCTCATGTATCAATGGCACACCCAACCTCAACTGGATTAATGAATGCTTGCGAAGATTCTATCAAAAAGGAAAAAATAGATTATCAAAGAGGAGGCACTTATATAGTTATGGAAGGCCCTCAGTTTTCTACTTTAGCAGAGTCCAATTTGTATAGATCTTGGAAAGCAGATGTAATTGGAATGACCAACATGCCAGAGGCAAAATTAGCTAGAGAGGCTGAAATAAGATACGCGTCTGTGTCTATGGTTACAGATTATGATTGCTGGCATCCAGACCATGAAAATGTTGATGTTCAGCAAGTAATAAAAGTTCTTTTAGGTAATGCCGCAAAGGCTAAGAATATGATTAAAAATCTTATAGAAAATTTTGAAAAACATATTGATCCCAAAGATCCAACTAATAATTGTTTAGATGTAGCCATTATAACGGCACCAGAAAAAAGAACACAAAAAACCAAAGATAAATTAAGAACAGTTGCAGGTAGAGTTTTAAATAAATGAAAATTGAAGGTAAAGAACACCGCACAATCTGGTTTGAAAACAATGTAGTAAAAATAATTGATCAAACAAAGCTTCCACATAAATTCGTAATAAAAGATTTAAAAACTGTTAAAGAAGCAATCAATGCCATTAAAACAATGGAAGTAAGAGGCGCCCCATTGATAGGTGCTACGGCTGCATATGGTTTAGTATTAGCAATATTAGAAAATAATGATCAATCTTATTTAAAAAAATCAGCTGATGACTTGATAAAATCAAGACCCACTGCAATTAATTTAAAATGGGCTGCAGATAGAATGATTAATAAATTATATGGTGTTAATAGTAATAAGATTTTAGAAATAGCACTTAACGAAGCAAAAGAAATTTGTGAAGAAGATATAAAGTTTTGTGAAAACATAGGATTGAATGGTCTTAAGATTATTGAGGAAATTTATAATAAAAAAAAAGATACAGTAAATATCTTAACTCACTGTAACGCTGGATGGCTTGCAACAATTAATTGGGGCACAGCTACATCACCAATTTATCATGCACACAAGAAAGGAATTCCTGTTCATGTTTGGGCAGATGAAACAAGACCTAGAAACCAAGGAGCAAACTTAACATCGTATGAATTAAATGAAGAGGGGATTAAAAATACAATTATTGCAGATAACACTGGTGGAATTTTAATGCAAAAGGGACAAGTTGATATGTGTATAGTTGGAACTGACCGCACTTTATCTAATGGCGATGTATGTAATAAAGTAGGAACTTATCTAAAAGCACTCGCTGCAAAAGATAATAATGTTCCATTTTATGTAGCATTACCAAGTTCAACTATTGATTGGAAAATTAAAAATTCTAAAGATATTCCAATTGAAGAAAGAAGTTCAGATGAGTTATCAAAAATTGAAGGGGTTGATGAAAATGGAAAAGTAAAAAAAGTACAGATATACCCAAATAAAAGTAAGGCTATGAATTTAGCATTTGATGTTACACCAGCAAAATATATAACTGGTTTAATAACAGAAAAAGGTATTTGTGAAGCATCAGAAAAAGGATTAAAAAATTTATTTAAATGAACCCACTTATTTTATCACTTGTTTGTCTTCTATTAGTTGGAGTTTCAGCTAACTGGTTAAGTATTGTTAAGAATAATAAGACATTAATTTATATTTCTTTAGCACCATGTATTTATATTGCAATTTATGGAATTTATTTAGTTATTGGACCTGTTGATTTGTATGAAGACGGTTCAAAAAACTTTTTTATGCAGAACCCTTATGAAAGTGAGCTTCCACCACAGTTTTTATTATTAAAGCTTTACCAGTATATTCTAATAGGCGTAGGTCTAATTTTTGGGTATTTATTTTTAAAATATTTAAAAAATTATGGACGTTAAGAGTAGAGAAGAAATAATAAAATTTGCACAAAAACTAAATAGTACAAATTTATCTCCGTTAAGATCAGGAAATATTTCACTTAAAGCTCAGAATAATAATGAAGAGGGGTTTTTAATTACTCCATCAGGCAAAAAATACGACAGTTTAAAAGCTGATGATATCGTCTTTGTATCTTTAGAGGGGAGATATGATGAAAAAGGTTTGCAGCCTTCTTCGGAATGGAGATTTCATAAAGATATTTATTTAAAGAAGGCTGATGCAAAAGCCGTCGTTCATGCTCATTCACCACACGCAACAGCTGTATCTGCACACAATAAAGACATTCCAGCTTTTCATTACATGATAGCATTAGCTGGAGGAGACAACATAAAGTGTGCAAAGTATGCAACTTTTGGAACACAAGAACTATCTGACAATATTATTGAGGCATTACAAAATAGAAAAGCATGCTTGATGTCTAATCACGGTCAAGTTGCTTATGGGGATAACTTGAACTCGGCTTTCGAACTTGCAGAAGAAGTTGAAAATATTTGCCATCAATACATAAATGCAATAAAGTTAGGAGAACCTAAAATTCTTTCATCAAGTGAGATGGATATTATTTTGGAAAAAGTTAAAAACTATAAAAAAGGATAACTTTTTATGACGAAAGTTGGGGAGCACGTTACTTTAGATATAATAGGTACTGAAAAAGAGTACGAACCAAAGTTTTTTGAAAAACTAGTCTACAAGATATCAAAGAAGGCAAAGGTAACTGTTCTAGAGATTTCAAAGTATAAATTCGAACCACAAGGTTTAACTCTTGTAGCCTTATTAGCAGAAAGTCACATTAGCTTTCATACTTTCCCAGAAAGAGGAATTATAAGTTTTGATTTTTTTACGTGTGGAAAAGTAAATCCTAATGTTGCATATGATATTTTAAAAAAAGAAATCAAACATAAAAGAATTGTTAAAAAAGAGTTTAATAGAGATACCATAAGTTATTATGACGATATTTATAGCTCACCAGGTTTAAAAAAATACTACATGGTAAAAGATGTTTTAGAAAACTTTACCTCAAAAGTAGGTCAAAATATTGAAATATTAGATTTAGAACAGTTTGGTAAATCTCTTTTTATCGATGGTGAACTTCAAGTGGCAGAAAATGATGAACACTTGTACAGCTCCACATTTGTTAACTCTGGTTTAAAACTTAATCCATCAAATGATAAAACTGCAATTATTGGTGGTGGGGATGGAGGAGTTGCAAGAGAATGTATTTCTAAAGGTTTTAAATTAATTGATTGGTATGAGTTAGACCCCGAAGTTGTAACAATGTGTGAAAAATATTTATCTAAGGTAGGTAAGAAAGCAACAACAAAAAATCATGTGCAGTGTGTATGGGGAGATGCATTTGAAAGTATTAAATCAGTTGAAGACAACAAGTATGATAAAATTTATGTAGACCTAAACGATGATCAGTATTGTATTGATTTAGCTGCAAAAAATATCAAATCTTTAAAAAGAATTCTCAAACCAAATGGAACTATAACTGCACAAGTTGGAAGCCAAGATAAAAAACCTAAGCAAGTTGATAAATGGTTAAATCTTTTTGAAAAAAGTTTTGGAAATACATCCTTAGATAGAGTTTATATTCCAAGCTTTGATTGTTCTTGGAATTTTGCATCTTCTCTAAATAAATAATTAATATTTAGTATACTCTTTAATCTCTTTGATCTTAGATCCAGTGTGATTATTTATTTCTAACTTAATACTTGCTCGTTTGTCGTTTAAGAAGTGGATCTCTCTTGATAATAAAATGAAATGATCATCGAATTTTGAATCCTTTTCGCATTGTCTTTTATTATCCTCAATATCCCACAGTTTTGCATTTATTTCTTTTAATTCAGAGAATAAACTCTTTATCTTTTCATCAACTTTCACATTTTTATCATATTGTTCCTTTAAAGAATCATATTCTAAATTTATGAATTTTAACTTTTCTGCGTCTTTGATTTTGTCTTTTTTGATTTCAAGGATAGTTAATTTATCTAATAACTCACCAACAGATACTTCAACTAATATTTTATTCATAAAATTTTATAGTGTGATAAATTGTTAAAAATATGTCTAATATATTAATCATAAAGCATGGATCACTAGGAGATATAGCTCAAGCGAGTGGGGCAATTCAAGATATTTATGACAACCATAAAGATGATTTTATTTATTTATTAACATCTCACGTATATTCAGATCTTTTTAAAAAAAATCCCAATATAAAAGAAGTAATTGTCGATAAAAGATTGTCCAGGTTTAATTTGATATATCTTTTTTCTTTAATGAAAAAAATTAAAAAAAATAAGTTTACAAAGGTCTACGATCTACAGAATTCCTCAAGGACTTCATTTTATAAAAAAATTTTATTTCCTAATTTAGGATCTTATAAATGGTCTTCTTCAGAAACTACTCTTCCAGCAAATGAAACTAAAAAAGAATTTGATAAAAAACCAGTATTAGAAAGATTTGATCACCAATTAAAGATATCTGGTTTAAAAACATTTCACACTTTAAAGCCAGATTTTTCTTGGGTTTGTTCTAATATCGATAAACTTATTTCTAAATATAATTTATCTGATTATATATTGTTATTTCCATTCTGCTCTGAGCATTTACAGCAAAAGAAATGGCCATATTACGATCAATTAATAAAACTTATAAAACAAAATCATCCTAATCTAAAAATAGTGATAGCTCCTGGCCCTGATGAAATAGAAAAAGCCAAAAAGCTAGATGCTGTTTCTATTCTAAAAGAAGATAAAGCTATTTCTATTTCGGAACTTGCAGGTTTAATAAAGAGAAGTAAATTTGTTGTTGCTAATGATACAGGTCCTGCACATATGGCAGCACATTTGGATGTTAAAGGTCTGTCGTTGTTTGGCAGTCATACTACAGCTCACAAAGTAAGTATTGAGAGGGAAAATTTCAAAGCAATTCAAGTGAGCGACTTGAAAAATTTAAGTGCAGAGAAAGTTTTTGAAAGATTAGTTCTTTAAAATTTCTAAATATTTTTTTAAGATTTCTGACCAAAGAAATTTTTTTGCATTTTCTTCTGCATTTTTTCCCAAAACCTTGAATTTATTATTCTGCAATATATCAATTAAACTTTGATAGATTTCATCTAAATTGTTTCCATCACAAAGAAGGCCAGTTTCATTATTGACAATTGCGTCAGACGCACCACCAACCTTTCCACCAATTGATGGAATTCCATATTGAGCAGCTTCAACATAGACAATTCCAAATCCCTCTACAGATTTTTTATAAGAAATCGATGGCATAACAAAAACATTTGAATTTTTTAAGTAAGAGTTTTTTTCATCTTTAGATAAATTTTTCAAAAACAAAACATTACTCTCAAGTTTTAATTCTTTAATAAGTTTTTTCTGAGACTCCAAAGTATCGCCTTGACCAATACAAATATAAATTATGTTTGGGTAAATTTCTTTCAAATTTCTCAAAGACATAATTATTTTTTCATGATTTTTTCTTTTATCAAATCTAGCAACAGTAATTAGTCTTGGCTCTTTTCCTTCAAGTTTCTTTAATATTTTTTCATCTATTTTTGGATTTATTTCTTCTCTTGGAAATACACCTGGGTTAATAACTTTGATTTTTTCCTCATTAACACCTATTTCAATACCTAGGTTTTTTGTGAAGTTTGAATTTGCAATGATATGATCGCAGTTGTTTAACACTCTAACAACTCGTTTATTAAGAAAAGAATCTTTTTTATGATTTATCTCTTTAGAGTGAATAAGACATGTTTTTCTAATTTTTGTATTTATATTTTCTAAACTTTTCCAATGATCAGAGATGATATTTTTTACTTTAGTATTTTTTTGTAGGTAATTATTAATTAATGAAGCTTTTCTAAATTTTCTAAAGATTTTTGGTCCTCCGACTCTTTCAATTGAGAATGATAAGTCTTCATCAAATTTTTCCTGCTGATAATGTTCATCAGCAAATACTTTAACCATCATATGTTCCGACAGTGATTTTGTAAGGCCAAACATAAGATTTTGCATACCTCCAACATCAGGTGGAAAACTTCTTGTGATAATTAAATTCATTATTTAAACCATTTTATACTGCATCCCATACTAGGATATTGTTCTTTCGGACCTTGTTGAGTTTTAGCAATTAACTTCATTGATCTAAGCAATTCGCTGTCACCCGAACCAACAGGCTTTAAATCATTTAATTCTCTTATTCTTCCTCTGTAATTGAGCTCAAGGTTTTTGTTGTAGCCAAAGAAGTCTGGTGTACACACGGCATCATATTTTTTTGCAATTTCTTGCGTTTCATCAATTAAATAAGGAAATGAAAAATTATATCTATCAGAAAACTTTTTCATATTTTCAAAAGAGTCTTCAGGATAGTTTTTGGTATCATTTGACATTATCGCAACTGAATTAATGCCATCTTCTTTAAGTTTTGCACAATCATCTGCAAGTTCTCTTATTATCGCTTTTACATAAGGGCAATGATTGCAAATAAACATTATCAAAGTCCCATTAGCGCCTTTGACATTATTCAATGTTAATAATTCCCCATTAATTGATTTAAGCTTAAAATCTATTGCATTCAGACCGAAATCACATATTGGAGTTTTTAAAAGTGCCATGCTAGAATATATAAATTATGTTTTACGATTTGGAAAATAAAAAACCAAAAAACTCTGGCGAAAATTGGGTAGCTCCTAATGCCGTTATTATTGGAGATGTAACATTAGATAAGAATACAAGTGTTTGGTTTAATGCAACCTTAAGAGGTGACATTGAAAATATTCATATAGGCGAGGGTTCAAACGTTCAGGATGGTTGTGTCTTACACACTGATCCAGGTTGTCCGTTAAAAGTTGGAAAAAATGTAACCATCGGACATTTAGTGATGCTCCATGGATGCACAATTGGTGACAATAGTTTAATTGGAATTGGTACAGTGATCCTCAACAAAGCAAAGATAGGAAAAAATTGTATTATAGGAGCCAAGGCTTTGATTACGGAAAATAAAGAGATACCGGATAACTCTTTAGTCGTAGGGTCTCCAGGAAAAATTATTAGACAAGTAACTGAAGAAGAAAAAAAAGCAGTCTTTGAAAATACCAAACATTATCAAGACAATTGGAAAAAATATTCTAAATCAATTTTTTAATAATAATTTAATATTACCATTAAATTTATTTTAAACTTTTAAAATAAATTAGAATAATGTCATCATATTTGTTTTTATTTATATCCTTACTGCTGGCTAGCTATTTGTTGAATTTTCTTTGAAAAATTGTTAACAAATTACTTTTGTTGAAAGAAAGCAGTTTTTGAATATACTAAACACAATAACAATAAAAAAAATATAATTATTATGATGAAAAAAATATTAATACTTTTATTTTTATTTACATCCAACGCTTACACAAATGAGAGATTTATACCCCTTGAATTATTTACTGGGGGCGATATTAGAGATGATACCGAAATAAGATTTACACCCGCAGACTTAGTATTTGGTGAAAAGAAAAGAAAAAAAATTGTTGGTCCTATAGATTGGAGAGCTCCAGGTTCTAAAGAAATTATTAAAGTATATAAAAGAACTCTAAAAAATAAACAGGGTAGAGTAAGAAAAACTCAGCTTTTCACAGTGACTAATGATGGTCAGTGCATGGGAAGAGTTTATGACCAAAGAAGGTCAGGAACTAAATATATTAAAAATGGATGTAAGTTTCCTCTCGGTTGGTGGAAAAAAGGTGAGACTAGAACTTTCTCAGTTACAGATCGTGGACCAAGAACTGTTGAACTCAAGATATTAAATTTAGGAAAAAAACCAACAAGTTGTGTTAAATTCAATTGGAAATTATTTGATGATGCAACTGGAAAAAAATTAGGTGATAATGACTATAAGTTTTGTAAAAAAAGATCAATGACCAGTTTATTAATCAGAAAAATTAAAAACTAAGGAACTAACCAAGTATCTTTATTATTTTCCAAATCAAATTTTGCTCTTCGATGGCCTTTAGCAGCAAGATATAACCACTCAATAGATTTTATTTTACACTGAATAACAGTGAAGTTTTTATAACCTTCTTCACTTTGTTCCTTAGTATAATCAAAACTATCTAACCCAGGTTTTAATCCTGATGTTGGAACATCAGACTTTGTTCCTGGACCATTATCAACTAAATAACATTTCCGACTTATATGTTGAGTTTTTTCCCAAGAATTCTTTGTAATGTCGTTTTTATGATTAATAATACAGTTTACTTTAAGTCGAACCTGAATTTTTTCATCCTTATCATAAAACAAAAGTGCTGCATTGGGGTTGTTTTTAAGTAATTTTATTTTATCTGATCTGATATCGCTATGGAATTGAACTAAGTTATTTTGTTGATCTACTTTTCTTAAAACAACAATTCTTCCATCTATATCGTTATTATGACCGCATATAAAAGTTGGAATTCTAAATTGAGAACTTCTATTCGTCACTGCATCATCAAGCATTGACCATATTTTCTTTTTTATTTCACTGAAGTCTTCATAGTACGCAGGCTGCATACTTTTACTTTCTAAATCTTTTTATTAAGCTTGAAGTATCCCATCTTTTACCACCCATGTCTTGAACTTCAGCATAATATTTATCAATTATTTCTGTGATTGGTAACAATGATCCATTATTCTTTGCTTCTTCCATTGCAATTTTAAGATCTTTTCTCATCCAATCTACAGCAAATCCAAAATCAAATTTATCTTCTAACATTGTTTTATATCGGTTCTCCATTTGCCAAGATTGTGCAGCACCTTTTGAAATAACCTCGATCACATCTTCCATATTTAATCCTGCTTTTTGACCAAAGTTTATTGCTTCTGATAATCCTTGCACTAATCCTGCAATACAAATTTGATTAACCATCTTTGCTAATTGACCTGAGCCAGATTTACCTAACAACTTTACTTTTTTACTGTAGCAATCAATTTTATCTAATGCTTTATCAAAGTCCTCTTGATCTCCACCGACCATTACAGTTAACGCACCGTTCTCAGCACCTGCTTGACCACCAGATACAGGTGCATCTAAAAAACCAAACCCATTTTTTTTTGCGTGTGAATAAATTTCTCTAGCAATTGTTGCAGAAGCAGTTGTGTTATCAATATAGACTGCACCTTTCTTAATTGATTTAAATATTCCATTTTCTCCAAACGTAACTTCTCTAAGATCGTTATCGTTTCCTACACATGTAAAAACATAATCAGCATCTTTCGTAGCATCTTTAGGTGAGTCAGCTTTTTTTCCTTTAAAATCTTTCAGCCATTTATCAGCTTTCGCTCCTGTTCTATTATAAACAGTTACATTGTGCCCACCTTTTGATATATAACCAGCCATGGGATATCCCATTACACCAAGACCAATGAAAGCAACGTTACAAGACATAATTTAATGTTAAAAAGTTTAAGTATTAAAGTAATTATTTATGGTTTTATATTTACATTTTTTTCAAGCTTTGGACAGAGTTTTTTTCTAGGATTGTTCAACGAAAGTATAAGAAATGAATTAAATATTACTCATGGACAATTTGGCTCAATCTATGCATCTGCAACCTTATTGAGTAGTATAATCTTAATTTGGGTTGGAAAGAAAATTGATGACTTTGATGTTTTAAAATTTTCTTTTTTTGTTATTTCATTACTTGCAATTTCAACTTTTACCTTTTCAAAAATTAATTCAATAGCATTTCTATTTATTGCAATATTACTTATGAGATTTTCTGGTCAAGGAATGATGTCTCATACTGCTTCTACTACAATATCTAGATACTTTACTAACACTCGGGGTAAAGCACTTAGCACTGGATGGTTTGGCTTATCTACTGCAGAATTTTTAATGCCAGTAACAATAATTTATGCTCTTACAATAATGGATTGGAGAAATATATGGATCATTATTACAATCGCCATAATTTTATTTCTCCCTTTGATATCTTACTTTTTAGTTAAAGAGGTAAAACTTTCATCGAGAGAGAACGATACTGAAGTTATTAAACAAAATATAAAACAATGGAAAAGATCTGAGGTTATTAAAGACTATAGGTTTATTATTATAGCATTAAATATGCTAGCAATGCCCTGGATAGCTACAGGTATATTTGTTTATCAATCATTTATTTTGTCCGCAAAAAACTGGGGCGAATATACTATAGCTCAATCATTTATGGTTTATTCAATAGCATCAGTATTAACTTTATTCGTAGCTGGGTATATGATTGATAAATTTACAAGTAGAAAACTACTTATATATATGAATATACCTTTTTTAATTTCTTTATTAATTTTAATTTACTTTCAATCACCAGTTTCCTCGTTCTTCTTTCTGGGACTTATTGGAGTATCAAATGGATTTGCTAACGTTTTAGGTTCATCAACATGGGCTGAATTATATGGTGTTAAGTTTATAGGATCTATTAAAGCACTAACCACTGCTTTAATGGTATTTTCAACAGCATTTGGAACGGCTTTTTTTGGATTAATGATAGACTTTGACTTTTCCATAGAACAGATATCTATGATTTCTGGAGGCTATATTTTAATTTCCTTAATTTTGCTATTTTTAATTAAGAACAAACTTAACCCAACGATTTTATAAAAACACCTTGATTTTATAGACTTCAGAGTATAAACACTGCGCATGGCTAGAGTAACTGTAGAAGATTGTATCGATAAAGTAGACAGCCCTTATGAATTAGTTTTAGTTGCAAAGGAAAGAGCTACTCAATTAAATTCTGGAATTGAACCGAGTGTAGAAAAAGATAACGATAAAAATACTGTTATTGCACTTAGAGAAATTGCAAATGAAAATGTCAAAACAAGTGAGTTGACTGATAGTGCTGTTTACAAACTTAGAAAACATATCGAACAAGTTGATGACTTAAGTGAGGAAGATGAAGATATAGGTGATGATTTTGAAAACTTATACAAAGGTGAAATTTCAAAAAGTGGCGCACCTATTTTACCCTCTAAAAGAGCAAGAAAAGTTCCTGAAAAAATTCAAGTTTCAAAAGAAGATTTAGCTGAATTACAAAATGCTGATGCTCCTCAATCAAATGATGCTCCAGCTGAAGAGGGTGGAGTAGAGAAAAGTAACGAAGTTTCTCTCGATGAAATAGCTGAAAACGATCAGCAAGATGCTGATAACTCAGAAAATTCAGAACAATAATATTTAAATCATAATCAAAATAAGTTATTTAATTAAACATAGTTTTAATGAATAGGTCTTTAAGAATTGCATGTGATGGAGAAGCAGCTAGTGGCAAAAGCACCGGTGCAAAATTAGTTTCTAAAAAATATAAACTTTTTCTTATAAATTCTGGATTATTGTACAGATATGCGAGTAAAATTATCATTAAGTATAAGCCAAAAAAAATAGTTCCATTTTTAAAAAAGAAATTTAAAAACATCTCTTACAATAAAATAAAAAAACAATCTCTTCACTCTCAGGAAATTAGTAATCATGTTGGTTATTTAGCTAAGAATAAAGACGTTAGAGAAATAATGAAAAAATTTCAAAAAAAGATTATTGAAAAAAATAAGAGAATATGTGTTGAGGGTAGAGATATAGCTAGCACTATTCTGAAAAAAAATCCCCGTTATGACATAGCTTTTTACTTTACTTGTAATTTAAACGAAGCCTCTAAAAGAAGATGGAAAGATTTGAGGAAAAAAGTCCCATTAAAAGAAGTTAAGAAAAGTCTTAGAATTAGAACAAGACTTGATAAAAAAAGAAAACATTCACCATTAAAAAAAATGAGAGATGCTATTTTAATTAGAACAGATAAACTAAATAAAAAAAAAGTATTACTTAAAATGTCCCAGGAGATAGAAAAAATTAATTACAAAACTCTTTAATAATTTTTTCTCTATGTTCATCTAAATCCGGAATATCGCCTCTTTTTACCTCATCTTTATAGTTAGACATTTTTATTGGGTTACCGGCAGTTTTAAATTCACCAATTTTTTTATGATATGAATTTACAATCATATTTCTTGCTTTGATTTGAGGATTTTCAACAGCTTGTTTAATATTAAAGATTGGACCACATGGAATTTTTTCTTTTTCCATCAATGAGACCCAGTCATTAGTATTTTTAGTAAAAAGTTCTTTTTCTAAAATTTTTTTTAATTCATCCATATTTTGAGCTCTAGATGAATTAGTTTTAAATTTTTCATCTTTCAAAATATTATTGATATTCAAAACTTGGCAAAGTTTTTCAAAAAGTTTGTCATTACCCGCTGCTATTATAATGTGACTATCTTTTGTTTTAAAAGCTTCAAAAGGTGCTATCGATGGATGACGAGATCCCATTGGTTTGGGTATTTCATTTTTTGCTAAGTACCTTGCAATTGCATTTTCTAAAATTGCAATTTGACAATCAAGCATTGAAACATCTATGTAAGTTCCTTTTCCTGTTTTTTTTCTATCATAAAGAGCTGCATTAACGCCTATTGCTGTGAACAAACCAGCAGTAATATCACCAATTGATGTTCCAACCCTTGTAGGTTCAGAATTTGGTTGACCTGTTACACTCATCAGACCACCCATTCCTTGAACAACCATATCGTATGCAGGTAATTCTCTTAATGGACCTGTTTGACCAAAACCTGATGCAGAAGCATAGATTAACTTTGGATATTTTTTACATAAATTTTTCCAACCAAATCCCCATTTCTCTAACGTTCCAGGCTTAAAATTTTCAACTAACACATCTGCTTTTTTAAGTATTTGTTCAAAAATTTTTTTGTCTTCAGAATTTTTTAAATTTAAAGCTACACTTTCTTTTCCTCTATTAAGGGACATAAAGTATGCAGACTGATCATCAATAAAAGGTCCAAATTTTCTAGAGTCATCTCCAATTTCAGGTGCTTCAACTTTTATCACTCTAGCCCCTAGGTCTGACAAAATCATAGTACAATAAGGACCAACCAGCACTCTAGTTAGGTCTAAAACTAATATATCTTTTAAGGGTCCGTTCATAATTGATGCTAATGGTATTTTTTAAGCATATTGACTCTTATCAAGAAGTTACATTTAATACACTATTAAAATAATTAAAGAGAGGAATAATAATGTTAAAAAAAATATCGTTGTATTTTCTTTCATTAGTTTTCGTAACTACAACTATTGGATCAGCTTTTGCGGTAACTCTAAAAGCTAGTCACCAATGGCCAGGTACGCCAAGAGCTGACGGGTCTTTCGACGTAAGACACGAAATGGTTCAAATTATTGCTGATGAAATGAAAAAATCAAATGTAGGAGTAGATATTAGAATTTACCCTGCAAAATCACTTTACAAACCAAAAGAACAATGGAAGCCAATGACAACAGGTCAATTGGATATTTCAGCGTTTCCATTAGCATACGCTGCTAAGTTCCATCCAGAGTTTGACATTACTTTAATGCCTGGAATGGTTAAAAACCATAAACATGCATTAAGAGTTAATGCATCTCCAATGATGACAGAAATTAAAAAGATCATCAATGATGCTGGAGTAGTTGTTTTGTCTGATGCTTGGCTTGCAGGTGGATTTGTTTCAAAGAAAAATTGTATTTCAAATCCAGCATCTGTAAAAGGTCAAACGTTTAGAGCTGCAGGTAAAGCATTTAACCAAATGTTAGAAGCGGCAGGAGCAGGTATTCAATCAATGCCATCCTCTGAAATCTATAACGGTTTGCAAACAGGTGTATTAGATGGTGCTAATACTAGTTCAGGAAGTTTTGTTTCATACAGAATTTATGAGCAAGTAAAATGTGCAACACCTCCAGGAAAATTTGGTCTGTGGTTTATGTATGAGCCAATTTTAATGTCAAAAAAATCTTTTGATGCCTTAGATAGCAAACAACAAAAAGCTTTAATGAAAGCTGGAAAAAAAGCAGAGAAGTTTATGACTAAAGAAGCTGCTGGTTTAGATACGACAATGGAAAAAGCTTATAAAAAAGCTGGAGTAGAATTGTCTTATATGAAACAAGAAGACTTTGATGCTTGGTTAGCTATTGCTAAAAAATCTTCATACAAAAACTTTGCAGAAAAAGTGCCAAACGGTCAAAAATTGATTGATATGGCTCTTGCTGTAAAATAACTAAATTAAAATTATACCCCTGCTTTTCGGCAGGGGTATTTTTCATGACTGATAAATTTATTAAATTGACGAACTGGTTAGCGAAAGCTTGTGGAATTTTTGCAGCTGGCTGTCTTTTTCTTTCTATCGTTATCATTACAGAATTAGTTTTCGAGAGATACTTATTTAAGAACGCTATTACATGGCAAACAGAGCTTGTTACCATGTTATTAGTAGCCTCAACATTTATTGGTGCTGCTTATGTTTTAAGTGAAAAAGGTCACGTTAATATGGAGTATCTATACACTTTTTTAAGTGAAAAGAATGTCACTAAACTTAAAATTTTTACTGACAGTCTTTGTTTAATTTTTTTTCTAATTTTATTTTACGTAAGTTATGAAATTACTTACGAAGCGTTTATAAAGAATTACAATACCGGAACAGTGTGGGGTCCTCCGCTTTGGATACCCTATTCATCAATGCTTATTGGTGCAATACTTATGACTATGTCATATATATCTGAATTAATCTTGCACATAAGAAAATTAAAGGAGTTTAAGTAATGGATCCTTTATTATTAGGTTTAGTAGTTGGAGTAGCAACTGTTGTGATGCTATTTTCAGGTATACCAATAGCATTCGGTTTGTGTTTTATTTCAGTTGTTTTTTTGGTTATCGCTGAAGGCTTTTCAATTTTAAATGTTTTTGCAGAAACATTTTATGCAGGTTTAAATTCATTTGTCTTGTTGTCTATACCAATGTTTATTTTAATGGGAATGGCTGTTGCAAATTCTCCAGCTGGCAAAGATTTATATACTGGTTTAGACAGATGGCTCTGGAGATTGCCTGGTGGCCTTGTTGTTTCAAACATTGGAGCTTGTTCTATCTTCGCAGCCTTAAGTGGATCAAGTCCCGCAACATGTGCAGCAATAGGGACAATGGGTATTCCAGAAATGAGAAAAAGAGGATACTCAGCAAGGTTAGCAACTGGATGTATAGCAGCAGGCGGAACTTTAGGTGTTTTAATACCACCCAGTATTGTTTTAATTGTTTATGGATTAGCAACTGGTACTTCAATCGGAAGATTATTTTTATGCGGTGTCATTCCAGGATTACTTTTGGCTGGGTTATTTATGTTATGGGCTTACATCTATTCTTATTTTATTGACAAAAAATCTGCAGAAATTTTAAGAAACAGAACACCACCAACACTTAAAGAAAAACTAGAGGTTATTCCTAGAGTAATGCCATTTTTACTAATTGTTGTCGGAGTTTTATATGTTTTATACGGTGGAGTAGCAACACCCTCCGAAGCATCTGGCGTAGGTGCATTTCTTGTATTTGTCATGATTGCAATCGTTTATAGAATTTATCAACCCAAAAAAATATGGGACATCGTAAAAGTATCTATGAAAGAAAGTGTGATGATAATGTTTATTATTGCAGGTTCTTATATTTTTGCATTTAGCCTATCTACTCTTTACGTAACACAATCGATTGCACAAACAATAGTAGAAATGGGATTAAATAAATGGGTCTTGTTTTTCTATATAAACATATTCTTGTTAATCGCTGGGTTCTTTTTACCACCTGTTGCAGTTATAGTTATGACCTCTGCAATACTTTTGCCGATAATTACTCAGTTTGGCTTCGATCCTTATTGGTTCGCAATTGTCTTTACAATTAATATGGAAATTGGATTGATCACGCCACCTGTTGGATTAAATTTATATATTATAAAAGGAATTACACCCGACGTAAGTCTTTCTGAAATATTGAAAGGCTCGGTTCCATTTATGGCAATGATGGTTATTTGTATAATAATATTGTGTATTTTCCCAGAAATAGTAACTTGGTTACCTGACAAATTAATGGGTAAACCAATTGGATTTTAAAAACAAAAAAATCAATAGAAAAATATCTGTTGCGCCTATGATGGATTGCACTGATAGGCATGATAGATATTTTTTAAGACTTATCAGTAAAAACGTAATGTTGTATTCTGAGATGGTTGCAACGAAATCAGCAATTCATGGGGATAGAAAAAGAATACTTGGTTTTAGAGAGGAAGAAAAGCCTGTTGCTCTTCAAGTTGGGGGCTCAGACAAAAATGAACTAGCAGAAGTTGCTAAACTAGCAGAACAATTTGGTTATGATGAAATAAATATTAATTTGGGTTGTCCGAGCAAAAAAGTGCAAAAAAATTCATTTGGAGCATGTTTGATGAAAGAACCTGATTTAGTTGCAGATTGCATTAATAACATGGTCAATTCATGCAAAATTCCAGTTACAGCTAAAACCAGGATAGGAGTTGATGAAATTGAGGACTTTGAATATTTAAATAATTTCATTAACAAAATAAAACAATCTGGATGCAAAACAGTTATACTTCATGCAAGAAAGGCTTTATTAAAAGGTCTTACTCCTAAACAAAATTTAAATATACCAAAACTAAATTACAAAATGGTTTACGAAATTAAGAAAGCAAACCCAGAGCTTGAGGTAATAATTAATGGAGGAGTCTCACAAACTGAGGAAATTAAAAAACATTTAGAACATTGTGATGGTGTGATGATTGGAAGAGCAATTTATCAAAATCCTTACTTTTTAACTGATATTGAGAAAGAAATATTTAATACAAATGAAGTGCCATCAAGAGAACAAATTGCAAAAGAAATCATAAGTTATTTAGAGGAAGAAGTAAAACTTGGTACAAAAGTAAATCACATAATGCGACACACAGTAGGGCTGTATCACGGTCAACCTGGCTCTAAAGATTGGAAAAGATATTTAAGTGACAATATGATGGCAAGAGACTCAGATTTTCAAAAAGCAAAACACATAATGACTATTGTGCAAAACAATGAAAAAGCAAATCAGTTAAATTCATAATGGAAAATTTAAATATCAATGAAATTTTTTATCTTTTATCTGTTTTAGCAATTGCCGCAGCAGTTGCAGGATTTATGGCTGGTTTACTTGGAGTAGGCGGGGGCATAATTATGGTTCCAGCTCTTTATTATGCGTTCACAGTTTTAGACTTTGACATTGTAACAAGAATGCATCTAGCGGTCGGTACATCTTTAGCAATTATAATTCCAACTTCAATTATATCTACTCTAACACACAGAGAACATGATGCAGTAGATTTTAAAATGGTAAAATCTTTTGGAATTTTTATTTTAATTGGAGTTTTTTTTGGAACTTTCTTGGCAGTTAATTTGAAAACTCCTGCACTTGTATTATTTTTTTCTATATTCGCTTTTATGGTAGGACTTTTTTTTATTTTTTTGAGAGAAAAATTAGTTGATAACCCAAAACAAATATCAAATTTAGTTAAAAATATTTCTGGTATATTGATTGGATTTATTTCTATTCCTTTAGGAATTGGGGGCGGATCATTAATGGTTCCTTTCATGAGAACATTTGGTTATGATATTAGAAAATCAATTGGAACAGCTGCAGCAGTAGGTTTCCTAATTGCTGTTACTGGAACAATTACAATGATCTCTGGTGGGAAAATTATTGATAATGTTAACACACCGTTCAGTCTGGGATATATAAATTTACTCGGCTTCATAGTATTTGTCCCAGTTACCATGATAATGGCTAGGTTAGGTGCAAAAGCAGTCTACAAAATCGATAAAAAAATACTTAGCAAAATATTTGGAACTTTTTTAATTTTGGTATCAATTAGATCATTTTTAGAATATCTAAGTATCAATTAAATTAAAATTGTGGACCAGATTATTTTCAACGAATACATATTTTTCATTTTATTAATGATTGCTGCAGCTATTCCTGTTGGTTTCTTTGCGGGACTATTTGGAATTGGTGGTGGATTAATTTCTGTGCCATTTCTTTTCTTTATTTTTGAAACTTTTGGAATAGACAGAAATTATCTAATGCATCTTACAGTTGGGACTGCATTTACAATAACAATATTAACTTCATTCTCATCAGTATTAGCTCACAGAAAACATGGTGCTGTTGATTTAAGTATAATAAAAACTTTTGGAACATTTGTTGTTTTTGGTGTCATAACCGGGACTATAATTGCTTCTATGATGAATACTAAATCATTAGTTCTTTTTTTTTCAATCATGGTCTATTTTTTAGGTGCTTATTTACTCCTTGCAAAAAATAAAAGTAAAAAAGTTTATCCTTCATTTAATTTACTGCCTCGGCTTTCGTTTGGGTTTTTCTCTGGTTTAATTTCAGCTCCAATGGGTATTACTGGAGCAATGATTAATGTCCCTGTTTTAAGATATTTTGGTTATTCAATAAATAGAGCAATAGGGAGCGCTGCAGCCATTGGTTTTATAATTTCATTATTTGGCGCAATTGGTTTTTTCTTTTCAGGATTATTTAAGGATGTTGATATTCCCCTCAGCATAGGTTTTGTAAATATCCCTGCCTTTCTAATATTCGTCCCTATTACAACAATAATGGCTAGAATTGGGGCTAATACAGTGCACAAACTTGATAGGGCAAAAGTTCAAGTACTTTTTGGAATTTTTTTATATGTAGTTGCTACAATATTTCTTTACAGATATTTTAATATTTAATGGTGATAAATCAAAAACTTATCTTGAACTTAAATATAAATTATCTAAATTTTAATTAATGGTTTCTAAATTAAAAAACTTTTTACTAAACTTTGAAGCTCTTGCTTCTCTTTTGTTAAGATTCGGTATTGGAATAGCTTTTATCATTCACGGTTATGCTAAATTTCCTTTGCCACCAGCAGGTCTAGTTGAATATTTTGGTTTACCCCCAGCACTTGCAACATTTGTTGCATTAAGTGAACTTTTATCTGGAGTAATTTTAATTGTGAGTGGTTTTTTGAGAAATCCCATAGGAGATACACTTACAAGATTTGCGGGACTTGTAATAGTAATAATCATGACAAATATATTTATAATTGCTCACCCAGATTGGTTTATTACCCAAAAATTATTTACTAGTGAGCAAATTTTTCTTTTTATTGGCGGCTTTTATTTTATGATTAAAGGAAATAAAGTTTAAAACTATATCTTTTGATCGTATTCGCCTATCTTCCCAGTTTTTTGAAGTAGATCATCAATAAATCTAAAAATATCGGTTTTTATTTTATCTGATACCGGACTCTCTGTAACAACAACAAGTGATGGTTTGTTTGAAGATGCTCTTACAAGACCCCAAGATCCATCAGCAAGTGTAAATCTTACACCATTGACTGTAAGTATGTCAGTTATTTCCTGATTACATATTTTTTGTTTGTCAGTCTGAAGTTTTTTTATATTAGAGATAATTTCGTCTATAACTTTATATTTTTCTTCATCTTTACAAAATGGTCCCATAGTCGGGCTTTGAAAAGTTTTTGGCAAATCACTTATTAAAACATCCAATTTTTTATTTTGATTATCAATTAAATGACAAATTTGTATTGCTGAATTAATTCCATCGTCAAAGCCAAATCCTAAGGGTTTATTAAAAAAAAAGTGGCCACTTTTCTCAAAACCAGCAATAGCATTATCTTCTTTTACTTTTCTTTTAATATATGAATGTCCTGTTTTCCAATACAGAGTTTTACAATTATTCTTTTTTAAAATTTCATCCTTACTAAATAATCCTGTAGATTTTACATCCACAATAAATTTATTATTAGGATGTAACTCTGAAATATTTCTAGCAATTAACAAACCGATTTTATCTGCAAATATTTCATTTCCTTTATTATCTATAACCCCAACTCTATCTCCATCTCCATCAAACCCAAAACCCGCGTCAGCATTGTTTTCTTTTACACATTTTGAAATTTCATGTAACATTTTCATATCTTCTGGATTTGGGTTATATCTAGGAAAACTATAGTCTAAGTTACAATCAAGCTCTATTACTTCACACCCAATATTCCTAAGAATTTCAGGTGCGAATATTCCAGCAGTGCCATTACCACAGGCAGCCACAACTTTTAATTTTTTCTTAATTTTATTTTTTGATAGTTCATCAATATATACTTTATTAAAATCTCTTACTTTTTCATATTTACCTGAACCTTGTTTAAATAATTCATTCATTACTATTGATTTAAGTTCTGACATTTCTTCTTTGCAATGAGTTAAACCTTTTTCAATTCCCATCTTTATTCCTGTCCATCCATTTTCATTGTGGCTTGCCGTTATCATTGCAACAGCATTTGATTTAATCTTAAATTGAGAAAAATAAACTGTGGGTGATAAACATAAACCAATATCTTTTACATTGCAGCCAGTTGATAAAAGTCCTTTTATAAAATTATTTTTAACTTCTTCGCTATAAGATCTGTAGTCATTCCCAACAATCACAATAGGATTTTTTGATGAGTTAATTACTTGAGTTCCGAATCCTTTTCCTACTGCCTCGATTCCTTTCGAGTTGATGCTTTTTGGGTATAACCACCTAGCGTCATATTCTCTAAATCCTAATGGGTCGATTTTTTTTTCCACTTCCATGTTGATATATGTATATTTATTTGATTTTTTTATTGAACTATTTTTTATATGTTCTATAAATGTTCTATTGATTTTTGATTTATATAGTGTATTTAAGAAATCTGCACACAACATATAGTTGTTTTATTAATAAATAGTATTAAAAAGGGAGTATAATGAACAAAGTTTTATCTCAGGCAATAAAGAAAGCTGTCTCTGAATTTAAACCTCAGGTTGATCAGAGGAATAAGACTAAAGGTCCAGATTTATTCTCGCTCAACAACAACACAGAGTTATTTCAAAACTCTAGAGGTATCACAATAAAGATTGATAGAAGCAGAGATTCAAATCTAACAGATTTCGGGAAAGCAACACTTAGCGACAGATATTTAGGGGAGAATGAGTCTTTCCAAGACTTGTTTGCAAGAGTAGCAAGTCATTATGCTGACGATAACCTCCATGCACAAAGATTATATAATTATATCAGCAATCTATGGTTCATGCCCGCAACTCCAGTTCTGTCTAATGGAGGAACTACAAGAGGCCTGCCAATTTCATGTTTTCTAAATGAAGCAAGTGATAGTTTAAATGGTATCTTAGGTCTTTGGAGTGAAAATGTTTGGTTAGCTGCAAGAGGTGGTGGTATTGGAAGTTACTGGGGCAATCTAAGATCTATTGGTGAAAAAATTGGAAGAGTTGGAAAAACTTCTGGAATAATTCCTTTTATAAAAGTTATGGACTCTTTAACAATGGCAATAAGTCAAGGTTCGTTAAGGAGAGGATCTGCTGCTTGCTATTTACCTATTGACCATCCAGAGATTGAAGAATTTATTGAAATGAGAAGACCTACTGGTGGAGATCCAAATAGAAAAGCTCTTAACCTGCATCATGGTGTACTTGTTTCAGATGCTTTTATGAGAGCAGTTGAACTTGATGAACAATGGGCACTTAAGAGTCCAAAAAATGGAGCGGTACAATCAACTGTTTCAGCTAGAAATTTATGGATAAGACTCTTAACTGCAAGGGTTGAAACTGGTGAGCCATATATTATTTTTATTGATACAGTTAATAGACAAATACCTCAACATCATAAGTTAGCTGGCTTAACAGTTAAGACATCTAATTTGTGTAGTGAGATTACTCTTCCAACAGGCATTGATAAAGAGGGTAGAGACAGAACTGCTGTTTGTTGTTTATCTTCGTTAAATATTGAAAAATACGATGAATGGAAAGATGATGAAAGTTTTATAGATGATGTGATGAGATTTTTAGATAATGTCTTAACTGACTTTATTAACAATGCTCCAGAAGAATTTAGTGATGCAACTTACTCGGCTGCAAAAGAGCGAAGTGTTGGTTTAGGTGTTATGGGGCTTCACTCATACTATCAGAAAAAAATGATACCTCTAGAGTCAGTAATGAGCAAAGTTTGGAACAAAAAGATTTTTGAAAATATTCAAAAGAAAGTCGATAAATCATCAAAAGATTTAGCTGAAGAAAGAGGAGCATGTCCTGATGCAGCTGAATATGGTTTTAAAGAAAGATTTTCAAATAAAACTGCTATAGCTCCAACTGCTTCGATTTCTATTATTTGTGGCGGAACTTCTCCTGGAGTTGAGCCGATTGCAGCAAACAGTTACACTCACAAAACTCTTTCAGGATCTTTCAATGTTAGAAATAAATACTTAAGAAAACTATTAGAAAAACACGAAAAAGATACAGATGAAACTTGGTCAACAATTACGACAAACCAAGGTTCTGTATCACACTTAGATTTTTTAACTCAAGAAGAAAAAGATGTTTTTAAAACAGCTTTTGAATTAGATCAAAGATGGCTTGTCGATTTAAGCGCAGACAGAACCCCACATATTTCACAGGCACAATCTATAAACTTATTTTTACCTGCTGACGTTCACAAAAGAGATCTTCATCAAATCCATTTCCAAGCATGGAAAAAAGGATTGAAGAGCCTTTATTATTGCAGGTCTAAATCAATACAAAGAGCAGAAAATGTTAACGATGCAAAATCAACTGACATTACTGCAAATGTATATAAATCAAAACAACAAGAAAATGACGAAAACAAATACGAGGAGTGTCTATCATGTCAGTAGTAAAAAAAGAGGAAAAAGAAAAAATTATTCAACCAAAAAAAATGGGGTTATTAGTAGAAAATCCTGTTTATAAACCATTCAGATATCCGTGGTGTTATGATGCGTGGTTAACCCAACAACGAATACATTGGTTACCAGAAGAAGTACCACTAGGAGACGATGTTAGAGACTGGCAGAAAAATTTGTCTGGACCAGAGAAAAATTTAGTAACACAAATATTTAGATTTTTTACTCAAGCAGATGTTGAAGTTAACAACTGTTATTTAAGACACTACACATCAGTATTTAAACCAACAGAAGTTTTAATGATGATGACAGCTTTTGCTGCCATGGAAACAGTTCACGTAGCTGCTTACTCACATTTGTTAGATACAATTGGTATGCCTGAGTCAGAATATTCAGCTTTCATGAAGTATAAAGAAATGAAAGATAAGTACGATTACATGCAAGGTTTTAATGTTAATTCGAAAGAAGATATTGCAAAGACTGTTGCCGTATTTAGTGCTTTTACAGAAGGACTACAATTATTTGCAAGTTTCGCAATTTTGTTAAACTTTCCAAGACACAATAAACTTAAAGGTATGGGACAGATAGTTACTTGGTCCGTAAGAGATGAAACTCTTCACTGTAATTCAATGATCAGAATTTTCAAAGAGTTTATAAAAGAAAATCCTGAGATTTGGACACCAAAACTTAAAAAAGAATTATATGATGCATGTAGAATTATAATTGAACACGAAGATGCATTTATTGATTTAGCTTTCGAGATGGGGCCTATGGAAGGGTTAACTGCAAAAGAAGTCAAAGATTATATTAGGTTTATAGGAAATAGAAGATTAGTTCAGTTAGGTCTTGAGCCGATTTATGATGTGCAAAAAAATCCACTTACTTGGCTTGATACTATGTTGAATGCTGTTGAGCACATGAACTTCTTCGAAGGAAGAGCAACTGAGTATTCTAAAGCGTCCACACAAGGTAATTGGGTAGAAGCCTTTTCATAGAATTGAAATATAAAAAGTACTTTAGAAAAACAAGTCTTAAACAGAAAAATATTGGGGATCTCTTCTTAGAAGAGATCCAAAAAAGCAATCCTAAATCTTTTTTAGAAATTGGAGTATTCCATGGTGTAACAGCTAGAAATGTCTGTGAACTTATGAACAAAAATCATGGACCAGGTTTTAGTTATACTGGTATAGATATTTTTGATGAAGGCGATGAATATAAAGATGAAATTGCACCAGTAAAAACTTTTAATAATCCCCTAAAAAATTTTTATTTTAAATATATAAAAAAAAAAAACCCTTATAGCTTAGAAGCTGTAGAAGACTTACTTTCTAAATTTAAAAAAAATGTAACTCTCTTGAAAGGAAACTCAAACGAAGTACTAAAAAATATCGAACTAGAAAAAGTTGATTTTATATTTATTGATGGTGGTCATGAATATAATACTGTTAAAAATGATCTAGTCCATAGTCATAGACTTTTGAAAAATAAAGGAACAATACTATGTGATGATCTTAACTTAAGTCAGGCTTTAGGAGTAAGACAAGCAATTAAAGAATTTTCTGATGAAAATAAAATAAAATATAAAATCGTCCATGAACGATTTGCAAAATTTAATTTTAATTAGTTATCTTTGATTTATACGGACAACTTTACGATAGCTACTTCCTTTATAACTAGCAAGTGGTCTTATTAATTTATTTGCTGCATGTTGCTCAAGAATGTGCGCAGACCAGCCAGTTATTCTAGAAATTACAAAAATTGGTGTAAAAAAGTCGGTGTCAAATCCCATTAAATGGTAAGTTGGTCCGGTAGGATAATCTACATTAGGATGAATATTTTTTCTTTCAATCATCACTTTTTCGACAATGTCATAAATTTTTTCAAACCTCTTATCTTTTTTTACTTTTGCAACTTTAGAAAAATATTCTCTCATAGTCGGCACTCTTGAATCACCACTTTTATAAACTCTATGACCAAAACCCATAACAACAGCTTTTTTATCTAGTGCATTATTTATCCAATTTAAGGCATTTTCAGGCTTTTTAATTTTATTCATCATATGCATTACTTCTTCATTGGCACCACCGTGTAACGGTCCTTTTAAACTTGCAATAGCACCAGTAATTGCACCATGAATATCTGACAAGCTACTAGTAATTGTTCTTGCAGTAAACGTAGAAACATTAAAACTATGTTCAGCATATAATATAAGAGATACATCAAACGCTTTTACAATTTCTTTTTCAGGAACTTTTCCAAAACACATATAAAAAAAGTTTTCCGAGAATGACAAATTACTTTTTGGTTTAATGATTTTCTTTCCTTTTCTAATTCTATAGAAGGCTGCTAAAGCAACAGGTGTTTTTGCAAAAATTCTCATTACCTTCCTCAAGTTTGCTTCAGGAGAATTGTCTTTAGTTTCTTTATCTTCTAATCCCATTATACTTACTGCTGTTCTAGCCACATCCATAGGATGTGATTTTTTTGGAAAATTCTTAATACTTTTCAATAATGTTTTTGATAGGTTTCGCTCTTTTCTCTCTACTTTTTCAAAATTTTTTAGCTGTTTTTCAGAAGGTAATTCTCCATTTAGAATAAGATATGCAACTTCTTCAAACTTACATTTTGCACATAAGTCTTGTGCAGCATATCCTCTATATGTAAGAGAGTTAATTTCTGGCATTACTTTTGAAACTTCCGTCTCATCAACTACAATTCCAAGTAAACCTTTTTTAATATCTTCCGTCATTAATCATGTCCATCTGTACTAAAATTATATATTTTTTTATCGAGAGCATTGTATTTCTCATAATCTACCAAGTCATACAATCTACTTCTAGTTTGCATTTTATCAATAAGGTTTTTTTGATGTCCTTCTTCAAAAATTTTCCTCAAACCTTCCTCCACACTTTTCATTGCTAATCTTTGAGTTGTAACAGGATAAATAACAATATTATAACCCAAATTTTCAAGCTCTTTATAATCTAAAAGATCTGATTTTCCAAATTCTGTCATGTTTGCCAGTAAATATGAATTTAGACTTTTCCTCACTTTTTCAAATTCACCTTTATCTTTTAAAGCTTCAGGAAAAACTATTTCGGCCCCTGCGTCGATATATGCTTTACATCTATCAATCATTTTATCAATTCCCTCGACACCTTTTGCATCAGATCTAGCAATTATCTTAAAATTTTTATCTTTCCTAACTTTTACACACTCTTCAATTTTTTTTACCATTTTTTTAACTGAAATAAGTTCTTTATTATCAAGGTGACCACATCTTTTTCTTTCAACTTGGTCTTCTATATGTACTGCTGTCACTCCAAATTTTTCAAAAATTTTAATTGTTTTTTTGCAAGACTTAAAACCCGTATCAATATCTACAATCGTTGGTAAGTTTGTAACTCTTGCTATTTGTTTTGATCTGTTACTTACATCTTCAAGTGTTGTAAGGCCTATATCTGGGTAACCAAGGTCATTAGACATTACTCCGCCCGAAACATAAACAGCATCATAGCCAATTTCTTCGATTACTTTAGCAGTTAAAGGGTTATATGCACCAGGAACTCTTAAAATTTTTCCACTTTTTAATTTATCTACAAAATCTTCTCTTTTTTCTTTTATCTTTTTTTTAATAAAGTGCATTAAAAAATACCATTTTTTTTATTTTTTTTAATATTTCTATTATTAATTTCAATATTTAATTTATGTAATTGATTTGATTTTAATTTTCTTAAGTTTTGAACATCTCTTAGAAATCTACTTGACTCATTCTTAGGTATTATGTCTTTAGTTAAAGTTAAAAACTTTTTAATATAATTAGCTCTTTTAAATGGTCTCAAACCATAAGGATGAGCATCTGCTACACCTTGCTCTTCAACAATTTTTTTATTATTTCTTAACGTAACTATAACTTTAGCCCCGAAAGCTTTATTTTTTGGGTTTGGATCATGATAACGTTTTGTCCATTTTTTATCTTCATGAGTTTTAATAGATCTCCATATCTTTAAAGTACTTTTCTTTCTTGCTCTTGATTTACTATATGATTTTACGTGGTGCCAATCAGCGTCCTCTAAAGCGACAGCAAATATGTACATTATTGAGTGATCTAAAGTTTCTCTACTCGCATTAGGATCCATTTTTTGTGGATCATTTGCTCCAGTTCCAATTACATAATGAGTGTGATGACTTGTATATATATCTATTTTTTTTATTTCATTTAAATTATCTATTTTTTTATTTAATTTTTTTGCAAGGTCTATAAGCGCTTGCGCTTGATATTCAGCTGAATATTCTTTTGTGTATGTTTCAAGAATTGCTTTTTTTTCCTGATTTTTTCTTGGAAGTGGAACTTTATATAATGCTTTTTTTCCATCAAGTATTCTTGCTATCACACTATCTTCTCCTTCATAAATTGGACTTGGCGCTCCTTCACCTCTCATTGCTCTGTCGACTGCTTCTATACCAAGTTTTCCAGCATGCGCTGGAGCGAAAGCCTTCCAACTAGAAATCTCTCCTTTTCTAGATTGTCTTGTTGAGATAGTTACGTGCAATGCTTGTTGAACAGCTTGATAGATTGTTTCTGTTTTTAAATTAAGCATTGTCCCCAGACCAGCTGCAACACTTGGACCTAAATGAGCGATATGATCTACTTTATGTTTATGAAGACAGATACCTTTAACGAGATTTACTTGCACCTCATATGCAGTAATAATTCCCTTAATAAGATTTAAGCCGGAGACTTTCTTTTGTTGTGCAACAGCCATTAAGGCAGGAATGTTATCTCCTGGATGGCTATAGTCTGCTGCTAAAAAAGTATCGTGGAAATCTAATTCTCTTACAGCAGTTCCATTGGACCAGGCAGCCCACTCACAATCAAACTTCTTTTTTGAATTAATTCCAAAAAGAGTAGCACCATTACTTCTTGAATGTTTCATTGCCATTTCTCTTGAGGTAATTACAGCTTTTCTGTTTAATGAAGCGATAGCTACAGATGCATTGTCAATCATCCTGTTTATCACCATGTCAACTGCATCTTTATTTAATTTAGCATTATCACTTGCAATTTCAGCAATCTTCCATGCAAGTTGATTTTTTTTACTTAATTTATCTTTTGATGCGAAAACTTTTACTTTATGTATTTTCAATTTATTCCTTTTTTGAGTTTAGTACTCCATTTATTTCAAGTATTCAAATATTTTGAAACTATTTTCTCAATACCCTGAAAGTTGGTTACCAAATGATCATGAGGTATTTCATTTACTTTTTTATCAGTATATCCATCCTCGAGCAATATAAATGGTAAGTTAGCAGAATTAGCTGCAGCAGAATCTGTTTCACTATCACCAATCATTAAAGATTTTTTTATATCTCCTTGAAGAATTTCAATCACAGAAGTTAAATGTCTAGGATCAGGTTTACAATAATCAAATGTATTGCTACCAGCAACATATTCAAAATAGTCAAAAATTTTTATTTTTTTTAACAAATCAATTGCCAAATGTTCTTGTTTATTAGTACAAACCGCCAGCGAAATACTATTTTGTTTAGACCACTTCAAAAATTCTAACACACCATCTATAATCTTACTTTCATTAACAATATTCTTTCCATAATAATCTATAAAATCTTTTACCATTTCATCTTTAATTTTTTTATCTGATATTTTTCCAAATTCCTTTTTAGCTGTTCCCCAAATAGATCTTCCAATTAAGGCGCCAGCACCTTTACCAACAAGGTTTCTAATTTCTTCTGTTGTCTTTGTTTCGTACCCAAACTTTTTCATTACATAATTGTGAGCATTCATTAGATCTGGAGCTGTATCTACTATGGTTCCATCTAAATCTACTAAAACTGTGAATTTTTGACTCATTTTTAAAAAGTATTATTAAGAAATATTTTGTGAATTCTTTATCATAAATACTTATCTATAAGAAAAAATCAATGAAACAAACTAATATTCAAAATAAATTTAGAAAAAAATTTTTAAATCAAGGTGTAAAAATGACTGCGCCTGAGACTGTTTTTTTTTCAAATGATACTAAAATTGGAAAAAATGTAACAATCGAACCATACGTTGTTTTTGGCTCAAAAGTAAAAATTAAAAATAATGTTAAAATATTAGCATTTTCTCACCTTGAAGGTGTAAGTGTTGATAATAATGTTTCAATTGGTCCATACGCACGTTTAAGACCTGGAACTGTTTTGGAAGAAGGTTCAAAAGTCGGTAACTTTGTTGAAATTAAAAAATCTCGGTTAAAAAAGAATTCAAAAGCAAATCACCTTTCTTATATTGGAGATGCAATAATAGGAAAAAAATCTAATATTGGCGCAGGAACAATCACTTGCAATTACGATGGAGTTAAAAAAAGTAGAACAATAATTGAAGAAGGGGCCTTTATAGGATCAAACACATCATTAGTCGCTCCAGTTAAAATTGGTAAAAAAGCAATTGTTGGTGCTAGTTCTGTAATCACTAAGAATGTCAAAAAAGGTTCTTTAGCGCTTACAAGGACGAACCAAACTGAAGTAAAAAATTATAAAAGAAAAAAATAAATTATGTGTGGAATTATTGGAATAACAAGTAACAAATTAGTTTCTTCTCCAATTATAAATTCTCTAAAAAAATTAGAGTATAGAGGTTATGACTCAGCAGGAATAGCTACGATTGACGCTGGATATATTAAGGAAGTTAAATGCGAAGGAAGAGTTGAAAGTTTAGAGGAAGCTGTTGCAAAATCAAAATTAACAGGAAATGTTGGTATTGGCCATGTAAGATGGGCAACTCATGGTATCCCAAACACAATTAATGCTCATCCACATTCATCAGAAAATGTATCTGTAGTTCATAATGGAATAATTGAAAATTCAACATTGCTAAAAAAGTTTTTAATAAATAAAGGACATAAGTTTAAGTCCCAAACAGATACTGAAGTTATTGTTCACCTTATTACTGAATATTTAAAAAAAGATAATCTCAAAGACGCAATTATTAAAGTTTTAAAGAAACTTCATGGAAGTTTTGCTTTAGGTATAATTTTTAAAGATAATCCAAATTTAATAATTGGTGCAAGAAGAGGCTCACCTTTAGCTGTTGGCTATGGTCCTGGTGAAAACTATTTAGGATCAGACTCTTATGCCTTAAAATCTATGACCAATAAAATTTCATATCTCAATGATGGTGAGTTTTGCATTATAAAAAAAGATAATGTTGAGTTTTTTAGCCAGAGTGGAAAAAAGATAAATAAAAAGATATTACTCCTGTCATCTAATGAACAAAACTATGAAAAAGGTGACTACAAACATTTTATGGCAAAGGAAATCGATGAACAGCCAAACACTATTAAAAATTGTGTAAACGAGTACATAGACAAAATTAATAAAGATATAAACATTTTTAATTTTCCATATAAGGAAAAAGAAATAAACTCTATTACTTTGATAGGTTGTGGCACAGCTTATCACTCTTGTCTTATTGCAAAATATTGGTTCGAGCAATTAACAACATTTGATGTTAGTATCGATATTGCTTCAGAGTTTCGTTATAGAAAAAATAAATTTAAGAAAGATTGTCTTTATATTTTTGTTTCTCAGTCTGGTGAAACTGCTGATACTTATGCAGCTTTGGATCTTTGTAACAAAAATAAAATGAAGACATGCTCAGTTGTAAATGTTATTGAAAGTTCAATAGCAAGAGACTCCAAATTCGTTTTACCTATTCATTGTGGTCCAGAAATTGGTGTTGCATCTACCAAAGCTTTCTTAGGACAAATGCTTGTTTTATATATACTTTGCTTAAAATTAGCTCAAAAAAGGAAAGATATAAGTAAAAAAGATTATTTAAAGAAGATCAAAAATTTATTTAATCTCGCAAAATTAGTTAAACATTCTTTAGAAACCGAAAACAAAATACAATCAATATGCAGTTCATTTGTTGATGCAAAAGGTTCAATGTTTTTAGGCAGGGGATATTCATTTCCAATAGCATTAGAAGGAGCTTTAAAATTGAAAGAACTAGCGTATGTACATGCAGAAGGTTATCCTGCAGGTGAAATGAAACATGGACCACTAGCTCTTATAGAAGATGGAATGCCTGTTGTAGTTATTGCTCCAAGAGATCAACATTATAAAAAAACTATTTCAAACATGCAGGAAGTTATAGCAAGAGGAGCAAAAGTTTTGCTTGTTACAAATAAAAGTAAAGATGAAGTTTATTCTGAAAATATTTGGGAGACTATTGAAGTTGAAAACACTGAAGATGACCTTTTTCCTTTTTTAGTAACAATTCCTTTACAAAAGCTCGCGTATTATTCTGCACTTAAAAAAGGTTATGACATTGATAAACCAAGAAATTTAGCTAAATCAGTAACAGTAGAATAATAAAAATAACTATTCTCTTTTGTCATAATTTAGTTATATATTCATCTTAAGGTTGAATTATGAAAAATTGGAGACCAAACAGTTGGAGAAAATATCCTGTCAAACATGTTCCTTCTTATGAAAGTGAAAAGGAACTTAACCAGGTATTAAGTAAAATTAAATCTTTTCCACCATTAGTATTTGCTGGTGAGACAAGACATCTTAAAGATCAACTTTCACAAGTTGTTGATGGAAAGGCTTTTCTTTTACAAGGAGGAGACTGTGCAGAAAGTTTCGCTGAGTTTAATCCGGACAATATAAGAGATACATTTAAAGTTATTCTTCAGATGTCATTAGTACTTACATACTCAGCTTCGCTTCCAATTATTAAACTCGGAAGAATAGCAGGACAGTTCGCAAAACCTAGAAGTGCACCAACTGAAAAACAGGGTGATAAAGAATTACCAAGTTACTTAGGTGACAATGTAAATGGAATTGATTTTACTGAAAAATCTAGAAGACATGATCCAAAAAGATTATTTAAGGCATACTCTCAGTCTGCTTCAACATTAAATCTTTTAAGAGCATTTTCTAACGGGGGTTTTGCTGATTTAAAAAATGTACACTTATGGAATTTAGGTTACATTAAAAAAAGTCCTCAAGCCAAAAAATTTAAAGAACTTGAAGATAAAATTGCAGATGCTTTGGCATTTATGGATGCTTGTGGAATTAATTCAGATTTCAATAGAAGATTAAAAACAGTAAATTTTTGGACATCTCATGAAGCTTTGCATTTACCATTTGAAGAAAGTATGGCAAGGGTTGACTCGACTACAGGAGAGTATCATGCAACGTCAGCACACTTTGTCTGGATTGGTGATAGAACAAGACAATTAGATGGAGGACATGTTGAATTTTGCAAAGGTATTGAAAACCCAATTGGTATAAAATGTGGACCGACATCTAAACCAGAAGAGATTGCAAAAATTTGTGAAGTAATTAACCCAAAAAATGAAAAAGGTAAAATTACTTTAATATCTAGGTTTGGTCACGATCAAGTTGAAAAATTCTTACCTAAGTTGATAAGAAGAATTAAAAAAGAAGGTTTAAATGTAATTTGGTCATGTGATCCAATGCATGGAAATACAATTAAATCAACAACAGGTTTTAAAACAAGACCGTTTAATAAAGTATTAAACGAAGTAAAAAATGTTTTTGCAGTACATCAAAGCGAAAGTTCTTATGCTGGTGGATTACATATAGAAATGACTGGTCAGAATGTGACAGAATGTACAGGTGGGGCAAAAAATATATCTGAACAAGATTTATCAAGTAGATACCACACTCATTGTGACCCTAGATTGAACGCAGATCAAGCTTTAGAATTGGCTTTCTTAATCTCAGATGAGATCAAAAAGAATTCCAACTATGCAAGAAATGCAATTAAAGCGGCATCTTAGACATTTAAAAATTTAAATTTTGTCTTATATTTGAATCATGGAATCTTCTAAAAAAGTAATATTTATTAAAGATTGGATTTTAAATTACGTAAATTCAATGCCAGTAAAAGCTAAATCATTAGTTATTGGTATATCAGGAGGAATTGATTCTTCAGTTTCAAGTACACTCAGTGCCATGACTGGATTAAGAACAATCGTATTATCGATGCCAATAAAACAAAATGGTTCCCAACATGATTTAAGCCTAAGGCATCAAGAATGGTTAAAGAAAAATTTTAAAAATGTTGAAGGGCATACAGTTGAACTAGACAGTTTATTCAAAACATTCGAAAGTACACTAAAAGATTTTAGTAACGAACATGGTATGGCTAATTCAAGAGCAAGATTAAGAATGTCAACACTTTATCAAGTTGCAGCAGCTAACAACGGAATAGTTGTTGGAACTGGAAATAAAGTTGAAGACTTTGGAGTTGGTTTTTATACAAAATATGGTGATGGTGGTGTTGATATATCTCCAATAGCTGATTGCAACAAAACTGAGGTATGGGAGCTTGGAAGAGAATTAAAGATACTTGATGATATTATTAATGCAGCTCCAACAGATGGTCTTTGGGATGATGGTAGAACTGATGAAGGTCAATTAGGATTATCATACAAAGAAATAGAAGAGGCCATGGATAACGAGAATTCAAAAAATCGAGATAAATATATTCAAATCAGAAAAGCAAATTTGCATAAAATGGAGCCAATTCCAATATGCAAGATTCCTAGTTAATCAAATAGATTCACAAATCTAAATTAAAGGTATATTCCTAATATAATGAACAAAGATATATATTTAACTAATAGTCTTGGCGGTAAAAAAGAAATATTTGAACCAATAGACCCAAAAAAAGTGAAAATGTATGTATGTGGACCAACAGTTTATGATGATCCTCATATAGGTAATGCAAGACCATTAGTAGTATTTGATATTCTGTTCAAGGTTTTAAAATGTAAGTATGGAAATAAATCAGTTACTTATGTTCGAAACATAACTGATATAGACGATAAAATTATTGAAAGCGCAAAACAAAAAAAAATATCAATAGATGTTTTAACTAAAAATATTACCAATAGTTTTCACAATGATTGTGATTATTTAAATTGTGAAAAACCATCTTTTGAGCCCAAGGCGACAGAGAATATTTCTTTAATGGTTGAAATGATTAACGTTCTTTTTAAAAATAAAAATGCTTATGAAAAAAATTCTCATATTTATTTTGATGTTTCTAGTTTTAAAGATTATGGAAAATTATCAAATAAAAATATAGAAGAATTAAAAGCAGGAGCTAGAGTTGAAGTATCAGAAAATAAAAAAAATCCAGAAGATTTTGTATTGTGGAAACCATCTAATAAAGATGAGCCAAGTTGGGACTCACCTTGGGGCAATGGAAGACCTGGTTGGCATTTAGAGTGTTCCGCAATGTCAAAAAAATATCTCGGTGATACTTTTGACATACACGGTGGAGGAAGAGATTTAATTTTTCCTCATCACGAAAATGAAATTGCTCAATCAAGATGCGCTAATAATACTAAATCCTTTTCAAACTATTGGATACATAACGGTTTTATTACAATAGCAAATGAAAAAATGGCAAAGTCACAAGGAAATATTTTTAAAATTAAGGATTTCTATCAGAAATATAATGGCCAAGTTTTAAGACTGGCTTTAATTTCAACTCACTACAAACAAGCAATGGATTGGAGTGATGATTTATTAACACAATCAAAAAAAACTTTAGATAAATGGTACGAGTGCCAAAAAAAACCAGAGGGCAAAGTATTAATCCCAGATGATGATTTAATTCCTCTTTATGATGATTTAAATACACCTGGATATATAAGTAATATTCATAAATTATATGATAAAGCTGTTAAAGGATCTGACAAAGACAAAGAAATTTTTACAACAGCGTGTAATTTTATTGGGCTGTTAATTGAACCAAAGTCAAAATGGCAAGAGTTTAAAAAGAATATTCTTGAAATTTCAGAGGAAGAGATTTTACAAAAGATAAAAGACAGGAATGCAGCTAGAGACAATAAAAATTACCAATTAGCTGATGAAATCAGAAATGAACTTTTAGATAAAGGTATTTTAATTGAAGATAAAGATGATAAAACAACTTGGAAAATAAAATGAGTAAAGAACGATTATACATATTTGATACTACATTGAGAGATGGAGCCCAAACTCAAGGTGTACATTTTTCAATTGATGAAAAAACAAAGATTGCTCATGCTTTAGATGATCTTGGTGTGGATTATATAGAGGGAGGTTGGCCAGGGGCTAATCCGTCTGATACAGAACTTTTTCAAAAGGGTTTAGATTTAAAAAATTCTACCTTCACTGCTTTTGGAATGACAAAGAAAGCTGGACGAAGTGCAGAAAATGATCCAGGTTTGTCAGCGATTTTAAATTCAAATACTAAATCTGTTTGTTTAGTAGGAAAGTCTTGGGATTTTCATGTTGATGTTGCATTAGGGATAACTAATGAGGAAAATTTAGAAAATATTAAAGAGACAACAAAACATTTTGTAAAAAATAACAAAGAGTTTATGTTTGATGCAGAACACTTCTTTGATGGCTACAAAGCAAATCCAAAGTATGCTTTAGCTTGCATTAAAGCTGCATACGATAACGGTGCTAAATGGATAGTTCTTTGTGATACTAATGGTGGAACACTTCCTCATGAAGTTACAAAAATAGTTAAAGAAGTTTCAGAACACATACCTGGTGAAAACTTAGGTATTCACGCACATAATGATACTGGTAATGCAGTTGCAAATTCAATTGCAGCCGTTTTATCAGGAGCAAGACAAATACAAGGAACTATAAATGGTTTAGGTGAAAGATGCGGTAATGCTAACTTAATGTCAATTATCCCAACTTTTCATCTTAAAAAAGAATTATCAGATAAATTTGAAATAAGTATTAAAGAAAAAAATATCAAACACATTACACAATGTTCAAGGTTACTTGATGAAATATTAAATAGAAAACCCAATAAACATTTACCATATGTAGGTGCTGCAGCATTTTCACACAAAGGAGGTTTACATGTATCTGCTGTTCAAAAAGATCCTAAAACCTATGAGCATATTAATCCAGAAGATGTTGGTAACAACAGAAATATAGTTGTTTCTGATCAGTCTGGTAAATCAAATATTTTATCCAGACTTAAAACAATTGGAATAGATATTGAAGAAAACGATCCAAAAGTTAAAAAACTTTTGGAAGAAGTAAAAGACAGAGAATTTATTGGTTACAGTTACGATGGAGCTGATGCTTCTTTTGAATTACTAGCTAGAAGAGTAATGGGAGAAATTCCAAGATATATCTCAATTAAAGAATACGATGTTTCAGTTTCAAAAAACAGTGAGGATAAAATAATTTCTAGAGCGAAAGCAAAATTAGAGGTTGATGGTGAACAAATAGTTTGCGAAGGTGAGGGCAATGGACCTGTTCATGCCTTAGATAACGCTATAAGAAAAAATGTTACTAAGTTAGAAAAATACTCTGAATATTTAAAAGATTTAAAATTAGTTGACTATAAAGTAAGAATTTTAAATACAGGAACAGAAGCGACTACAAGAGTATCAATTGAAAGTACAGACTCTCAAGGAAAAAATTGGTTTACCATTGGTGTATCACCAAATATAATTGATGCATCATTTAAAGCTCTTATCGATAGTTTAGATTTCAAATTATTTAAGGATAAAGCTCCTGCAAGTAAATAAATGAAAATCAAGAAGTTCTCTAAGAAACCTACTGATATTGAAAGCAGGGTAGGAGCAGATCCTGTTGTTTGTTACCCAAATGATACAATAAATAATAATCTTGAAATATTACATGAAGCTAGAAAACACATCAAGCAAGTTGATGAAGTCATTGTCCCTCCAAGAGATGCTAAAACTTTTAATGTTAAATCAGGTAATTTTTTTAGAATAGAAAGTGTTGAAGGACCACAAGTTGGAGATTTAAATTTATTTCAAGCTAATAATTTAGAGGAAAAGTTTTATTCTGGAAAAACTAGAGCTCTTTACGGAACACATATTTCAGTTGGAGATAAAATGTTTAGTAGTTTTCCATATTTAAGATCATTGGCAACAATTACGTGGGATACATTAGATTGGTATGGTTATGACAAAGATGGGGGCTCGGTCCACGATGTTATTGGTACTAGATGTGATCCTTACACGTATAAACTAACATCAAAAAACGATTATCATTATTGTTGTCATTCAAACTTAACTAGAGTCTTGGTTAAAGAGAAAAATATCAAATTAGATGACGCAGAAAAAATTGTACACGATGTATTAAATGTATTTATGCTTACTGGCTTTACTAACGACACTAAGCAATATTTTATGAAGTCAAGTCCTGTAAGACCTGGTGATTATTTGGAATTTTTTGCTGAAACAGATTTATTAGGGGCTTTATCTGCTTGCCCAGGTGGAGACTGTGGATCAGAACATTCGTCTGATGTTGCAAAGTGCTATCCATTAAAGGTTTCTATATGGGATGTTGATCAAAAATATCTTAAAGGAATTAATCCTTCAACATTATCTAACTACAATAGAAATCATGGCATCAAATAAATGAACAAAAGTAAAGTTACATTTATTTTACACAAACCGCAGCTATCAGAAAATATTGGTTCCTGCGCAAGAGCAATAAAGAATTTTAATTTCCAAAAGCTCTATCTGATTGATCCAAAACCTATTTTTCCTAACGATAAGATATTAGCGACATCCGTTGGAGCAAAAGACATTATAAAGAAAAGTAAAGTATTTAATAATTTAGAAAGTTCCTTAGGAGATATCGATATATTGATCGCCACATCTGCAAGATTTAGAAACAAAAATGTAAAACATATTAATCTTGAGGGTTTAAAAAAAATAGATTTTAGAAAAAAAATTGGTTTTTTATTTGGTTCGGAAGCATCAGGTTTATCAAATAAAGAAGTTAGTTATGCAAATTACACTTTACAAATACCAACAAATGTAAATTTTAAATCTTTAAATCTATCCCATAGCCTAATCATTATTGCACAATTTGTATCAAGTTTTTTAAGCTCTAAATCAAACCAGTTTAAAAAGTCAAAAAAGGTTAAGAAAGCTTCTAAAAAGGAAATTCAAGCAATGATAAACTTATGTTTAAATAATCTAAATGAAATTAATTTTTTTAAGTATAAAGAAAAAAAACCTATAATGCTTGAAAATTTAAGAAACATTTTTTATAGAATGGAACTTTCAGACAAAGAAACACGTATTTTATCAAGCGTATTTGCAAGTCTAGGAAAAAAACGTTGATTGACAAATAAGATGTGAAGTTTATAAACCATTTCACAAAATGACAAAAAGATTAAATTCTAAACACAAAATTGATAGAAGGTTAAAGGTAAATCTTTGGGGGAGACCAAAGAGTCCTTTTAACAAAAGAGCATACCCTCCAGGACAACATGGGCAATCTAAAAGTGCAAAACTATCAGACTACGGTACTCAACTTCAAGCTAAACAAAAATTAAAATCATATTATGGAAATATAAATGAGCGACAATTCAGAAACGTTTATAGAAAAGCCATTATGAAAAAAGGGGATACTGCGGAAAATTTAATAGGATTATTAGAGAGAAGGCTGGACTCAGTTATTTACAGAGCAAAATTTTCTAGCACGATTTTTTCATCAAGACAGTTTATCAACCATGGACATGTAAAAGTGAATGGAAAAAAGGTAAACATTTCAAGCTACCTTTTAAGCGAAGAAGATACAATCGAGATAAAAGATAAGTCAAAACAATTAGCTATCATAGATATTGCATTAGCTAATAAGGAAAGAGATATTCCTGAATACTTACAAGTAGATGAAAAGAAAAGAACTATTAAGTTTGTGAGAACACCAAAGTTTGAAGAAGTTCCTTATCCTGTTGTTATGGAGCCAAATCTAGTAATCGAATATTACTCAAGATAATATTATTTTTTATACCCTATACCTTTTTCGTCAAAAACTTTTTTAAGTTCACCGTTCTCAAACATTTCCTTGATGATATCACATCCACCGATGAATTCTTTTTTTATGTAAAGTTGAGGGATCGTTGGCCACTCACTATATATTTTAATACCTTCACGTATTTTTTGATCTTTTAACACATCAACGCTTTGATATTTAACTTCCAAAATTTTTAATATATTTGAAACAGCCATCGAGAAGCCACATTGTGGAGCTTCTGGACTTCCTTTCATAAATAAACAAACATCACTGTTATTTATTGAGTTTTCAATCTGCTCTTTAACTTGTTGATCCATTAATTTTCCTTTGTCTTAAGTGCTAAAGCATGAAGCTCATTTCCCATTTTTCCTTTTAGAGCGTCATACACCATTTTATGTTGCTGCACTTTATTCTTACCTTTAAATTGAGAAGAAGTCACTGTGGCGGAATAGTGATTCCCGTCACCTGCTAGGTCTTGTATATCAATAGATGCATCTGGTAGAGCTTCTTTAATCATTTTTTCAATTTCTTTCAAATCCATTGCCATAATTAACTCATGTATTTATATAGCCAACCTTTATAAAATTCTGTCACCTTGTCCACTGTAAAAGTTAGCTCATCATTTATGATAATCTCTTTTTCAGTTATTTCACCCAGTAAATCAAAATGCACAGAATTTTTCTTTAAAATATTCTCTACTTTTTTTAAATTATTTTTATCTACTTCAATAATATATCTACCTTGATCCTCAGAGAAAAAATATTGATAAATATTTATTAAGTCCTTGAACTTATAAAATTTAATTCCCTTACTGCCCGCTATACACATCTTTAAGGCACCAATCATTATTCCACCAAGAGATATATCATGAACTGACAAAGCTAACTTTTCTTTGATAAGTTTAAGAACAGTTTCACCATTATTTTTTTCATTAAATAGGTTTATTTCAGGCGGTGGTCCTTTTCTTTCATCTAAAATTACCTTGGCAAATATACTTTGTTCTAAACTACCTTCTGTTTTTCCTATTACCAAAACTAAATTTCCGTTTGACTTAAAATTCATACTCATTAGGTTTTCGTAATCTTTAATTAACCCAACGCCTCCAATTGTTGGAGTAGGTTTGATACCTTTATCTTTTGTTTCGTTGTAGAATGACACGTTTCCTGAAACAACAGGAAAATTTAGATACTTACTTGCCTCATTAATTCCATCTATACACTCAACGAATTCCCCCATATTTTCTTTTTTCTCTGGATTTCCAAAGTTTAAACAATTTGTTATTGCTATAGGTTCTGCACCGACTGAAACTAAATTTCTCCACGCTTCACAAACAACTTGTTTTCCTCCTGTAAATGGATGTGCATAACAATAGGAAGCAGATGAATCAACAGAGGAGGCCACTGCTTTTTTAGTACCATGTACTCTGACAACACCTGCATCACCACCAGGTTTTTGGATTGTATCACCCATTACAGTATGATCGTATTGTTCCCATATCCATTGTTTAGAACAAATATTTGGATTAGAAATCATTTTTTTAATTACATCATTAAATTTTAATTTTTTAAATTCATTATTTGTAAATTTAATCTTCTGAGGAAGCTTTGTTTTCTTCCAAGGCCTATCATACATAGGAGCCTCATTTGCTAAAAATTTAATTGGTACATTAGCAACTTTTTCTTTTTCAAAATATAATTCAATATTTTTGGAGTTAGTTGTTTTGCCAATTACTGCAAAATCTAAGTTCCATTTGTCAAATATTTTTTTGGCACTATCTTCTTTGCCATTTTCTAAAACTATCAACATTCTTTCCTGGCTTTCAGATAACATAATTTCATACGGCGTCATTTTTTCTTCTCTACAAGGAACTTTATCTAAATGTAATTCAATTCCTAAGTTTCCTTTTGATGCCATCTCAATACTTGATGAAGTCAATCCTGCTGCACCCATATCTTGAATTGCGATAATCGATTTATCAGACATTAATTCTAAACAAGCCTCTAAAAGAAGTTTTTCAGTAAAA
>CACIAP010000003.1 GCA_902584685.1 uncultured Pelagibacteraceae bacterium | reverse complement strand
TATTATATTACTTAATGTTTTCCTTTCTCCATTAGTTGCTTTTACAATTTATTTTTGTTTTTTACACTCTGTGAGACATTCTCTTTCTTTAATATATGAAATTGATAGTAATGATTTTAAAGTTGGTTTTTATAAGTTTATAAGAAAAGCGTTACCACTTACAATAATGACTTTATTATTATTTATAATAAGTCTTTATTTTTTAGCTAATTATTATGCTTTTGATGATGCAATTTTAAAAGTAATATTTATAGGTTTGGCGTCTTTAACCTTTCCGCATATATTATTAGAGTATCTAATTGAAAAAAATGAAAAATAAAGATTTAAAAATATATTTAGCTGCTCCAAGAGGGTTTTGTGCTGGCGTTGATCGAGCAATAGAAATTGTAAAAAAAAGTATAAATAAATTTGGGTCACCAGTTTATGTTCGACATGAGATTGTCCATAATAAACATGTGGTAGATAATTTAAAAAAAATTGGTGCAATATTTGTAGAAGAACTTAGTGAAATCAAGGACAAAACTAGACCAGTGATTTTTTCAGCTCATGGAGTGCCAAAAAAAGTTCCAAAAGAAGCTCAAGACTTAAAAATGGAATATATAGATGCTACTTGTCCTTTGGTTTCAAAAGTACATAGAGAGGCTGAAAATTTAAATAAAGCAGGCTTCCATATTTTTTTAATTGGTCACGAAAATCATCCCGAAGTAGTTGGCACTATGGGTCAAATTCCAGAGGGGTCAATAGAATTAGTTGAAACAATTGATGATGTTGAGGATATTGATATTCCATCAAATAAAAAATTAGCTTTTGTAACTCAAACGACTCTTTCTGTCGATGATACAAAAGATATTATTAATGCTTTAAAAAAAAAATTTCCGAAAATCAAAGAACCAAATAAAGAGGATATCTGCTATGCCACGACTAATAGACAAGCAGCTGTTAAACAGATTGCATCAAAATGCGATATGTTCTTTGTAATTGGAAGTAGGAATTCTTCTAATTCAAAAAGACTCGTAGAGGTAGCCAATAAGGCAGGGTGTGATTATTCAGAGTTAATACATTCTGAAAGTTTTGTTCCATTAGAAAAAATTTCTCAATGTAATAGTATAGGTATTTCATCAGGTGCATCAGCACCTGAAATTTTGGTTCAAAATTTTATAAAAAAGATAAAAGAAAATTTTAATGTTGAAATTCAGGAAGTCGAAATAGTAAAAGAAAACGTAACTTTTAAAGTCCCAGGAAAACTTAATTAATGGCTGTATTTACAAAGTTAAATCATGCTGACATTTCTAATGTCCAAAATATTTTTGGATTTAAAAAAATTAAAAGCTTAAAGGGTATTAAAAAAGGAATAGAGAATACAAATTATATTGTTAATACAAATAATAAAAAATACGTCTTAACGATTTTTGAAAGTAGAGTTAATAATAAGGATTTACCCTACTTTATGAAATTGATGGATACACTTTCAAAAAAAGGTATTAAATGCCCGTCTCCAATTAAAAATAAATATGGAAAACATATATTTAATTTAAAAAGAAAAAAAGCTTGTCTAGTTTCCTTCTTAGAGGGTAACGATAAAAAAAAACTTTTGGAAAAAGATTTATTAGTTATTGGTAAAAAAATTGGTTTAATGCATAAAAAATTAACAAAAATAAAACTAAAAAGAAAAAACAGCTTTTCACCTCTCAAAATAAATGGTCTTATTAATAAAATTAACTTAAAAAATTCGAGGTTACCTAAAAATCTTAAAGGTGAAATGAAGGAAAGTTTTCGTGATATCAACAAAAACTGGCCAAAAAAAATACCGAGTAGTGTAATTCATGGGGATTTGTTTATTGACAATATTTTTTTTCACAAAGGAAAATTCGGTGGGTTTATTGATTTTTATTTTTCAGCTTATGATTTTCAAGCTTATGAACTTGCTATTTGTATAAATTCTCTTTGTTTTAATAAAACAAAAAATAAATTTAAGTTTAATAAGAAGAAAGCCTCTAGGCTTTTCAAGGGTTATGAAAGTATTAGAAAACTTAAACAAGATGAAAAAAAAAGTATGAGAATTCTTTGTAAAGGATCTGCCTTAAGATATCTGGCTACAAGAGCTTATGATTACGTAAATACTCCTAAAAATATTTTAATTAAAAAAAAGGATCCATCGGAATATATACAAAAACTTAGGTTCCATGACTCTATAGAAAAATTTGAGGAATACTTAAATGATTAAAATTTATACTGATGGGTCCTGTTTAGAAAATCCTGGAAATGGTGGATGGGCAGCAATAATTATTAACAATGGACAAAAAACTCAGATTAAAGGAAGTAAAAAAAATACAACGAACAATCAAATGGAATTACTTGCCCCTATTGAGGCATTAAAAAAAATTCCCAAAGGAACCAAAGTTCAAATTTTTACAGACTCGAAATATGTTAAGTCAGGAATAACAGAGTGGATTTATAATTGGAAAAAAAATGGATGGAAAACTGCAAACAAGCAAGATGTTAAAAATAAAGATCTTTGGACAGAGCTAGATATTTTAGCCAATGAATTTGAAATAAGTTGGAATTGGGTAAAAGCGCACTCTACTGACGAGTTAAACAATGAAGTTGATTTAATTGCTAAAGAAGCTGCAAACTTATAAAATTTTACTTTTAATAAATTTTTTTACTTCATCCGTACTATTTTTTAGTACTTGAAAATTCTCATTTTTATTAAGTACATGCTGGAGTTCTTTTGGTAGTTTTTCATGTTTATTAATCGCGTTGTTTGTGGCGTCTGGAAATTTACATGGGTGCGCAGTTGATAAAACTATACAATCATTCAAAGATAATTTTTGTGCTGAGCCCACTCCAATGGCTGTATGTGGATCCAAAACCATATCATTTTCTTCATAATTTTTCTTAATAATTTCTAAAGTTTCTTTTTCATTACAACTTTCTGATAAGAAATCTTTTTGAATTATATCTAAATCTCTCTTTTTAATTTGGTAAGAATTCTGCTTAACTTTTTTCATAATTTCTGCTGTTTTTTCAGAATTAGAATTATTCACGTAGTAAATTAATCTTTCAAAGTTACTGGCTAATTGAATATCCATACTTGGTGATAATGTTTCTCTAACTTCTTTTGAAATATAATCTCCTTTTGTAATGGCTCTATGTAAAATATCGTTTTCATTTGTTGCAACAATTAATTTATCAATTGGTAATCCCATTTTTTTTGCAAGATATCCTGCAAAGACATCTCCAAAATTTCCTGTCGGGACTGAAAAAGAAACATTCTCTTTTCCTAATTTAAAATGAGCATAAAAATAATATACTGATTGAGCAATTATTCTAGCCCAATTTATTGAGTTTACACCTGACATATTTATAGATCTTGAAAATTGAAGGTCAGAAAACATTTGCTTTACAATATTTTGACAGTCGTCAAAGTTTCCATCAATTGCAATATTGAAAACATTTTTTTCCTCTACTGTAGTCATGATTTTTCTTTGAACAGAGGAAATTCTATTATTTGGATGTAAAACGAATATATTTAAATTAGATTTCCCTTTGATCGCATCAATGGCTGCTGCACCAGTGTCTCCAGAAGTCGCAACAACTATATTTATATTTTTGTTATTTGATTTTAAATGATGCTCATACATATTTCCAATTAACTGCATTGCAATATCTTTAAAAGCCAGAGTGGGTCCATGAAAAAGTTCCAAGATCTTAAAATGATTTAACTTAACTATTTTAACAACATCTTTTTCTCGGAAGTTAGAATATGATTTTTTAACAATTTCATTTAATTCTTTTTTGCTTAGAAAATCTCCAGTATATAAATAAATAATTTCAGTAGCTAGATCTACATAACTTAATTTTTTTAGAGAATTCATTTTGCTCTCATCAAATTTTTTAATATTTAACGGTATAAAAAGGCCTCCGTCATCAGCAAGACCTTTGAGAAACACCTCACTGAAGGAAAATTTCTTATTATCACCTCTTGTGCTTATATATTCCATTAGTAATTTTTTTTTCTAAAATATAGATATATCAAAAAAATTGATATCGCTATTGAAAACCATGTTAAAGAGTATTTAAGGTGATTATTAGGCAGATCTGATGAAATTTTTTTTGGTATTGGAAAAGAGTTTGCTTGTTCCCCATTTTGAATAAAAATTATAAAAGGAGAAAATGTTTTTCCAGTATGTTTTTTTAAATCTATATCATCAAGTTTAAACCAATAATTTTTTGTTAAATCGTTATTAGGTTTGAAATAATTTTTGCTTGATTTTAACTTTGTAATGCCAAAGTATTCTGATTGTTTTAGATCAAATGAATTACCTTTCAAATCTCTTGGTATCCATCCTTGATTAATTAAAAAGTTTTCTCCTTCAATATCAACTTTTTTAATTATGTTAAAACCTGGTTCCCCATTATCACTGAGTCCATATAAATAAATTAAATTCTTATTATCGATTTTTCCTTTAAATTTAATTTTTTGAAAGTTTTTTATTTTCTGAGCCTCAAATTTTACTGGATTATTCATGAGGGAAGAATTAATTTCTTCAATTAGATTATTTTTCCAATTAAGTCTGTACAATTGCCAAAATCCAAGAGCAAGAAAAAGGGTAATAAAAAAAGAAACAAATATTGTGAAAAGAAACTTATATCTCAATTAAATTAGCTTCCCCAAACGTAGATTGCTGCAAATAAAAACAACCAAACTACATCAACAAAATGCCAGTACCATGCTGCAGCTTCAAATCCAAAATGATGATCCTTATTAAAATGACCAAGTTTTCCTCTCCACAAACAAACAGCTAAAAAGATAGTTCCAATTACCACGTGAAAGCCATGAAAGCCTGTGGCCATATAAAATGTTGAACCGTAAATGTGCCCTGAAAAATCAAAACTTGCATGTTGATACTCATATATTTGAAGAAGAGTAAAAAAGAAACCTAGTAGAACTGTTGCCCACAAGCCTTGAATAAAACCTTTTCTATCATCCTCTAATAAAGAGTGATGAGCCCATGTAACAGTTGTTCCAGATAATAATAAAACTAGAGTATTGATTAATGGAATGTCCCACGGGTTAAAAACTTCAATATCTTTGGGCGGCCAAACTCCACCGACAAAAGCACTTGGATACAGACTAGCATCAAAGTAAGCCCAAAACCAAGCAACAAAAAACATTACTTCAGATGCTATAAACAATGTCATTCCATAACGATGATGTATCTGAACAACTGGTGTATGGTGACCTTGATGTTCAGCTTCATTAACAACATCTCTGAACCACATGTATGCCCCATAAATTAAAAGAGCGAAACCAAGTAACATTGCCCACATAACTTTCGAGTGAAAATAGTAGACTGACCCTATTGCAGTTATTAAAGTAGCAAAAGATGTATAGATTGGCCACGGACTTGGGTCAACTAAGTGATAATCATGTTTTTGGTCTTTAGAACTCATTGTTAATTAATTTTTGATTGTTTGTAATAGTCTGATGAAAAAAATGTATACGACATTGTAATATCTTCTATATTTTTAGTTTTTGGATCATTTACCATCTCTGGATCCAAATAAAAAGTTAAAATATAATTCATCTTTTCCCCACTTTTAAGTGTTTGTTTTTCAAAACAAAAACATCCAAGCTTATTAAAATATTGTCCAAAAGTTGATGGAGACACATTATAGCTTGCTACTCCGCTTGATGGATCTTTTCCAAAATTTTCAACCTCAAATTCTACCTTATAAACTTTACCTGGCTTTACATCATAAAGTGTGTTTTTGGCTTTGAAGTTCCAAGCTAAATCAGTTTGAACATTTGTATCAAATCTCACTCTTACTGGTTCATCAATAACTATTTTTGGCACCTCTCTAGAAATTTGAGTAGTGCCCCCAAATCCTGTTACACGACAAAATAGATCGTATAATGGTACTGCGGCGAAAGACAATCCAAGCATAAGAAAAAATATCGAGGCTAAGATTAAAGGCGTGAGATTTTTCTTACTTATCATATTATTCTTTCCAATACTCCGACGTTATATAGTGTGAATATAAATAGGAATAATATGAAAATCACAAGTCCTATTGCGGTGAAAATATTTCTTTTTTTAATCTTTTTATTAATTTCCATTAGAATAATTTATCAACTAAAAACAAAACAAATATTAAAAATAAATAAAAAATAGAATAACCAAAAACTCGTTTAGCTTTTTGAAGATCAAATGAATCTTTTTTCGTTTTTAATAAAGCAAAGCATAATAAAATATAATAAATTGTAAGACCAAAAGTGCTGATAAGAAATAACTCTCCTACAAAACCAATAATGTAAGGCAACGCCAATGTTGGTAGCATTAAAAGAGAATAAATAAAAATATTTTTTTTTGTCTCCTCTATCCCATTAGTCACCGGTAACATTGGTATTTTGGCTTTTTTATAATCAGCAACTTTATACAAGCTTAAAGCCCAAAAATGTGAGGGTGTCCAAAAAAATATTATTAAAAAGAATGATAACGCTTCCAAACTCAAGGAATTAGTCGCAATCGTCCAACCAATAACAGGTGGTAAAGCACCAGCAGCACCACCAATCACTATATTTTGTGGTGTTCTTCTTTTAAGCCAAATTGTATAGACAAATAAATAAAAGCTAATTGTAAAAAGTAAAACTAAAGCAGATAATAAATTTGAAAAGAAATATAAACCTAAAACTGAAACTATTGATAAGACTATTCCAAAGATTAACGCATGGTTTTTTTTAATTTTTCCAGTTGGAAGTGGTCTTAAACATGTTCTTGTCATAAGCTTATCTAAATCTGCCTCGTACCACATATTAAGTGCGCCCGCAGCTCCTGCGCCGAGAGTTACAAAAAAAATATTTATAATTGATTTAATAAAACTTACTTCGCCAGGAGCAGTTAATAAACCAACTGCACAAGTGAATATTACTAATGACATTACTCTAGGTTTCATTAACCTCAACAATTCAATAAAAATTGATGTATCAAGTAATGAAGGATTTTTTGCTCTAAAGTTAATAGTTGTCATCTAATACCAATAGTTATGTGCTTGTTTTTTCCGCTTCTCCAAATTCATTAATTTTTGGTAACTCTTCAAATGTATGGAAGTTTGGTGGTGATGGAACTGTCCACTCCAAAGTTGTGGCACCTTCACCCCAAGGGTTTTGTGCTGCTGCTTTTTTCTTCATAAATGCGTAAGCTAGGTTAATTAAAAATACGGCTAATCCCACCACTGAAATATATGAGCCAATTGAGGAAATATAATTCCAGTCTGCAAAAGCGTCTGGATAATCAGCGTATCTTCTTGGCATACCAGCTAGTCCTAAAAAATGTTGAGGGAAAAATATTAAATTTACCCCAATAAATGTAAGCCAAAAATGTAGTTGTCCAAGCCACTCTGAATATTCATAACCAGACATTTTTCCAAACCAATAATAGAATCCTGCAAAAATTGCAAAAACTGCTCCGAGTGATAACACATAATGAAAGTGTGCTACTACGTAATATGTGTCGTGTAAGGCTGTATCAACACCAGCGTTAGCTAGAACTACGCCAGTAACACCTCCAACTGTAAATAAGAAAATGAAACCAAGAGCCCACATCATTGGAGTTTTAAAAGATATAGAGCCACCCCACATAGTTGCTATCCAAGAGAAAATTTTTATTCCTGTAGGAACAGCAATGATCATTGTTGCTGCTAAAAAATACGCTTTTGTATCAGTGTTCAATCCTACTGTATACATGTGATGTGCCCAAACTACAAAACCAACAATACCAATCGCGACCATTGCATAAGCCATTCCTAAATATCCAAAAACTGGTTTTTTAGAAAAGGTCGAAACAATATGACTTATCATTCCAAAACCTGGTAAAATCAAAATATAAACTTCTGGATGACCAAAGAACCAAAATAAATGTTGAAATAAAAGTGGATCTCCACCAGTTTGTGCATCAAAAAATGCTGTTCCAAAATTCCTGTCTGTTAACAACATTGTTATTGCTCCAGCTAAAACTGGTAAAGATAAAAGTAATAAAAAAGCTGTTACAAGAATTGACCAGGCAAACAATGGCATCTTATGTAAAGTCATACCTGGGGTTCTCATATTTAATATCGTAGTAATAAAATTTACAGCACCAAGTATCGAAGATGCACCTGCTATATGAAGACTTAGTATTGCTAAATCCATCGCTGGTCCTGGTTGACCAGTTTTAGATGACAGTGGTGGATAGATTGTCCAGCCTCCTCCTACGCCTTGTGCGCCTGGAGGTCCATCTACAAATATTGATGAAAGTAATAAAATGAATGACACTGGTAGTAGCCAAAAAGATATATTATTCATTCTTGGAAAAGCCATGTCTGGGGCTCCTATCATAATTGGTACAAACCAATTTCCAAAACCACCAATCATTGCTGGCATGACCATAAAGAAAATCATTATCAAACCGTGACCAGTTACTAAAACATTATATAAGTGGTAATTGCCACCTAGTATCCCGTCGCCTGGATGCATCAACTCCATTCTCATTAAAACTGAAAAAGCAGTTCCGATTATTCCGGCAATAATCGCAAAGATTAAATACATTGTACCTATATCTTTATGATTTGTGGAATAAGCCCATCGTTTCCATCCTGTTGGATGGTGATGTGAATGATCTTGTGAAGCGATTGTTGTCATATTAATTTTTTGCTAATAATTTATTTTTATTAGTTTCTATCTCCTCTTTTGCAAACTTTATTTTAGCTTCTTCCAACCAAGCGTTATACTCTTCATCTGTTACAACTTTAACTGTGATTGGCATGAATGCATGTTTAATACCACACAACTCTGAACATTGTCCGTAATACGTTCCAACCCTATCTGCTTTAAACCAAGTTTCATTAACTCTTCCTGGCATTGCGTCTCTTTTTACTCCAAATGATGGTAGAGCCCAAGCATGCAAAACATCGTTAGCTGTTATTAAAACTTTAACAACTTTATTTACTGGCACTACTATTTCATTGTCAACTGCCAAAAGTCTAGGTTGACCTGGTTTTAAATCCTCTTCTTCTACCATGTAAGAGTCAAATATTATATTCTCGTCAGGATATTCATAACCCCAATACCACTGGTAACCGACGGCTTTAATCGTAACGTCAGCTTTAGGGATTGTGTCCTGTGAATAAAGAATTTTAAAAGATGGAACTGCCATTACAATAAGAATTAAGCATGGAATGAGTGTCCAAAGTATTTCAACAGCAACATTATGAGTTCTTTTAGATGGATTAGGATTTCTTGAAGCTCTAAATCTGATACATGTGTAGGCCATCAAAAATAGTACAAATCCACTTATTGCAACAATTATTGGCACCAACATATAGTCGTGAAATTTTACAATTTCATACATAGATTGAGAGGCTGGTTTTTGGAATCCTAACTGCCAGTCTTTTGGCTCGTTAGCATATAAATTAGACGATATTAATAAAACAAAAGTGTAAAATAATTTTTTCAGCATTTTTATTACGTTTTTATACAGTTTTTAATTCAATTAACAAATTCAATTAATGCGACAATTACGAATTGAAATAGACGAAATTCACTAATGAAATAGCGGTTATAACAGCAGTATCTGACCTCAAAATATTCTTTGATATAGTAAAAGATTTCACATCAGGAACTTTTAAAATCAACTCGCGTTCAGCTGGTGAAAAATCACCTTCGGGTCCTATCAAAACACTAAGAGCTTCCCCTTTTTTAACATTATCATTTTTCAAAATATTTTGAGAATTAACATCGGCAAATAATAGTTTATTGGAACTTTCTAAGTTTTTTAGAAAGTCTTTGAGTTTTTTTACTTCTGAAATTTCTGGGGGGTTTAATTGATTGGATTGTTCTGTAGCTTCAATAACAATTTTTCTTGCTCTTTCATAATTTAAATCTTTGACTTCTGTTCTTTCAGAAACAATAGGAATTATTTTTTTTACACCTAATTCAGTAGACTTTTGCAAGATAGTTTCCATTGGAGTTTTTTTGACTAAACAAATCGCAAGCTCCAATTTGGATGCATTATCCGCTTGTTTTATTTTTTTTATAAATTTTACTTCAACCTTATCTTTTTGAATAAAAGTTACTTCACTTTCCCATTCTCCATTTTTATTAAAAAAATTTATACGGGAACCTAATTTAAGTCTCATTACGTTTGCTACATAGTGACTATGTTCCTTTGAAAGCGACTTAGTTGTATTTTCGACTATACTGTTTGGTTGATATAATCTAATATTCATAAAATATAGTATAATATAAAAACTTAAATTAAAGTATGGATTTTAAAGCAGTAGTATTTGATGCTTATGGAACATTATTTGACGTAAATTCGGCGGCAGAGAAATGTAAACATAAAATAGGAGATAGATGGGAAGCCTTTGCAAATTTTTGGCGAACTACACAACTTGAATATACCTGGCTGAGAAGTTTAATGAAAAGACATAAAAACTTTTGGCAGATAACTGAAGATAGTTTGGATAAATCTATGAAAGTTTTTAACATAGATACAAGCATGAAAAATGAATTACTTAACCTTTATAAAGTTTTATCCCCTTACCCAGAGGTAAAAGAGGTTTTGACAGATTTAAAAAAGAAAAATCTTAAGCTCGCGATACTTTCAAACGGTACTCCAGATTTAATAAATGAATTAGTAAGTTCCAACAATTTAGATGCCTTTGATGATCTTTTTTCAATTGAAGAGGTGAAAATTTATAAGCCTGACTCAAAGGTCTACGATCTTCCAGTTAAGAAATACAAAATTCAACCCAAAGAAGTTGTTTTTTTGAGTGCTAACACTTGGGATGTATCAGGTGGTGGAAATTTTGGTTACAATGCTGTCTGGGTCAACCGTAACAACTCACATTTTGATAACCTTGATTATAAACCAAAAAAAGAAATTAAAAATTTAAAAGGACTACTTGAAATAGTTTGAAACATAATTAAACTAAAACAATGTCAAATATTGAAATCAAAAAAATTGTGAAATCCATTGAAACATCTGACGGTGCAGGCGTAAAACTTAAGAGAAGTATAGGAACACCAGAGGCAGATTATATTGATCCTTTTTTAATGCTAGATGAATTTGGTTCAGAAAATAAAGATGATTATGTTGCAGGTTTTCCGCCTCATCCTCACAGAGGTATTGAAACAGTCACTTATATGCTTAAAGGAAAATTTGAGCATGAGGATAGCACTGGTGCTAAAGGAATAATGTCATCAGGAGATGTGCAGTGGATGAAAACTGGAAGAGGAATAATACATTCTGAAATGCCTGCAATGGCTGATGGTCAATTACTTGGATTTCAATTGTGGATTAACATGCCAGCAAAACTAAAAAAAAATAAACCTGAATATATTTATATTAAAAATAAGGAGCTTGGAACTTACAGTGACGATGAAAAAGTAGTCAAAGTGATTGCTGGAAAATTCAAAGATGTTGAGGGTCCAGAAAGAAATCACAACGTTGAACCAATTTATTTTCATATAGTTTTAAAGAATGAAAAAGAATTTTCTTGTGATGTTCCAGAGGGACATAATTCATTTATTTATTTGCTGAAGGGACAAATTAAAGTTGGTAAAGCTAATCATGAAAAAACAACAGATTCAAATTTGATACTGTTGAAACAAGGCAAGAACCTTCAAATCAATGCCGAAAAAGAGAGCGAATTTTTGTTTATTGCAGGTAAACCAATCGGCGAACCAATAGCTAGAGGGGGTCCGTTTGTAATGAACACGAAAGCTGAAATTATTGAGGCGATAAATGATTATCAAAATGGTACTTTTGCAAAATATTAAATGTACTCTATAAATTTTTCAAAAACCGGAGGTCCTGAAGTTTTAAAATACGAAAAGTTATCTATCTCTGAACCTAAAGAGAATGAAGTTTTAATAAAACATTCTGCTATAGGCTTAAACTTCATTGATACATATCATAGGTCAGGATTATATCCTGTACCACTTCCATCGGGTATTGGACTTGAAGGTGCAGGGATTATAGAAAAAATTGGGCCGGGTGTCAAAAATTTCAAGGAGGGTGATAAGGTAGCTTACGCGGCTGCACCTCTAGGTTCGTATTCAACACATAGAATTTATCCAACAAAAAGTTTAGTAAAAGTACCTGATGGAATAGATCTTGAAATTGTAGCTTGTCTAATGACTAAGGGTTTAACAACATTCTATCTTTTGCACAAAACATATCCAGTTGAAAAAGGTCAAACAGTTCTATTCCATGCTGCAGCTGGTGGGGTTGGTCAAATTTTTTGTCAATGGGCAAAAAGCTTGGGCTGCAAAGTAATAGGGACAGTTGGATCAGATGAAAAAATCAAGTTAGCAAAAAAATATGGATGTGATGAAGTAATAAATTATAACAAAGAGAATTTTAAAGATAAAGTTTTAGAAATAACAGATAACGTGGGACTCCCAGTAGTGTATGATGGGGTAGGAAAAAACACTTTAGAAGACTCATTAGGATGCTTAAAAATGCGTGGAACAATGGTTTCATTTGGAAATGCATCTGGAAAATTAGATCCTTTAGATGTTGGAAAACTTATAGCGCCAAAAGGATTATATTTAACAAGACCTAGTATTGCTCACTACACATCCACAAGAGAGGAGTTAGATGAAGCTTCAAATAAACTTTTCGAAATGGTTAAATCTGGGGCAGTGAAAGTTGAAATATTTAAGAAATACGCTTTGAAAGATGCATCTATTGCCCATCAAGATTTGGAAGGAAGAAAAATTTTAGGGCCTGCAATAATTACTCCTTAAATTGCACATCCATGTCAGATATATGTAATTTGAGAGCTTTAGTTGAAATTTGAATTTCTCTAATAAAAAAAATAATAGATATCATCATTGATAGACAACAGGATCCAAAAATAATTCTAGCCACTAATATTTTATCTAAATATAAAGCAAACACAGTAAGCATATTGAATAAAAAACCAAAAGCAGAAAACATTATTGTAAGTTTTAAAACTCCTATCCTATCGTTCAAATTTATTAATTGATTTTTCCATTCAGGTGGGGTGTGTTTTTCGAAAACATGTTCATCATGTATTTTTCGTATCAAATTACTTAACGTGTGGAATCTATTGCTATAAACACCCATAATTAGTGGAATTGCCGGAAACATTAGTGCCGTGACAGTGTAATCAATATCCATAACGAATCAGTTTGATTATGAAACGATGCTTTGTTATTTACAAGAAAATTATCATGAAAAATTTTGAATTATTTTTAGAATTGACGAGACTTAAAAAACCTATTGGATTTATGCTCTTGTTCTGGCCATGTCTGTGGGGACTAACTCTAGCACATCAATTTTCTAATAATAATTATATCTACTTTAAACACTGTATTTTATTTTTTTGTGGGGCGGTATTAATGAGATCTGCGGGATGTATTGTTAACGATATTTTGGACAGAAAAATTGACGGTATGGTCGAAAGGACAAAAGATAGACCGATTGCGTCTGGAAAAATTTCAGTTCAGTTAGGTTTAATTTACGTTTTTTTATTATGTTCGCTAGCTTTCTTAATCTTAATTCAATTTAATCAAAAAACAATTTTTTTGGGATTAGCCTCAATGCCTTTTGCATTTTCATATCCTTTAATGAAAAGATTCACTTACTGGCCTCAACTATTTTTAGGTCTCACATTTAATTATGGTTTGGTGATGGCATGGGTTTCTTTAACCAATGAATTTAGCCTCTATCCTTTAATTTTTTATTTAGGGGCCATATTTTGGACACTCGGTTACGACACAATATACGGGTTTCAAGATATTAAAGATGATGAAATTATAGGAGTTAAATCAACATCAATTAAATTTAAAAAAAATCCAAAATTATTTCTATTTCCATGTTATCTAATTTTTTATATGTCTATTATTTCAATAGGAGTATTAATGTCATATAGTTTTTTTTATTTTGTATTTTCAACCTTAATTTTTTTACATCTTATAGCTTTTCAAGTAAAAAATTTAAATATTTCAGAACCTCAAATGTGTTTAAAAGTATTTAAAAGTAACAATTTTTTAGGATTCATTATATTTTTAAATATTTTAATAGGTGGGTATTATTAATGAAAAATTCTGAAATATTAAAAAGGTTGTATAGAGACTATACAAAAAAATATTTGAATAAAATGTTTTTGGCATTAATATTTGCAATAGTACTTGCCGGAAGCACTTCATCTGTTGCTTATTTACTTGATCCCGCAATAGAGAAGATTTTCTTAAATAAAGATACTACTCTAATTCTTATAATTCCCTTTTTAATAGTCATTGCATTCAGCGCAAAGGGGTTATCGCTTTATGGAACAAAAGTAATAATGATAAGAATTTCTGAAGAAATTAGAAAAGCTTTGCAGATGGACATGATGAAGGCATTAATAAAAGCTGACACTCATTTTATAGAAAAAAAACACTCAGGAAAAATAATAACTAACCTAATAAATGATGTGAATTTTATGACAGGATTAGTGAGTGTAGCAATATTAAATTTGTTTAAAGATACTCTTACTTTAATTGGTCTTATGTCAGTAATGTTTTATCAAAATTGGAAATTATCCTTGATCGCAATTATAATGATCCCATTGGCAAGTTTTTTTGCAAACCTATTAGGTAAAAGAATTACAAAAATTACGACACAAACCATGGATCAGACGGGCTTGGTTAATACATATTTAATAGAAATTTTTAAAAATCATAAATTGATCAAAATATTTCAAAAAGAGTCGTATGAAACGGCAAGAGCTGATGGAGCTTTGAAAGTGCTTATGAACAAAGGGAAAAAGTTGAACGAAATTTATGCGAGATCATCTCCAATAATGGAAGTTTTAACTGGTATTATGATTGCAATACTAATTTTCTATTCTGGTAATCTTATAGTGAAAGATGAGTTAGGTATTGGAAATTTTTTTTCATTTTTAGCTGCTATGATGTTGGCATACCAACCAGTGAGATCGCTCGCTACTCTCAATTTAACAATTAACCAAGGTTTAGCTGGCGCGAGAAGAATATTACCAATAATTGATCTTAGAGAAAAAATCTCTGAGGATCCTAAATTAGATAAAATAAATCTAAATAAAGGAAATATTGAATTTAATAAAATAAACTTCACTTACAATGAAGAAGATAGAGTTGTCCTTCAAGATATAAATTTAATAATATCAGGGGGGGAAATGACATCTCTTGTTGGACATAGTGGTGCAGGGAAATCTACTATTCTTAATTTAATACCGAGGTTCTATGAACCACAAAGTGGTGACATAAAAATTGATAATCAATCAATTTACTCTAGAAGATTATCATCTCTAAGAAATAATATTTCTCTTGTAAGTCAAGAGACCACTCTTTTTGACGACACAGTATTAAACAACATTAAATATGCAAATTTAGATGCAACTGATGAACAAATTAAAGAGGCGGCAAAACTATCTCATTCGGAAGAATTTATAGAAATGCTTCCTAAAAAATATAATACTTTAATAGGAGAAAATGGGATTAGATTATCAGGTGGTGAAAAACAACGAATTTCTATAGCAAGAGCAATCCTAAAAAAAAGTAAAATTATTTTATTAGATGAGGCAACGTCCTCTTTGGATGCAGAGACAGAGCAGAAAATACAAGACGCAATTAATTACTTAACTAAAGGAAGAACCACTTTAGTAATCGCCCACAGGCTCTCAACTATTTTAAATTCAGATAAGATTTATGTTATTGATAATGGCAAAATAACAGGGGAAGGTAAGCACGACGAGCTATTAAAAAATTCTGAAATTTATAAAAATTTTTATGAAAAACAAATCCAAAAACATTGATGAGAATAATCTATAATTTTTTGGTATATATCGTTATCATATTATCTCCATTAATACTTATTTATAGAATAATAAAAAAAAAAGAAAATCCCGAAAGATTTTTAGAAAAATTTTCCATAAATAAAAAAAAAAGAAAAAAAGGTAAATTAATTTGGTTCCACTGCTCAAGCGTAGGTGAACTTTTAAGTATTGTTCCATTAATTAAAGAATTTGAAAAAACAAAAAGTATAAAACAAATTTTAGTTACAACCTCAACGTTAAGTTCATCAAAGATATTTGGAAAATTTAGATTTAAAAAAACTTCACATCAATTTTATCCTTTGGATAATATTCATATAGTTAATAATTTTTTAAATTATTGGAAGCCCTCATCTGTTTTTTTTGTAGAGTCTGAAATTTGGCCAACGATGATCTCCGAATTAAATAAAAGAAAAATCAAAATTTTATTAATTAACGCTAGAATGAGTGAAAAATCATTCAGAAGATGGTTTGCAATAAGGTATTTCGGAAAAATTATTCTAGAAAAATTTGATTATATATTTCCTCAAAACAAAGAAACCTTCTTATACTTCAAGAAATTAGGTATAAAAAAAATAAAATTTTTGGGAAATCTTAAGTTTATCAATTCACATAATGATAAATTAAAAGAAATTAATAAAAAACATTTCAAAAACAAAAAAGTTTTGTGCTCAGCAAGCACTCATCACAACGAAGAAGAAATTTTCGCAAATTTACATATGAAATATAAAAAAAAAATTCCTAATTTGATAACAATCATTATTCCAAGACACATAGAGCGAACAAACGAAATCACTCAAATGTTAGATAAAAAAAAATTAAAATATATAAAACATAGTGAAAATATTAAAAATTATAAGAACTATGATATTTATATAGTTGATAGTTATGGAGAAAGTAAATCATTTTATAAAATAAGCGATGTTGTTTTTTTGGGTGGGTCTTTGGTTTCAAAAGGAGGACAAAATCCCCTAGAAGCCCTAAAGTTTGGTTGTAATATTTTACACGGAAATTACACTTTTAATTTTAAAGATATTTATAAAATGTTAGAAAAAGAAAAGTTATCTCTAAAAGTAAATAACAGTAAAGATTTAGAAAAAAAAGCATTAAATCTCTTAAATGATAATAAAAATAACTTAAACAAAATTAAAAAACTTAAAAGAATTGGAGATTTAATTTTAAAGAAAAATTTAAATGAATTGGGAAAAATTATTTAATGAAATTTTATAAACCAAAATTTTGGGATAAAAGAGATCATATTAGTTTTATTTCAGTGTTGTTATTGCCATTCTCACTAATTGGTATCATTAAAAACTATTACGAAAATAATAAGATTAAAAAGAATTTTTACGATTTTAAGACAATTTGTGTTGGAAATATTTATATCGGTGGCACTGGGAAAACTCCTCTTGTAATTAATCTAGCAAGTTATTTTAAAAAAAGATTTAAGACTTATATAATTAAAAAAAATTATATCTCACATTTGGATGAGATGAGACTTTTAGAGTCAAAACATAAAGTAATTTTTGAAAAAACTAGAGAATTATCTATTTCTAAAGCTGAGAATGAAAAAGCGGAAATGTTGATATTTGATGATGGTCTACAAGAAAAAAAAATTAATTACGATTTAAAAATAGTATGTTTTAACTCTCTAAAGTTAGATGGGAATGGACTAATAATTCCTGCTGGACCTTTGAGAGAAAAATTAGATAGCATCAAAAATTATGATGTTGTTCTTATCAATGGAGATTCTAATAAAGAATCTAAAAACTTTATTAATAAAATTAAAAAAATAAATCCAAATATAAAAATTTTTACAGGTAAATATATACCCAAAAATTATTCTAAGTTAAAAAAAAAAAAATTTATTATATTCAGTGGTATAGGAAATCCTCATACCTTTTCTGATACTCTTAAAAATTTAAAAATTAAATTTAATGGGTATGAAAAATTTCCAGACCATTATGATTACAAAGAGACAGATTTAAAGAAATTAAGGCATTTAGCGAAAATTAAAAATTGCGAGTTATTAACGACAGAGAAAGATTATTTTAGATTAAAAAAATCTTTTCGAAAAAAAATAAATTTTTTAAAAATTGAATTGTCAGTTGATAAAAAAAAACAGTTTTATAAATATTTAAATGAGAGGTTATGAAGTTAATAAGATATTTCTTTGAATATGTTTTCATTATAATTTTTTTTGGTTTATTAAGATTATTAGGATATAGAATTGCATCAGAAATTGGTTGCTTTCTTGGAAAAACATTTGGGCCGTTGTTCAGATCAAAAAAAATAATTAAAAATAATTTAATTAAATTTGATAATTCTTTAACTTCAGAAAGAGTAGCAAGTATTTCAAGAGAGATGTGGGAAAATTATGGAAGGATACTAGCTGAATACCCCTTTATTTCCAGTTTTAGAAAAGGTGATTTAGATAAATATATCAAAATTGAGAATAAAGAAAAATTAGAAGAAATAAAAAAAAGTCAACCAGTTGTATTCGTTTCAGCTCACTTCAGTAATTTTGAGTTAATGGCTATGGCTATTGAAAAAGCAGGAGTAAGTTTGTCTGCAATTTATAGACCCTTAAACAATAGAATGGTTAATTCAATTATGGAGCCTCTTCGTAAAAAATATATTTGTAAAAATCAAATTAAGAAAGGGATTAATGGAGTTAGAGAATCTTTAAGGTTCTTTAAGCAAGGAGTAAGTATTGCAATTATGATAGATCAAAGAGTGAGTGAGGGTGAAAAGATAAATTTTTTTAGTCATCCAGCTTACACAACAACTATTCCTGCACAATTTGTTAAAAAATTTGGATGTAAAATTCAACCAGTTCATATTGAAAGATATGACAAAATTAAATTTAAGATCTCTTTTGATGAACAACTAATCTTTGGGGAGAACGCGGACAATGCTTCGATAAGTCTTAAACTCAATCAATGGTTGGAGAATAAAATTAGAAAAAATCCTTCTCAGTGGATATGGACACATGATAGATGGAAATAGCTCATTATTTATTTTTCTCTTCTCTTTTTAATTGAGCTTCTTTATAAGAGAAATATGCTTCTTGAAGTTCTACATTCCAGTAATTTAAATTTTGTAGATATATTTTCTGCTTAGATACTGCGCAAATAACATGGTCACCCGGCTCAATTACTTCGAATTTATTTGGCAAGTATTTTAATTTAGCTAATTTATTTTTCATTTTTAAGTTATAAGATCACTATAGATGAATGTAGGAATTATTGGAAGTGGTGGAAGGGAACATGCAATTTGTTATATGCTTGATAAATCAAAAAAAGTGTCTGGAATTTTTTGTTTTCCAGGTAACGCGGGCACAAGCCTAATTGCCCAAAATGTCAATTTAGATCCTGATAACTTCTCTGAACTAGAAAGATACTGCTTAAAAAAAGATATAAAAATGTTAGTTGTTGGACCAGAAAAACCATTAGTAAATGGAATTGTTAATCATTTTAAGGGTAAATCGATAAGAGTGTTTGGTCCGGATAAGATTTCCTCAAAACTTGAAGGTTCAAAAATCTTTACTAAAAAAATTTGTCAAAAAAATAATATTCCTACATCAAAGTTTAAAATTTGTGAAAGTTTAAATGAAACCATAGATTATTTAAAGAACAGTTATTTTCCTCTAGTTATTAAGGCTGACGGATTGGCGTCAGGAAAAGGAGTTTATATATGTAAAAATTTTAATGATGCAAAAATAGCTTCTGAAGAAATTTTCAATGGAAAATTTGGAGTTGCTAAACAAATTTTAGTTGAAGAATTTTTAGACGGCGAGGAAATGAGTTATTTTATAGTTACGGATGGAAAAAACTATAAATTTTTTGGTTCAGCTCAAGATCATAAAAGAGTTGGTGAAGGTGATACAGGTAAAAATACTGGAGGTATGGGTTGTTATTCACCATCAAGACTTCTAAATGATCATTTAGAATTAAAAATAAAAACAAAAATAATTGAGCCCACTTTAAAAGCAATTAATGAACATGGCGGTGTCTACAAAGGTTTTCTATATGTCGGCCTGATGATTAAGGATGGTGAACCCTTTTTAATAGAATTTAATGTGAGAATGGGAGATCCTGAGTGTCAAACAATCTTGCCTACTCTAAAAACTGATTTAATGGATATATTAATATCATGCTGTGACGGCACATTAAATCAATCAAAGATAGATTTTTCTAAGTTTAAAAGTATTTGTGTTGTTTTGTGCTCCAAAGGTTATCCAGAAAAATTTGAGAATAATATTGAAATTAAAAATTTGGAGCAACTAGAGCTACTTGAAAACCAAAATATTTTTCATGCTGGCACATTTAAAACAAAGACTGGTATAGTTTCTAACGGTGGAAGAGTATTAAACTTTGTCTCAATTTCAGAAGATTTTTTAAAAAGTAGAGATGAAGCAATTAATTTGATTAAAAAATTAAATTGGAAGAATGGCTACTATAGAGAAGATATTGGTCATAAAGTAATTAAAATATGAGAATAATTTCAGGTTCGAATAAAGGTAAAAAACTAATTATGCCCAAAGATAAAACAACTAGGCCTTTAAAAGATATGGCTAAAGAGTCTATTTTTAATATTTTGGCTCACGCCGACTATATTAATTTTCATCTCAAAGATAGTAAAGTTTTAGATTTATTTTCAGGAATTGGATCGTTTGGGTTAGAGTGTATATCTAGAGGTTCAAAATTTGTATTTTTTCTTGAAAATTATCCTCCAGTTTTAAAAATTTTAAGAAATAATATTGTGAATCTAAAATATGAGAATAAATCAAAAGTAATAAACATTGATGCATTTAAAATAAATGAAAATACTTTTAGTATCGATCAAAAATTTCAAATAATTTTTTGTGATCCACCTTACAAAGAAAAAAAAATTGAAATATTAATAAAAAAAATTATTGAAATGGATATCTTAGAGAAAAATGGTATTATTATTATTCACAGAAAAAAAGGAGACTCAGATAACTATCCAAAAAAATTCAAAGTGATTGATACAAAGAGTTATGGTTTATCAACCTTTGTATTTGGGAAAAAATCTAACTAAGTATTCTTTTTGTTTCCTTTTTAATTGATTCTACTGCTGGCTGATTAAAAGGATTTAATTTCATTAACTTACCTAATAATATTGTTTCTAACATGAAATAAGTAAAAATTATTCCCAAACTTTCCTCATCTTTATTCAATATTTCAAAGTTTCTAAACTTCAGACCTTGCTTTTTAAAAACCCTTTTTACTGCATGCTTCTGCGCAATCATTACTGATTTTACACTTTTATTTTTTAAAAAGTTATAACCTGAGAACAAATTTTTATTCTTAATTTTTGGTCCCTTTTGATCAATAGCATCAAAGATTGTAAAAAAATTGTTTTTATTTCCATCTAAATACAGCTGCATTAAGCTATGATTATCTTTGGGTAAATTTGAAATGATTGGAAAAAAACCCTTTCCTTTTTTACCTAAACTCTCTGATAATAATTGTTGATACCATTCAATTAGACTTATCAAGCTTTTATCAAAATTAAGTATTACGGAATTAGTTTTTCCTGATGAATAAAATTTATACATCATATCAACGTTATTTATTAAGGTGCTTTTAAAGTTTTTATTTTTAATCAGATTGTCAAATTTTTTAAACTTTTCACTTTTTAACCCCAAAAGTTCAGCAGGCAACATTCCAACTTCAGATAAAGCTGAATATCTTCCCCCAACAAAGTTTCGATGTTCAATAATATCTGATTTTAATTTTAAAGCCAAATCCCTCAAATAGCTTCTTTTATTTTCTGTTATGAATACTTTTTTGCTATTAGAAAAGATATTCTGATTTATAATTGTTTCAAGTGTCGAGCCTGACTTTGAGATAATAATATCAAGATTTTTTTTTTTAACAGTTTTTGGAACTGCCACATCTAAGTTGTCGTAAAAATAAACTTTTTTTCTAATCTTTAATTTAAGAAAATCATAAATAGCTTTTATACATAAGGATGAGCCACCTAAACCAAAAACACTTATTGATTTATATTTTCTAAGCCTGGCGATTTTTTTTTTATCATAGGAATACCGATACCTATTTGAAAAAGTATCAATTACTTTATATGAAGGATCCTTTTTTTGTAAAATTTCTGAAAAAAGTCTTTTTATTTTTTCGCTATTTTTTTTTTTGAAATCAAAGCAACTGATCTTTATTTTTTTAGAAAACATTAATCCTTAATTTTATCTAAAACAAAACTCTCTGTGTCGCTAGAGGAAGATGACTCTAAGACTTCTCCATCGTCTTTGATTGAGCTTAAGAGATCTTCAATTTCATCTTCAATATTCTCGATTTGGGTAGTATCACTAACATCCTTTGGTGTAGGTAAATCGTTAAAACTTGGTGGAAGGATTAAAGGATTTTTTTTAATTACAAGAAACTCATCACTACTTTCGTATTTTTTTCCCTGCAAAGCGTCTTTTACATTCTGGCATGATGTAATAATAAATAGCAAAATTATTAAAAAAAAAAATTTATTCATTGACTTCTTTTTTATACATTAGTTCAGCTAAAATAAGGCAAATAACACCCACGGTTATAAAGATATCAGCTATATTAAATATAAACCAGTGAAAATTACCTATGTGAAAATCAATGAAATCCGGCACCGATCCATAGTAAAGCCTATCAAAAAGGTTTCCAAAAGATCCTCCCAAAATTAACAAAAAAAAATATTTTCTGAAGTCTTTTGTTACAATTACCAAATAAATAATTATTAAATTTATTAATACGATTAGTGCTGTAAATAAATTATAAGTAAGTTCATTTGAAAGTGAAAATAATCCAAAAGCTATTCCAGTATTCCAAACTAAATATGAGTTTAAAAAAGAAGTTATGTATATTTCTGAAATTTCAGTTTTATCCACGAGTTCGATAACATAAACTTTGGAAAATCTATCTATCGAAAAAAGAATAAGTACAAATATTGAGTTAAGTAAAAATTTTAACACTTTATTTTTTATTAGAACATGAACGTCTTTCACATCCATTTTTATTAATTTTCCAACAAACCGGACATTTTTGTCCCTCTGCTTTTTCAGTATTTACTTTAATTGAATTTTCTTTTTTTTTAGTATTAACTATCTTTGCTGATGAAGTAATACATATTTCTGAAAAATCATAATTTTTTCCTAAATTATAATTTTCCTCATCTAACTCTATTTCGATGTTTGCCTCTAAGCTTGACCCTATAATTTTCTTAGCTCTCATAGCTTCAATGCTTGAATTAGCCTCATTTCTAATATCAATTATTTTTTTCCAGTTTTGTTCTAGCTGCAAGTTATCCCACGCCTTAGGAAATATATTCAATTTTTTTAAATGAATACTTTTTTCATCATTATTTTTATTTACTAACTTAAATATTTCTTCTGTAGTAAAAGATAATATTGGCGCAAACCATTTTAATAAACTATCTAGAATTATGTTAAGTAGTAACTGACAATCTTTTCTTTTTTTTGAATTTTTCTCATCGCAATACAAAGTATCTTTTCGTATATCAAAATAAAAAGATGACAGATCTACGGTACAAAAATTTAGCAACTCTTTATAAATCAAATGAATATTATAAGAATTGAAATGTTTTATGAAGCTTTCATTCAAATTATATAATTTATGAAGCATTAGTTGTTCAAGTTCAGGCAATGAATTAACTTCAATTTTACTTAAATCAATATCACTTAACTCATCGTTTAAATTACCCAACAAGTATCTGAATGTATTTCTAAGTTTTCTATAAGCGTCAGCATGCTGTTCCAAAATTTTATGATCTATCCTCAAATCTTCAGCATAGTTTGATGCTGCAACCCAGATCCTTAAAATATCTGCGCCATATTTTTTTAAGATTTCTTCCGGTGAAATTACGTTTCCAAGTGATTTCGACATTTTAAGACCTTTGCCATCTACAACAAAACCATGTGATAAAATAGCTTCAAAAGGTGCCTCACCTCTCGTACCACATGACTCCAAAAGAGAAGAATGAAACCAACCCCTATGCTGATCAGAGCCTTCGAGATAAAGAGATGCTGGCCATTTTAAATCATCTCTTTGTTCTAAAACAAAAGAATGTGTAGAACCACTGTCAAACCAAACTTCCACAATATCAGTGGTCTGGTGAAAGTCATTTTCTTTATATTTTTTTCCAAGAAACTTTTGTTTGTTATTCTCAAACCAGCAATCTGAACCTTCTTTCTCAAAAATATTAGCAATGTTATTAAAGACTTCCTCATCAACTAAAACTTTCTCATCTTTTTTAGAGATAAATATTGGCAATGGAACTCCCCAAACACGCTGCCTAGAAACACACCAATCTGGCCTAGTTTCTATCATAGATTTAAGTCTCTCCTTACCTTTGTTAGGATAAAATTCAGTTTTATCAATTGCAACTAAAGCTTTTTTTCGAAGTCCATGGCTTTCCATAGATATAAACCACTGAGGAGTTGCTCTGTGAATTAACGGTGCCTTTGATCTCCAAGAGTGAGGGTAAGTATGGTTCAATTTTCCACTTGAAACTAATCTTTTATTTTTTTTTAAGCTTTCAATAATGATTGGATTAGCTTTAAAAACATGTATTCCCTCAAAATTCAAAATATTTTTTGTATATTTTCCGTCATCGTCTACTGTTTCAACTGCCTGAATTCCATTATTTATACATAAGTTAAAATCGTCAGGTCCATGACTTGGTGCGCAATGAACTATTCCGGAACCCTGCTCTGTTGTAACAAAATTCGCCTCTAACATTGGAATATCTTGAGTGTAACCTTCTTTTTCTAAAGGGTGGCTACAAATTATATTTTTAAATTCTTTACCTGATAACTTGTCAAGTTTCTTGAATTTTTTAATCTCACATTCTTTCAAAACTGTTTCTAGTAAATCATAAGCTATAACAATTTTTTTATTTTTGAAATCACCTTCATCTTCAATCTTAATTGTTTGGTAGCTAATATCTTTATTATAAGCTAGCGCCTTATTGGCTGGTATAGTCCATGGAGTTGTGGTCCAAATAATAATTTCGCAACCCTCTAGACTTTTGTTTGAAGTTTTCTTAATCGGAAATGAAGTATAAATAGTATCAGAAATATGATCCATATACTCTACCTCAGCATCTGCGAGGGCAGTTTTTTCAACAGTAGACCATAATACGGGTTTGTAACCTTTGTATAAGCTACCCTCTTTTAAAAATTTCGCTAACTCCCTAACAATTTGAGCTTCAGCTTTGAAACTCATAGTCGAATAATAATCTTTCCAATCTCCTATGACACCTAACCTTTGAAATTGTTTTTTATGAACATCGATCCATTTATTTGCAAAGTCTCTGCACTCTTTTCTAAATTCAACTATTGGTACATCATTCTTATTTTTTTTATTCTTTTTATATTGTTCTTCAATTTTCCATTCAATTGGTAAGCCATGACAATCCCATCCTGGAACATATACAGAGTCTTTTCCATTCATTTGATGAAACTTTGTAACAATATCTTTTAAAATTTTATTTAAAGCAGTTCCCATGTGGATATTTCCATTTGCATAAGGTGGACCATCATGTAAAACAAATTTTTCATTTCCTTTACTGTTTGCTCGAAGCTTTTCATAAAGTGATATTCTGTTCCAATAATCAATTAGATCAGGTTCCTTTAAAGGAAGATTTGCTCTCATTGAAAATGATGTTTTCGGAAGATTTACAGAACTTTTACTCATTTAATAATATTGCCCTTGCTTTTTTACAATCTATTTTGATTTGTTTTTTTAAATTAAGCACTCCTTTAAATTTTTTTTCGCCTCTTATAAATTCTATAAACTCTATTGATAAATTTTTATCATAAAGATTTCCAGAAAAGTTAAATATATTTACTTCTAAAATTAATTTTTTTTGATTAAATGTTGGTCTGTATCCAATATTTGCAATACCTTTTAATTTTCTTTTATTTTTAAAAGATATTTTCACTGCATAAACGCCGATTTTTGGGATTTTATAATCCTTTATATCAATATTGCATGTGGGGAATCCTATTTTTTTACCAAGCTGTCTTCCTTTCTCGACTTTGCCCTCTATACACCAATTTCGACCTAAAAATTTTTTTACTTTTTTCAAATTTCCCGTTTCAAGATTTTTTCTTACCAAGGTCGATGAAATTACAGATTTTTTACTCTTAAGGGGAGATGGATTAATGATTTTGTAACGGTAATCTTTCTCTAATGATTTTAGAAGCTTGATGTCACCAGCTCTTTTATAACCAAATCGAAAATTGTCTGAAACAAAAATATATCTTGGTCCAATCTTTTTAAATAAAATTTTTTTTATAAAATCAAAACATGTAATTTTGGAAAATTTTGCATTAAACTTTTTATTAATAATAAAATCTACTTTATTTTTTTTTAAAAGATGAATTTTTTGATCAAAGTTTGAAAGTCTATAATTATAAAGCTTTCTAAAAAACATTTTTGGGATTGGATCAAAGGTAACTACACCTATTTTTAATTTGTATTTTTTTTTAAAATTTCTTGCTTTGTTAAAAAGTTTTTGGTGACCTTTGTGAAGACCATCAAAATTTCCGATTAGAATAATTGAACCTGTATCCTTTCTCCCTAAATTAAAATTATTATAAATTTTCAAGTTATTTACCATTTTAAATCTTTTTGAATATAATTTACATTAACCTCATGCTTTTTTACCAGTTTTTCAATACCGTTGCTTATTTCGTTTTTATGAATACCGCTGGTTATTAGCAATGAGTCAAAATTTTGTATGTTTGCACCTTTTATATCTGTGTTAAGGCTATCACCTATACAAATTACTTTTTTATTTTTTAAGTCACTAAATGCTTTTTTATAAATTTCTGGATGAGGTTTGCCAAAGTATTTTACTTCACCACCTAATTTTTCAAAAATTTTTGCTAATGATCCAGCGCAGAATTCTCTAACATCACCCCTGTCAACAATAAGATCTGGATTTGTGCATATCATTTTTTTTTGGATGTGATCAAAAAAAAGTTTTTCATAATATTCTAAATCTCCTTGATAACTATCAAATAAACCAGTGCATAACAAAAAATCGCAGCTATCTATACTTTCAACCTTTTGATTTTCAAATGTTTTAAATAAATCGAAATCCCTAGGAGGGCCTACATGAAAAAATTTTTTGGAGTTCATGGTTTTGAGCTGGTCTAATGCAGCTTGACCAGATGTATAAACATGTTGGGCTTTTGTTTTATCCAAACCCATTTTTTTTAAAAATTCGAATACAGTTTGATTTGGTCTTGGCGCGTTAGTTAGCAGAACGTAATTTTTTTTATTTTCTTCAAGCCTCTCAAGAACTTCAACAGAATTTTGAAAAAGGTTAATCCCGTTATGAAGTACTCCCCAAACATCTATAAAAAAAAGATCATATTCATCAATGATCGATCTAAGTCCTTTTTCATCTAAATTTGAAGTCATTTTTTATGATATAACTCAAAAATATGCATTTTTCTTGGTTTTTTTTGTAATATTAATTTGTTCCTTTATCTTGAAAAAATATATTTTGATCTTTATATGAACCTCATATTTAAAGGAGTTTTTATGAAGTTTAAACCATTACATGATAGAGTTCTGATAGAAGTTTTAGATAGCAGTGAGAAAACTGCTGGGGGAATTATAATTCCAGATACAGCTCAAGAGAAACCACAGGAAGGCAAAGTTGTTGCTGTTGGAGGTGGTGCCAAAACTGAAGATGGAAAAATCATTCCAATGGATGTTAAGGTTGGTGACAAAGTATTATTTGGTAAATGGTCAGGCACTGAGGTTAAAATTGGTGGCAAGGAATACAGTATTATGAAAGAGTCTGACATAATGGGAATTTCAACAGGAAAATAATTTTTAATAAAGGAGTATAAAATGGCAAAAATAGTAAAGTTTGATTCGGACGCAAGAACAGCAATGCTAAAAGGTGTTGATATACTTGCTAACACAGTGAAGGTAACATTGGGGCCCAAGGGTAGAAATGTTGTTATAGACAAATCTTACGGTGCACCAAGAACTACTAAAGACGGAGTATCAGTAGCTAAAGAAATAGAGCTTGAAGATAAGTTTGAAAACATGGGTGCTCAGATGGTTAAAGAAGTAGCTAGCAAGACTAATGATGAAGCTGGTGATGGAACAACCACAGCCACTATTCTTGCTCAGGCTATAGTCAAGGAAGGTTGTAAATACGTAACTGCTGGAATGAATCCAATGGATGTTAAAAGGGGTATTGACTCAGCAGTCGATCATGTAAAACAAAAACTAATTTCTTCAGCCAAAAAAGTAAAAGATAGTGATGAAATTGCACAGGTAGGTACAATTTCAGCAAATGGGGATAAAGAAATTGGTAATATGATTTCCAAAGCCATGCAAAAGGTTGGTAATGAAGGTGTCATTACAGTTGAAGAAGCAAAAGGTATTGAGACCGAACTTGATGTTGTAGAAGGTATGCAGTTTGATAGAGGTTATCTATCCCCTTATTTTATTACTAACGGTGATAAAATGACAACTGAATTAGAAAACCCACTAATATTATTACATGAAAAGAAATTAACTAATCTACAACCAATGGTTCCACTTTTAGAAGCAGTTGTTCAAGCTGGAAGACCTTTAATGATAATTTCTGAGGATGTTGAAGGTGAAGCTTTAGCAACGTTAGTTGTGAATAAATTAAGGGGTGGTCTTAAAGTTGTTGCTGTCAAAGCACCTGGTTTTGGTGATAGAAGAAAAGCAATGCTTGAAGATATCGCAATTTTAACTGGTGGACAGGTAATATCAGAAGATTTAGGCATTAAACTTGAAAATGTTAAACTTAATGATTTAGGTTCAGCAAAAAGAGTTAAGGTTGATAAAGAGAATAGTACTATTGTAAGTGGATCAGGAAAAAAATCTGACATTGAAGCCAGATGCGCTCAAATCAAACAACAGGTTGAAGAAACTACTTCTGATTACGATAAAGAAAAACTTCAGGAAAGATTAGCGAAACTTGCTGGTGGAGTAGCAGTTATAAAAGTAGGCGGTGCCACTGAAGTTGAAGTTAAAGAAAGAAAAGATAGAGTAGAAGACGCACTTAATGCTACAAGAGCAGCTGTTGAAGAAGGTATAGTTGTTGGTGGTGGTTGTGCATTGCTTTATGCATCTCAAGATCTCGATAAAGTAAAAGTAAAAGGTGACGATCAAAAAGCAGGTGTTGAAATTGTTAAAAGTGCGCTACAGGCACCTATTAGACAAATAACTAAAAACGCTGGAGTTGATGGATCTGTCGTAGTTGGAAAACTGTTAGAAACTAACAAAAGCTCAAACGGTTACGATGCACAGTCAGAACAATATGTTGATATGTTTAAAGAGGGAATTATTGACCCTGTCAAAGTTGTAAGAACTGCTCTTCAAGATGCAGCTTCAATTTCAGGTTTGCTAGTCACAACTGAAGCGATGGTTGCTGATAAACCAGAGGAAAAAGATTCTACACCAGGTATGCCGGCTGGCGGTATGGGCGGTATGGGTGGAATGGGTGGAATGGGTGGAATGGGAATGTAAAATTCCGCTAAAAGTAGTTTTAAAAAAAAACCCTCGAAAGAGGGTTTTTTTTTGTCTAAATTTTTTAGAATTTAATCAATTCACGGTGGATGAAAGGTTAATCTTACAAATTTATGTAGCCTGATTCTGATAAACCACATAAATAAACTATAACAATTGATCAGGTTGTATTAAATATTTTATTTTCTTCTTTTCTTTTTAGATAAGCCTAATTTATCACTGTGCCTTAATCTTAATACTACTATGGCGAGAGCAATTAAAACGATTGCAATGGACTCATAAAGAAGCTGAGATGCATCCATCTGCTTACCCTGTAAAATTATAAATCTGCTTAGCGCAGTAATCGCGATCAACAAAGGTAAAGAAATGCTGATTGATTGTTCTTCCCAAAATACTCTTACCATTGCCATAACCTCTAAGTATAGAAACATCAATAATAAATCAGCTAATGTAACAGTTTGATTTAAGAACATTGTTCTTATTTCAAGTACTACTGCGATGATTGTGCTAAGTAAAATTATTCCCAATAAGAGAAGCTGCAAATTTTTGACAAGATTTTTCATTGATTTTAATATAGCTGATTCTATTCTTAAAATATATGTTTAATCCCCTGATTTTTTTTGGGTAAACGGTAACCATTTTTCTATTGCAGACTTATCTGGTCCTTCATAAGGGATTTTATACGAATTTGTATTTGTTAGAACCTCAATTCCCTTTGAGAAAACAAATATAAAAACTATTACAAAAACTATTGCCATTATTTTAAAAGGGTTAAAATTTTTGGTCTCAAAAACGCTCGCGGACTTTTCCTCAGCTTTATGAAATTGCTTAAAAGTATGATAGACTGCAAAAATAAGACCTAAATGAGCAAGAAATACTCCCGCCCAACCAAAAATAAATGTTGTGTATGTAAAAATGTATAAACTAAATACTACTGACCAAATAAAACTCAAAACTAATAAAATTTGAAGTCTTACAGTTTTTGGTAGAGCTCGTAAATCGTTTTTACTATCATCAAACAAAATGTTTGCTGATTCAATCATAAAATTTTTTAATGACATAAAAAACTAATAGTTTTTTTTTTAACAAAAATCAATTAAAGAATTTTCCCACTAAATATAGACCAAATGCTACAGCTGGACCAATTCCAAAAGCAAATAATATCGTTCCTACTCCAACAGTACCCCCTAAATACCAACCAATTGAAACAACCGTTATCTCAATTCCTGCTCTAACTGAAGCTATAGGAAAATTTGTTATTCTTTGAATACCTGTCATCAATCCATCTCTTGGACCAGGACCCAGATTTGCAATTAGATAAAAGCCACTCCCGATACCTACTAATAAAACTGCTAATACAGCCATTGTTAACTTCCCAAAGTATGTTTCTGGTGTAACAAAACAATAAATAGTTAAATCAATCATTGCAGCAATTATTATTATGTTAAATAATGTTCCAATACCTGGTTTTTGTTTTAGAAAAAACCATAAGCTTAGAGTACAAACGCTTACAATAAAAGTTACAACTCCAATTGATAAATTAACATTTAAAGAGATCCCTTGAGCGAGAACACTCCAGGGAGATGCTCCTGAATATGATACGATTAACAGCCCTTCACCTAAGCCAAATATCGTTAAACCTAGTATAAGATAAAAAATTGTTAAAGCTTTAGGTTTTAAGTTAAGTGGTTTTTTTGAACTCCAGTAGTTTTTTGGGATTTTTTTAATTGTTAAAAACATATTTTTTGACAGAATAATATAATTAATAATTTAAAAATTAATTAACAATTTTTTTAGATATGTTTAAACTTTTAAAATTTCAAGAAAATAATTTATTTATCTACCCATCAATTTTTTTGATAGTATTATTGGGATTTGTATTTAGGTTTTATAACATAGATTATGAAAATCTTTGGTTAGATGAAATTTACTCCTTTTGGGTTACAGATCCCAATTTAAGTTTTAATGAAACATATTCTAGAATAAAGACTACAGAGTCCATACCCTTTTTGTATTATTATTTTATAAAAATTTGTAACAATTTTTTTAGTTACGATCCGATCGTGGGGAGAATATTTTCTGCTTTTTTTGGTTTCTTAAGTATTTTTACAGTAAGTAATTTATGTAGAAAGTTTACAAATAACAAAAGTTATTTATTTGCACTTTGTTTAACAAGTTTAAATATATATCTTATTGTGTACTCACAAGAAATGAGGGTTTATATTTTCAATTTCTTTCTAACCTCTCTTACTTTGATTTTTTTTTTCAATCTATATAATGAGCATAAATCTAAAATTTTTACAAAAAATTTTTTTCTATTCTCTTTATCAATGTTTTTGTCTATCTTAAGTCATCCATTTAGTATTATTGTTTTTGGTTCTTTAATCTGTTTTATGTTTTTAGACTACTTTTTTTTTAAAAGTAAAAATCAAAAAATAAATATTTCAATAATAATTATAACTATTTTAACTTTAGTCTTTTTGGTTCATTACTTAGGATATATTTCAACAGATAAAGTAAATTGGATAGAGCAGCCAGGTTTAAAATTTTTCACCAATTTTTATTTTTCAAAATTTTTTGGCTCAAGGCTATTAGGTATTATTCATTTATTTACTTTAATTTTTTTAACGATTTATTTATGGAAAAAGATAATTCAAAATAAAAAAATAATCTTTTTATATATCATGTTATTCTTATCCTATTTCATTCCCTTGATATATGGTTACTTTCTAGAGCCAATTATTTTTCCGAAATATATTATATTTGTTTTGATTCCAATAATTTTATTAATTTCAATTTTGATTTTTTTAATAGAAAATCAAAATTTAAAAAGTTTTTTTGTTATTTTTTTAATATTACTTAATTTAGGAAATCATTTAACTGAAAGTACTGTAAAACAATTTTTTTATGAGAGGGTAAAATTTAAACCGGATTTTGATACTGCGTTCAAAATAATTGAAGGTTCGAGCATAAATAAAGTTATTTTTTATAGAGAAAAAAATAACGGTCAAGACCAGGATTTTAATGACATAGTTTTTACAAATTATTTAAAAGTAATTTTAAGTAACCAGAATTATAAGATAAATCTTTTTAGAACAAATAATCTTAAAGATTTCAAAGGTAAGATTTGGAATATTTGTTACATAGAATGTTTCCTACCGACCTCCAGTTTTGATATTTTGAGTGAAAATTCTTTACACGGTGAGCTTAAGTTAAGTCTATGGGAAATCAAATGAAAAAAAATAAAATAATTATTTTTTTAATTTTTTTAATCCATCCTTTTTTTTCTTATTCGCATATAAATCACTATGACAAACTTAAGATAATTGAAATGGATATTTTGAGAAATGGAACAAAAATAGGATACAATAAATATTTATTTAAAAGCCGAAACAATTTATTAGTAGTCAAAAATGAAATTAATTTTGTCGCAAAGTTGATGGGAATTAGTTTTTTAGATGTTTATGGTACATCCACTGAGACCTATAAAAATGGAAAATTAATTAAATTTAAGTCTGATACAATTCAGAATAAGAAAAAAAAATATAATGAATTAATTTTAAAGGAGGATAAAAAAAATTTTAAAGTAAAGGGATCTTCTTTTAAGGGCAATGTGCTATCAACTGCGTTAGTTGGGAATTGGTGGAATCATAACATTCTTCAATCAGAAATGATTATAAGCCCACTTTCTGGAAGCTTAAAATTTCAAGAAGTTTACTACCTATCCAAAGAAATTCTCAAAATTAATACCAATAACTACAATACAAGTAAATTTAAGATTGTTATGAGAAAAAATATTGATGATAAAAAAAAAGAAGAATTTAATGTTTGGTTGGATGATAAATCGAAAATAATTTTAAAAGTATCTTATTCTAAATTTGGAAATTGGGAATATATAGTCAAAAATATCGAAAAATTAAATTAAATAAAAATTTTTAATAATATCTGGCTTATAAAATTCATTAGTACAAAAAAACCTAAAAAGAAAATCCAATACATACAAGTAACTGCAGTATTTCTTCTTCTTCTTAAAGCCACAAATTCCGGATCATCTATATTGGAAATATCCTGTTTTCCTTTTACGGGATAATCGTAAGACCATCTCCATAAAGAATTTCCAAATCTTTCATCTATTTTATTAAAATATTTGATACATTCAAAAGCGTACATCAATAATAAATATAAGATGATTAGAATTAATCCGCTTGTGATCATTTAGAATTGTTCGGACTCGGTTGATCCTTCCATTGCTGTTGTTGAGCTTTTTCCAGAACTTATAGTATTTGAAACTGCATCGAAATAAGTTGTTCCTACTTCCCTCTGGTGTTTGACGCTAGTATATCCATCTTTCTCCCTTGCAAATTCACGTTCTTGGATTCTTGAATAAGCTGACATACCCTCTGCTTTGTATTTTTCTGCTAATTCAAATATTGCAATATTTTGAGTATGGAAACCTGCCAAAGTGATAAATTGAAATTTATAACCCATCTCACTAATTTTTTTCTGGAAGGTTGCAATTTCAGTATCGGAAAGATGTTTTTTCCAGTTGAAAGATGGTGAGCAATTATACGCTAGTAATTTTCCAGGATATTTTTTGTGAATAGCGTCGGCAAATTTTTTCGCTTCCTCTAAATTTGGTGTTGCAGTTTCACACCATATAAGATCTGAATATGGTGCATACGCGAGACCTCTCGAAATTGCTTGATCAATTCCTGATTTAACGTAATAAAATCCCTCTGGAGATCTTTCGCCTGTCAAGAAAGGTCTGTCGTTTTCATCGTGGTCGTTTGTAATAAGTTTAGCTGCATTTGCATCTGTTCTTGCGAGAATTATTAAAGGCACATCAGCTATATCGGCTGCTAACCTTGCTGCTTTTAAATTTTTTACTGCTTGGCTTGTTGGTATTAAAACTTTGCCGCCCATATGGCCACACTTTTTTTCACTTGCTAATTGATCTTCAAAGTGAACCCCGGCTGCTCCAGCCCTTATAAATTTCTTAGTCAATTCAAAAACATTTAATGGTCCCCCGAATCCAGCTTCTCCATCAGCAATTATTGGAAGCATGTAATCTATTCTTTTCTCTTTCTTTTGATCACCATCTTTAATTTCCATATGCTGAATTTGGTCAGCTCTTAGTAAAGCATTATTCATAGCCTCAACCAATTTTGGTGCACTATCATATGGGTAGAGTGATTGATCAGGATACATTTCGCCAGCACTATTAGCGTCAGCTGCGACTTGCCATCCACTCAAATAAATTGCCTTTAAACCTGCTTTTGCATGTTGAACTGCATGATTGCCTGATAAAGAGCCTAGTGTATTAACATAAGGCTCAGAATTTAATAAATTCCACAATTTTGTAGATTGTTGTTTACATATTGAATATTCAATTTTTATTGAACCTCTTAATCTCTCAACGTCGTCTTGATTGTAATCTCTTTTGATACCCGCAAATCTTTTTAAGTCGTAAGAAACCTTTTTTTCAGCACCCATTAAATTGCCCTTTGTTGATGTTATCAGATTTAAGCGAAATTAGTTATTTTCAACAAATTCTTGTGTGAACTCGTTCATCCCGCTAGAACCCCAATCACAGTGATCATCTCTTAAATAAATACCTGAGTTACTGTTAGAGGGCATATTCTCTGATGTATTTTCTTGGCTTTTTAAGTAGTTTTTTTTGTTTTTGTTGTCCATGTAAACCTTATAATTTACAAAATTTACAAAATCAATTGAATAAAATAAAACCCTTGTAAAATATAGAAATTTATTGTAAATAATAATTTACAAAGTTTACAAATAGAAAACATGAGTCAAGTTGATCTTAAAATAGGGCCAAAAATCAAGTCATTTAGACGTCAATTAGGGCTTCAAGCGAATAAATTGGCAGAACAATTAGGAATTTCTGCAAGCTATCTTAATTTAATTGAGAGTGGAAAAAGAAAAATTGACGGGGATTTATTACTAAAAGTTTGTGAAGAATTAAAAATTGAGCTTTCAGATTTAACCAATAAATCTGACTTAAACCTCGTTAACGACATATCAGAATTGCTGGACGATAAGTTATTTGAAGATTTAGATATTGTGGGACCAGAGGTTAAAGACCTTGTAAATACAAACCCAAAAATTGCAAAAGCTCTGATAAAATTAGGGGACAATTTTAAACAAAAAGATCATGAAATAATTAACAAGGTTGAAAATTTATCTGGAAAGATCATTGATAGCAGAAAGACTGCTTTCCCTGGTGAAGTAATTTCTGATTTTTTACAAGAAAAGAAAAATTATTTTCCAAAATTAGAGGAATTTGCAAATAATGTTTTTGAAAAAGTTCAAAAGAATAATCGTACAAGATACGTTGCATTGTGTGAGTTTTTAAAAACAGAATATTCTATTACAGTAAAAGATGTAATTCCTGATGAGGGTAAGCCGTTTTCAAAAATTTTTAATAAAAATAAAAAAGAACTTTTGTTAAGCGATTATAATTCACTAGAAACTAAGAAATTACACGCTGCGGCTCAAATAGCTCAGGAAGGAGCAATGAAAGAAATAAATGATTATTTATCTGAATTTAAATTTCCAACTGAAGAATCAAAAAGACTCACTCAAATCGCCTTATTAAACTATTGTGGTGCAGCAATTTTGATGCCTTACAAATTATTCCATTCTGAATGTAAAAAATTGAAATACGACTTGGAATTGCTACAAAATACTTTTGCAACTTCATTCGAACAAGTTGCACATAGAGTAACAAGTTTACAGGATCCTAAGTTACCGGGTATTCCCTTTCATTTTTTAAGGGTAGATGTTGCCGGGAACATCTCAAAAAGGTTTTCTTTGTCTGGTATAGAAATTCCAAGATACGGAGGAGCTTGCCCGAGATGGAACGTTTATTCCGCATTTTCAAGACCTGGTGTCATACAAGCAGCTGTAAGTAAAATGACAAATGGAGAAAAATATGTTTGTATTGCAAGAACTGTTGAAAAAGGTGTTGGAAGATACGGACAAAAAAAAAGTATGCTTTCAATAGGTCTAGGTTGCGAAGCCAAGTATGCCAAGGATTTCGTTTACACTGAAAATTTAAGTTTAAGTGACAAAAAAACGGAAATTCCAATTGGTGTATCCTGCAGAACTTGTGATAGACTTGATTGTTCACAAAGAGCTTTCCCTCCGCTTCACAAAAAATTTGACGTTGATGTAAATGCTAGAGGTGTGTCTGTTTACGTAAGTGATTGATTAACATTCTTACTCCGCTCACGATACAAAAGTTGAGTGAGTGAGTCTACCATTTTATCCGATGCCTTAAATATTTCATTTGACTGATATTCATCTGAAAAATATTTTTCATGATTGCATTTATCTTCAATAATTATTTTTCCCTCTGGTGAATTATCTTTTATATAAATCAGTATAAGCCATTCATCATCATTAGACTCGTCCCACTTTATAAATATCTCACCTGTTTCAAACCTTCTATCAATACATCTGAATATAGACATGTCCCTTGTTAGATGTCTTTTGTTTAATTGAAAAACTAAACTTGAGGCACTTCTATAAAAGCTCTCTAAAGATGTTTCTACTAGTTGTCTGGCAGCAATATAATTTTTTTCTTTTTTTAATAAAGTTTCTCTATCATCTTCATCTAAAGTTTTTATTCCTAACGCTTCTAATCGCTCGCGAATTTTTTGATCTCTAATTAGCCTATATTTTTCTTTTAACTTATCTATTCTCTCTTGGATTTCGCTATAATCGTCTCTTTTTTCTTTTAATGAAATTCGCTCCAGATTTTCTAACTCTTTTACCTCTCTTATTCTAAATTTTTCAATTTGTTTTTCTATCTTAATTTCCTCAAGAAACTTTCTTTGAACCTCAGCTTGCTCTTCTCTTAAAAGTGCCTGCTCTTTTCTTAAAAATTTCTTAAGATCTCTTGCTCTCTCTATTTGCAGCTGTTTTTCCTCTTTTAACTCAGTTTTTTTAAGCTCAACCTGTTTTTTTAAGAGGTCTATTTTTGCTTTTTCCGCTTCCCTCTTTTGTTGTCTTTCCTTCTCAACCTCTCGTATCCTAAACTTCTGCTTTTCTTCAATAATTAACTTCCTGGTATCAACAATTTTCTTTTCAATAAAATCAAAAAAACCTTGAATTTTTTTTTCAGGATTAAAATTAATTTTGAAACGTAGTTTACTTTTTATATTTTCTTGTAAAAAAATGAATTTTGCTAAAAAACCCGTCTGTTTTAAAGACCTTTTTTTTGTGATTTTTTTTATTTTTTTTTTGCTCTTTTTTCTTATTTTGGCTCGCTTAAAACTTCTTTTGGCTTTTTTTTGGGATTTTTTTTTCTTTATGATCTTTTTTTTTCTTTTTTTATTTTTTTTCATCAGGAGATTTCAAAATTATCAGTAATTTATTAATAAATATAGTCTCTTGTAGGTGGTATTGTTGTTTTATTCTTGCTCAATTGTAATTGAAATACAACCTGATCTCCCCATTTGAAAGCCATCTCACAACTGGCTAAATAAAATTCCCACATTCTAAAAAATCTTTCATCAAACATTTCTAATACTTTATCTTTTTTATTAAGAAATCGTTCTCTCCAATTTTTTAAAGTATGTGCGTAATGTAACCTTAAAACCTCTAAATCATTTAGAATTAAGTTTGAGTCCTCTATCGGTCTTGCAATTTCGCTCAAACTGGGTGTGTAGCCACCTGGAAAAATGTATTTAGAAATCCAAGGTTGAGGATCTCTAGGCTTATCGATAGATCCAATTGTATGAATTAATGCAGCTCCATTTTCGTTTAAAAGATCGTGGACACATTTAAAGTATTTTTTATAAAATTTTTTTCCAACATGTTCCAACATACCAACACTTACAATTCTATCAAATTTTGATTTTAATTCTCTGTAATCAATTAGTTTGAACTCTACTTGGTTTTCAAGATTCATTTCCTTCGCTTTTTGTCTGCTATACTTGAGTTGGTTTTCTGATAAAGTTATACCAAGGACTCTGGCTTTTGTTTTTTTGGCAATTTCTAATGCCATTCCGCCCCACCCTGAACCAATATCAAGAACAGTTTGATTATCCTTAATGTCTAATTTCTTAATTACGTGATCAATTTTATTATTTTGCGCAGCTTCCAAAGAGTCATTATCATTTTTAAAATAAGCACAAGAATATTGTCTTTTTTTATCTAAAAATAAATCGTAAAGTTTTTCTGATATGTCATAATGATGAGCTACATTTTTTTTTGATTGTTTTGCGAAATTAAAATTGGTCAAATATTTATATGTGCCTAATATTTTATTTACCATCTTGCTCAAATTATTTGGATGTCGTTTTCCAAGATTTTTTAAAGTAATTTCTAAAAATTCTGTGATAGTACCATTGTGAATCTTAATTTTACCATCCATATAACCTTCTCCTAAGTATAATTCAGGAAGAAGCAAAAGTTTGTAATGCATAGATGAGTCTAGTAGTTCCAAGATAATAGGATTTTTTTTCTTGGGTTTTCCAATTAAATATTCTCTTTTATTCGCATCAATTAATCTAAATCCGTCTTCTTTAAATAGATCATTTAAAAAATTAACTAGTTTCATCTTATGCAGCTTTAAAATCCTTTCCTAAAAAGCCTAAATCTTTAAGTTTATCTATGAGTGTTTTCTCATCCTTTTTATTTAGCAGGGAACATGTGGGTAATATATTTAAAAACTGTTTATCGGTTAAACTTAGAAATGAATGTAAACCTGATATTAAATTAAACTGATCGAAAGTTTTTCTAACTTCGCACAGTTTATCATTTACAGTTTGCTCTTTGTTTTGTTCAAAGTCATCAAAAACTTTTCTCGCAAGTTTGGCGGTAACATTACATGTGGCTGTTATTATTCCAGAACAATCTTTCTTAAGCCCACTTAGTAATTTTAATTCTGATCCTGGTAAAATAGAGAAATTTTTGATATTAAGATTTCCCATAAGATTGTATGAGCTGTCTTTTACACCAATTATATTTTTGGGAAATCTAGCTGCTAAATTTTCAACACACTCAACAGAAAATTTATATCCACAAAGTTTTTCAAAGTTATAAAGAATTATTTTTGCATCAGGAACAGATTTAATTAATTTTGTATAATATTCTATTACCTCTTTATCTCCATAGTTATAGTAGGCTGGAGGCATAATTAAAAATTTATTTAGACCAATATTCAAAGATAACTTTAAAAAATTTATATTTTCTACTAGTGAATTTAGTCCAGTTCCAATAATCAACTTATCTTTAATTTTGTCGTTTTTTGAGACAAAATTAATCATCTCAATTTTTTCATTAAGAGGTATTAACTGTGATTGACCAGTGCTACCAAATAAAACAACTCCATGACAACCATCATTTATAATATTTTCACAGTGTTTTACTGTTTTGTTTACATCTAATGATAAATCATTATTTAATATAGAGACAGCCGCCGCATAAATGCCTTTTATTTCTCCCATAATTAAATTTAACTAATATTTTTTTTTTAGTAAAGATACAAAGAATCTATGAAAATACTCGTTATTCAAAATCGAATGGGAATTGGGGATATGATTATGTTTCTACCTTTCGTTAAAGCAATTTCGAATTATTATGGGGAACAAGTTTCTTTAATGGTTAAAAAAAACACTAAAGCCTCAGAATATTTAAACGAAGAAAAATATATTAAAGAAATTATTTATCTTGAAAGAAGTGAAGTTGAAAGAAGACATGCCGGTATTAAAGGGTTCTTTAATCTTATAAATGATTTTAAAGATAAAAAATTTGATAAAGTTTTTATTTTTAATTCTTCACTTAGATTTTATATAGCAGCAAAAATGGGTGGGATAAAAGATATCAACAGTTACAAACTTCTTAGAAAAAAGAATCAGCATATCATTGAAACCGCTAAAAAATTTTTAAGAGATACTTTAAAAATTGATGTCAAAGAAAACCCTGTTATAAATCCTAAGCCAGACAGTCTTGCACAAGCAAAGAAAGATTACTCGATTAATAATGATGAAATTAATATTGTTCTTGGCACAGGTGGGTCAGGTGAAACAAAAAGAGTTCCCTCAAAAATATTTATAGAAGTAATGAAAAACACGTTAAAAAAAAGGAAATGTAAATTTTTTATTGCAACAGGGAGTACAAAGGAGGAAATTGAAATTTTAGATCAAATTACAAAATCAGACTTAAAAGAATTTTGCATACCATTGAATAATTTAAATATCAGTAAAATAATTCCTATTATTAAAAATTGTAATATTGCAATATGTAATGACTCAAGTTTCAGCCATTTATCTGCTGCTTTAAATATTCCTACAATTGTACTTATGGCTGATACACCCTTAGTTTACGGAAGCTACAGTTCTCTGATGCACCCTATACTTCCTGAAGGAGTGAACACAGTTAGCCATGATACTTTAGGAAAAGATAAGATAAGTCCCTCAGAAATTCAAAAAAAACTGGACGAAATTTTGTCAAATGTTTCTTAAAACAACGTCCTTAGCCTCATTGACAATTGAAGCTAATCTAGTCAATTCAGGGCTAATGTCTGGATGAATTTTTTTCATTATCTTTTTATAAGAATTTAAAATTTCATCTTTTGAGTATTTTTTTTTTGGATCAAGATTAAGAATTTTGTACGCCTCATCCAGCGTAATCTCGCTAGTATTGAGATTTTTATTAAAATTATTGAAATTAAATCTTCCAGAATTTTTTAGAACGTTTAATAACCCCCAGAACCTAAATAATTGAAAAAGGGTAAAACCAGCTTTTGTTTTTAATATAGGAAGCACCATAAGTAAAAAAGGTAGTGAAAATATATATCTACCTGCAACTACCATGGCAATTGCAAGAACAATAGATAAGATAATTACAAATGATCTAATAAACTTTGAAATTTTTCTACTCGAGGTTTTAGCAAACCAATTTAATATCAAATATATTACGACAAAAATAACAAGTGTTATAAAAAAAAAATTCATGTAAATAGTTATTATGAAAATACCACAACTTTCAAAAAAATCAGAAACAAAATCCTGTCATAACGTCACCTGGACAGACGATTATAGCTGGGTTCACCAAAAAAATATATTGGAGGTTTTGAAAGACAGTTCAAAGCTTTTACCAGAGGTAAGAAAGTATTTAGAAGAGGAAAATAAGTATACTGAGTTTCACTTAAAAGATACCAAAGAATTCCAAAAAACTTTATTTAATGAAATCAAAGGAAGAATTAAGTTAGATGATGAGTCTCTTCCTTTCAAAGACAAAAATTATGAATATTGGACGAAAACAACTAAAAAAGGAAACTACTCAATTAAATGCCGAAAGAAAATTGGAACTGATGAAGTTGAGGAAATTTGGAATGGTGATAAAGAAAAAAGTAAACTGAAGACTGAGTATTTTGGGATTGGCGATCTTGAAGTAAGTTATAATGATAAATTTCTTGCATACTCTTTAGATTTAAAAGGTTCAGAATATTTCACAATTTATGTCAGAGATATTAAAACTGGTAAGTTAGTTACTGAAAAAATTGAAAATACATCTGGCTCAATAAATTTTAGTCTTGATGACCAATATATATTTTATTCAAAGTTGGATGAAAATCACAGACCAAGATCAATTTTCAGACATCAAATTGGATCATCTGTTAATGAAGATCTACTTATATTTGAGGAAAAAACAAAAGCTTTTACGGTTAGTATAGGTATTAGTTCTGATGAAAAGTATTATTTTATAAATAGCTCAGATCACAACACATCAGAGAAGTATTACTTTGGTATATATGAAAAAAAACCTGAGCCTAAACTTATTCAACAAAGAAAAAAGGGGATAATTTACAGTGTGAATTCATGGGGTGGAAATTTTTACATGCACACAAATGAGGATGCTGAGGATTTTAAAATTTTAATTTCAAATAATATTGAAACTAAAGTATGGGAAACTTATATTCCAAGCCAATCAGAAACCATGATTGGAAATTTAACATTCCTGAATAACTGGCAAATCAGATCTGAGCTTAGGAATGCACTTGATAAAATTTATGTCAAAAATCTTAAAACAAATGAGGAGGAAGAAATAATCTTTACTGAAGAAACTGTTTACGATTCATCTGTTTCTCTTATGCAGAGAGATCGTGACACCGATGATATATATATTTCCTACTCTACTCCAAAAACTCCATCTAGAACTTTTACTTACAACCTAAAAACCAAAGAAAAAAAACTTGTCAAGGAACAAATAATTCCATCAGGTCATAATTCAAATGATTATATTGTTGAAAGGCTTGAGTGCGTAGGACATGATGGAAGAATAATTCCAATCACTATTACAAGAAAAAAAACTACAAAACTCGATGGAAATTCAAACTTGCTTTTGTATGGATATGGTTCTTATGGAAATTCAATGTGGCCATCATTTTCCTCTACCAGATTAAGCTTAATCAATAGAGATATTATTTGGGCAACAGCCCATATTAGAGGAGGAATGGAAAGAGGTATGAAGTGGTGGAAAGAAGGAAAATTATTAAACAAGAAGAATACTTTTCAAGACTATATTTCGTGTGCAAAATTTTTAATTGATAAAAAATATACTTCAAAGAAAAAAATTATTGGTATGGGGGGATCAGCTGGTGGATTGCTGATGGGAGCGGTAGTTAATGAAAAACCAGATCTTTTTTTAGGTATGATTATGGCTGTTCCTTTTGTTGATAGTTTGACAACTAATCTTGATCACTCATTGCCTTTGACGATTGGAGAATTTGATGAATTTGGAAATGCAAAAGAAAACAAGGAACACTTTGAATATATTTATTCATACGCGCCGTACAACAACATAAAAAAAATGGATTATCCAAACATTTTAATTACTACAAGCCTCAGTGACAATAGAGTTTTATTTGATGAACCTCTAAAATTTACCGCAAAGTTAAGAGATAATAAAACCGATAATAATCTTTTACTTTTAAAAACTGAAATGAATGCAGGTCATGGAGGTAAATCTGGTCGCGATGGAATTATTGAAGAGATAGCTTTTGACTACGCCTTCATATGTAAGATTGCAAAAAAAATTTAATTTCAGCGTCTTGAAAAAATAGAAATACTTACCATATATTTATTAAAGGTTGCCTAATGGGACCTTTGTAATTCTTGCTAACAAAGGAGGATAATATGACAAGTAAGGATCTATCAATATTCAATTCCTTAAGACCATTTTCAATTGGTTTTGACGACATGTTTGATCAATTTGAAAACATGTTGGGTAATGGAGGAATGAGTATGCAATCAAATTACCCGCCTTACAATATTAGAAAAACAGGTAAAGATAAGTATTCTATTGAAGTTGCTTTAGCCGGTTTTACTAAAAAAGATGTAGAGGTGGAGTTTGAGGACAATATGCTGACTGTTAGAACAAAACAGACAGATAAATCAGAAAACAAAGATCAGGACGGAGAGATTTTACATAAAGGAATATCTCAAAGACAATTCGCTAGATCATTTACAATAGCAGATGATGTTAAGGTAAATGGAGCCGAGTTAAAAGATGGTTTGCTAACTATCGCTTGCGAAAGAGTAATACCTGATTATAAGAAAAAAAAGCTTATTGAAATTAAATAAGTTCAACCTTGCTTGTGGGGAAAATCCCCACAAGTCAAAAACATCCTTTTGATGAAAATCCTACAACACTCTCTGACTCATCAACTTCGAAAGTTCTTACACATTTAATTCCTAATTTTTTAGTATTATATATTAATTTTCCTCCACCGCTTTCTGGATCTGGTGATAAATATTGCGTTGGCTCTCCAAATTCCTGAATAACTTTCTCAATTCTTTTATGAATAAATTTTTCTAGGTATTTTTCCTCTTTTTCAACAAGATTGTTTGTTTTGTCTTGGACAGTTTGACATCCATAAATCAACGGTATCAATAAAGTTATAATTAGAATTTTTTTTATCATTTAAATTACTTATCATAATTACTTTACATAAAAAATAAACTTCAAGTTGAAATTTGTTAATAAAAAACAAGTAATTAAAGTAATTAAAAAAAGAATCTGATAATCAATTTATTGAATTGGAGGTCTCATGTTAGATAAATATTTTGAATATAAAAAACATAAAACTAGTTTTAAAACAGAGGTTATTGCAGGGATAACAACTTTCCTAACAATGGCTTATATTATGTTTTTAAATCCTTTTATATTGTCAGGAGAATTTGCTGGTCCTGAAAAAGGTTTTTTTGATTTTGGAGCAGTTTTCACCGCAACAATTTTAGCAACTGCCGTAGCTTGTTTCATAATGGCTTTTTATGGAAAAACTTGGCCAATAGGTCTTGCGCCTGGAATGGGAATAAATGCATTTGTTGCTTTTGGAGTTGTAGGAGGAATGGGTTACTCACCACAAGCTGCTCTTGGTGCGGTGCTCGTTGCGGGGGTTCTATTTTTAATAATTTCACTTACTCCTTTAAGAGCTTGGTTAATAAATTCTATACCAAGAAGTTTGAAATTAGGAATTGGTGCTGGAATAGGTTTATTCTTAGCTATAATTGGACTTGAAATTATGGGTGTAGTTGGAGATCATCCAGTAACCTTAGTAACTTTAGGCGATATTAAAAATCCGTTGGTACTTTTAGGATGTTTAGCTTTTGTAGCCATGGTTGTTTTAGAAAAAACTTAAAGTCAAAGGCAATATTATAATCGGAATAATTGCATTTAGTATAATTGCATGGGCAACAGGTCTTGCAAAGTTTAATGGGATAGTTGATACACCACCTCCTATGACTTACTTGTTTGACTTTGATCTCAAAGCTGCTTTGACTGCAAGCATGTCTACTGTAGTTTTTACTTTGCTATTTATTGATTTCTTTGACACAGCTGGAACATTAACTTCAGTAGCAAACGTTGCAGGTAAGGTAGACAGCAAAGGTAAAGTTCAAGATATCAACAAGGCGATGTTATCTGACAGTGTTGGTACAGTTGCTGGAGCTTTAATGGGAACAACTACCGTCACAAGTTATGTTGAGTCTGGAGCAGGAGTTAAAGCAGGTGGAAGAACAGGAATGACATCGTTAGTTATTGGTGTATTATTTTTATCATGTTTATTTTTTTCTCCTTTAGCAACAAGTTTGCCTAAAGAAATTGATGGAGCAGCATTATTATATGTAGCAGTTTTATTCGTGAGAAATATCACGGATATTTCCTGGGATGACATTTCTGAATCTGCTCCTGCTGTAGTTGCGATGATTACCATGCCTTTAACGTATAGCATAAGCAATGGTATTGCTCTTGCTTTTGTGGCGTATGCTTTAATTAAAATTTTTACAGGAAAATTTGTAACCACTTCACCAGCAATATGGATAATTGCTATTTTAAGTGTTTTGAGTTTTGTAGTTGCTTAATTTAAATTAATTAAAAAAGGGCTAGAAAAATAATTTCTAGCCCTTTTTTTTTAGTTCTTTTTTTAGTTGATCTATTGAGATAAGTTCACGTAATTCGTAAGGAAAAACAATCCAAGGGTTATCTTTAAGACTATGAACAATATAATCTGACATAAATTTAGATTTTTCTTTTTTGTAAAGAACAGCAGATTTAAAAATAACTTTCTTATTTTCAAAATCTTTATATTTTTTAAGCCAATCTAAAGTCTTTTCAAGTGTCACACCAGTATCAATAAGATCATCTGTTACTAAAATATTTTCCCCATAAATTTTACTTGTTGTGGACAAGTCTCTTGCAAATGTAAGTTCATTTTGAACATCGGATACTTTTCCCTCTCCTGCTGATGAATAGCTTTCAACTCCAAGGTAACCACATTTTACTTTGAAAATTCTACTGAGTATATCCCCCACTCTCAAACCACCCCGTGCAATGCAGATAATAAAAGATGGTTTAAATCCACTTTCGCTTATTTGAATTGCGAGCTCGTCTATTGATTTATTGTATTCATTCCAGTCAATAATAAGTTTTTTAGACATAAAAAATTGTTCTATTTTTAGATTTATATATCAAGATATATAAGTTAGAAATCATTTTATGCGAATCTTTGATTGTTTTATGTTTTATGACGAAGAGGCTGTATTAGACATAAGACTTAACTCTTTAAAAAATTCTGTTGATTGTTTCGTTATCGTTGAAAGTAAATTCTACCACAACGGTAAAAAAAGGGATTTAAAATTTGATATTAACAAGTACCCCAAATTTAAAGATAAAATAATTTATATTGTGCAAGATGATGAACCTCCAAATTTAGAAAAAGTTAATAAAGAGGATGATGAAGCATTAAAATCTCATAAATTTATTTTTAATGCTCACAAAAGAGAAAATTTTCAAAGAAATCAAATTCATAAAGGGCTAGATAAAGCAAACGAAGATGATTTGATAATGATATCTGATGTAGATGAGATACCAGATTTAAAAGATCTAAATGTAGCAAAAGTGCAAAATAAAATTGTTATTTTTGAACAAAACATTTTTTATTATAAGTTGAATAGATATCTTGAAGGTTTTAAGTGGTATGGAACAAAAGCTTGTAAAAAGAAAAATCTAAAATCACCTCAATGGATTAGAAACATTAAGAATAAAAAATTTGGATTTTGGAGACTGGATACTATTTTTTCAGAGACAAAATATGTTAATAAAATTTTCATTAATGATGGGGGTTGGCATTTTTCAAATTTGAAAAGTCCAGCTGATATTGAAATCAAATTAAAATCTTATTTACACCACAGAGATTTTGAAGTTGAAAATATTGATTTAAAAGAAATATCAAGATTAGTGAGAAATAATGAAACTATTTATGACATGTATGCAGACAAAACAGAAAAGAAATTTGCTGAAAAAAAAAGAAAATTAAGTTTATATCCTAAAGATAAATTGCCACAATACGTTCAGAATCATGAAAGTAAGTTTAAGGATTGGCTTGATTGAACTAATACTGAATGGGTTCAGGGTCTATTGATCTCCATAAATACCACGTTGCAACGGAGCAGTAAGGACTAAATCTTTTTTTTAATAATGATACAAATTTTTCAGGTGGTAGATATTTTTTTTTATAATTTTTTGATATAGCTCTTAAAAGGCCAATATCTTGAATTGGCCAAATATTTGATCTATTGTATGTGAATAATAAGATCATCTCAGCTGACCATCTTCCTATTTGTCTCAACTGTGATAAATAATTTATAGCCTCCTCATCAGACATCTTATGAATTAATTTAGGGTTAAAAGTTTTTTCAATCGTTTGCTTGGCTAAACTCTTTATGCCTAATACTTTCTGACTGCTTAATCCACAGCTTTTCAATTGAGCAAAGGTCAACTTGGATACTGTTTTTGCATTAATTTTATTTTTACATTTCTTTTTAAATTTTAAAAAAACTGAATTCGCTGCTGCAACGCTAATTTGTTGTCCAATTATACTTTTGCATAGCGAAAAAAAAATATCTCGTCTTGTAGTTAAAATAGTTTCTGAGGGACTTTCATAACTTTTAATTAACTTAGAAATAGTTTCATCTTTTTTGGATAAATATTTTTTTGCCTTATTCCAATATTTAGGTACTTTAGTCATTAATTGGTCTAGATGTTATGATTTTTTTCTTATAAATCTCTCTCCTAAAAATTATAAGCGTGGAAACAATTACCAATAAAGATCCGATTAGTGTTTTAAACAAAGGTATCTCGTCCCAAATGAGATATCCAAATATAATAGCAAAAACTAAAGCCAAATATTTGAGTGGAGTTACTAAAGAAACTTCTGAAAATTTATATGATTGACTTAACCATAAGTTTGCAGCACCCCCAAAAATACCTATTAATGATAAAAGTATAAAATGATTTAAAGTAGGCATAATCCAACCCTGAGGAATAGTAAAAAAACTTAATAATAAAATTGCTAAAGAAAAATAAAAAGAAATCAACCATACTGGTTCAGTTGTTGACAGTTGTCTAATAGTTATAGCTACATAGGAGAGACCTAAACAAAATATAATTGGAAAAATATAATAAATATTTAATTCAGTGATCCCAGGTTCTGTAATAATAAGAATTCCAAAAAAGCCTATGATGACTGCTAACCACCTAAAAATTCCAACTTTTTCATTTAGTAAAAAAATAGACAATATTGTTGTGAATATTGGAGCAGCAAAAGATATACTCACAACAGTTGCTAATGGCAGCTGTCTTAAAGCAATAAATATTGCAATTAGTGCTATGAGTCCTGAGCCGCACCTTAAAGCATGTAATCCTGGCCGTTTAGTTTTATAAAAATTATGAAATCTTTCTCTTGGGATTATAAATAAATAAAAGATTATTCCAAAGAAGCCCCTAAAAAACAAAACCTGACCAATTGGATAGTCGACAGACCACTTTACAATTAAATCCATTAATGAAAATGCACAAACAGAGAGAAACATGTACAAAAAGCCTAATTGATTTTTAGAAAGCATAAGTTTAACTTAGTTATATAATTAAAATAATCAATGGAAATAGCAGTTTTAGCTTGTGGATGTTTTTGGGGACCTGAAAAAAAATTTGGTGATCTCGATGGAGTTTATAAAACTGAAGTAGGTTATTGTGGTGGCAAAACTGAAAACACAACTTACAAACAAGTTTGCTCTGGTGAAACAAATCATGCTGAAGTCGTAAAAATAAATTTTGATCCAAAAATTATTACTTATGAAGAAATTTTAAATTTTTTTTTTAAAATTCATGATCCAACTACTTTAAATTCTCAAGGTCCAGATTTTGGAACTCAGTACAGAAGTGAAATTTTTTATTTAAACACAAAACAAAAAGAAATTGCTGAAAAGGTCTTAAAATTAAAAAATGATGATTTTTCAGGAAAAATTGTAACTAAATTATCTTTGCTAAAGAATTATTGTATAGCTGAGGAATACCATCAAAAATATTTGGACAAGAAATTTTAGATGAGTTTAGTCACGACAGATTGGGTTCTCGATAATTTAAACAGTCTAAAAATAATAGACGCTACTTGGCACATGCCAGATCAAAAAAGAAATTCTGCTGAAGAATATCGAAATGGTCATATTCCAAACTCAATTTTTTTTGATTTAGATGAAAATTCTGAGAAAGATACAGACCTTCCGCATATGCTTCCAAAACAAAAAACTTGGGAAAAAATAATGTGTTCCTTAGGCATAAATAATAATGACGAAATTCTCATATATGACAACTCATATTTGAAAAGCTCATGTAGGTGTTGGTTCAGCCTTTTATATTTTGGTCATGATGAAAAAAAAATACATATTTTAAATGGTGGACTAAAAAAATGGATTTTTGAAAATAAACCTATAACAAAAGATACGACAGAAATTATTGAAAGTAATTATATTGCAAATGAAAAAGGAAATTTAGTAATTAACCTTGATCAAGTCAAAAAGAATATTTTAAGTAAGAGTTTTAATGTTATTGATGCAAGAAGTCTTGAAAGATTTGAAGGAAAAATATCTGAGCCAAGGAAAGGTTTGAGAAGTGGACACATTCAAAACTCTATTTGTTTACCTTTTAGTTTATGTATAAATCAAAAAACTGGAGAGTTTAAAAATCTGGAGGAGTTAAGAGAACTTTTTAATCAACATGAAAATATCAAAAAAAGATTAGATCCAGTTTTTACTTGTGGATCTGGTGTTACAGCCGCAGTCCTAGCTTATGCTTATAAAATGGTAAATAACGATTATATTCCAAAAATTTATGATGGTTCTTGGAGTGAATATGGTAAATATCCAGCATGAAAACTTCAAAAAAAATTGCAATATTTTTAATAATATTATCGATTGTCATTGCTTCAGTGATAGTAGCAAGACACTTTATTGGAAAACATTTTCAAAAGAAATTTTCTAAATATCCACCACCAGGAGTAATTGTTGAAGTTATTCAATCATCCAATTTTTTTGATAGTATTGAAACATTTGGAACTGCTTTATCAAAAAAAAATAAAAATTTTAGAGTCAAAAAAAGTGAAATACTTGATGAAAAAATTCTCATTGGAAAGGTATTTAATGAAGGTGAAGTTTTATTAAGAACAAAAAACGAAATTATCATTGCTCCCTTTAAAGGAGTTTTGGGAAAAAGAGAAATTGCTCAAGGCGTCCTAGGAACAGAGTCTTTTATTCTCACTCTAGATGATACTTCATCGATTATTCTGAATATTAAAGTTCCAGAGATTTATCTTAAAATTTTAAAACCGGGTCTTATTGCTGAAGTTAGATCAGATGCGTTTGATAAAATATTTTATGGTAAAATAGACTCTGTGAGTTCTCGTGTAGATCCTAGTACGAGATCGGTTCTTGCAAGCATCACAGTGGACAACAAAGATTTAGAATTGGTCCCAGGAATGCTTTTAGATATACAAATTATTTATAATGAAACTCAAGAAATAGGAGTTCCTGAAAACTCATTGTTGATTCAAGGTGATACAGCTTTTGCTTATAGAGTTTTAGAAGATAATACTATTGAGAAAATTGAAGTCAAAATTGGAAAAAGAAACTATGGAAAAGTTTCTATTCTTGATGGTTTGTCTGTTGGCGACAAGATAGTTAAAGAGGGAATTTCAAAAGTAAGAGATAAAATAAAAATTAAAATCATTAATTAAAAGATGTTCTTAACAGACTTATCAATCAAACGCCCGGTCGTCTCAATGGTGATGAGTATAGTCATGGTTATGTTTGGTATTTTAGTTTTTTTTGAAATACCAACTAATGAATTACCAGATATTGATCGACCAGTAGTATCAGTTCAGACTGATTACAAAGGGGCTTCAGCTGAGGTTATTGATACTCAGATAACACAAAAGATTGAAGATTTTATCGGAGGCACTCCTGGTCTCGTTTCAATTGACTCTATGAGTGAAGATGAAAGATCAAGAATTGATATGACCTTCAAAGATAATCTTGATATTGACGATGTTGCCAACGATGTGAGAAGTGCAATCTCAAGAGTAGTGGATAATTTACCAAAAGAGGCTAGCGCACCAGAAATTTTTAAACAATCAGCAGGTTTTAGAACAACAATGTGGCTAAGTTTTAGTTCAGATTTTATGAGTGATTTAGAACTTACTGATTTTGCTGATCGATACCTGGTAGATTATTTCTCAACCGTAGAAGGAGTTGGACGTGTTAGATTAGGTGGTGAAAGGGAGCTGTCTGTAAGAGTGTGGTTGGACCCACTTTCATTAGCTGCTAGAAATTTAACAACTCAAGATGTTGAACAAGTTTTAAATTCAGAAAACTTAGAATTTCCTGCAGGTCGAATAGAGTCAAAAGATGTAGATCTTTCAATTAAACTTGAAAACGCATATGAAAATTTAGACTCTTATAAAAAACTACCTTTGAAGAAGGCAATTGATGGTTCTGTAACAACTTTGGAAGACGTTTCTAGAATTGAATTTGGTCCAGTCTCTACAAGAACTCTATTTAAAGGAAATGGAAAAAAGGTTGTAGGTATTGGTATTTATCAAAACTCAGATGCAAACACAATCGCGGTAGCTACAAAAGTAAAAAAGAAGATTAAAGAAATACAAAGTTCTATACCTGATGGATCTGCATTAGAGGTTTCTTTTGATAGATCAAATTATGTCTCAAATGCAATTAAAGAGGTTTACAAAACATTATTTGTGGCACTAATTTTAGTCACGCTCATTATTTATCTTTTTTTGGGTAACATCAGAGCTTTAGTAGTACCAATTGTAGCTTTGCCAGTCTCTTTAATATCAACTTTTTTAGCAATTTATTTTTTTGATTTTTCAATAAACCTTTTCACTCTTATGGCATTGGTTCTTGCAATAGGAATCGTGGTGGACGATGCAATTGTAATGTTGGAGAACATATACCGAAGAGTTGAGAAAGGTGAGAGTTCATTAGTTGCTGCATATAAAGGATCGCGACAAGTATCTTTTGCAATTATAGCAACCACTTTAGTTCTTGTTGCTGTATTCATACCTTTAATTTTTATAGAGGGCTTAGCTGGAGTGTTGTATGCTGAAACGGCTGTTACTTTAAGTTTCGCGGTGATAATATCAAGTTTTGTGGCATTATCCTTAAGCCCGATGATTGCTAGCAAAGTTTTAGACACAAAATCAAAAAGAAATAAATTAACTCTTAAATTTGAAAAAAAGTTAAATGATTTTAAAGAATTTTATATTTACACTTTAAAATATTGGATATTAAAGAAAAAAAGTATAGTCACTTTTTTAATATCAATTTTAATATTGAGTATTGGTTTATTTATTTACATTCCAAAACAACTTATACCAAAAGAAGATAGAGGTGCTTTCTTTGTAATAGTAAAGGCACCTCAAAGCTCAGGGTTTGAGTTTACCTCTTCAAAAACTCAGGATATTGAAAAATTGTTATTACCAAAAGTGGGACAAGGTGAGTATAGAAGACTAATTTTAAGGGTGCCGGGTTTCGGAAAAAGTAGCAAACAAGTCAACTCGGCTTTTATAATTGTATTGTTGGAGGATTGGAAAAAAAGGAACAGAAAAGGTAACAGAATAATGATGGAGTCTTTTAGAGAAATTTCAAAAGTTCCAGGTGTTTTATCATTTCCTGTTATGCCCCAGGGAATAAGAACCGGCGGTGTAGAGAAACCAGTCCAATTTGTAATATTGGGTAATACCTACGAAGAATTAATCCAATGGAAAGAGACTATAAAAAAAGAGGCCAGAAAAAATAATAATTTAGCTAATATCGAAGACGATTTTGAATTAAATAAACCAATTATAAATGTAAAGATCGATCAAAAGAAAGCATCAGATCTTGGCGTATCTACTTCAGAAATAGGTCGAACAATCGAAACTATTTTTGGCTCCAGAAGTGTCACAAAATTTACAAAGGATGGTAAAGAGTATTCAATTATTCTGCAGGGAGATATTAAAAATAGAAATGAACCCTCAAGTTTAAATAAAGTTTATGTTAGATCAAAAAACTCTGGTCAATTAATTGCTTTATCAAATTTAGTAACAATCAATGAAAGAGGAACTGCTCCATTTCTATCAAGGTACAATAGACAAAAAGCAGTTACTATTTCTGCAAATATCGTAGGAGATTATACCCTTCAAAATGCCTTGTCTTTTTTAGAAAAAGTTGTTCAAGAAAATACACCTAATGCAAGAATTGATTTCAAAGGGGAAAGTGAGCAATTAAAAGAAATAAGTTTTCAGATTTATGTAATATTCTTTTTAGCTTTAGTTACAGCATATCTTGTGATGGCGGCTCAATTTGAAAGCTTTGTCCATCCTTTCACAATAATGCTGACAGTCCCGCTAGCAATATTTGGTGGAATTATAGGTCTACTGCTCGTCGGCAGCTCAATTAATGTTTACAGTCAGGTAGCTTTAATAATACTAATTGGACTAGCAACAAAAAACGGAATATTGATTGTTGAATTTGCAAATCAGTTAAGAGATGAGGGGAAAAATCAATTAACCGCGATTTTGGAATCATCGGCACTAAGATTAAGACCAATCTTAATGACTTCTATATCTACCATTATTGGAGTTCTACCATTGGTAATAAGTAGTGGTCCAGGTGAGGCGAGTAGATTATCTGTTGGTATCACTATATTTGCTGGAATGATATTTTCGACCTTTTTTACACTTTATGTAGTTCCAATAATTTATTTATTATTAGGAAAGAATACAAAAAGTATAAATCATATTGAAAAAGAGTTAGAAAAAGAACTTAATCAATAAACAATAAATTTTTTCCTATTAAGCTTTTTTTTACATTTTATAAGCTGAGTTTTATATTGATCTGAATACTTTTTTACTTTTTTTGCATAAGAAATTACCTTTTCATTTTTTTTATAATTTTTATAATTTCCCCATCCTTCGTGATATGCAATATATTGTTTGAATGCATCGTTTTTAGGAATTTTTAAAAGTTTTGATGATTTATTTGTATACCAGCCAATAAAATCAACACTATCCTTAAATCTTGTTCTAAGAGCTAATGGTTTATTCTGTTCATCCTTATATTGTTTCCATGTTCCCTTTACAGCCTGAGAATATCCAAATGAACTTGAGGGTCTTTTAAAAGGAATTATTTTAAAAAGTTTTTGTCGTTTAGGTTTTGCAAACCAATGAAAATCTGACTCAAATTTAATAAATGCAAGTTGTATGTCCATAGGTGTTCCCCATTTTTCTTCAGTCTTTTTTGCATGTTTATACCAAAAGTATCTTTCAGAAAATATTGAGCAACTACTTGAGGTATTTTTTGGAATAGATGAACAGCTCAGCAAAAATAAAAAAATTGATAAAAATAAAAAAAATTTAAAACGAATCACCCTTTATTTATAATTTATTTACGTTTTTTTCTCCATTCCCAAGGCATTTCAAAATTTCCTGCCCATAAACCTTTTTTTTCTTTTTTTGCATCATTTTCATTTATAATATATTTTTTTGAATATTTAGTGTAAGCGACAGCTAAACCGTTCCCAACAAGCCAAGAATTGATATCCCGTCTTTTCTTAAAGCAAATAGCAACAACTCTATTATATCTATCCATGGATTTCTTTTCACATACTATTATTTCGTTTTTAACAAACTTTTTTAATAAACTAGTAGTTTTAAGTCCACACTCATAATCTTTATTAAATGTGATTACGTTCAGGCTCAACCAAGGCTTGGAGCATATTTGATTGTTTTCAGGTGCATCGATACCATAAAGTCTAATTTTATTTCCCTTTATTCTAATTGTGTCACCATCTATTACTTTTGCATATCCTGTTATTTCATCTGAATAAGAATTGGTTTTGGAAAAAAAAATTATTAATAAAATTAAATATATAATTTTATTGTTTTTTGGTTTTAAATAGAATTTCATAAACTTTATAAATCAAAAAAGGTATTATTACACCCAGTAAGTTACCATTTAGATCACCTGCTTGAAAGCTGCGATTTGGTATGACCAAATGGAAAAGTTCAAGGACTATGGATAAACAAACCAAATATACAAATAATCTTTTTTTTGTTTTAAAGGCGAAGAGACCAAGAATTGAAATCAGAGAAAAAGCGTAAATGTGATTTGATGATATTTGAAAAAAATCTCTGGTGATTTGAGGTTGATTACTAAAATCATTGTATAAAAAAAAACCTAATATACTTCCTGGATATAAATATAAAATTATTAAACATATATTGGATAATTTAAAAATTAATTGAAGATTATTTGTAAAAATTTTCATTAATTTTATTTATTTTATTTATTAATTAATATATCAAATATTTCAATGAAAAATCTTATTCTTATAAGGCATGGACAAAGTGAGTGGAACCAACAAAAAAGATTTACTGGTTGGGTCGATGTCGGATTAACAGATAAAGGTAGAGCTGAGGCTAAAAAAGCTGGTGAATTAATAAAAGAGAAAAAAATTAAACTTGATTCTTTTTATAGCTCCTACCAAAAAAGGGCAAATGATACTCTTAAAATTGTAATGAAAGAATTAAATGAAGATGAAAACTTAATTACTAAAAAATGGCAATTAAATGAAAGACATTATGGAGAGCTTACAGGTTTAAATAAAGAAGATATGAAGAAAAAATATGGAGAAGAGAGAATCCATCAATTTAGAAGATCATGGGATGTCAAACCTGGGGCTTTAGATAGGAAAAGCCCCTACCATCCGCTCAATATAGAAACTTATAAGGATATTCCAGTGTCTGATATTCCAGATACTGAGTCTTTAAAAGATACCCATAAAAGGGTAGTGGATTGTTATAATGAATTAATCTTAAAAGATCTTCAAAATGGTAAAGGTGTGTGCATCTCAGCCCATGGAAATTCTTTAAGAGCTCTATGTAAGTATCTTTTTAAAATCGATGAGAGGGAAATTTCTAAAATGGAAATACCAACCGGAAATCCTCTTTTAATAATTTTTGAGGACAAACTTCAAATTTCATCTGTGACATATCTTGATCAAGGAAGAGCCAAAAATTTAGTTGCTTTTTAGAAGTTTATTATAAATATCATAATTAGTGACATGTTTAAAGTTCACTTTACTTTCAAAACCCATCAATTCATTTCTTGATAATAAATCATTCCACACCTTCGACATTGGGAAAGATTTATTACTAAATTTTTTAAATATTTTCTTTTGTAGCATCTGACATCCTGTGTAAATAAAATTTAAGGGCTTAGTTTTGTTTAGCTTGTCCGCTTCAAGATTAAAGTCTCCTATCAAATTTTGATCGAAGCTTTTATCCTTATTTACCACTAATAAAATATTTTTTGAATTTGAGCTAAAAAACTGATTTTCCATTTCTAAGATTTCATCAATGTAATTTTCGTTCCATAAAGTATCTGGATTAAAAGTTAAAAAATATTCATTTTTGTTTTCCATGATCATATTTAAAATGCCTCCACCAGTATTGAGAATTTCAGGGACTTCCTCAAATAATTCTATATCAATATCAAAGTTTTTTTTTTCAATAAAATTTTTAAGCTGATCTCTTTTGTAATGGGTGTTTATTAAAATTTTTTTGAGATTTAATTTTTTTACAAGTTTAATAGTCTTTTCTAGTATTGTTTCATTTCCAATTTCAACAAGAGGTTTTGGAATTTCGTTTGTAATTGGAGTTAATCTTTTTCCAAAACCGGCACCTAATATCACTGCAACCTCAATTTTTTTCATACAATTAAATTTTATATAAATTTATTATTATTTAAAATAAACCTTAACTCATCAAATACTTTTCCATTTTTAGTTCTTAATTTAATAAGACTCCATGTATAAGGAATGTATTTAAGATATTTGTTTTTATCATCTCTTTTTGCAAGTCTCGAAAAAATCCCAAGAATCTTAAAATTTCTTAATACTGATAAAATTAAGAAGTCATTTTTAAATTTTTTAAGATCTCTATTTAAGTATTTTTTTGTAAAATGATTAAACATTTCTTCTTTTAAACTATTTGATGTTTTAAGTCTCACATCATCAATTAATGAAGCAAGATCATAAGCCGGATTTCCAATGACTGCATCTTGACTATCTATTAAATGAAATTTTTTTTGTTTAAGCATTATATTTGAAACATGAAAGTCTCTATGCACAAAAACATTATCGGGTAATTTAATCGCCTTTGATAATTTTAAAAAAATGTTCTTAAATTTTTTTTTAAATTGATTTAATTTTTTCTTACTAAGTTTTCGAGGGAGATACCATTCGTTAAATAAATAAGCCTCTTTTAAAAGTTTATCTTTTGAATATCTTACCATTTTATATTTTCTACCTGTAAAATCTTTATTATAAAATTTTTTTATTTTTTGAACTTTAAATAATAAATCTAATACTTTCATAAAAATTTTTTTTTTGTTTTTTCTATTTTTGAGAAGTTTGAGTAATGTAAGGTCTCCCAAATCGTTCACTTCAATTAAATTTTTTTTGTAATTGTATTTTAATAATCTAGGAGCATTAATACCCCCTGAATTTAGTATCTTATTTATTGCATCATAGATTAATAAATTTTTTTTTTTATTTTTTTTGGAAAAGATTATTATGGAATTTTTTGATCTATAAAATTCTCGTTCTGAAGCATCCCCTTCCAATTTAGTTACTTTTTTATTGTTAAGCTTCATTTTTTCCAAAAAATTTAATTTTTAATAGCCTCGAATTATAATTATCAAAATATTTGAAATAAATTTCTATCCTTTTTTTTGGTTTAAAGTGAACTTTTTCTGGCCATTCAATAATTGAAATCACATCGTCATCCTCGAAAAGACCTATATTTAGACATTCTTTCTTTTTTTTTAATCTATACAAGTCAAAATGCTGTATTCTTTTTTTTTTGATACGATACTCATAAACTATATTAAATGTTGGGCTAGGTATTTCTGTAATCTTGGTTTTTTCCCTTTTTTGTAAATTGTTGATTAAATATTTAACAAATGTAGTTTTACCGACTCCAAGTTCACCGTATAAAAAAATTGTTTTAAATTTTTTAATAAATTTAGAAGTTTTCTCAGAAAATCTTTTTAACTCAATTTCTCTAGAAATTTTAATGTTGCTACGATTAGTAGCGGTAAGCATCTGGCTTATATGGTCCTTCTTGTTTTACGCTTATGTAATCAGCCTGTTCTTTTGACAGTTTAGTTAACTTTGCGCCCACTTTATCTAAGTGTAACATAGCTACTTTTTCATCAAGATGTTTTGGTAAAACATAAACCTTTTTTTCATATTTAGAAGAATTATTCCAAAGTTCTATTTGAGCAGTTACTTGATTTGTAAAAGATGCACTCATTACAAAACTTGGGTGACCTGTTGCACATCCAAGATTAACAAGTCTGCCTTCAGCTAAAAGAATAATCCTTTTTTTGCTTGGTAATTCTATTTCGTGCACTTGTGGTTTAATTTCATCCCATTTATAATTTTTTAGTGCTTCAACCTGAATTTCATTATCAAAGTGTCCAATGTTACATAGTATCGCTCTATCCTTCATATCTCTCATGTGATCTGCTGTTATAATATCTTTATTGCCAGTCGCGGTTACCACTATGTCTGCCTCTTTAATCATTTCATCCATTAAGACTACTTCATAACCTTCCATCGCTGCTTGTAAGGCGCATATTGGATCAGTTTCAGTGATCATAACTCTTGCTCCAGATTGCCTCAATGATGCTGCACTACCTTTGCCCACATCACCAAATCCTGCAACAATTGCCACTTTACCTGACATCATCACATCTGTAGCTCTTTTAATTCCGTCGACTAAACTTTCCCTACACCCATATAAATTATCAAATTTTGATTTTGTCACTGAGTCATTAACATTTATGGCCGGCACTAATAATGTCCCTTCGCTCTCCATCTTTTTTAATGCTAAAACACCTGTTGTTGTCTCCTCTGACAGACCTTTAACATCTTTCATTAAATGTTTATAATCTTTATGCATTAGTGCTGTTAAATCACCACCATCATCTAAAATCATGTTTGGCTTCCAATCTTTTTTACCTTCGATTGTTTGTTTTACGCACCACCAATACTCTTCCTCTGTTTCACCTTTCCAAGCAAAAACAGGTATTCCAGCTTTTGCTATCGCTGCCGCCGCATGATCTTGTGTTGAAAAAATATTGCATGATGACCATCTACACTCTGCACCAAGAGCTACCAATGTCTCAATAAGCACAGCGGTTTGAATTGTCATGTGCAGACAACCTAAAATTCTAGCTCCTTTTAAAGGAGACTTTCCTTTGTATTCTTTTCTTAATGCCATAAGTCCAGGCATTTCAGTCTCCGCAAGAGAGATTTCTTTTCTACCGAACTCAGCTAGGTTTATATCTTTTACTTTATAATCACTCATTTTTGCAAATCTTTTACATTAAAGGATAATTTATTCAATATATCAATTTAATTTTGGAAAAATAATTTCTACTTTTGCTCCCTTTTTATTAACATTATTAGATGCGATTACTTGACCTCCATGAAGATCAACTAGATTCTTAACAATATTCAATCCTAATCCAGAGTGTTCACCAAATTTATCCGGTCTGTTGCTATAAAATCTTTTAAAAATCTTATCCGTATTTTTTTCTTTAAACCCAATTCCTTCATCAATTACACTAAGAGAAATTTTTCCATCTTTTTTCTGAGAGAGTTTGACTACAATATTCTGATTATCTTTGCTAAATGAAATAGAATTTTCGAGAAGGTTTGCTAAAACTTGTTCAATCCTATTTTCAATACCTTTAATATTAAATTTTTCGCCAGAATTTTTAAACTGTAAATCTACATTAATGCCCCGTTTTGAATTGTATATGGCATTAAAGTCATCAACAACTGAGTCAGCAATTTTTTTTAAGTCTAAAATTTTCATACTTTCCCTTGTGATCGCGACTTCATCTTTTAGCATCTGGGAATAATCAGTTATTAATCTTTCAATTCTCTCTACATCATGAGTCAAAATTTTTGTTAATTTTTCCCTTTCAGGGTTGCTATTAGTAACTTCTAATAATTCAGATGCACTTTTAAGTGAAGCTAAAGGATTTCTAATTTCATGAACTAAATCTGTGGAGAAGTTTTCAGCTGTATTTACTCGTTTTTGTAATTCATTTGTCATTTCATCTAGAGATAATGACAAAGTTCCCAGTTCATCATTTCGTTTTATTAAACTTTTAATGTCTATTTTCTTTTTACTCTTTTCTTTTATATTTTCAGTGTAATTAACAAGATTTTTAATTGGTTTTAAAAAATATCTATTTAACACTAATGAAAAAATAAAGATTACAACTGCGATTAATATTGCAGTACGAATTACAAATGTTTTTCTTTCATTGATTGCTGTTTTAACATCATTGGCATTTTGAGATATCAGAATATACCCAACGTTTTCATCATCAATCAAAACATTTTTAATCGTTGATAATTTAAATTTATTATAAGTTTCTTTTGTAAAAGTAACAGGCTTACCATAATCATCAGATATTGAATATTCCTGAAGCGTTTCTTCAAATTCTTTCTTTTTTTCTGAATTAATTAATTCATCTGTAGATTTTTCTTTATCTTGGTTATTTTGTAAATCAAATTCAACTATTTCAATTCTTGATGAAAAGGATCTCGGGTCAAGATCGAGTGTATCTGTGTCTGCTAAAATCTCGAATGACTCATTAAAAAAAACAACCCTATCAAGATTTTGAAATAAAAATCTTGTCGACAATAAAAATTTTTTTACCTCATTTTTTTCAAATTCAATATTTAGTCTATTAAGATTATTAATTGTATTATTTATAACTTCGATTTGGAGAGATGTTTTTTTTTTAATTAAGTTTGGTTGAACGTAATTAAGGTAGATTATGGTTAATGCACCAATAAATATAAAAATTAAAAGATTGATGAATAAAAATTTTTTAAGAATAGAGAGGTTTTTGATGAGTGAAGAAAACATTAATTAACATTCCACCTATAGCCACTTCCATACCTTGTTTCTATTGCGGAAAAACTCGAGTCAATTTTTTTAAATTTTTTTCTAATTCTTTTAACGTGACTATCAATAGTTCTATCCTCGATATCAGTATCTTCTCTATAAGCAATATCCATTAGCTGTGCTCTTTCCTTAATTATCCCTGGCCTTTTAGCTAGTTCCTGAACAATTAAAAATTCTGTTGTTGTCAACTTATCTGGTAACTGTTTGCCATCCCATTCACATTCAAGTTGTGAGGGGTCTAATTTCAGTTTACCATGAGTAATTATATTTTTACTGTCATCTACACTAATATTTTTCTTTCTCAGTTGAACTCTAATTCTCTCAACTAAAACTTTTATCGAAAAACCACCAGATTTTTTTACAAAATCGTCTGCTCCTAACTTTAAACCCAAAAGTTCATCTACTTCCTCATCTTTTGAAGTTAAAAAAATTACTGGCAATGAACTTTTTTTTCTTAATTTTTTTAGTAACTCCTCCCCATCCATTTTAGGCATTTTAATATCTACGACTGCTAAGTCTGGAGGTGTTCTTGTCAATCCTATGAGTGCACTCTCTCCATCTAAATAAGTTTGGACTTTAAAACCTTCCTTTTCTAAGGCAATACTTAAGCTGGTAAGAATATTTCTGTCATCATCTATTAGTGCAATTGTTTGCGTCATAGCCTAATATAAAAATACTAAATTGTCCCAATTTAGACAATACACTAATATTTAATGCAACATACCCCAATTATCCCCAATATTTACATCTACTAGAATAGGTATAGAGAAAGTGTGATGCTCACTTGATTTAACACTGGTCATTTCTGTTTTAATTAGTTTTTTGATTCTGTCTAGTTCGTTATTAGGTATTTCAAATATTAGTTCATCGTGAATTTGCAACAATAATTTTGTTTTAAATTTTGTATCATCATTAAGTTTATTAAAAATTCTTATCATCGCAATTCGCATTAATTCCGATGCTGACCCTTGTATCGGTGCATTAATCGCTGCCCTTTCTTGAAAGTTTCTAATATTAAAATTCTTATCATTGATGCCTAAAATGTGTGTTTTTCTGCCAAAAATATTGTTAACAAATCCACTCCTTCTACAATGTTTTATTGTGGACGACATGTAGTCTTTTATCTCAGGGAATTTCTTAAAATACGCCTTTAGAAAAATTTCAGCATCAGCTGTTGAAACAGAAATTTGTTTTGCTAATCCATATTGTGAAATACCATAGATAATACCAAAATTAATTGCCTTTGCTTTTCGTCTCATCTCTTTTGTGACTTTATTTATTTCTACGTTAAAAATTTGGCTGGCTGTCAAAGAATGAATATCTTCATTGTTATTAAAAGCTTTTTTTAATTCTTTCACATCTGCTAAATCAGAAAGTATTCTCATTTCAATTTGATTATAATCAGCAGATAAAAGTGAAGTTCCTTTTTCTGAAATGAAGGCTTTTCTTATTTCTTTTCCATCTTCAGACTTAATTGGAATATTTTGTAAATTTGGATCACTTGATGCTAACCTTCCAGTAGTCGTAGCTGCCAGCAAAAAAGATGTGTGAACTCTTTTTGAAACAGGATTAATATATTCTGGAAGTGAGTCTGAATATGTGTTTTGTAGCTTTGAAATTTGCCTCCACTCTAAGACTAACTTTGGTAATTCATGCCCTTTGAATGCCAGATCTTCTAAAACACTAGCACTTGTAGCAAAGCTTCCTTTTTTTGTTTTTTTTAATGTTGAAATTTTTAAATCATTATACATTATTTCACCAAGCTGTTTGGTTGAACCGATTTTAAATTTCTTTTTAGATATTTTGAAAATGTCTTTTTCTAATTCAGCTATTTTTTTTTCAAATTTTTTTGAAAGTTTTAATAAGAAATCTTTATCCAATTTTATTCCACTTATTTCCATTTTAGCCAAAATTTCAATCATTGGTTTTTCAAAAGACTCATAAATATTCACTAATTTTTCTTCTTTGATATCTTTTAAAAATTTCTTATATAACCTATAGGTAACATCAGCATCCTCAGCAGCATAATCTTTTGCTTGATCAATATCAACATCATCAAAGGTAATTTGTTTTTTTCCAGTTCCAACTAAGTCTTTATAAGATATTGTTTGATGATCTAAATGTATTTTTGATAATTCGTCCATGTTGTGTTTGTTTTTTCCAGCATCTAGAACGTAAGACATCAACATTGTGTCTTCCAAAAATTTGATTTCTATGCCTCTATGATAAAAAATTATGTAATCAAATTTTATATTTTGACCAATTTTTTTAATGGTTTTATCTTCTAATAATGGCTTTAAAATTTTAAGTATATTTTTTTCATCCAAATTTTTCCCATTAGAATGATTTAAAGGAACGTAATAAGCTTCACCTATTTTAAAAGATATGGATATACCAACTAATTTGGCAAGATGCGGGTTGAGAGAGTTTGTTTCTGTGTCAATAGCAAGTTCTCCGACTTCCTCTATTTTGTATATTAATTTTTTTAATTCCTCCTCGCTCTTTATCAAATTATAATTTGATTTAGATAGATTTTCTTTTGTCTTTTGCGCTTGTTCTTTATTTTCGTTTTCAAAATCAATTTCTCCATATGTTGAAATCGCTGAACTTAGCAGTCTATTAAACTCCATATCCCTTAAAAAATTGAAGAGTTTTTTTTTATCAATTTCTTTTAATAAAAAATCATCTAATTTATGTTTGACAGGTACATCATTTTTTAAAGTCACTAATTTTTTACTTATTAAAGCTTTATCTTTGTTTTCAATAATCGTTTCTCGTCTTTTATTTTGCTTTATTGTTTCAGCATTTTTGAGAAGTTCTTCTAGACTTCCGAATTTATTTATTAATTCTGCTGCTGTTTTCACCCCAATGCCAGGAACACCTGGCACGTTATCACTTGAATCACCAGCTAAAGATTGAACATCAATAACCTTATCTGAAGTAACTCCAAATTTAGCAATTACATCCTCTTTCTTAATAAATTTATTTTTCATTGGATCGTAAATTCTTACTTTTTTGTCATGAAGCTGCATTAAATCTTTATCTGATGAAACAATGGTTACATCAGAACCAAGTTTAGTAATTTGTTTTGAATAAGTTGCAATTAAATCGTCGGCCTCATAGTTAATCATTTCAACAGCAGGAATATTAAAAGCCTCTACAGATTTTCTAATATATTCAAACTGAGGTATTAAATCATCAGGTGCGTCTGATCTATTCGCTTTATAGTCCTCATAAATATCATTTCTAAAATTTTTTCTTGCAGAGTCAAAAATAACCACGAAGTGAGTTGGTTTCTCTTTATTTTCTTTTGATTTTGCATCCTCTAACAACTTAAAAAGCATATTGCAAAATCCTGCAACAGCTCCTGTTGGTAACCCATCTGACTTTCTGGATAAAGGAGGAAGAGCATAATATGCTCGAAAAATATACCCAGAACCATCAATAAGATAAAAATGTTTTTTTTTATTTAATTTAGCCATTTATTAAATTAATATTAATTTACCTTAATGTTATAAGCCTATAAATCTAAATGAGTAAAAAAAACGTACTTTCTGTTAAAAAATTAAATAAAATTTATCGAAAGAATATCCATGCACTTAAAGATTTAAACTTAGAGGTGAATGAAGGAGAAATTTTAGGACTTCTTGGTCCAAATGGAGCGGGAAAAAGTACTTTTATAAATATTCTTGCAGGTGTTACAGATAAAACCTCAGGTGAAGTAATTGTCTGGGGATTTGATTTAGATAAAAATCCACGCCAAGTTAGAGTTTCGCTAGGAATTGTTCCTCAAGAAATAAACGTTGACCCTTTCTTTACTCCAAAAAAACTATTAGATCTTCAAGCTGGTTTATTTGGAGTTAAAAAAAAAGATAGGATAACAGATACCATACTTGATCTAGTCGCTTTAAAAGATAAATCAAATAGTTATACAAGAAATTTATCAGGTGGTATGAAGAGAAGACTGTTGATAGCGAAAGCCTTAGTTCATAAACCACCAATAATTATACTAGATGAACCAACTGCAGGTGTCGATGTCGAACTTAGGAAAAATTTGTGGGAAAATATTAGATCCCTTAGAAAACTTGGAGTAACAATTATTCTGACTACACACTATCTCCAAGAAGCTGAAGAATTGTGCGACAGAGTCGGTATAATTCACAAAGGTAATCTTATAGCGTTAGATACAACTGAAAATATGTTAAATAAAATTCAAACAAAAACTATTAAATTTGAAATTAATAAGAGAATAGTTTTAGACGATATTAATGATAAAAATTATAATATTTTAACTAACACAGATTCAGAATTTAAGATAGAATATAATAAACAAGAATTTAACATACAAAAAATAATCAAGTTATTAGAAAATCAAGGAATAGTAATTAAAGATATTAAATCTGAGGACCCAGATTTAGAGGACGTTTTTGTGAATTTAACAAATAACTAGATTAAAAACTTAAATTAATATATTATTTAATTATGGAAACCGTTAAGCTGATTCAAAATAACAAAATGATTAAAAACGCTATTATTGTTTTTTTAGGAACAATTTTGTTAACGATTTCAGCAAAAGTAAAAATACCGTTTTACCCAGTTCCAATGACAATGCAGACATTCGTTGTAATATTTTTGGGAATGTGTTTTGGTTATAAATTAGGTTTAGCTACAGTTGCACTTTATTTAATTGAAGGCATTGTTGGAATACCAGTTTTTTCTAATTCTCCAGAAAAAGGTGTTGGCATGATTTATTTCACAGGTCCAACGATGGGATATCTTTTAGGTTTTATAATAGCGGTTTATGTGGCTGGAAAATTTAATTTTAATAAAAACTATCTTTTAAATTTTATTAAGATTTTTTTCTCAGTTTTACCAATTTATGTATTGGGACTTCTTTGGTTAGGAATTTTAATTGGTTGGGATAAACCAATTTTTAATCTAGGAGCAAAACCTTTTTTATTAGCGGAATTATTTAAAATATTTCTTTTAGTTATAATTTCTACAAAAGTCGATTTTTTTAAAAAGTTTATCTAGGCGATCTTTTTGATAAAATTCTCTGAAGAGTTCTACGATGCATTTTTAGTCTTCTAGCTGTTTCAGAAACATTTCTATTACATAATTCAAATACTCTGTGGATATGTTCCCACTTAACTCTATCGGCAGACATAGGATTGTCTGGTGGGTCAGCTTTTCTATTTGGATCTGCTAAAAGAGCTTTTTCAACGTCGTCAGCATCGGCTGGTTTAGCAAGATAATCGATTGCACCTTGTTTGATTGCTGCAACAGCTGTTGGAATATTCCCATAGCCTGTTAACATCACAATTCTACTATCTGCATTAGAATTTTGAATTTCTTTTACAACTTCCAAACCGTTACCATCACCAAGCCTTAAGTCCACTACAGCAAATGCAGGTTTATTTGTTTTAACAGCATCGATTCCTTTTTTTACACCTTCAGCTTGTGAAACTTTAAATCCCTTCTTTTCCATAGCTCTAGCTAAGCGCTCTCTGAAAGGATTATCGTCATCCACAATTAGAAGAGATTTATCCTCAAATTGGCTTATATTTTTTACGTTTTGGACGTTCATTTAGATCTATATGGAGCTTATTTTAAAAATTTCAAGAGGCTTGTTGGACATCAACTTTTATCAATTATTTTCTTTACACTAGGTAAAAAAACCCTTAAATGCTCAATTTAATGAAATTTGCATAGCTGTTATGTAGATTTTTTTTGTTAAATTTTTTTTTACGGAGCTAAAAAAATGAAAAAATTTAAAACGGTTGATGAAATTATTAATGTAATCAAACCTTCTGATCCAGTTTACTGCATCAGAAAGAATTCGATAAAAAAAGCTACCAAAGTTTTTTTACAAAATTTCCCAGGCAAAATCCTTTATGCGGTTAAAACTAATCCACATCCTTCTGTAGTCAAAACTCTTATAGAATCAGGAATAAAGAATTTTGATGTTGCTTCGTTAAAAGAGATAGAGATGATTAAAAAGATCAACAAAGATTTGGAATGTTCTTATATGCATACTGTAAAAAGTAGAGAAAATATTAGAGATGCGTATTTTAAATATAATGTTAAAAGTTTTTCATTAGATACAAAAGAGGAACTAATCAAAATTATTGAATCTACTGAACAAGCTAAGGATCTTGAGTTATATGTAAGAGTTGCTGTTTCTAATGAACATGCTGAGATTGATTTGTCAAAAAAATTTGGTGCATTAAGTTCTGAAGCAATCGGGTTATTAAGATTAACTAAACAATATGCAAAAAAAATTGGTTTAAGCTTTCATGTTGGTTCGCAATGTATGCATCCTATTTCATATGCTAAGGGCATTTCTGAAATTGGAAATATAATTAAAAAAACAAAAATTATTCCAGATGTAATAAATATTGGAGGTGGATTTCCAGCTATCTACCCAGATCTAATTCCGCAACCTTTGGATAGTTATTTTAATGAGATTAAAACAGCTCTTGAAAAATTAAAATTAAATAAAATGCCCGAAATAATTTGTGAACCAGGGAGAGCATTAGTCGCGGAGTCAGGATCAACGATAGTAAAAGTGAATTTAAGAAAAAAACAGAAGCTTTACATAAATGATGGAACTTATGGAACTTTATTTGACGGTGGAGTTCCAAATATAGTTTACCCCTCAAGGATTATTACAAATGGAAGAATGATTTCAAAAAAAATGACTGCTTTTGATTTTTATGGACCGACTTGTGATAGCCTTGATTATATGAAAGGACCTTTTATTTTACCTAACAATGTAAAAGAAAATGATTACATAGAACTTGGTCAACTAGGAGCATATGGATTAACTTTTAGAACTCAATTTAATGGCTTTTATTCTAACGAGATTTATGAAGTTGAGGATGAACCAATAATGACTATGTACGATAGAGATAAAAATAAAGGATCTCTAGTCGCATAAATGTCAGAAAAGAAAAATTTAGGCCACAATACAAAAAAAAGTTTTCTTAACAAACCTGTAGAGCACATTGACATAACTTCTTTTGACTCTCGAGATATTATATCCTCAATGCAAAAAATGTCTTTTGTCTCCAGAGAAACCGGAAACGCTGCAAGTATTTTCAATGAAATGTTAAAGGATAAAAACTGCACAATTTTTTTAACACTTGCTGGATCAACATCTGCTGCAGGATGTATGAACATTTATAAAGATATGGTCAAATATAATATGGTGGATGCTATCGTTGCTACTGGCGCCTCAATTGTTGATATGGATTTTTTTGAGGGTTTGGGTTTTAAACATTATCAAGGTTCACAATTTCAAGATGATAGTGAACTTAGAAAAAATTATATCGATAGGATTTACGATACTTATATTGATGAAGATGAATTACAAATTTGCGATAAAATTATATGCGAAATTGCTAATAAATTACCACCAAAAACATATACCTCTAGGGAATTTATATATGAGATGGGAAGATATTTAAAAAACAATTCAAAAAAAAAAGGTTCATTAATAGAGACAGCTTTTGATAATAATGTTCCTATTTTTTGCCCAGCTTTTACAGACTCTAGCGCTGGATTTGGATTAGTTATGCATCAAGAAAAAAATCCAAACAAACACATCACTATAGATTCAATTAGAGAATTTAGAGAATTAACAGAAATTAAAATTAAATCAAAAAATTCTGGTCTATTCATGATAGGAGGAGGTGTTCCAAAAAATTTTATTCAAGACACAGTAATTTGTGCTGAATTATTAGGTAAAGAGGTAGATATGCACAAATATGCCATTCAGATAACAGTAGCGGACTCAAGAGACGGGGCATGTAGTAGCTCTACTCTAAAAGAGGCTAGTTCTTGGGGAAAAGTGGATATAACAAAAGAACAGATGGTTTTTGCTGAAGCTACAAGTGTACTGCCTTTAATTGCTAGTGATGCTTATCACAGAGGAGAGTGGAAAAATCGAGAGAGAAGGAATTTTACAAAGTTATATCAAAAATGATAAGAAAAACCAAAATTGGTTTAATTCAACTTAAAATTTCAGACAACAAAAATTTTAATTTGAAAAACTCTATAAAAAAAATAAGAGAAGCAAAAAAAAAGGGTGCGAAAATAATATGCGTCCCTGAGCTATTTTTATCAAACTATTTTTGTAAAACAGAAAATCATTCAAACTTTAAATTAGCTGAAAAAATTCCCAGCGAAACATCTAAAATTTTTTGTGAACTCGCACGTGAATTAAAGATTATTCTTATCATATCATTATTTGAAAAAAAAATATCTGGAATGTACCACAACACAAATTTAACAATTAACGAGAAGGGTAAAATTGTTTCTAAATATAGGAAAATGCACATTCCTGATGATCCTGGATATTATGAAAAATTTTATTTTACACCTGGAGATCTAGGATTTAAAAAAGTAAAAACAAAGTTTGGAAACATCGGTTCACTTATTTGCTGGGATCAGTGGTTTCCTGAAGCAGCAAGACTCACAACTTTGAAAGGTGCTGAATTAATATTTTATCCAACCGCTATTGGGTGGCACCCAAATGAAAAAAAAAGGTACGGTAAATCACAATTAGATTCCTGGATTACAATTCAAAAGTCCCACGCAATAGCTAATGGTATTTTTGTTGCTGCAATAAATAGAGTTGGAGTGGAAAAAAAAGGTAAACGAAAAATCGAATTTTGGGGTAATTCCTTTGTTGTTGATCCAAGTGGAAATATTATTTCAAAACTTAACTCTAAGAATGAAGGTATATTAATTTGTGATATTGATTTTAGAAAAGTTGAAAATGTTAGACAACACTGGCCATTTTTAAGAGATAGAAGAATTGATGCCTACAGGGGGTTGATGAGTAATCCAAAAGATGAATAAAAATTTATCCAATCTTGGATATAGAATGCCCGCAGAGTGGGAAAAACAAGAATCTATTTGGATAACTTGGCCTTATAACAAAAAAGATTGGCCAGACCTTTTCGAAACTATTCCACAAAAAGTAGCAGAAATAGTTTCTATAATTTCAAAAACACAAAAAGTTAATCTCATTGTTAAATTAAATGAAAAAGAAAATAAAATATTACGAATACTTAAATTTTTTAGTGCAAAATTAAGAAATATTAGACTACTTAAAATACAAACAGATAGAATATGGATTAGGGATTTTGGCCCTATTTATCTTGTGAATAATAGAACAAAAAGCAAAATTTTTATAAACTTCAAGTTTAATGGATGGTCAAAATATAAAAATTTTAAAAAAGATAATAAAGTTAACCTTGCTATCCACAAAAAAACTCAAATAAGAAAAATTGAACCAAAAATAAAGATTAAAAATAGATATAAAAAAATTATACTTGAGGGTGGAGCTATAGACGTTAATGGTAAAGGTTCTATTATGTTAACTAAAGAATGCTTGCTAAGCAAAATTCAATTAAGAAATCCAGGAATTAATAAGCTCACATATGAAAGAGTATTGTCAAAGTTACTAAATGTAGATAATTTCATTTGGCTTAATAAAGGTATTATCGGAGACGACACTCATGGACATGTTGATGATATAAGTAGGTTTGTTTCAGAGAATACTATTATGACAGCAATCGAAAACAATAAAAAAGATGAAAATTACCAAATTTTGAAAAAAAACCTTAAAATTCTAAAAAGTGCCAAGAATTCAAATGGGAAAAAATTTAGAATAATAAAAATACCAATGCCTAAACCGATATCATTCAATAAAGTTAGGGTACCCGCGAGTTATATGAATTTTTTAATATGCAATAAGATTGTTTTGCTGCCAATTTTTAATGATAAGTGCGATTTAAAAGTGATTAAAATATTTAAAAAGTTCTTTAAAAACAAAAAAATTGTTGGAATTGATTGTTCAAAACTTATTTGGGGATTTGGTGCTGTTCATTGCATGACCCAACAAGAGCCTAAAGTTTAACCTTAAACAGGCTTTAAAGTGCCTAATAATAATCTGAAAGGTATTAACATTACCAAGGCTACAAATATTTTAACCGCTAAATCTCCTAACGATAAAGTAATCCAAGGAACACCAGTTGCGTAAAAAGAAATTGAAAAGAATAAAAAGGTATCAACTGTAGATCCAACAATAGATGAGGTTAATGGAGCAATAAACCATTTCTTTTTTCTTAATTTATCGAAAACTTGTACATCTAAAAGTTGAGCAACTAAAAATGCTGACCCAGATCCAATAGCAATTCTAACTGATATTAAATCATCAAAACTAGTTGAAAAAAATAATGTAAAACCAATTCCAATTACAAATCCGAAATATACAATTTTCCTCGCTGCAATCTTTCCATATGATCTGTTTGCTAAATCTGTAATTAAAAAAGCTATAGGATAACTAAAAGCACCATAAGTTAGCAATTGCTCTAAACCGTAATATTTTATTGGAAATTGAACCAGGTAGTTTGATGCTAAAACCACCAAACCCATAAAAAAAGAAAGGGTTAGAAAAACTTTATTCATTATGCGGATTTTTGTAGAATACTTTTTTTAACTTTTTTAAGTCTATCTGATAAATATTTTGATTTAACTTCTTTCATAAATTGATCAAAACTACCTTTTTTATCAATAGATCGCATAGCAGAATTTGAGACATTTAGTCGTAAACTTTTGTTTAAAATATCACTTTTAAAATTTACCTTTTTGATACCAGGTAAAAATCTTCTCTTTACCTTATTATTTGCATGGCTAACTTTATGACCCTTCAAAGGTCTTTTACCGGTAAGTTCACATTTTTTTGTCATGATTGTTAACGTGGTATAAATGTAGTTTAATTGTCAGTCAAGTCGATATTTTAAATTTTTCCAATAATATCGCTTAATTTTTTTACATTATTAGTTTCAAGAATATAATTCAACTCATCTGAAATCTTGCTAACAATTTTTGGACCCTGAAAAACCATACCTGTATAAAGCTGAACAAACTTTGCCCCGTGTATAAACTTTTGATAAGCTGTTTCACCAGAGTCTACCCCACCTACACCGATTATATCTATCTTATCATTTAATATTTTATAAAAATTGTTTATTAATTTATTGGATATTTCATTTAAAGGTTTACCTGAAAGTCCTCCTTTTTGAAATTTCTTGTGATTTTTCAAACTGTCGCGATTACCATCTGTCGTGTTAGAAACAATTACGGCTTTAATATCATAATCCAAAATTGTTCTACAGATTTCCTCAACTTTCTTCTGATTAATATCTGGTGATATTTTAATAACTATTGGTATATTACTTTTCAATTTTTCTCTTTCGCTATGAATGCTTTCCAGCAAGTTTTTTAATTCTTCATTGTTATGAAAGTCTCTTAAATTCTCTGTATTTGGTGATGAAATGTTTATTGTCATATAATCAGCAATATCATGAAACTTCCTTAAGCAATTTAAATAATCTTCAATTTTATTTTCTGCGTTCCAATTAGGTCCTATATTTACTCCTAGCAATCCCATAGGTTTTTTTTTAATTATTCTTAATCTTACATTGTCAGCTCCATCATTATTAAAGCCTAATCGATTTATTAAAGCACAATCTTCTTCTAGCCTAAAAACTCTAGGTTTTGGATTACCATATTGACTTAAAGGGGTAACAGTGCCAACTTCTACAAAACCAAAACCTAATTTAAATAGAGGATTGTAAACTTCTGCATTTTTATCAAATCCAGCAGCTATACCAATTGGATTTGGAATTTCTTTTCCAAATAATTTAGTTTTAAGAGTTGATTCATTATTTTTATTATCTCGAACAATTAAATTTGTTTTTAACGCTTTAATTGCAAGATCGTGTGCCAGCTCAGGGTCTAACTTAAAAATTAAAGGTCTTATTTTAGAAAACATTAATCAATTTTTTCTTTTATTAATTTAATAGTATTTTTTACACCAAAGAAACTTATAAAAAAACCTAACCTCGGTCCATTTTCAACTCCAAATACTACTTCATATATTAGTTTAAACCAGTCTCTTAAATTTTCTTTATAACCATTTTCTTTTCCTACAGTATAAATTTTTGTTTGAATGTCTTCTGGTTCAAGGTTATCTGTAGAATTCTCTAACATCTTAATGAGGTTTAATAGTGCTTTTTTTTGCTCATAATTTGGTTTTTTATATTGTTTGTTGCTTTTAGCAATGTCGTTAAAATAAGTTATTGAATACTCAATTAATTTATCAAATATTGGATAATCTTTTTTATTTAGGTCTTTTGTGTACCTCTCGACAAATTTCCACAGAACATCCTTAGAGTTAGCATTGCTTGTCTCGACTAAATTTAATAGCATTGAATAGCTCATAATTTTGTTTTCTTTGGGAATATTTCCATTATGCACATGCCAAACTGGATTCAATAAAATTTCCCTGTTTGATTGATTTTTGCTTTTTTCTATACAATCTAAATATTCATCGACTGCTTTTGGCACAATTTCTTTATAAAGTTTTTTTGCTCGTTTTGGATTCTGATACATATACAAAGATAGGCTTTCTGGAGAGGCATATTTTAACCATTCTTCAATCGTAACACCATTACCTTTTGACTTTGAAATTTTTTCTCCTTTTTCATCTAAAAATAATTCATAAGCAAAACCAGACGGGTTTCTTTTTCCTAAAAGTTTAACAATTTTAGTTGATAGGATTGCACTTTCAATCAAGTCTTTTCCATACATCTCAAAATCAACATCTAAGGCATACCAACGCATTGCCCAATCTACTTTCCACTGAAGTTTACATTTGCCATCAAGGATACTAACGTTTATTTTCTCTCCTCTATTATCGAAAGTAATTGTAGATTTTGATTTATCTATTTCCAAAACTGGAATTTCCAAAACGTGACCAGTTTTTGGACATATCGGTAAAAAAGGACTATAAGTTTTTTGTCTTTCTTTACCAAGAGTTGGAATTATAATGTTCATTATCTCATCATAATTTTCTAGGATTTTTTTAAGTGGCTCATTAAAGAAACCACTTTTATATAACTTTGTTGAGCTTAAAAAATTATACTTAAAATTGAATTGATCTAAAAACTTTTTCAACATTTCATTATTATGCTCTCCGAAGCTACTAAACTTTTGAAAAGGATCTGGAACAACAGTCAGTGGTTTATGAAGATTATCAGTTAAAATTTTTTTATTAGGTACATTGTCTGGAACTTTTCTAAGACCGTCCATATCATCAGAGAATGTGATAATTTCTTTAGGCAAGTCTGTTAATAAATTTAATGCATTTACTACCATTGATGTACGTGCCACTTCTCCAAAAGTTCCTATATGGGGTAACCCAGATGGACCATAACCTGTCTGAAGAACTATCTTTCCTTTTTTTTCAATAAAAGACTTTCTCTCTTTCAGAATTTTTTTTGCCTCAACGATTGGCCATGAGTTTGATTTTTCAATGTCTTGTTTGTTAATTTCTTTCATCAAAAAACGAATTTATTGTATAATTAGCTTATATTTAAATTCATATAATGTTGAAATTTATTTTCCATAAAATAATGTTTAAATTAAATGTCCAATTATAAAACAGTTTTTTTTACTTTAGGCGTATTGTTGATTGTATTAGGTTTTTCAATGTTAGTTCCTGTTACTGTACAATTAATTTATAGCGAGTTTAACTCTACCTTTATAATATCTTCAATAATTACAATTACTTTTGGTACTTTATTTTTTTTAGCTAATATCGATCATAACAGAAGCTTAAGCACTCAGCAGGCATTTCTCCTAACAGCATTATCATGGATAGAAGTTGCAATATTTGGCTCTATCCCATTTATATTTTCAGACTTAAACCTATCTATAACCGATGCTTTCTTTGAAAGTATGTCTGGAATTACAACTACTGGGGCAACAATTATCAATAATTTATCTGACACTCCTAAGGCAATTTTAAGTTGGAGGGCAATACTCCAATGGTTAGGAGGAATCGGTATTATTGTAATGGCAATTACTTTGATGCCTATAATGAACATAGGGGGGATGCAACTATTAAAAATTTCAAGTGGAGATAGTTCAGAAAAGATACTTCCAAAATCAAAACAAATTTCTCTAAGATTAGTTCTGATCTATTTTTCTTTAACTTTGCTTTGTGCATTTTTCTATAAAATTTGTGGAATGAATTTCTTTGATAGCTTAACTCACTCGATGACCACTATCGCTACTGGAGGTTTCTCTAATTACAATCAGTCAATAGGATTTTTTGAAAGTGCAAAAATTGAGTACGTATCTATAATTTTTATAATTTTAGGTAGTATCCCATTTATATCATATATAAAATTTTTATCTGGTAATAAAAAAATAATATTTAAAGATGAGCAAATAAAATTATTCTTTAAGTTAATATTTTTTTCAATTTTTATACTTTTTATTTATTTAGCAATTGTTAATAAAAGCATATTTGAAATTCAATTAAGAGCAATTATCTTTAATGTTGTTTCAATATTAACAGGAACCGGTTATGTTACTAAAGAATTTGATCAATGGGGTAATTTTCCTTTGATATTTTTTTTATTACTTATGTTTATTGGTGGCTGCGCAGGATCAACTACTTGTGGTATTAAAGTATTTAGGGTCCATATGCTTTATTTCTTTTTGAAGAATCAATTGCTAAAAATAATTTACCCTAGAGCGATTATTAATTTGAAATATAATAATGATATAGTTCAGGATAAATTAATCGCTTCAATTATATCTTTTATTTATCTTTATATAATAATTTTTTTCGTGATATCTGCTTTATTAACGCTTACAGGTTTAAACTTTATTACAGCGGTTTCAGGAGCAGCATCTTCAATATCAAATGTTGGTCCCGGTTTGGGAAATGAAATTGGGCCAAATAGTAATTATGCAGGTTTACCATCAGCATCAAAATGGATTTTGTCTGCTGGAATGATTTTAGGTCGATTAGAAATCTTTGCAATTTTAGTAATTTTCTTACCATCATTTTGGAGAAATTAATTGACGAATAATTTTTATTACTTCTTTAAAGAAAAGTCATTAAAAATGCTTTTGTTTGGTTTTTCCTCTGGCTTACCAATATTATTAGTATTTTCGACTTTATCAGTTTGGTTATCTAAAGCTGGCATCGAGAGAAGTACAATTACTTTATTTAGTTGGGCTGGCTTTGCATACGCGTTTAAATATTTATGGTCACCGATAATAGATAAGTTCAGTTTGCCAATTTTTAAAAAGTTTGGCCATAGAAGAAGTTGGCTTTTATTAGTTCAACTTTTAATCATTTTGTCTTTAATACTTACTTCATTTACTGATCCACAGAAAAACCTCTATACAACAGCTATATTTATTGTTTTTTTGGCATTCTTTAGCGCATCTCAAGATATCATCATTGATGCATTTAGGATTGAGTCAGTTTCTCAAAGTAAACAAGGGTATCTATCTTCCATGTATATTGCAGGTTACAGAATTGGAATGTTAGTAAGTGGAGCTGGAAGTTTATGGTTGGCGTCTTATTTCGGATCAGAAAATTATGATCAAATTGTGTGGCAGAAAGTTTATTGCATAATGGCTTTATTAATGTTGGTTGGTATTTTTGCAAATCTTACTTCGAGTGAGCCAAAAGTAAAAAAAAATATTTTTAAAAAAACAAATAATCACTTGATTTTTTTCCTGTCTGTATTGTTTGCTGTTATAGTTTTCATATATCTTTACTCAAAGATAAGTTTCTCTATTGAAGATAATAATTTTTTATTTTTTATACTAACTTGTTTAAAGTTATTTTTTTGTTTTTTAGTTTCAGGTATTTTTTTGGTTTTGCTAACAAAACTTAAAATAATTCAGAAAAAAATGGTATCTGAAAGTTATATTGCCCCAGTGAAAAATTTCATAGAAAAGTATGGAAGATTTGCTTTAATAATTCTTATGCTTATTTCTCTCTACAGAATTGCTGATGTAGTTATGGGTGTGATGGCAAACATATTTTATTTAGAAAAAGGCTACTCAATAAAAGATATAGCTACTTACTCGAAGTTTTTTGGAGTTTTTGCAACTATTATTGGTGGATTATTAGGAGGTTATTTTGCAACAAAAAAAGGTACGATGACAGCTTTATTCTTGGGCGCCCTAATAGCATCTTTAAGTAACCTATTATTTGCTTGGTTAGCGACAGTTGATGCAAATATCAATTATTTAATAATGGTGATAACCGCGGATAACATTTCTAGTGGGTTTGCTGGAGCAGCTTTTGTAATTTACTTATCTGGATTAACCTCGATAAAATTCACTGCAACTCAATATGCTTTATTCAGTTCAATCATGTTATTTTTACCCAAGCTTATAGCAGGATATTCTGGTGCATGGGTTGACGTGATGGGTTATAGTAATTATTTCATACTTACTGCTTTATTGGGAATGCCGGTATTATTCTTAATATATTGGATAGGTGTAATTGCACCTGTAAAAGATAAATGATAAATAAATATTCATGTGTAAATATATACGAAAATAGAAAGAAAAAATCTAAACTTTCCTCTCAAATTCTCTATGGGGAGAAATTTTCAATTATTAAAAAATACAAAGATTTTTATAAAATAAAAACAGACTACGATAAATATGTAGGTTTTATAAAAAAAAGAAAATTTGAAAAATTCGCTTTCAAGCCTACTCATAAGGTATCCTCATTAAAAGCAAATATTTTTTCAAAGCCTATCAAAAATTCTAGAATTAAGATGAAATTAAGCTTTACATCTTTACTTCAAGTCAAATCAAGCAATAAAGAATTTTTTAATTTTGATAACTATTGGATACAAAAATCTGATGTTGTTCCTATAAAGTATAAAGAAAAAATTTTTAAGAGAATTAAAATTTTCAGAAATGTAAAGTATAAATGGGGAGGAAAAAAATTTGATGGAATTGATTGTTCAGGATTGGTTCAGCTGTTTTATAAATTTAACAATCTTTTTTGCCCCCGGGATACTGGACCTCAATTTAGATATTTTAAAAAATTAAAGTCAATAAAAAAAGATGCAATTATTTTTTGGAAGGGCCATGTTGCTGTATGTCTATCAAAAAAAAAATTGATACATGCTTATGGTCCAAAAAAAAAAGTGATTGTTATGGATATTAAAAAAACAGTAAGTTTGATTAAAAAAACAGCAAAACTTAAAGTAATTGGAATAAAATGAATAAGCTCTCGGATGAAACACTAAAAAGAAAATACGAAGAACTTCATAATAATTTTATAAAAGGAGATTTTAAAAAAGTAATAAAAGGATGCAATAAGGTTCTTGAAAAAAGAAAAAATCAATTTTTTTTTAATTTATTATGTATCACCTATCAAAAAATTGGAAAAATTGAAAAATCAATTGATGTTATGAACGAGGCATTAACATTTAATCCTAATCATCCAGATTTTCTTAATAATCTAGGATTATGTTTTTATAAGTTACATAAATTTTCAGAAGCAGAAAAATATTTTAAAAAAGGTTTAGAAATAGATAATAATCACCTTCATATACTTAATAATTTAGGAAATTTAAAAAGGGAAACCTATAGAATTGAAGAGTCAATAAAGCATTATAAGAAGGTTTTGAATATTCAACACGATGCAGTTGCAACACTTTTTAGCTTAGTTGGCGTTTACAGGATTTCAAATAAAAACGAAGAATCTAAAAAATATTGTAGAAAAATATTGGAATTAAATAAAAAATTGACTGATGCAGATCGTCAATACTCTTTAGTGCATAAATATACCGAAGATGACCCACACCTGAATGATATGTTAAAAAAAGTAAATGATGATGATTTTAGTAACTTAGAAAAAATACATCTTTGTTATGGAATTCATAAAGCTTACGATGACATTAAAGATTATAAAAACGCTTATCAATTTTTAAAGAAGGGAAATGAACTGTTAAAAAAAGAGACAAAGTATGACTTTAGTGAAGATGAAAAAAAAATTCAAGAAAATATCAATCTTTATAAAAAAATTAAAAAAATTCAAACCTCGGGAGTTCATAGAGACTTAATATTTATCGTAGGTATGCCACGCTCAGGCTCTTCGTTGGTTGAGCAAATACTTGCATCCCATAAAAAGGTATTTGGTGGGGGTGAATTACCATACATTCAAGAAATTGCTCAAAAAATAATTGGTGAAGAAAAAATTGATGCTACTTTAATCGATAACTTCAGAAATGGTTATCTTGATCTAATAGCAGAACTAAATAATTCATCTTCTGTTTTTACAGATAAAGAATTATTAAATTTTAATAGTATAGGTTTAATCTTAAGTTTGTTCCCCAATGCTAAAATAATAAACTGTGCTAGAGACCCTCTGGATAATTGTTGGTCAATTTATAAAAACTTTTTTCCAATAAAAACTAAGTTTGTAAATAATTTTAGAGATATTGCAAAATTCTATAAACTTTACCTCAATACAATGGACTTCTGGCAAAAAGAATTTCCAAAAAATATTTACAATTTAAAATATGAAAGTTTGGTAGAGGATCCCAAAAATCACATTGGAAAAATTTTGGCTTTTTGTAATTTAGAATGGGATGAAAATGTCATGAGTCATCATAAAAATTCACGAATAATAAGAACGTTAAGTTTTGATCAAGCAAACAAACCGATAAGTAAAAAGGTTTCCAATACCAGCAGAAACTATAAAGACATGGTTGGAGATTTAATTAAAGAATTAAAAATCTAAATTCTTCCAAAATCTGGTTTGGATGTATCTTGTTTTAATAAAACAATCTTTTGTCTTACTTTTTTTAAATTTCTTAATTTAGTTTCTAAATTTTTTCTATTTGATTTAATATCGCTTTTAAATATTTTTAAATTTTTTATGAAAAGATCAATTACTTTAAGCATATTTGATTTATTATTAAAGAATATATCTCTCCACATTATTTCGTTTGAAGCAGCAATTCTAGAAAAATCTCTTAATCCTCCAGCGCTAAATCTAAGGACGTTATCTTTATTTGGAATTTTAAAATTAGTTGCTGTCAAAATTAAATTATAAGCAATTAAATGTGGCAAATGACTCGTTATTGCAAATATCTTATCATGCTGATCTGCATCCATAGTAACTGTTTTTGAGCCAAGTAGTTTCCAAAATTTCAGTATTTTTTTCATTTCTTTGATTTGCGATTTTTTTTGTTTAATTATTACTGACCATTTATTTACAAATAGATTCTCATTACCATTCAATGGTCCTGATACTTCGGAGCCTGCTATTGGATGACTTGAAATCCAGTTAATATCTTTTCTTTTAATTCTATTTATTTTAGTGATTGTATCTCTCTTTGCTGAGCCAACATCAGTAATCAATATATTCTTTTTTGAATATTTATTACATGCTAAAAATATTTTTTTGTATTCACTTAAAGGAGCGCAGATTACAATAAAATCACATTCAGATATTTTTTTATCCATTTTTTTAATTAATTGAAATTTAAGCTTTAATCTCTTCAATGTTCTTTGATTTTTTTTAGATTTTTCAAAAACAAATATCTTTTTGGCAATCTTTTTTTTACAGACCTTCTTTAATATTGATGAGCCTATTAAGCCACAGCCTACAATTAATAATTTATTGATCATTTTCCAAATATTTTTTCTAAAGTTTTAAGAAGAAGAATATTCTCTCTTGTGTTTCCGATCGTTAATCTTAACTTATTTTTTATTTTGTATGCTTCTAAACTTCTTAAAAGAATTCCTTTTTTTTCAAGAGACTTTTTTATTTTAATAGCAGAATATCTACAATTATCAAAATCTAATAAGAGAAAATTTGCTGAAACTTTATTAGTTTCAATCTTATAATTTTCTAAAGCTTTTTTAATCTTATAAGCCCATTTTAGATTATGTTTAACTGATTTTGAGATAAATGATTTGTCTTTTAATGCTTCAACTGCAGCCATTTCAGCAATTTTATTTATGTTGAATGGTGGTTTGATTTTAAGTAATTCTTTTACAATATCCTTAGAGCCGTAACCCCAGCCTATTCTTAGTGAAGCTAAACCGTATATTTTTGAAAATGTCCTTAGAACAAATACATTTTTTTTATTTTTAAATAATTCTAATCCAGATTTGTAATCTTTATTTACCATGTATTCATAGTAAGCATCATCAATTACAAGAAGAATATTTTGTCTAAGTTTTTTTCTTAATTCAAGAAGCTCTTTTTTTGTTAAATAAGTACCTGTTGGATTATTAGGATTAGCTAAAAAAACAATTTTTGTTTTATTCGAAACTTTATCCAGAATTCCCTTAACTGAAACTTTAAATTTATTTTCCCTAGAAAAAATTACTTTTGAGCCAATTATATTGCTGTAAATCCTATACATTAAAAAACTGTACTGAGGAACAATAACCTCATCTTTTTTTTGCAAAAATAATTGACACAATAATTGTATGACTTCGTCAGATCCTGAGCCACAAATAATTTGATCAAAATTACATTTGAATTTTTGTGAGATTTCTCTCCTTAAAGTTCTTGTTTTGCTATCTGGATATTTATCCAGCTTTTTTATACTTGAAATTATCTTTCTGGATTTAGGTGATTGGCCAAGTGCAGATTCATTTGCAGATAGTTTAATAATATTTTTTTTTCTAAAAATATTTGACTTGCCAGGTACATAGCTTTGCACATTTATTTTTCTATAGTTTAATTTTTGCATAATGATATATATAAATAATATACTGGTTATTTAAATAAAATTAACCCTCTGCAGGATATAATTGACATAAATAATAACATGTTATAAAAGAATTCTGCGCTGATTTAACTGAATTGCGAGCGCTATAAAAAAACCGCTAAATAAGTTTTTTTTCCTCACAATTCACAAAAAACTATGAGTGAAAAAGAAAAAATAAAAACTTTATTGGTAAAAAAACCGTTGAAACTTGATTGTGGTCAGACAATCAGTGATTTTCCATTAGCTTATGAAACATATGGGAAATTAAATGATAAAAAAGATAATGCTATTTTAGTTTTTCATGCACTAACAGGAGACCAGTTTGCTTCGGGAGCTAATCCAATTACTAAGAAAGACGGTTGGTGGAATTATGCTCTTGGAACCGGTAAAGCTATTGATACTGATAAATACTTTGTAATTGCAGCTAACGTTATTGGTGGCTGTATGGGTTCTTTTGGACCAAGTGATATAAATCCGAAAACAAAAAAACCTTACGGAACTAATTTTCCTGTAATCACAATAAATGATATGGTTAATGCTCAATATAACCTTTTAGAATATTTTAAAATTGAAAAATTATTTTGCGTTATTGGAGGATCTATGGGTGGAATGCAAGTTCTTCAGTTTGTATCTAACTTCCCAAACAAGGCTCATACTGCAATACCAATTGCCTGCACTGCAAGTCATTCAGCTCAAAATATTGCTCTTAATGAACTTGGTAGACAATCCATAATGGCAGATAGGAATTGGCAGGATGGGTTTTATGAGGAGCAAAATAAACAGCCAGATAAAGGTCTTGCAGTTGCAAGAATGGCAGCGCACATAACTTATTTATCCAAAGCAGGTCTTCAAGAAAAGTTTGGTAGAAAGCTGCAAGAAAGAGATGATTTAAAATTTAGCTTTGATGCTGACTTTCAAATAGAAAGTTATCTAAGATATCAAGGCTCAGTTTTTGTGGATAGGTTTGATGCAAATAGCTATTTATATATCACACGAGCTATGGATTATTTTGATTTAACAAAAAAGTTTGGGGGCAATCTATCCAAAGCTTTTGAAAAAAGTAATACAAAATTTTTTATTATATCTTTTACATCAGACTGGCTCTATCCAACATCTGAAAACAGAGAAATAGTGATAGCACTTAATGCTATTGGTAAAGACGTTGGATTTGTTGAAATTACATCTGATAAAGGACACGACTCTTTTTTACTTGATGTTCCAGACTTCCTCAACACTGTGAAGAATTTTTTAAACAAATCTTATGAGAAAATTTCATGAAAAAAGAGTTTTATAATATTGCAAAATTAATAACGAAAAATTCTAAAATTTTAGACGTGGGATGTGGTAATGGTGAATTAATGAAATATATTACGGAAAACATCAGTAAAGATATCAGGGGAATTGAATTATCAAAATCAAATGTTCAAAAATGTGTCGAAAAAGGTCTAACTGTTATTGAAGGTGATGCAGAAAAAGATTTAAAACAATTTCCAGATAGTTCTTTCGATTTTGTAATACTGAGTCAAACTTTACAGGCTTTCTTAGATCCAGAAAATGTATTGAATGAGTTATTAAGAATTGGGAAAAAAGCAATTGTATCAATTCCAAATTTTGGACACTGGAAAGTAAGACTTCATTTACTTTTAAAGGGCACAATGCCCGTTACAGAAAATTTACCTAATGAATGGTATAATACTCCAAACTTGCATATGTGCACAATTAAGGATTTTGAAAATTATTGCAAGCGAAGAAACATTAAGATTAACTTAAAAAATTTAAAATTTCAAAATTTGTTTTCTGAATTAGGAATTTTTATACTAGAGAAATAAAATGAAAATTGAAATAATAAAATGTCTAACTGACAATTTTTCATATTTGTTAATCAATGAAAAAAACCTGGATACTTGCGTAGTAGATCCTGGTGAGGCAAAACCAGTATTAGAGTATATCAAAAAAAATAATTTAAATTTAAAATACATTCTAAATACTCATCACCATGGCGATCATATTGGTGGTAACAATATTCTTAAAAAAGAGTTCAACGCAAAAATTCTAGCCTTTGAGGATGATAAAGATAAAATTCCCATGATTGATATTCCCTTAAAAGATAATCAGGTTTGGAAGGATGGCATATTTGAGTTTAAAGTAATTCATGTACCTGGGCATACTTCTGGACATATATGCTTTCATTTTTTTAACGAAAAAACAGTTTTTACTGGAGATACATTGTTTTCTTTGGGGTGTGGAAGAATTTTTGAGGGGAGCTATGAAGATATGTTTAATTCATTATCGAGGTTAAAAGTTTTACCACCTGAGACAAACATATACTTTGGACATGAATATACATTAAATAATGCAATTTTTTGTCAAAGATTTGATCAAAACAATTCTGAACTTAATAAAAAGATTCAAAATATTAAAAAAAAATTGGATAGTGGTTTTCCTTCTGTGCCATCTACAATAAAAGATGAATTGAATTGTAACATTTTTTTAAGAGCAAAAAATCAGGAAGAATTTTCAAAATTAAGGGATTTAAAGGATAATTTTTAATCGATATAACTTGACTATAAATACCTTATAACTATATTGCTGCATAATTTAGAAAATACTTTTATGTCATTTGCAGTCATTCAAACAGGTGGAAAACAGTACAAAGTTAAAGCTGGAGAAATTTTAAAAATTGAAAAATTTCCAGAAGGTAAGCCAAATAGTAAAATAGAGTTCAAAGAAATTTTAGCTTACGGAGATGACAAAAATATTGAGTTAGGTAACCCTGTTGTTTCTGGTGCAAAAGTTGAGGCTGAATTATTAAAAAATTCAAAAAATAGAACTGTTTTAATATTTAAAAAACGTAGACGTAAAAATTCAAGAAGAAAAAACGGTCACAGACAACAATTTTCATTAATTAGAGTAAACAAAATTATGTCAAAAGATGGAAAGGTCTTGTCTGAGGCAGAGAAAATTACTAAAGTAAGTAAAAAAAAAGAAGAAAAAAAAACAACAACTAAAGTTAAATAATGGCAACAAAAAAAGCAGGTGGATCGTCAAGGAACGGAAGAGATAGCGCAGGAAGACGTCTTGGAGTAAAAAAATATGGGGGTCAGTTTGTAGTGCCTGGAAATATTATTGTTAGACAAAGGGGAACAAAAATTTTCCCTGGACAAAATGTTGGTATGGGGAAAGATCATTCAATCTTTTCGGTGATAAAAGGGAAAGTTATTTTCAAAAAATCAAAGTCTGATAGGACTTACGTTTCAGTTAAACCCAATTAATATCCAAACAACTTACCCTGTTGTTTTATGAAATTTTTAGATCAAGTAAAGATATATATTAAAGCTGGCGACGGTGGATCTGGATCTCCAAGTTTTAGAAGAGAAAAATTTATAGAATTTGGTGGCCCTGATGGAGGCGATGGTGGAAAAGGTGGATCAGTAGTACTTGTCTCTGAGAGAAACTTAAATACTTTGATAGATTATAGATATCAACAACATTTCAAAGCTGAAAGAGGTGGTGATGGAAAAGGAAAAAATCAAACTGGAAAAGGTGGAGACAATTTATATTTAAAAGTTCCGATTGGAACGCAAGTTTTCGAAGAGGATAATAAAACTTTAATTTTCGATTTTAAAAAAGAGAAGGAAGAATATGCTGTCGCAATAGGTGGAAAAGGCGGTTTTGGAAATACGAGATTTAAATCTTCAACAAACAGAGCGCCACGTAAATTTACCAAAGGACTTAAAGGTGAAGATTTTTGGATATGGTTGCAATTAAAAACTATCGCAGACATAGGAATCATAGGATTACCTAATGCAGGTAAATCAAGTTTACTAGCGTCAATAACAAGCGCAAACCCAAAAATTGCAAATTATAAATTTACAACCCTAAACCCTAATTTGGGTGTTGCGGTATATGATGATAAAGAAATTACTTTAGCAGACATTCCTGGACTTATAGAAGGTGCTCACAAAGGGGTGGGTTTAGGAACAAAATTTTTAAAACATATTGAAAGGTGTAAAACCTTGCTTCATTTAATTGATGTAACAGAAAAAGATTTAATCAGATCATATAAACAAATTAGAGCTGAGTTAGGCAAATATAGTAAATCTCTTTTAAAAAAAAACGAGATAATTGTGCTTAATAAAATTGATCTTATTGATAAAAAAAATTTAGATTCAAAAAAGAAAATTTTAAGCGGAAAAATCAAGAAAAAAATTTATGATTTATCTACCTTGGATAAATCAAAAATTTCAAAGATTAAATCGAAACTATTAGAATATGTATTTTGATAAATTAAACACAATAGTAATTAAAATTGGATCATCATTAATAATTGATGAGAAAAAAAAGATTAGAAGTAAATGGCTAGATAGTTTTGTAAAGGATATCCAGGGTTTCAAAAAAGCAGGTAAAAGAATTATAATTGTAAGTTCAGGAGCGATAGCTTTAGGATGTAAAAAACTTAATCTTGATAAAAAAAATCTTAAAATTGATAAGAGCCAAGCCGTCGCATCAATAGGTCAAATAGAATTAATGAATCTATTGAAAAAAAACTTCTCTAAAAAGAAAATGGACATATCTCAAATATTAATTACTCTTGAGGACACTGAAGTAAGAAGAAGAGCCATAAATGCAAGAAGAACATTAGACAATCTTTTTGATATTGGTTTTATACCGGTGGTAAACGAAAATGATAGTATCGCTACATCAGAAATAAAATATGGTGATAATGACAGACTTGCTTCAAGAGTTGCCCAAATATCTAACGCTGATTGTCTTATTCTACTTTCAGATGTTGGGGGGCTTTATAATAAAAATCCTAAAGTTCATAAAGATGCAAAATTAATTAAAGAGGTGAAAAAAATTGATGAGAATGTATTTAAAATTGCAAATAAAACAACTGGTGAATACGGATCAGGAGGTATGTTAACTAAAATTGAAGCAGCAAAGATATGTGGTTTAGCAGGATGTAAAATGGTGATTTCAAGTGGTTTAATATTAAACCCATTAAAACATATTAATTTATCCAAAGAGTGTACATGGTTTTTGCCAGAAATTTCAAAATTAGATGCAAGAAAGAAGTGGATAGCAAGCTCTGTGTCACCAAAAGGTGAGTTGATGATAGACAATGGAGCTATTATAGCTCTTAAAAAAGGAAAAAGTCTTCTTGCAGCTGGAATTAAAAATATAAAAGGTAACTTTGATAAAGGGGATCATATAAAAATTGTAGATGAGAAAAATTTTGAATTAGGAAGAGGTTTAAGCTCTTTCTCATCTGAAGAGATAAGTAAGATTAAAGGGCAACATTCTGACAAGATTAATAAAATATTAGGGTATAAAACTAAGTCTGAAGTAGTTCATAAAGATGATATGGTGGGATTTAGTAAATGAAAAATTATTTAAATAGAATTGGAACTAACGCAGTTAAGGCAGGATTAAAAATTATCAATAAAGAAAAAAAAAATAAAATTTTAAAAGATTATGTGAGCCTATTAACTAAATATAATGACAAAATTTTAAAAGAAAATTTAAAGGACCTTAAGATAGCTAGACAAAAAAAACTTGATATTAACTTAATAAATAGATTAGAGCTTAATGATAAAAAGATTGAAGGTATCAGGAAATCTGTATTAGAAATAATTAAACTTAAAGACCCAGTTAATAGAGTGGTTTCTAAATGGAGTCGACCTAACAAATTAAAGGTTAAAAAAGTTTCTATTCCTATTGGGGTAATTGGAGTTATTTATGAAAGTAGACCAAACGTAACTTCAGACGTCTCTTCTTTATGTTTTAAATCTGGAAATAGTGTAATATTAAAAGGAGGTTCAGAAGCTTTTAATTCTAATAAAATTATCTCAAACTTATTCAGAAAAGCTCTTAAGAAAAATAAGGTAGATGTGAATTTTGTTCAATTTATTGAAAAAAAAAATAGAAAAGTGGTAGATTTTTTATTGTCTAAAATGGAATCTTACATTGATGTAATAATTCCAAGAGGCGGCAAAAATCTGGTAAAAAAGGTAAAAAAATACTCAAATATACCCACCATAGGACATCTTGAAGGTTTATGTCATACCTTTGTAGATGAGAACGTAAATCACAAAATGGCAAGTAAAATTATATTAAATGCAAAATTAAGAAATCCTGGAATTTGTGGTGCTACAGAGACATTGCTTGTTCATAGAAAACTATCTAGCGGAAAAATCAATTTAATTATTAATGATTTATTAAAAAATAATTGTAAAATATATGCTGACGACACTATCAGAAAAATTTCTCCAAAAAAAATTCATAAAGCAACATCAAAAGATTGGTCGACCGAATACTTGTCATTAAAAATTTCTGTAAAAAAAGTCAACAATGTAGAGGATGCAGTCAAACATATTAATAAGTATGGTACCTCACATACTGAGGCAATTATTTCTAATAATAAAAAAAATACAAAATACTTTTTTGAAAATGTGAAAAGTTCAATATTGATTCATAATTCATCGACCCAATTTGCGGATGGAGCTGAACTTGGCTTTGGTGGCGAAGTAGGTATATCAACTAATAAATTACCACCTAGAGGTCCTGTTGGTTTAAATCAACTTGTATCTTATAAATATGAAGTAATAGGAAATGGCCAAATACGATCTTAAAAAAAAGTTAGACTAGGTATTCTTGGCGGAACTTTTGATCCTGCTCACAAAGGGCATTTAAAAATTTCTAAAGTTGCTAAAAAATTATTCAAATTAGACAAAATTGTATGGGCTATCACCGAAAAAAACCCTTTTAAAAGTAAAAGTTTTTATAGCCTTAAAAAAAGAGTCCAAATTGCAAAAAGTTTAACAAAAAAAACAAAGTATGTGACTGTGGGTTTTTATGAAAAAAAAATTAAATCTAATAAGACAATTAAGCTTATAAAATTTTTTAAAAAGAATCGCAGTAACGAAATTTTTTTTATAATGGGAGCTGATAATCTCATAAATTTTCATAAATGGAACAATTGGTCTAAAATTGGAAAGTTAGCAAAAATTTTAGTTTTTGATAGGAGCGGG
>CACIAP010000002.1 GCA_902584685.1 uncultured Pelagibacteraceae bacterium | reverse complement strand
GTTTTTTTAAAAATTCTGACAATTCAAATGATGCCTGGTCGGATTTTTTGCTATTTTGAGCACTAACTATTATCGATATAAATCTTTCAAAAGGAGGTAATAAATTCTTTTCTCTCAGAATTAATTCTTTATCCAAAAAAATATAAGGATCAGGATTTACGATTTGCGATATGTAATCTGAGTTCAAATTCATTGTTTGAAAATAAACAGTCGAAGGCTTTCCTTCTCGACCGGCTCTGCCTGATAGTTGGTGGTAAAGCTGTACAGTTTTTTCAGCACTCCTTAAATCGTAACCTCTAGAAGAATAATCAATATCCAAAACAATAATACAATTCAGATTAGGAAAATGAAAACCTTTTGAAATCAGTTGAGTACCAATTAAAATATTAATCTTATTATCTATTATCTCTTGGATTTTTGAAGACGAGTCCTTTTTATTCATGGTGTCACTTGAGAAAATTAAAGTGTTTTTGTCAGGAAAAATCTTTTTAATTTCCTCAAGTATTTTTTCCACACCTGGACCACTAAAGCTAAAATCACATTTAGTATCTTTTGAAGAGCAATCTCGTTCCATTTCAGTGGAATAACCACAATAATGACATAAAACTTTATTTCTTATCTTATGATAAACAAGATTAATTGAACAAAAAGGACAGTCAAAAGTTTTTAAACAATTTTTACATAATACAAATGGCGAGTAACCTCTTCTATTTACAAAGAATAAAACTTGATTATTCCTAGATAAATTATCTTTTACTTTTTCAATCAATTGCTCTGAAATAAATGTTACTTTTTTTTCACTTTTTTTTATTTTTATAATTTCATAATCTGGCAACTTTGCATCTTTAAATCGCTCAGTTAACCTGGATGAATAAAACTTTTTTCCTTTGATATTTTTGTAAGTTTCTATAGATGGAACAGCAGATATCAAGTTGATAGGTATATTTTCAAATGATGCTCTGGATATTGCCATATCTCTAGCATGATAGTTTACACCCTCATCTTGTTTGTAGGATTGGTCGTGTTCTTCATCTATTGTAATAAGACCTAACTTTTTAAAAGGTAAAAATAAAGCCGACCTAGCCCCTATGACAACTTTAATCTTTCCTGATTTCAAACCGCTCCAAATTATCTTTTTATTTTTCTTTGTAACTGATGAATGCCAAATAGCTGGTTTAAAACCAAAAAAAGAAATGAAATTTTTTTCAAATTCTTTTGTGAGGCCAATTTCAGGAAGTAAAATCAAAGATTGATACCCTTCATTTAGTTTTTTTTTAATTGCATTAAAATAAACTATTGTTTTTCCTGAACCTGTGGTCCCTTGTAATACATGAACTCTAAAATTTTTATCCCCCTTTTCTATTTCTAATAAACTTTTTTTTTGCTGAATACTAAGACTATAATCTTTGGTTGGGTGTTTTTTATTAAACTGATCATAAGTGTCTGCTTTATAATCTTCTTCTAAAGAATTATTTACTAGATGAAGCTTTAAAGCCATACCCTTTGGAACGATATTATAATCAGAAAACCAATTTAAAAATTTTATTGTTTTATTTTCTAAAGGATCTTTTGTAAATTTTTTAATTATATTTTTGATTTGAAATTTTTTTTTAGGCCCTTCCTCGAAATCATCCCAAATAATACCTATCATTTTTTTTTTACCAAAAGGTACTTCTACATAGTCGCCAATTTTAAGTTTTTCTTTTGAAGTGTATGTAAATGGGTGATCAAAAATGTTTGGTAATAGTACTGGTACTTTCATTTCATTATGAAAAATTTAAAAGTGTATTGGTAATTTATTTACAACTCTATTTCTGTTGATATACAATAAATGTAAAGTAATATCTAGACCTAAAGACCAAGATCAAGAAAATGCACACTAAAAAGTTTTTTATCATCAACCCAAGTTTTCTTAACTTTCCACCCGGCTTCATTTGCTAAATTTCTGAAAGATTTAATCGTGTATTTGTGAGAATTCTCAGTGTGAATCTCTTCATTTTTTTTAATTGAATATTTTGAGCCATTTATTCTGATATTATTATTTTTTTTTGCTTTTAGTCTCATCTCAATTCTTTTTTTTGATTTATTATAAATTGCTAAATGTTGATAGAAATTTAAGTTTATATTAGAACCTAATTCGGTATTCATTCTTTGTAAAATATTTTTATTAAATTTTGCAGTTACACCTTTTTTGTCATTGTAAGCAGAAATAAGAGTTGGAATATCTTTAATTAAGTCAGCACCAATGATAATTTTTTTGGCTTTAAATTTCATTTTGAGCATTTTTAAAAATTTTACAGCATCTTTTTTCTCAAAGTTACCTATAGTTGACCCTGGAAAAAAAATAATTATATTTTCTGATGAATTAATTTTAAAAGGTAATTTATCACTTCCTGAAAAATCATATCCTTTTGGAGTAATAGCTACTTTTGGGAATTTCTTTTTAAAACTTTGAGATATTTTTATTATATAATCTTCAGAAATATCTAGGGGTATATATTTTTTTGGCTTATCTAGGCTACTTAAAAAAATTTCTATTTTTTTTATATCTCCAGCGCCTGGTTCAATTAAAACTGCGCCCTTGCCTATTTTATTAGCAATTTCAATTTTATTATCTTTCAAAATTTTTCTTTCTGTTCGTGCTGGGTAATATTCTTTCAATTTAGTAATTTGTTCAAAAAGTTTTGATCCTTTAAAGTCATAAAACCATTTAGAACTCAGCTTTTTATTTTTCTTGCTTAAACCAAAACTAACTTCTTGTAAAAATGATTTCATTTTATGTTAGCGGTAACTAAAAGACGGTTAATTGGCATTGAAAATCGCCCTTGTCTTTGAGAATCAGTACTTTGTTTGGATATTGCTAAAAGTTCAGATAAACTTGTGATCATTAATTTTTTGTTCTCCGGCCTTAGGACAAATGCAGCATAGAAAAATCCTGCTGCAATTTCAGCCACTTGAATAGCAGGTCCCTCCATAGATACAACATTTGTTTCGATAGTTACTTTTGCTTCTGGGAAAGCTTTATGTATAAGATTACTTAGGCTTTCTGATCCTCGTATTCTTGGATCACCTAAATCAATCTCTCCATAATTAGGTATTTCTTTTTGTACATAACTATAAATTAAATCGTGTACCTCCTTATAATTAGGTGCTGAACTCATTGGCCCATCAACTAGCGCTACAAACCGACCTTCTGAAGTTAAAACTCGTTTGATTTCGTTTAACACTGGTAATATCGGGTCCATCAATGTTAAAGCCCAATGACACAAGACAATATCGATAGAATTATTATCTATTGTTGTCAATTTTTGTGCTTTTGACTCAATAAGATTGACTCTGCTGTCTATAAGGCGAGTCTTGGCTAATGCTAGTTCTTCAGGACACATGTCTACACCTTTTAAATTTAAATTTTTATTACGATCAAATAAGATTTTTAATAATGGCCCTGACCCACAGGCAAGATCTAATACTCGTAAACTTTCATTATTAGGTACAAGTTCAGCCAGCCATTCATAACTATTACGTCCAGTATTATCACGACAAAAACTTGCGCACACTTCAGTAAATCCTGTATGTTCTTGATGTATAGTTCTTAAATGATCAACTAAAGCATTACTATCGGGATGTAGATTTTGAGAAAGACTGTCTGTCCAGGTCGAATTTAGTCCCTTCTGGTTGTTTGTATCTTTCATGATTTATTTTTAACTGGCCAACAAATTGGGTTTAGTGGACTAGCTGCTACATCCCCTGGTTTGACATTGGGCATAAATTTCTGCCAGTCACCAGAGACCATCGTGGGACTATTAACTACTCTTGCTCCATCCCGGTAATAAGTATTGGCAAGAGCTACTCGGCTACGATTAGTACGGTTACGTGAAGCGGTATGAAAATTTAAATTATGATGAAAGCTAACTTCGCCTAGCTCAAAAGGAGTTTCATTTACGCTTACATTATTTTTTGAAAATACATCTGATACCCCTCGGTCGTATCCAGTGCCAGTCTTTTCAAAGGTAACAGCATTGACTAATTTGTGGACATTGAGTGGATAGGCAAAAGAGAGTGGTCCCATTTCAAGTGGAGTTGGTTGTGCAGGCACCCAGGCGGTGACTACGTCATTAGTGTCGAGAGGAAAATGATGATCGTCAAAGTGCCAAGGAGTACGACCACAACCAGCTTGTTTGGCTAGCACATTGTCATGGTAAAGTCTAACAGCTGATACTTCGAGAAGATTTGCTGAAATTTGTCCTAGACGAGGTGATAATACGTAGGCGCGAAGCAATTTATTATCAGGCCAAATCATTTCAAGACTAAGGAATCGTTTATGTGCCCCTTTATCTGGATCAACTTTAAACTCTTCTTTTAATAAATTAATTAATTCAGCTCGTAGTTTTAACACTGACCCGGGAGAGAAAACATTCTTAAGTTTTATGAAACCATTTTTTTTAAAAAAATTAATTTGATCATCGGTCAAATGGTAGGGTTTAGTTAACTCCGAAATAACCTCATCATCAGCTGGTATTGAAATATCTGGTAAGGGATCAGCATTAATAATTTCATCTTTTTTAACATCATTATCTGCTAAGCTAACATACCAGTCCCACCAGGCTTGATTGTCTTTATCCCATGGTTTGCTGATATCGGTAGCATCAGATATTTTAGAGTTAAAATTATTATTAGATTTTGTCATTAAAGGTATCTTATGGTTTTATTTTAAATTAATAAGGGCGCGTTTTGACATAAGGTTATTTGAGATTTTAAGAGTGTATTTGTCTTTTTTCAACGGATAAAGCTGCCTCTTTTATTGCCTCAGAAAATGTTGGATGAGCATGACACGTTCGTGCGATATCCTCAGAGCTCGCTCCAAACTCCATTGCAACTGCCATTTCTGCAATCATTTCTCCTACGTGAGGCCCTATCATATGTACTCCTAAAACTTTATCAGTGTCTTTATCTGCTAAAATTTTGACGAAACCTTCAGGCTCATCAATCGCTTTAGCTCTTGAGTTAGCCATAAAAGGAAACTTTCCAATTTTATAAGACTTGTTTTTTTCTTTTAGTTGTTCTTCTGTCAAACCTATACTTGCTACCTCAGGAGTTGTGTATATTACCCCAGGAATTAAATCGTAGTTTACATGACCAGATTGACCTGCAATTATTTCTGCAACTGCAATCCCTTCCTCCTCTGCTTTGTGGGCTAACATTGGCCCGTCAATTACATCTCCAATAGCGTAAATATTTTTTGCTGAAGTTTGAAATTTTTTGTCAATTTTAATCCTTCCTTTTTCATCAGATTTTACTCCTGCAGAACTCAAATTTAAATTAGATGTAAACGGTTTTCTTCCAATTGATATTAAGGCTACATTACAATCGAAATTTTTATTGTTTCCATTCTTATCTGACGTTGAAATTTGTACCCCATTGTTAGTTTTTTTAATGCTAGTTACTTTTCTATTTAGGTGAAACTTTATATTTTGTTTCTTCAATATTTTCATAAACTCTTCTGAAATCTCTCTATCCATCCCAGGTGTTATATGATCTAAAAATTCGATTACATTTACTTCAGCCCCTAAACGAGACCAGACAGAACCCATTTCTAAACCTATGTAACCCCCACCAACGACAACTAGACTTCTTGGAACTTCTTTTAAAGATAGGGCACCTGTCGAAGAGACGATTGTTTTTTCATCAAATTCTACGTTGGGCATGGGCATTGCCTCAGATCCAGTTGCAATAATAATGTTTTTTGCCTCAATCTCTTTTTTTTTACCATCTTCACCTTTTACTGATATTTTCTTCTCAGAAATAAAACTGCCAAAACCTTTTAAGTAAGTTACTTTGTTTTTTTTGAATAAAAATTCAACACCTTTGGTCAAGATTGAAACTGCTTTATCCTTATTTTTCATCATCTTGTCTAAATTAAGTTTTACGTCTCCTGTTTCAATTCCAAGTTTAGAAAAATTTTTAGCTTTTTTAAAATTTTCAGATAAATTTAATAAGCTTTTTGAGGGAATACATCCAATGTTTAAGCAGGTTCCACCCAAGGCACCTCTGGCTTCTATACAAGCAGTTTTTTGACCTAATTGAGCTAATCTTATAGCGCAAACATATCCACCTGGTCCGCCACCAATTACTACCGTGTCAAATTTTTCTATCATAAACTATAAATTTAAAAACAATCTTCTTGGATCTTCCAAGTTATCCTTTGTATTTTTCAGAAAAGATACTGCCTCTTTCCCATCAATTATTCTGTGATCATATGATAAAGCTATATACATAATTGGTCTGATTTTAATTTCACCATTTACCACATGCGGCCTTTCTACAATATTGTGCATCCCTAAAACCCCGGATTGAGGTAAATTTAAAATTGGAGTTGATAACATTGATCCATAGACACCACCATTGCTTATAGTGAATGTTCCACCCTGAAGATCGTCAATTGTAATTTTTCCATCTCTTGCTTTATCAGATAATTCTTTGATCTTCTTTTCTATGTCTGCAAAAGACATTTCATCTGCATTTTTTAAAACTGGAACCACAAGACCTTTTTCAGTCCCGACTGCAAAACTTATATTGTAATAATTCTTATAAATTATATTTTCTCCCTCAATTTCAGCGTTAATTGCTGGAAAAAGTTTTAAACTTTCAATACAAGCTTTTACAAAAAAGGACATAAAACCTAGTTTTATGCCAAACCTATCTTGAAAATCACTTTGATTTTCTTTTCTCATGTCAATTATACCGCTCATATCAACTTCATTAAAAGTTGTAAGCATTGCTGCGTTATCTTGAGCTTGTTTAAGTCTTTTAGCAATTGTAAGTCTTAGCCTTGTCATTTTTATTTTTTCTTCTTGGCCAAATTTTATTTTCCGCTCAGAGGGTCTAGGTTTAATGTTCATTAAACTTAATAGATCACCTTTTGAAACTCTTCCGCCTCTGCCAGTTCCTTGAATTTTTTTTAAGTCAATTTTATTATCTGCAGCAATCTTTCTCACGGCAGGAGAAATGGATAAATCCTTTGTTTTTTCAGATTTCTCTTTTTTAGCAGATACTTCTTCTGTAAGTATTAATGGTTCTTCCTTACTTGTATTTTCATTAGGCTCTGAAATTTTTTCTTCCTTATCGAACAGTTTTGTTTCAACTTCTTTTGTTTCAACTTCTTTTTTTAAACTAATAATATTATCTTCGTTTTGTACTACTTTCTCTTCTTTAGTTTCATTCTCAGCTTCATCTTTTTTTGAGCTTCCTCCGATTATTGATCCAAGAACGGCTCCTACCTCAACCGTTGAGCCATTTTGAGCATTTATTTCGCTTAGTACTCCATCTGAGGGGGATGGAACCTCTAGATTTACTTTATCAGTTTCAAGTTCAACAACAGGTTCATCGGCCTCGACACTATCACCTTTATTTTTTAACCATTTAGCTACAGTAGCTTCTGTTATACTTTCTCCTAAAACTGGAACTACAATTTTGTCTGACATTATTCTAAAATTTTATCTATAATTTCTTTTTGTTGTTTTGCATGTCTTTTCGCATATCCAGTAGCTGGTGAAGCTGAAGGATTTCTGCCAATAAACTTTAATTTCTTTTTAACCTCTAAATTATCTAAAGTCCATTGAATATAATCTCTTACTGAAAACCAAGCACCCATATTTTTAGGTTCTTCTTGGCACCAAATAAATTTAGCGTATTCAGCATATGGTTTAATAGCTTTTGTCAAAGACCTTACTGGGAATGGATAAAGTTGTTCTATTCTTATAAAAACAACATCGTCAATTTTCTCTTTTTCTCTCGCAACCAAAAGATCAAAATATATTTTTCCAGAACAAAGAATAACTTTTCTTATCTTTTTTGGTTTTTTTAATTCAATTAATTTGTTCTTTTTATTTAAGGCTTGATCCTCCAGTACTCTATGAAATGAATTATTTTTATCAAAGTCCTCTATGTTTGAAACACAGTATTTGTTTCTCAACAAAGATTTTGGAGTCATTATGACAAGTGGCTTTCTGAATTCTCTGTGAATCTGTCTTCTAAGAGCATGAAAATAATTTGCTGGAGTTGTGCAATTAAGTACTTGCAAGTTTTCTTGAGCACAAAGTTGCAAAAATCTTTCAAGTCTTGCTGAAGAGTGCTCAGGTCCTTGTCCCTCATAACCGTGGGGAAGCAATAAAACTAGTCCCGAAGCTCTAAACCATTTCCTTTCACCGGAGGCAATAAATTGGTCAATCACAACTTGAGCCCCGTTTGCAAAATCTCCAAATTGTGCCTCCCAGATCGTTAAGGTTTCTGGTTCTACTAAGCTGTATCCATACTCAAATCCAAGTACTGCTAGTTCAGATAAAAAACTATCTACAATTTCAAATTTTTTCTGTTTCGTAGATACATGATCTAACGGCACGTATCTTGAGTTATCTATTTGATTTCGTAAAACCGAGTGTCTTTGACTAAATGTACCACGACCACTATCTTGACCAACTAATCTCACAGGAAATCCCTCTTCGAGTAATGTTGCAAATGCTAGTGTTTCTGCATTAGCCCAATCAATATTTTTTTCATCTTGTACACACTTATCTCTATTTTCAAAAACTTTTTGTATAGTTTTATGAATATTAAACTCTGGTTTTAAAAAGTTTATTTTTGTAGAAAGTTTCTTTAATTTCGTTGTATCAACTCCTGTCTGTCCTCTTTTATCCTTACCTTTCTTTGGTTGATATCTTGACCAGGTACCCTCAAACCAATTCAGTTTTGGTTTATAATCATTTGCAGTTTTAAATTGATCATCCAAAAGTTTTTTAAAGTCGTTTACTTTATTTTTGAATTGATCTTCAGTTATACTGTTATTTTTAATAAGTTTTTTCCCATATATATTTAAAGTTGATGGATGTGATCTTATTTTTTTGTACATTAAAGGCTGAGTAAAAGATGGCTCATCTCCTTCATTGTGACCAAATCTTCTATAGCAAATCATGTCAATCACAACATCTTTGTTAAATTTTTGTCTGAACTCAATTGCGATTTTAGCACAATGAACAACTGCCTCTGGATCATCTCCATTACAATGAAGAATGGGAGCCTCTACAATTTTTCCTAAATCAGATGGGTACGGGCTTGATCTGGCAAACCTTGGGCTAGTGGTAAAACCAATTTGGTTATTTACAATTATATGAATTGTTCCACCTGTGTTATGACCCTTTAAACCTGACATCGCAAAACATTCAGCTACAACTCCTTGCCCTGCAAATGCTGCATCACCGTGAATAAGTAAAGGTATTACTTTTTTTCTTTCTGTATCTTTATGAAAATATTGTTTTGCTCTTGTTTGACCAAGAACTACAGGGTTTACTGCTTCCAAATGAGAAGGGTTATCCGTAAGACTAACATGTACAGAGTTTCCATCAAAAGTTCTATCTGATGAGGCACCTAAATGATATTTTACATCACCTGTAGAGTCCTCACTTGAGGAAGCAAATTCACCAGCAAATTCGTTAAAAATTCTTTTATAAGACTTTTGAAGAACATTTGCTAAAACATTTAATCTTCCTCTATGCGACATTCCAATTTTAATTTCTTTTACTCCTAACTGGCCTCCACGTTTAATAATTTGTTCTAATGCTGGAATTAAAGACTCTGCACCATCAAGACCAAATCTTTTTGTACCAACATATTTTTTTGCTAAAAATTTTTCAAAACCTTCAGCTTGAATAATCTTATTTAATATTGCGTCTTTTCCTTTTTCAGTAAAATTTATTTGGTTCTCCTCTTTTTCCATTCTTTCTCTAAACCAAACTTTCTCCGTCGGATTTGTTATATGCATGTATTCAGCACCTATTGATGAGCAATACACTTTTCTTAATTTTGTGATAATTTCATTAATTGAGGCATAACCCACATCCATATAAGAATTAAGATAGATTTTTCTGTCAAAGTCCTCAGTTTTGAAACCATAGTCATTTGGATGTAATTCATAAAGATATTCTCTTTTCATTAAACCGAGAGGATCAAGGTTTGCTATAAGGTGACCTCTGATTCTATATGCCCTTATCAATGCGATTGCTTTAATAGAGTCTATTTTCTCCCTCTCAGAACCATTTAGATTTTCCTCAAGTTTTTTATTTTTTTTTAGATCTATCGATATCTTTTTTGGACTCCATGAAGGGCCTAATATTTCTTTTGAAACTGAATTTAGATCTTCATTTAAATCACTAAAGTATTTTTTCCAACTATCTGGTAATTTCGGGTCATTCTCAATAAATCTTACATACATTTCTTCTATGAACTGACTGTTAGATTTATTAAGAAAAGACTGCTGCTTAAATTCTAAATTTTTTGAAGAGCTCATTTATGATCATTATAGTATTAACATTAAAATATTAAAGACCCAATTTATTTTTTAATGTAATTCCCATTTCTGCCGGAGATTTTGCAATGGTAATACCCGCATCTGTCATTGTATCAATTTTATCTGAAGCTCCTCCTTTGCCACCAGAAATTATTGCCCCTGCATGTCCCATTCTTCGTCCAGGAGGTGCTGTGATACCAGCAATAAATCCTACCATAGGCTTTTTGATTATATGATTTTTAATAAATTCTGCTGCTTCTTCCTCTGCAGTTCCTCCAATTTCACCAATCATCAAAATAGACTCAGTTTCTGGATCGTTTAAAAACAAGTCTAAACAATCTATAAAATTGGTACCGTTAATTGGATCTCCTCCTATTCCGATACATGTTGACTGACCTAATCCGTTTTCAGTTGTTTGTGCAACAGCCTCATAAGTTAGAGTTCCTGATCTTGAGACTATACCAACGGACCCCTTCTTATGAATATTTCCTGGCATAATACCAATTTTACATTCGTCTGGAGTGATAATTCCTGGACAATTTGGTCCAATTAGTCTGGAAGCTGAGTTTGATAATTTTTCTTTTACTTTTAACATATCCAAGATTGGAATCCCTTCAGTTATACAAACTATCAATTCGATCTTAGCCTCAATTGCCTCGATTATTGCTGCAGCAGCAAATTTTGCAGGGACATAGATCATTGTTGCATTTGCATTAGTCTTATCTTTTGCTTCTTTTACTGAATTAAAAACAGGTTTATTTAAGTGTGTTTGTCCTCCTTTACCTGGAGTTACGCCTCCAACTAGATTTGTCCCATATTTTATTGACTGTTCAGAATGAAATGTTCCATGGGCGCCAGTGAACCCTTGGCATATAAGTTTAGTATTTTTATTTATTAAAACTGACATTTTATTCCACTTGTTTTACAATTTTTTTTGCTGCGTCCCCTAGATCGCTAGCAGAGATTATTTTTAATCCAGATTCATCTAATATTTTTTTTCCTTCTTTTGAATTGGTTCCGGCAAGTCTTACTACAAGAGGTATATTTATTTTGGTTTCTTTTGCAGCCTCTACAATTCCTTGGGCAAGGACATCACACCTCATAATCCCTCCAAAAATGTTTATCAGTATTCCTTTTACATTTTTATCTGATAAAATTATCTTAAACGCAGCTGCAACTTTTTCTTTAGATGCACCGCCTCCTACATCTAAAAAATTTGCAGGTTCTTGACCATGCAGTTTAATTATATCCATTGTTGCCATTGCTAATCCTGCTCCGTTTACCATACATCCAATAGATCCATCTAATTTTATGTAAGCTAAATCGTGTTTGCTTGCCTCTATTTCTATAGGATCTTCTTCATTCAAATCTCTTAATTCTAGTAATTCTGGATGCTTGAAAATTGCATTGTCATCAAAGCTTATTTTTGCATCCAGACACATAATATTATTTTCCTTTGTAAGTATTAGTGGATTGATTTCAATTAAGCTTGCATCGGTAGAAACAAATGTTTTGTAAATTGATTTAATAATCTTGATACATTTTAGATTGGCATCATCATCTAGATTGAAATTACGAATAATTTTTTTACAATCCTCATCTTCAATATCCTTTTTAAAACTAATTTTTACAGTATTGATTTTATTAGGATCACTTTTTGCAACTTCTTCGATGTCCATTCCACCCTGATCGCTAGAAATAAAAGCAATTTTAGAACTTGCCCTATCAATAAGACAGGATAAATAGAATTCTTTTTTTATGTTGGATGGCTCCTCTAGGTAAAGTCTTTTAACTTCTTTGCCACTTGGTCCTGTCTGATGTGTAATTAATTTTTTTCCTAACAAATCTCTTGCAGCTTTTTCTAGATCAGATAAATTATCCAATATTTTAACTCCACCTGCCTTACCTCTCCCGCCTGCATGTATTTGTGCCTTTAAAACATATTTTTTAAGATTGAGTTTTTTTGCTTTTTCTAAAACCTCTTGTACTGTAAAACAAGCTTCTCCATTAGGAACAATGGCGCCAAATTTTTTTAATAATTGTTTAGCCTGGTGTTCGTGAATATTCATTACTTTTTCAAGCTTGGGTCAATTTTTACTGCAGCCTCCCAAAGCTTATTTACGGCATTCACAGAATTAATAAATTCAGCCTTTTCTTTTTCATCAAGTTGAATTTCGACTATTTTTTCTACTCCATTTTTTCCAATAACAACTGGAACACCTGCATAAATTCCATTAAAACCATATTGACCTTCTAATTGTGCGGCACAAGGTAACTGTAGTTTCTTATCACCTAAAAATGCTTCGGCCATTTGTACTCCCGAAGCAGCTGGCGCATAATATGCGGAACCTTTTTCCAAAAATTTTACAATTTCACCTCCACCATCTCTTGTTCTTTGATTGATGCTTTCTAGTTTTTCTTTAGAAATAACACCTGAATTGACAAGATCTAACAAAGGTTTTCCAGATACTTTAGTGAATCTTGGCATTGGTACCATAGTGTCCCCATGTCCGCCCATGACCATTGCGTCTATTTCTTTTACTGGAACCTTTAATTCTTCTGACAAAAAAAGTTTAAATCTTGAGCTATCTAATATTCCTGCCATACCAACAACTTTTTTAGCTGCAAGCTGAGAATATTTTTGGAAAGCCATTACCATCACATCTAAGGGATTTGTTATACAAATTATAAAAGCATCTGGAGAGTTTTTTTTAATTCCCTCTGCAACTTGTTTAATTATTTTTAGGTTAATACCTACTAAGTCATCTCTGCTCATACCAGGTTTTCTGGGGACCCCAGCAGTTATAATAATGACATCAGAGTTTTTAATATCTTCATATTTATCCGTTCCTGAAAATTTTACACTAAAACCATCAACTGAAGATGATTGTGCAATATCAAGAGCCTTTCCTTTAGCAATGCCACTAGCAACATCAAAAAGAACTACTTCATCAACTAGTTCTTTTACTCCTATCAAATGGGCTAAAGTTCCACCTATTTGTCCTGCTCCAATCAAACTTATTTTTTTCATATTTTCCTTTATGTTATTTCATTGTTGGCATTACAAACTCAGGGTCTGAACCAATTCCTGATGGCCAACGTGATGTGATAGTTTTTAGTTTAGTATAAAATTTTACACCTTCAGGACCATGCATATGCAAATCTCCAAATAAAGATCTTTTCCATCCTCCGAAACTATGAAATGCAACGGGGACAGGAATAGGTATATTTATACCTACCATCCCAACTTTTATTTTATTTGCAAAAGTTCTTCCTACATCTCCATCTCTAGTATAAACGCTTGTTCCATTACCGAATTCGTGATCGTTAATCAGTTGAATCGCGTCATTAAAATCTTTAACTCTTACAACAGAAAGCACTGGACCAAAAATTTCTTCATTATAAATTCTCATATTTTTAGTGACATTATCGAACAAACAACCTCCAATGAAGAAACCATTCTCATATCCTTGAAGTTTAATGTCTCGACCATCCACAACTAACTTTGCTCCCTCTTTTACTCCAAGATCAACATACCCTCTAACTTTTTCTAAATGTTCTTTAGTAACTAAAGGTCCCATTTCAGAATTTTTATCAAGACCTGGACCAACCTTTAAGGCCTCAACTTTTTTTGATAATCTTTCTACAAGTTTATCACCAATCCCTCCTACCGCTACTGCAACTGATTGTGCCATACATCTCTCCCCAGCAGAACCATAGGCAGCTCCCATGAGACCGTTAACAGCTTGATCCATATCACAATCCGGCATTACCACACAATGATTTTTTGCTCCTGCTAATGCTTGTACTCTTTTTTCATTCTTTGCAGCGTTTTCATAAATATATTTTGCTATTGGTGTTGAACCCACAAAACTTACAGCTTTAATATCTTTATTTGTTAATATTGAGTCAACTACCTCTTTATCACCATTTACAACATTTAAAACTCCATTAGGTAATCCAGCTTCTGAAAAAAGTTGAGCAAGACGAATTGAGCATGAAGGATCTTTTTCCGAAGGTTTTAAAATAAAAGTATTTCCACAAGCAATTGCCATTGGGAACATCCACATTGGAACCATAGCAGGGAAATTAAAAGGTGTGATTCCTGCACAGACACCTAAAGGCTGTCTCATAGACCAGCTATCTATGTTTGTTCCAACATTCTCAGTAAACTCTCCTTTTAGCATTTGAGGAATACCACATGCGAACTCAACTATTTCAAGACCTCTTGTAAGAGAGCCCTTTGCGTCCTCATAGACTTTTCCATGTTCTGAAACAATCAGTTTAGTCAATTCATCATAATTTTTTTCAATTAATTCTTTATATTTGAAAATAATTCTCGCTCTTTGAAGAGGGGTGACTTGGGACCATTTTTCAAAAGCTGTTTTCGCATTTTCTACAGCATGATCCAAATCAGATTTTGCACCAAGTATCACTTCTGACTCTTGAGCACCTGTTGCAGGGTTGAAAACTTTCCCTTTCCTTGATGACGATCCCTTATAGATTTTACCATTTATAAAATGTTGAATTAAATTCATCGGAGAAATTATTTAATTAAGTAATTAGCTAGTTGCAAGCATTTTCTTAATTGAAGCTATTGCTTTTGCTGGATTTAAACCTTTGGGACAAGCATTAGTACAATTCATAATAGTATGACACCTATATAACTTAAGTTCATCTGCAACTTTTTTTAATCGCTCTTTTCTATCTTCATCTCTTGAATCAATTATCCATCTATAAGCCTGTAAAAGCACAGCAGGTCCTAGATATTTTTCGCCATTCCACCAATAACTTGGACAAGAAGTTGAACAGCATGCACACATTATACACTCATAAAGCCCATCTAATTTAGCTCTATCTTTCTTGGATTGAATATTCTCTTTTTCAGTTTTTGAGGTTGTTTTTAACCATGGTTCAACAGATTCATATTGTTTGTACAAAGTACTAAGATCACCAATTAAGTCTTTTAAAACTTTCAGATGTGGTAGAGGATAAATATTAATATCTCCTTTAATTTCAGAGTGCGGCTTCGTACAAGCTAACCCATTTTTCCCATCCATATTCATAGCACAGGATCCACATACTCCATGTGCACAAGATCTTCTGTAAGCAATTGATGGATCTATCTCATTTTTAATTTTATTTAATAGATCTAAAACTTTCGAAGGACAATTGTCCATGTCTACTTCGTAAGTATCAATCCTTGGGTTTTCTCCTGTAGATGGATCCCATCTATAAATATTTACTTTGCGTATATTTTTTGAGCCAGTCTTGTCTTTAAAAAACTTACCTTTTTCAACTTTAGAATTTTGTGGTAAGTTTATCTGAACCATCAGTAAACTCTTTCTTGAGGTGGAAAGTATTGAACGTCATTTGAAAGTGTTGATCTGTGAACAGGTCTATAGTCGATTTTAGTCTTTTTGCCATCACACCACGATAATGTATGCTGCATAAATTTTTCGTCATTTCGCTTTGGAAAATCTTCTCTAGCGTGAGCTCCTCTACTTTCTTTTCTATGATAAGCGGAGTCCATTGTAGTTATTGCTTGTCTAATCAAATTATCAAATTCTAATGTCTCTACTAGATCAGTATTAAAAATTAGAGACTTATCTTTTACCGAAAGGTCATCCATGCCCTCAAAAGGTTTTCTAATTTCATTTACACCCTCTTTTAGAGTCTTTTCAGTTCTGAAAACAGCGCACTTAGATTGCATTGTTTTTTGCATTGCCAGTCTTAAATCTGCAGTATTATTTGTGCCAGATGCATTTCTAAGTCTATCAAATCTTTCTAAACATTTATCAGTCTCAGACTGTGGGATTTCTTCATGAGGTGTACCTGGTTTTACCAACTCTGCTGCACGCTTAGCGGCAGCTCTTCCAAAAACAACTAGATCAATTAAAGAGTTTGATCCGAGCCTGTTAGCTCCATGAACAGACACACAAGCTGCCTCACCAATTGCCATTAATCCTGGAACAGTTTTTTCTGATCCATTTAAAGTTAAAACTTCAGCTTTATAATTTGTAGGAATACCTCCCATGTTATAGTGAACAGTTGGAACTACTGGAATAGGTTCTTTTGTTACATCTACATTCGCAAATAATCTTGAGGACTCTGATATACCTGGAAGTCTTTCTTCTATAACTTTTGGATCTAAATGGTTTAAATGTAAGTGCACGTGATCTTTTTCATTTCCAACCCCTCTTCCTTCATTAATTTCAACCGCAATTGATCTACTTACAACATCTCTTGAGGCAAGATCTTTAGCTTTTGGGGCATATCTTTCCATAAATCTCTCTCCTTTGGAATTTACTAAGTAACCACCTTCACCCCTTACACCTTCTGAAATTAAAGTCCCGTGACCATAAATTCCTGTTGGATGAAATTGTACGAACTCCATATCCTGCAAAGGTAAACCAGCTCTAAGCACCATTGCATTTCCGTCTCCTGTACAAGTATGTGCTGAAGTTGCAGAGTAATAAACTTTTCCATAACCACCTGTTGCAATTATTGTGATGTGTGATCTAAATCTGTGTATAGTCCCATCATTTAAATTCCACGCAATTAGTCCTTTGCACTGACCATCTTTCATTAAAAGATCCAAAGCAAAATACTCGATAAAAAATTCTGTTTTATGTTTTAAGGCCTGGCCATATAAAGTGTGCAGTATTGCATGTCCAGTTCTATCTGCTGCTGCACATGTTCTTTGAACAGGTTCATTACCATAATTTTTTGTCATTCCTCCAAATGGACGCTGATATATTTTTCCATCTTCAGTTCTGCTGAAGGGTACACCGTATTTTTCTAATTCTAAAACTGCTCTAGGAGCTTCTTTGCACAAATATTCTATACAATCTTGATCACCTAACCAATCAGCACCTTTAACTGTATCGTACATATGCCATCTCCAATCATCTTCACCCATGTTACCTAAGGCTGCAGAGATCCCACCTTGAGCAGCAGAAGTATGACTTCTAGTTGGAAAAACTTTTGACACACACGCAGTTTTTAATCCTGCTTCACTTAAACCTACAGCAGCTCTCAAACCTGAGCCGCCTGCACCAAGGACAACTACGTCATATTCATGGTCAATAATTTTGTAAGATTTCATAATTTATAAATTAGATATAAGTATTATTGTAAATAATGGAATAATCAAAGATGACAAAAAAACACCAATATTTAGGAGCTTTTTGGTGCTCTCTGCGTGAATATAGTCTTCAAAAACTTCACTGATACTTAAAGCGGAATAAAAAAACATTGAAACAAGAAATAAAGAAAAAAATAATTTTGAAGGTTGAGAAGACAAAAACGCTAAGACTTCACCATAATTAGAATCATAAAGTGAAACGAAATTGAATAAAAACCACAACATTAGTGGAACCATTACTAAAGAGGATATTTTTAAAAAAAGCCATTTCTTTGTTGCTTTGATCATATTTGTAAAAAACCTCTAGAAGAATAGATTAAAATTGTTAATAGGAAAGAACCAAAGATAACCAGAAGCCCAGTTATTTTTGTTGTTTTTAATTCAAAACCTAATCCAATATCCCAAAACCAATGTCTTACTTCGCTTAAAATTTGAAAAGTGTAAGACCATATAAAGCTGATTATAAAAAATTTCCCAATTTTTGAGTTTAAAAACAATTTAAAAATCTCATAGACACCTTCACCAAAAAATAAACTACTTGCCCAAATGCAAATAAAAATTAACAGAAAATAATTTACAATGCCCGTTATTCTATGTGAAATAGAAACAAGGGATGACACATGCCAGTTATATATCTGAATGTGAGGAGATAATGGATTATTTTCTTTCATAATTATATTATCTTTTAATATAAGCCTCCGCAATTTCAACAGCGTTTAAAGCTGCCCCCCTTAATAGATTGTCAGAAACAATCCACATATTTAAAGCATTCTTTTTACTATTATCTTTTCTAATTCTTGAAATAAAAGTCTCATCTTTACCTTCTGCTTCAACTGGTGTTATGTAACCACCATCAGAATTCTCATCAACCACCTTACAGCCCTCAGCGGCACTTAATAATTCTTTTACTTTTTTAATAGTAAAATCATTTTCAAATTCAATATTTACTGACTCTGCATGGGAAACAAGAACTGGAATTCTGACACATGTTGCAGTAATGTCAATTTTAGTGCCAAGTATTTTGTTGGTTTCATGAATCATTTTTAACTCTTCTTTAGTATAACCATCATCAGAAAAACTATCTATATGAGGTATTGCATTAAACGCAATTTGCTTTGTGAAGTTTTTAAACTCAAAATTTTTATTATTCAATATAGACTTTGTTTGATCAATTAGTTCATCCATAGGTTTTTTTCCAGCTCCTGAGGTAGACTGATAAGTGGAAATAACTACTCTTTTAATTTTAAAAGAGTCATTAAGCGATTTTAAAACAATAACCAGTTGTGCAGTAGAGCAGTTAGGATTTGCAATTATATTTTTTTTAATATCTTTTAAATGATCTTTATTTACTTGGGGAACTATCAAAGGTACATCAGGGTCCATTCTAAAAAAACTTGAGTTATCAATAACAACTGAATGTTTAGCTGCTAAAGGCACATATTTTTCAGAGATTGTTTTTCCAGCACAAAAAAAAGAGAGATCTACTTTAGAAAAGTCAAAATTTTCTAAATTTTCAATTTTAATTTCTTTATCACCAAATTCTAAAACTGATCCAGCGCTTTTGGATGATGCAACAAAGTATAGACTATCTATTGAAATTTCCTTTTTATGTATAACTTCAATTATTTTTCTACCGACATTTCCTGTGGCACCTACGATTGCAATATTCATGATGATTAACTTATACTAAATGAAGGGTAAATCGCAAACTGTTCCTAAAAATATTTTATCATTAATATCTATCTTAAATTGATGTTTGCTATCCCAATAAGGTTTGTTAATCATTGCAATGCCAATAATCTTTTTAAAAGTTGGTGAATATGCAGCTGATCTAACATATCCAACAATGTTATTATTATCATCTAATAATGTTTTCTCGCAATACATATCAATTTTATTATGATCGATTTTTACACCCATCAATTTTCTAGACACCCCTTCTTTTTGAATTTTTTTTAATTTTTCTTTGCCTAAAAAATTTACATCAGAGTCTAAATTAATGAATTTGTCAAAGTTTGCTTCAAATGGATTATCTCTATTGTCAAAATCACTACCGTAAGACAATAAAGCTGACTCAATTCTCTCAATTAAATTAGGGCAACCAGCTCTTACATTAAATTCTTTACCATATTCAAACAAGTAATCATATAAATCTTGACCAGCTTTATTGTCTTCAACATAAACTTCGAAGCCTCCTTGCTTTGACCATCCCGATCTTGCTATAAAATAATTATTTCCTTTAAAATTAAAGTATTTAAAATTAAAAAATTTAAGATTTCTAATTTCCTCGCCAAATAACTTGGCCATTAAATCATCTGAAAGGGGACCTTGGATAGCAAGTATATTTACGTTAGGTTCGTGAATCTTTACATCGAACTTATGCCCTGCAGCTAAACCCTTTGCAAAAAATATTACATCAGCATCTGCTATTGAAAGCCACCATTTATCATCAGCTAATTTATTTATTATCGGGTCATTGACTAGACAGCCGCCGTCGTCAATCAGAGGTGCATAATAGCATCTTCCAACTTTTGATTTTGATAAATCTCTACATGTCATTAATTGAACAAGTTTTGCAGAGTCTTTACCCGAAATTTCAACTTGTCTTTCTGCAGAAACATCCCAAATTTGAACAAACTTTTTTAAATGCTCGTAATCTGCCTCTACAGATTTAAAAGTGACTGGTAATAACATGTGGTTGTATACTGTATATCCGCTTACTCCGTGGGCCTCGATCCTATCAGTATAAGGAGTGCTTCTTAACCTTCTAGATTTTATAATAGAAAAATTTTTCATTTTTTTAAAAATTCTGCTACCTTTTCTCTCATTTCAAAAGCTTTTTCAAACATAATCATATGTCCACACTCATTTATTATTTGTGTCTCTGAATTTTTAATTAAATTCGCGAATTTTTTTCCATTTTCAGACGGTACCATTTTGTCTAAAGCCCCAAAAATTAATAAAGTAGGGCATTCTATGGCGGCAGATGCCTCTTTTCCATTTTTGTAATTATTACAGGCTTTTAAATCAGTGGCCAATATTTCCTTTACCTCTCTAGAAGAATTAATAATTTTTTCAACAGGATTACCTCCTATAAATTTTCTTGAACCTTCGTAACCCCATTTCATCATTAAATGAACTGCCTTTTTGTCCCCAGAATCTGCTAGATCTATTAAATCTTGATTAACAGGCATTTTGTAGGAGCCCGCTAGAAAAACTAATTTAAAAATACTTTTTTTATAACGAGAACCATACTCTAAAGCCTCTAAACACCCTTGAGAATGTCCTACTATTGAAACTTTTTCAATTTTTAAAAAAAGTCTTACACTTTCAATCCAATCTGCAATTTTTTCAATTGAATCAATGCAAGGACCTTCTGAATTTCCATGACCAGGTAAGTCTAAAGATAAAATGTTTAGACCTTTATTAGATAAAAATTGTTCTGTAAGAGACCACACAATATGTGAGAGTCCGCTTCCATGCAAAAGAAAAACTGTTTGTTTTGCCGGATCAAAATCTTTACCTGCTGTAGATGCAAATACCTGCTTCTTATCTATTTCAAGATTCAAGTTAATTCCTTGGCCTTTTTCCTTAACTCAAATTTCTGAATTTTTCCTGTTGAAGTTTTTGGCAATTCACAAAAAGCGATTTTTTTTGGAATTTTAAAGCCAGCTAATGTTTCTCTGCAAAAATCTATAAGTTCTTTCTCGCTTGTTTTTTTATCTTTTACTTTTTCTATAAATGCACAAGGAACCTCGCCCCATTTTTCATCTGGTTTGGCCACTACTGCTGCTATTGAAACACTAGGATGTTTGGCCAAAGTATTCTCTATTTCAATAGAAGATATGTTCTCACCACCTGAAATAATTATATCTTTTGATCTATCCTTGATCTTTATGTAGCCATCCGGATGCACTACAGCTAAATCTCCAGAGTGAAACCAGCCGTGAGCCATAGCCTTGTCAGTTGCTTCTTTATCTTTAAAATAACCTTTCATAACTATGTTTCCTTTAATCATGATTTCACCAATCGTTTTGCCATCTTTGGGCACAGGACTCATAGTTTCTGGATCAATTACTTTTGTGTCCTCTGTATTTGGATATCTTACACCTTGTCTGGCTTTAATTTCATTTTTTTTATCTTCATCATAAGAATTCCAATCGTCATTCCATGCGCATTGTAAAATATGGCCATACGTTTCGGTTAATCCGTATACGTGCATTACTTCAAAACCCAAATTTTCCATTTTCTTAAAAATAATACTTGGGGGTGGGGCACCAGCAGTTAAAACAAAAACTTTTTTCTTCAACTTTTTCCTCTCGGATTCTGAAGCACCAGTGATCATATTAAGAACTATTGGTGCACCCCCGAAGTGACTGATGTCATGTTTTTCAATTAATTCAAAAATTTTTTTAATATCTATAGCTCTTAAACATATAGTTTTTCCATTCAACATTGGAATTGTCCAAGGATATCCCCATCCATTACAATGAAACATTGGAACGACTGTTAAAAAATTTAATCTATTAGGCATATTCCAAGCAACTGCACTCCCAGTTGACATTAGATAAGAACCACGATGATGATAAACTACACCTTTTGGATTACCTGTTGTGCCCGAAGTATAACTTAATGAAATTGCTTGCCATTCGTCTTTTGGTTTTTTCCAGATATAATTTTCATCTCCTGTATTTAAAAAATCTTCATATTCTTTATCACCAATTTTTTTAAGCAAAGATTGATCTGCTTTATCGTCTTGGATATCAATTATTATAGGCTTAGATTTTACAGTTTCTAATGCTTTGTTTATTACTGAGTGAAGTTGTCTATCGACTACAAGAACTTTTGCCTCTGCGTGGTCTAATATATAGGAAACTGTTTTTGCATCTAATCTTGTATTGATAGTGTTAAGAACTGCTCCTGTCATTGGTACAGAATAGTGAGCTTCAAATATTTCTGGAGTATTAAATGCCATTACCGAAACAGTGTCTCCTTCTTTAATTCCAATCTTCTCAAGTGCACTAGCAAACTTAATGCAGCGATTGTAGATTTGTAACCACGTATAAGAACGATTTTCGTATACCAGTGCCTCATAATTTGGAAATATATCTTTTGCCCTTTCTAGAAAACTTAAAGGTGTTAGTGGTACAAAATTAGCATTATTTTTATCTAAATTTTGATTGTATTTGTTCATTAATTAAATTTGGCATTCATAGTTGTATGGCTACCACTTGTTCCAACTACGTAATGTGACTGTGCTCTTGGTAAAATTTTTTCGAAATAATACTTTCCAGTATTTATTTTATCCTCGTAAAAATCTTTATTTGTATTTTGTTTTTCAAAACTTACTTTTAAAGTTTTAATCCAGGCAAAAGCTAATGCTGTGTAACCTAATACTTTTAAATAATCATTACATGCTGCACTTGCATCATCCTTGTTTGAATTGATTTTTTCTCTCGTCCACTTTGTAAAAGATACTAAGATTTCTTTGTATTTTTCAAAGATATTTAAAAAACTCACTAGGTTTTTTTCATTTTTATAATTTTTGATTTCATTATCCATTGATTTTATAAAGTTTTCAAATATGCCCTCTGAAGAAATTTTTCGGTAAACAAGATCAATTGCTTGTACAGAGTTTGTACCTTCATAAATTGGTGTTATCCTATTATCTCTAAATAATTGTTCTATCCCTTGATCTTTTGTATAGCCGTATCCACCAAATACCTGAATTGCATCATTAGTAATTTCTACACCATTGTCTGTGAAAAATGATTTTATAACAGGTGTAAGTAGAGCGACCATATTTGAGGCATCATTTCTTACATCTTTATCATCATGAGATAAACTTACGTCAATTTGTTGAGACAACCAAAAAGCAAAGGATCTTTGACCCTCGATAATTGATTTCATGTTCATTAAGCTTCTCCTGATATCTGCATGTTTTATTATTAAATCTGTTTCGCCATTCTTGCTATTGTTTGCTTTTCCTTGTTTTCTTTCTTTAGAATATGCAACAGAATTTTGATACGCGGTTTCGGCAATTCCTAAACCTTGAACACCGACTACAATTCTTTCTAAATTCATCATTGTGAACATGGAGTTCAAACCTTTGTTTTCAGGTCCAATCATAATACCTTTTGAATTTTCAAAATTTAGAACGCAAGTTGGAGAACCTTTAATTCCCATCTTGCTCTCAATTGAATTTGTACTGACACCATTTCTAGAACCTACAACTCCATCTTCGCTGACTTCAAATTTTGGTACAAGAAATAAACTTATTCCCTTTGTTCCTTTTGGTGCATCCGTTGTTCTTGCTAAAACTAAATGAATTATATTTTCCGTTAAATCATGGTCTCCAGAAGTAATGAAAATTTTTTGTCCAGTTATTTCATAGATTCCATCACCTTTTGGGACTGCTCTAGTTTTTAATAAACCTAAATCGGTTCCACACTGTGGTTCTGTTAAGCACATTGTACCACTCCATTTCCCCTCTACGATTTTTGGAAGGAATTTATCTTTTATGCTTTGCTCAGCATGAGTAAGTATACAATTATAAGCCCCAATACTAAGTTCACTATATAATTTAAATGCTAAACTTGACGATGACAGCATTTCCTCAAAAAAAGTACTTACAGTTTTTGGTATACCCTGACCACCATATTTTGGGTCGCAAGAAAGGGAAGTCCAGCCATCTTCTATAAATTTTTTATAAACTTCTTTATAGCCCGGAGGTGTTCTGACAACACCATTTTCATATACGCAAGGATTTTCATCCCCTGCTTTAGCCAATGGTAAAATCAGCTCTTGGTTTATTTTTGCTGCTTCTTCTAAAATCCCTTTAACAAGTTCCGAATTTATTTCTTTGTATTTTTCAATTTCTTTATATCTTTGATTATCTTTAAGATTATCAAAAAGGAACATCATTTCTTCGACTGGTGCAGTATAAATAGTCATATTTTTTTAATTATCTAGGGTAAGTTAATTTATTTATTTTTGCAAACACGCAATAATCGCATCTCCCATCTCTGAAGTAGAAACTTCTTTTTTTCCCTTAGAAATAATATCTTTTGTCCTTAATCCATCATCTAATACCTTTTGAACAGCGCTATCTAAGGCTTTAGATTCTTTATCTAGATTTAATGAATATTTTAATGCCATTGAAAAACTTAATATAGTTGCAATAGGATTTGCGATTCCTTTACCAGTTATATCAGGAGCTGAACCATGTACTGGTTCGTACATCGATCTCATATTTCCATCTTTATCTTTGGCTCCTAGAGATGCAGATGGTAATAAACCTAGAGAACCTGTTAACATAGCGGCTTCGTCTGATAAAATATCACCGAATAAATTATCAGTAACAATTACATCAAACTGTTTTGGATTTCTCAATAATTGCATTGCACAATTATCTGCTAACATATGTGTTAGCTCTACATCTTTATATTCTTTGTCATGTAAAATTTGAACTTCTTCTTTCCAAAGCTGACCTGCTTCCATCACATTGGATTTTTCACATGATGTAACTTTATTGTCCCTTTTTTTAGCTAGATCAAAAGCAACGCGCGCAACTCTTTCAATTTCTTTTGTAGTATAAGTATGGGTATTAATTCCTTTTCGTTCGCCATTATCTATTGGTTTGATCCCTCTTGGCTCCCCGAAATATATTCCACCCGTCAATTCTCTTACTATCATTATATCTAAACCTGAAACAATTTCTGGTTTTAAACTGGAAGCGTCCACTAATTGTTTAAAGCAAATGGCAGGTCTTAAATTAGCAAAAAGTTTTAATTCTTTTCTAAGTTTAAGAAGTGCTCTTTCGGGTTTTTTTGAGAATTCTAGCTTATCCCATTTAGGTCCTCCTACAGCACCGAGTATTACTGCCTCACTCTCTAAGGCTTTATAAAATACTTCATCTGTTATGGGTGTCTTGTATTTATCATATGCTGCTCCACCAACAAGATCTTCATCAATTTCAAAATCTAGGGATTTATTTTTGTTAAACCACTGAATAATCTTTTTAACTTCCGCAATAACCTCTGGACCTATTCCATCTCCTGGTAAAAGAAGAATTTTTCTTTTTTTAACTTTAATCATTAAAAATCCAGGGCCTTGCTGACTTAACCTTTTTTTCAAATTCGTTAATATGTGATGATTTTTCTAACGATAAAGCGATATCATCTAGACCTTCAATCAAACATTTCTTTTTAAAAGGATCTATTTTGAATTTTAATTCATTATTTCCAAAAATAATTTTTTCTTCTTTTAAATCAATTTCAATTTCTTCTTTTCTCTTTGAATATTCAGCTAACTCTTTTATTTTTTCCTCATCGAGAATTATTGGCAAAATACCATTTTTAAAACAATTATTATAAAAAATGTCTGCATAGCTTGAGCTTATTACACATGTTATTCCAAAGTCTAAAAGTGCCCACGGAGCATGTTCTCTTGATGATCCGCAGCCAAAATTATTTCCAGCTATTAAAATTTTTGAATTGCTGTATGGAGATTTATTAAGAATAAAATTATCGATATTTTTTCCATCATCGTCGTATCTCATTTCGTGAAATAAGTTTTTTCCTAATCCTGTACGTTTAATTGTTTTTAAAAACTGTTTAGGAATAATCATATCCGTATCTATATTTACGATCGGTAAATAGGCTGGAATGCTTTTAAGTGAAGTAAATTTTTTCATTAGTTTTGATATTTTCGAACATCATCTAGATTTCCAGCAATAGCTGCAGCAGCTGCCATACCTGGGCTTACTAAGTGGGTTCTTCCCCCTCTTCCTTGTCTTCCTTCGAAGTTTCTATTCGAAGTGGACGCACATCTTTCTTGGGGTTTTAGTTTATCAGCATTCATTGCTAAGCACATTGAACATCCTGGCTCTCTCCATTCAAAACCAGACTCTATGAATATTTTATCTAGACCTTCTTGCTCAGCTTGTTGTTTAACTAAGCCAGAACCAGGAACTACCATTCCATGTACATGAGAAGCTTTTTTCTTATTCTTTAATATTTCTGCAGCCTCTCTCAAATCTTCAATTCTTCCATTTGTACAACTTCCTATAAAAACTTTGTCAATTTTAATGTCTTGAACCTTCACATCAGGTTTAAGCCCCATATAATTAAGAGATCTATTTATTGAATTTTTTTTATCGATATTTTTTTCATTTTCTGGATTAGGGATTTTTCCGTTAATTGAAACTACGTCCTCAGGTGAAGTTCCCCATGTAACCATGGGCGCTATTTCATCACCTTTTAAATTAATTTCTTTATCAAATTTTGCATCACTATCACTTTTTAATTTACTCCAATAATCAAGAGCTTTTTCCCAATTTTCTTTTTTTGGAGACATTGGTCTATCTTTTAAATATTTAAAAATCTTTTCATCAGGTTGGATTAATCCTGCTCTAGCGCCACCTTCTATAGACATATTACAAATAGTCATTCTCTGTTCGACAGAAAGATTTGATATAACTGAGCCGGCATACTCTAATACACAGCCAGTTCCTCCAGCAGTTCCTATTTTGCCAATAATTTGAAGAATTACATCTTTTGAAGTTACTCCTAAAGGAAGTTTTCCATTAACATTAATTCTAAAATTCTTTGCTTTTTTCTGAACAAGAGTTTGTGTTGCTAAAACGTGTTCAACTTCTGAGGTTCCTATTCCAAACGCTAAAGCCCCGAAAGCGCCATGAGTTGCTGTGTGACTGTCTCCGCAAACAATAACTGTACCTGGTTGAGTAAAGCCTTGCTCGGGTCCTACTATATGAACTATTCCTTGTCTTTTATCATTCATTCCAAAAAGTTTGATATCAAAGTCTTTGCAATTTTTTTCAAGTGTTTCTACCTGAATTCTAGAATCGTTGTCATCAATTCCTTTAGATCTGTCAGTTGTAGGTATGTTGTGATCAACAACAGCAAGAGTTAAGTTTGGATGCCTTACATTCCTTTTGCTATTTCTTAGTCCTTCAAAAGCTTGTGGGCTAGTCACTTCATGTATCAAATGTCTGTCCACAAATAGCAAAGATGTTCCATCATCCTGTTGGTGGACTAAGTGATCACTCCAGATTTTATCGTATAAAGTCTTTGGCATTCAAAAAAAGATTATTTTTTTAATTCAGTAGAAATCTTACTATCTTCTTTTTTCTCTTCAAGTTTTTTGGGTGTCTCAGCGACTTTTGTTTCGGCTTTTTCCTCAATATTCTTTTGTTCTGTAGCCTTTAACACGTTCTCTTCTGTTACTTCTTCAGGTTTAGCCTCAACATCAATACCTATTTTCTTTTTAATCTTCTCGGCTATTCTAGCTGATTTTCCTGTTCTCTCTCTTAAGTAGTATAATTTAGCTCTTCTTACCTTACCTGATCTAATAACTTTGATTGTATCAACTATCGGACTATAAAGAGCAAAAGTTCTTTCAACACCCTCTCCAAAAGAAATTTTTCTGACTGTAAAGGATGAATTTAAGTCTCTATTTTTTTTTGCTATACAAACACCTTCAAAATACTGAATCCTATCTCTTTTTCCTTCAGTAATTTTTACACCAACTTTTATGATATCTCCTGGAAAAAATTCTGGAAGTTTTTTTTCAGCTGAAATTTTTTTAACGTTTGCTTTATTTATGTCTTCTATATTTTTCATGTTTAAATTTTGCAATTTTAGTCTTTCTTATATTTTTGCCATAAATCAGGCCTTCGGTGCCGTGTTATAGCCTCAGATTGTGATAAACGCCAGCTTTTAATTTTATTATGATCTCCAGATAAAAGTATGTCTGGAACACTTAATTTCTCCCATATTTGAGGTTTGGTATATTGTGGATACTCCAAAAGTCCATTTTCAAAACTTTCATCTTTTGTGGAATTAAGGTTTCCTAATACTCCAGGAACTAATCTTAAAACTGTGTCTAAAACAACAAAAGATGCCATCTCTCCTCCTGAAAGTATAAAGTCTCCTATACTTATCTCCTCAACGTTTCTAGAATCTAGGACTCGTTGATCAACTCCCTCGAAGTGCCCACATAAAATATTTACTTTGTTTTTTTTAACAATATCCTGAGCAATATTTTGATTAAAAATTTTCCCTTTAGGTGTTAAATAGTAAACTGTTTCTTTTTCTTCGAGATTTGCATCTAAAGATTTTGCTACTACATCTGGTCTCATTAACATACCTACACCACCGCCATATGGGGTATCATCAACGGTTTTGTGTTTATCGTCTGCATAATCCCTAATGTTTATAAGTTTTAAATCCCAAAGTTTTTTTTCAAAAGCTTTTTTACAAATACCTATATCGAAAGGTCCTGGGAAATATTCAGGATACAAAGTAAAAATTTTCGCCTTAAACATAATTATTTTTTCTTCTCCTCCTTAGGTGCCTCTGCTTTCTTTTCTTCTTTAGGTGCCTCTGCTTTCTTTTCTTCTTTTGGTGCCTCTGCTTTTTTCTCTTCTTTAGGTGCCTCTGCTTTCTTTTCTTCTTTTGGTGCTTCAGAAGAGTCTTTCTTTCTGTCTTTTTTCGGAACAGCTTTGTTTGGATTATTTCCCGGTTTGGGCATTTCCATTAAATCATTTTCTCCAAGTAATCGAGCAACTCTTGTCGTCGGTTTTGCTCCTTGGCTTAGCCAATATTTTATTCTTTCTGACTGAAGTCCGACTCTTTCTTTTTTTTCTTTTGGCATTAGGGGATTAAAAAAACCTAATTTTTCTATAAATCTCCCATCTCTAGGAAATCTACTGTCTGCAACCACAATTTTATAAACTGGTCTCTTTTTTGTTCCTCCCATTGATAATCTTAACTTTAACATTTATTTCTCCTTTTTATTTAAGTTGATTGAATAGCTCAGGTGGAATTCCTTTTTCCATTAAGCTTTTAGTGTTTCCTTTTGACATCTTTTTCATCATGTCAGACATCATTTTAAATTGTTTTAACAATTTATTGATAGTGGCAATGTCTGTTCCAGAGCCATTAGCAATTCTTTTTTTTCTTGAACCATCGATAATTTTTGGATTTTCCCTTTCTTTTTTAGTCATTGAAAGTATTACCGCTTCATTTTGTGTAATTATTTTTTCATCAACACCTGCTTGATCCATTTGAGATTTTATTTTTGAAACTCCTGGTAAAAAAGACATCACACCCTCTAGTCCTCCCATTTTTTTCATTTGTCTTAATTGCGAAAGATAGTCTTCTAAAGAAAACTGACCTTTCCTTAAACTCTCTTCAGTTTCTTTAAGTTTTTCATCATCAATCTCGTCTGCTGCTTTTTCTACAAGAGATACGATATCCCCCATACCTAAAATTCTGTTTGCTATTCTATTAGGATGAAAACTTTCAAAATTTTCTATTTTTTCTCCAATACCTAAAAATTTAATTGGAACATCAGCAATATGTTTCATGCTTAATGCAGCTCCACCTCTACCATCGCCGTCAGCTCGAGTTAATATTATTCCAGTAACCTTTACAGTATTAGAAAATTCTTTTGCAACACTCGCGGCTACTTGACCAGTTAAAGAGTCTGCAACAAGTATAGTCTCAGTTGGTTTTATTACTTCTTCGATTTGTTTTATCTCAGACATCATCTGTAGATCTATTTGAGTTCTTCCTGCGGTATCAAAAATAATTACATCAGACCCATTTAAATTAGCTGCAGATAGAGCTCTTCTACAAATGTCAGCTGGAATTTGATCTTTTATAACTGGCAAAGTTTGAATATTATTTTGCTCGCCTAAAATTTTAAGCTGTTCTTGAGCAGCTGGTCTATAAATATCTAAACTTACCATCATAATTTTTTTTTTATTATTTTTTTCTAAAAATTTGGAAAGTTTTGCAGTTGTAGTTGTTTTTCCTGAACCTTGTAAACCAACCATCATTATTGTTACTGGTGGATTAGACTTTAAATTAATTTCTTGATTGCTATCACCTAAAAAAGAAACAAGTTCATCGTGAACAATTTTAACAACCATTTGTCCTGGAGCTGTAGATCTTATTATTTCTTTACCTAATAATTTTGGTTTAACTTTAGTTACAAAATCTTTTACTACTTCAAGCGATACATCTGCTTCTAGTAAAGCTTGTCTAATAAGCTTAAGACCCTCATCAACCTGTTTTTCATTAAGTGATGGTGCCTTTTTAAATGTATCGAGTATTCCCTCGAATTTATTTGTCAAATTTTCAAACATAATTTCTTCCAGCAGCAATCGCACCAGTGGGCGAACCCTCGCTGACTGGTGTCGATCTCTTTGTTTCCAAAGACACCGCAAAATGCTGTTTTTGCGGAAGTTGGGAGAAACTATAATAGAGGTTCAAAAAGTCAATAAATAAGTTAAGTATTATTATATGGATTTTAAAGCTTATAAAATGGATGGACTTGGAAATGACTTCATCATAATTGATCAACGTGAAAAAAATTATGATCTAAGCAATTCTCAAATAAAAAAAATTTGTGACAGAGGCAATATTGGTTGTGATCAACTAATTCTTTTAGATAAAAGCGATACATTTGATGCATTTCTAACCTTTAAAAATTCAGATGGCTCAGAATCTGCGGCATGCGGAAATGGAACTAGATGTGTGGCTAGTTTGTTATCAAAAGAAAATTCAAAAAACTTAATTACTGTTGAAACTTCTTCTGGGAAATTAGAGTCTAGAATATTAAAGAATAATTTGATCCAAACAAATATTGGAAAACCAAAAACTAATTGGGATCAAATACCTCTAAGTGAGAAAATAGATACGAAAAAAATAAAAGTTATGGTCGGTGATATTGAGTTCTTAGGCACAGCAATAAATGTTGGAAATCCGCACATTATTTTTTTCACCAAAGAATTAGATAAGATTGAAATTGAAAAAGTTGGACCGATCTTAGAAAATCATGAATTGTTTCCTGAAAAAGTTAATGTTACCTTTGCAAAAGAGCAAAGTAAAAACCATTTTAAAGTATTGCACTGGGAAAGAGGGGCTGGTCTTACAAAAGCATGTGGAACCGCAGCATGCGCAACTGCTGTAGCTGGTGAAATTAATGGTATTTCAAAATTTCCAACTGAAATAGAATTTAAGTTAGGAAAAATTAAAATCAATATGGATGAACAAGGAAACGTTATTATGGAAGGTTTGGTCTCAGAAATTAAACATATTGATATAAATTTATGATTAATATTTTTCAAAAATTTAAGGACGGCTTAAAAAAAACTACATCAAATTTTTCAAAAGGAATAAAAGACATTGTAATTAACAAAGAAATTGACGATAAAACTTTAGAAGAAATTGAGGAATTTTTAATTCAATCAGACGTTGGTGTAGAGGCTTCATCGGAAATTAGACAACAAATAGCTAATAGCAGAATTGATCCAAGTAAAAATAAGCTGGATGAGATTAAGAAAATTCTTAAACAATATATTCTTTCATTAATGAAACCCTTAGAAAATAAAAATTTTTTTGATCAATCTAATGAAGATAGAACAATTTTAGTTTCGGGTGTCAACGGAGTAGGAAAAACAACTACAATCGGGAAGATGTCTAAAATATTTCAAAATAATAATAACAAAACAGTCCTAGCTGCTTGCGACACATTTAGAGCGGCAGCAATAGATCAATTAGAAAACTGGTCAAAAAAAGTTGGAAGTGAAATAATAAAATCAGATGCGGGGAGTGATCCCGCGTCTGTTGCTTTTAAAGCAATGGAATATTCAAAAAAAAATAAAATTCATACAGTTTTGATAGATACGGCTGGTAGACTACAGAACAAGAAAAACTTGATGGATGAATATAAAAAAATTGCAAACGTAATTAAAAAAGTTGATAACAATGCACCTCATGATGTTGTTCTAATCTTGGATGCTACCTCAGGACAAAATGTAATAAATCAAGTAACAGAATTTAATAACATTATCCCTTTGACTGGTCTTGTCATGACAAAACTTGATGGAACTGCAAAGGGGGGAATTTTAATTGCTGCAGCAAAAAAATTCAAACTTCCAATAATTGCAATCGGTCTCGGTGAAAAAGAGGACGATTTGCAATCTTTTGATGCTAAAACTTTTGCAGAAAATTTTTTAAGTTTTGAATAATTAATTCAATTTATTAATAAAATTTTTTATATTCCCTAAAAGTTCTTTGTCAAAATCCATCATGTGATCATCTCCTGATTTAAAATAACTAAATTTTGGTTCTGAAAAACTTTCAAACATTCTTTTTCCCATACTAAATGGAACAATGTTATCTTTATCCCCGTGCATAACGAGTTTAGGGAAAGTTATTTTACCAATTTTATTAATAGAGTCATATCTGTCTTTCAAAAGTAAATTCACTGGTAAATAAGGATAATAAATTTTAGAGAGTTCAATCATTGAAGTAAATGGAGATTCCAAGATAATTCCTGCAAATGAAAATTTTGAACCAAGATCCACTGCAACAGCTGTACCAAGAGACTCTCCGTAAAGAATAATATTGCTATCATCAATGTTGATTGAATTTAACCAATTTTTTGCTGCCATTGAGTCACTGTACAAACCTTCTTCTGTTGGGTTTCCCTCATTCCCACTGAAACCTCTATAAGCAATAATTAAATAATTTAAATCTAGTTCAGCTATCTCATTTAATTTGTAAATTCTATTTTGTAAATTTCCTGCATTCCCATGAAAAAATAGTAATGTCTTATATTTCCTGTCTTTTAAATGATGCCAACCAATTAACTTATTATCCGACTCAACAAACACTTTTTCAATCTTATGTGTAAGTTTGTTCTCATCTAAATAATTATTTTCATTAGGATGATATAATAATTTTCTCTGTGACAGAAAAATTACTAAACAAATAATTACATAAACAGTGATTACACCAATTAAAGTACTAAAGATAAGCATAATTTTCTTATTAAACATTCTAAGCCTTTTTTCTTACTAGATAAACTCCAAGAAAAACAAGAAATGTTCCATATAGGTGAAATAGTTCTAAGGTTTCACCAAAAAATAAAATTCCGTAAAATGCACCATAAACTGTAAATAGATATAAAGTAAATCCAGTAGTTGTAGGCCCGAGATACTTTTGAGTATAAGTGTATAAAATAAAAGCAATTATTCCTGGGGATATTGCCGCAAAAAAAATCCAAAACAAGAATTTCATATCAAATATCGTGCTAACTACAAAATTTTGTTCAAGAATATAAAAGGGTAATAAGCTTAGAGCTCCGAAAAAAGAAATGGCTGTAAATCTTTCAAAAACATTTAAAGATGATTTCCAATTAAAAAGAAATATAGAATATAATGCCCAACCAATAGACGCTCCTAACATCCATAAATCTCCTTTTGTAAATTTTAAAGATATCAACGATAAGTATTCGCCTTTAATGATAATGATTAAGACCCCAAATAAGCAAGCAAATAATCCTATCAATCTAAATAAGTTCATTTTTTCTTTAAAAAAGAAATAAGAAATTAAAATAATAAAAATTGGGGATGAGGTATAAATTATACCCATATTTATAATTGTTGTTGTTTGACCAGCTATAAAGGGGAAGGCACCACAGACTCCGCACCCCATGAGACCTAAAAAAAATAATTCTTTATATTCTTTTAACAATATTTTTTTTTTACTAAAAATTTTGTAATTAAATAAAATCAGCAAGAAAAATACTGTTGACCATCTCCAAAATGCTAAGGAAATCGGTGGGACATGTTCTACACCACCTCTTGCTACCACAAGATTGCTTGCCATAAAAATAGGTTGAATTAGAAGTAATGAGTAGGGTAAAAAGTCCTTTTTTTTCACTATTTACTAGGACTTATCAAAGAAGGACTCGTAAATCATCATTACAATTGCTATTCCCATTAATATGTAAACTGGTAATACATCTAAAAATCCAATCATCATTGATCTAGTTAATGTTGTTGCTAGTCCAACCAAAAAAAAGATTGCAAAAGACAAGCCGACTATTATTGTAATTTTATTCATTAAATTTTTTACTTTCTTTCTCTAACCAATTAGCAACTCCTAAAAATCTATGATCATCATATTTGTCGCCAATTAATTGTACACCTAATGGTAAATTATTTTCTCCTTGAAGTAAAGGTAGAGAGATAGCTGGTGTATGCATGTAAGACCAGACTCTATTAAAATCTGCGCTACCTGTGCTCTTTAAGCCTTTATCAGCAACACCAGTACTACATGGACTTAAAACTCCGTGATAATCCTCAAATACTTCCTTGTAAGACTCATAACTTCTATCCATAAAATCTACTGCATCAAGGTATTCTTTTGCTGAATATTTCATGCCTCTTGAAATTGCAGTTTGCATTTCTTTTGAAAGTTTATTTTTAGATTTTTTATAATAAACTTGAAAATTATTAGCTAAATCAGTTTCATGAATAATTCGATGATATTTGTCTATATCTTTGAAATATGAAGGTGTATCAAAGACTTCAATATTTTTTTTAAATGATTTGATAAAAAATTCGAATGCATCTCTTGATTTTTTATCAATTTTTTTCCAGCTCTCTGTTTTATAAAAAATAAATTTAGGGTCAAACATTGGACCTTTTTTGCATTCTTCCAACATAAACTCTGATGAAAAATGAATTGTTGCTTTATCGTAGGGGTCTTTTTTGATTAAGACCTTTGCAAGAAGTGCAACATCTTCAACTGTTCTGCCAAATACACCTATGTGGTCTAAATTATATGAGGTTTTTAAAACTCCATTACGCGAAATTAATCCATAGCTTGGTTTGTAACCTACAACACCACAATAAGAGGCTGGTCTAATAACTGAACCCCCTGTTTGAGAACCTATAGATAATGGCGCCATATGAGAAGCTATAACAGCAGCAGATCCACTTGAAGATCCTCCGGGAGTCCTAGAATAATCATGCGGATTTTTAGTTTTCGGTGGAGCAAGATAGGCTAATTCGGAGGTATTAGTTTTTCCCATTACTATAGCTCCAGCTGATTTTAACAAATCTACTATTTCTGCGTTTTGTGACTCTGTCTTGCCTTTTCTTAAAACAGTTCCACATTCAGTTGGCATTTCATAGGTTCCTATAATGTCTTTGAGTGCAACCGGTATCCCATGAAGCGGACCTACTACTTTCCCAGCCCTTCTGTGATTATCTGCTTCTTCAGCTTTTTCTATAAGAAGTTTTTTGTCAAAATGGGCCCAAGCTTTAACATCTTTTTCAAACTTGTTAATTTGATCGATATACAAATTACATAACTCAACAGAAGTTAAATCTGAATTTCTAATCTTATCTGCAATTTCAGATACTTTTAATGAAAAGACGTTAGACATAAAAATTATTCTGCAAATAACGTATCAGGTAACCAAAGTGCGATCCCAGGAAACATATACATCAATACCATTGCAAAAATTACTATTGCAAGGAAAGGCATTATGCCTCTAAAAATTTGCATTAGCTCTACGTTTCTGCTTTGAACACCTTTTAGATAATATGCAGACATTGCCATCGGTGGTGTTAGAAAAGAAGTCTGTAAATTTAAAGCTATTAACATTGCAAAAAAATAAGGGTTTACACCGAAAAACTCTACAAGTGGCAAGAATATTGGTACAAAAATAATTAATATTTCTGTCCACTCCAATGGCCAACCTAGTAAGAATATAATTATTTGAGTTATAACTAAGAACTGCCAGGGTTGAATATCCATTGACTTGAAAAATTGTTCAAAAACTTCGTGACCACCTAAATATGAAAATACTGAGGCAAATGTCCAAGATCCTACAAATAACCACATAATCATAGCGCTGGTTTTTGCAGTTAAAAAAACCGACTCTTTAAAATTTTTCCATTTTAATGATTTATAAAAATAAGATAAAACTAGTGCACCGAACGCACCGACAGCCGCAGCTTCTGCAGGAGTTGCTAAACCTCCTAGAATTGTTCCTAAAACTAAAATTATTAATGAAAACAATGGTACGAAAGATACTAAAACTTCTTTTAAAATTTCTGCTCTTGGAGGGATTTCCTCTGCCGCAGGTTTGGGTGCAAGTGAAGGGTTAAAGTACGCTCTTATAATTACATATAGAATGTAAAGTCCAGCCAACATAAGACCAGGAAATATAGCTGCAGCAAAAAGTCTAAGTGGTGATAATTGAGCAATTACTGCATAAACTATAAGCATTATACTTGGAGGTATTAAAATTCCTAAACAACCACCTGAGCATATTACTCCAGAAGCAAATTTTTTGTCATATCCAGCTCTAATCATTGCGGGCCAAGCTAAAAGGCCCATTAAAGTTACTACTGCTCCAATGATACCTGTCGCTGTTGAAAATAAGGCACATGTAACTAAAGCAGCTACAGCCATTGATGCGGGTAGTCTATGAGAGGCAAGTCTTATTGCAAAAAATAGTTTTGCAACTATGCCAGCTCTTTCAACTAAATAACCCATAAACAAAAATAAGGGGACTGCAGTCAAAACAGTGTTATCCATAATGGTGTAAGTGTTCTGGACCAATAAAGAAAATATCCGATTATCGAGTAAATGATCCATCCTTGAGGGATCGAAGTATGCGTAATAACCAAATCCAACTCCCATTGCTAGTAGAGTAAATGCAATTGGAAAGCCCAATAAGACTGCAAATAAAAATAAACTCATCATTAATATTGCTATCTCAGGATTTGTTAATTCAAATAACATCTGCTTTTTCGTCCTTTTGTGAAGTTCTCATTAATACTTTTTCAGTTTCCTCAGCATCTGCTGATAATCTTGCTGGCCAATGACCTGTTCTTATGCAAATGATTGCTCTAAATACTTCGCTGATACCTTGGATCGCTAACAATAATCCTGACAAAGGTATTATAGATTTTGCCATATAAATTTGTATTTGTGCTGGACTATTCCAGCTAGTTTCTTTAATTTTCCATGCTAACGCTGCATATTCATATCCATAAAACACTAAAGCTAATATTCCTGGAAAGAAAAATATAAAATATAAAATTAAATCAATCCAACCTTGAACTCTTGTTGGAAATAATCTGTAAATAACATCCCCTCTAACATGTGCTTCAGTTGATAAACAATAAGCACCTGCCATCATAAAAATTGCTCCATACATTTGCAAACTAAAGTCAAAATTCCATAAAGTTGGGCTGTTAAAAGCATAAGCCATTATCACTTCGTAACAAGTTCCCCCCATTAAAATTACAATACACCATGAAAACGCCTTACCCATTGAAGCACTTAGAGTATCTGCAAATTTTATGAAAGATTTCATTTATGCACTTTACGTTAGTTTGTGTGTATTAATCAAACAAAAAAAAAGGGGGCCAAAGGCCCCCTTAAATTGTCTAAAATTAATATTATATTTTTACTTTACCAATTGGTCCAAACTCATTTTCATAAGCTAGTTTGTAATTAGGCTGATTCATCAGCAAGTATTTCATTACTCTCTTAGCGTATGCTTTTTGAGAATCGACAATTTTCTTAAAGAAAGCGTCTTTCTTCGTGAAATCACCGATAACTTTATCCCAACCTTTTAGTTGTTGAGCTAAAATCTCATCAGACGTTTGGTAAACGTTCACTTTATGTTGGTTCATTAATTTAGATAAATCTGCTGAATATCTAACTAATGCTTTGAAGTAGTTATCTGTGTTCGCAGCATAAGCAGCATTTTTCAATATTGCTTGGTTTGCTGGTGACAGACCATTAAACGTTTTGTTGTTAATTGGTATTTCAAACATCTCTTGTGATTGGTGGAAGCTTCCTAAGTGATAATGCTTAGAAACATCTTGCATACCAAACTGAGAGTCTGAAGTAGGGTTGTTAAACTCAGCTGCTTCAATCAAACCAGTCTTCATAGCTGGCTGAATTTCACCACCTGGTAACTGTCTTACGACCATTCCCATTGCAGTAAGAACGTTAGTCGCTAAACCAACTGTTCTGTACTTCATACCTTTAACGTCAGATACTTTTGTTACGTTCTTTTTAAACCAACCGAATGGTTGAGCAGGCATTGGCATATGGAAAACACCTGTATAATCGAAACCAACTTTTGCAATTGTTTCCTCATACAGTTTTCTTCCTCCACCGTACTCCATCCATCCCATTACTTCTTGAGATGACATTCCGTAAGATGGTCCAGTACCAAATAAAGATGCGGCTGGGTTTTTACCATACCAATATGCAGTTACCCAGTGTCCCATATCTACAGCACCTGAACTTACTGCTTGGCCGATCTCACTTGTTTTTACAACTGCCCCTACAGGTTGAAGATCAATTTTAAGTGATCCACCTGACATGTCGCTAACCATTTTGCAATAGTCTCCTGCCATTTCAAAAAAGATATTAGCTCCACTTGGCCATGCTGCTTGCATTTTTAGAGTTTGTGGTGCTCCAAATGCAATATTTGGCATTGCTACTGCTGCTGTTGCTGCTGCACCAGTCGCTGCGGCTGCCTTAAAGAACTTTCGTCTTGAAGGAATTTTTCCCTTCAATGATTTTTTTTCTTTAATCATTATTTTCTCCTCTTGTTAAGTTAATTAACTTGAAACTATTTAAACACAATAATGAAAAAGAGTCCTACTGTTAATTCGCGCGTAGGTAATTTATTTACAACTATAAGTGGTACTATTTTATTAATTTACTTTATTTTTACACGAACCACTTTGAAAAAATTCGCTAATGTTATCAATGGCTAGATTTGCCATTGCGGTTCTAGTTTCTTTCGTGGCGCTACCTAAGTGAGGAAGAATAAAAGCACTTTTGTGCTTTAAATAACCAGGATTTAGATTTGGTTCATTTTTATAGACATCCAATCCAACTGCGTAAACTTTTCTTCTATTTAAAGCATCAATTAAAGCTTCATCATCTACAATATCTCCCCTTGCAACATTAGTAACAACTGCACCTTTTGGCAAAAGCTCTAAACTGTCTTTATTGATTAAGTTAATTGTCTCTTTTGAAGCAGGACAACAAACCGAGAGGACATCTGAAACAGACAATAAGCTTTCTAATTTTTTATGATAGATAGCTCCTTGTTCTTTTTCGGAATTTAATTTTGATCTGTTGTGATAATGAATAACCATTCCTAACGATTTTGCAATTTTAGCGATTTTTTGACCAATTCTTCCCATACCTAAAATACCTAATCTTGATCCTGTTAACTGTTTTCCAATCAAATAGTCTGCTGACCACTTCCAGTCTCCAGCTCTTGCTCCCTCTATTCCCTCTGAGGCTCTTCTACACGCACCAAGAATTAAGAGAATGCCTATTTCTGCTGTAGCATCAGTCAAAACTTCCGGTGTATTTGTAACGATAATATTTCTTTTTTTTGCAGCCTCAAGATCAATGTTACCGAATCCAACTGCAAAGTTGGAAAGAATTTTAACACTTTCTGGTAACAAATTTATAGTTTCCTTGTCTAATTTATCAGTCAGTGCAGAAAGAATACCATCACAACCTAGACTCATCTCTATTAATTTTTTTTGAGAATACAATTCATCATTTGAATTTAGTTTCACATCATAAAGCTTTTTTAATTTCTCCTCATTCGATTCAAGTAATTTTCTAGTAACTAGTATTTTTTTCATTTCGGATTTAATTTAGATCAAAAATTTTGCCAGGATTCATTATATTATTTGGATCCATGGTTCTTTTAATTAATTTCATTGTTGGAAGATTATCTCCATGTTCTTTTTTAAGATACTCTTTTTTATGTAATCCTACCCCATGTTCACCAGTGATTGTTCCCTCTAGCTCTAATGTTTTCTCAATTAAAAGATCACTGAATTTTCTTATCTTCTCATAAGTTTCTTTTTTTTCAGGATTATAGGGAAGCAAAACATGAAAGTTTCCATCTCCTAAGTGACCTACCATTGGGGCCCTTAATCCAAATTTTTTAACCTCTACTTCCGCAAATTTTACACATTCAGTTATTTTTGAAATAGGTAGGCACACATCTGTTGAATAAACCCTGCCATTATCTATTAAAGCTTTGACTGAGTAATATACATCCCATCTAGCTTTCCATAGTTTATTTCTTTCCTCTAAACTTTTTGCCCACTTGAATGAGCTTCCATTATTATTTTTAGATAATTCCTCTACAGTATTGATGGACTCTTTATTTGATACCTCTGAACCATGAAATTCAAAAAATAGGGTTGGGAGTGCTTTAACATCCTCCAATTTTGAATAGTTAATACTTATTTCCATTTGATCTTTATTTAGCATTTCAATTCTCGCAATTTGGATACCATATTGAATAACTTCTTGAGCAGTTTTTACTGCGTCTTCTAAAGATGAAAAATGACAAACAGCACTCATTATACTTTCTGGAATAGGAGATAACCTCAATTGAATTTCAGTTATAATTCCTAAAGTGCCCTCTGATCCTACAAATAAATTTGTTAAATTATATCCAGCAGAAGTTTTTTTTGTTCTTCCTCCTGTATTCATTATTTCGCCATTTGGAAGAACAACGGTTAAACCGGTTATAACAGTTTTCATTGTACCGTATTTCACTGCCATTGTTCCAGAGGCAGATGTTGAAGCCATACCTCCTATAGCAGCGTTTGCACCAGGATCAATTGGAAAAAAAACTCCATCCTCTCTTAAATAATCATTTAATTGTTCTCTTGTTACGCATGCTTGAACTCTACAGTCGAAATCTTGAGTGTTAACACTTAAAACTTTATTCATTTTTTCTAATGAAATTGTTATACCTTTATCATTACCGACTACATTTCCTTCAAGAGATGTACCGGTACCAAAAGGAACGACTGGTACTTTGTATTCATTGCAAAGCTTTAGTATTTTCGAAACTTCTTCATTTGTTTCTGGGAAAACTACTGCTTTAGATAAAATCGGATCGTAAGTATCTTCTCCTCTAGAATAATTTAAGCGTGTAGACTCTGATTGAGAAAATCTGCCATTCAAAATTTTTTTTAATTCTTGTTGAAGAATGGTATTCATAAGATTTGATATTATCTAATATTTTTTGGAAATACTATTAAAACTATTTCAGCATTTTTTTGATGTTTTCTAATGCCTGTGAAATATTATCTCTTGATGCAGCAAAACTGAATCTAACATAATTCTGGCAAGTTTCGCCAAAAGCTGATCCAGGAACTATTGCTACACCTGCTTCATGCATAGCCTTCCTTGCAAATTCAGCACCGTTCATGCCAGTTCCAATTACTTTAGGAAATGCATAAAATGCTCCGCCTGGTAAGCTGCATTCAACACCTGGTAAATCATTTAACCCTTTATAAATTAGATCTCTCCTTTGAGTAAATTTTTCCATCATTGTATTGATTGAATCATCTGGTCCATCTAATGCAGCAATACCTGCAAACTGAGCTGCAGCATTAACACAAGAAACGCTATTGATTAATAATTTATTGACATGCTGGATTAAATTTTGAGGCCAAAAACTCCAACCAAGTCTCCAACCTGTCATTGAATAAGCTTTACTCCATCCCTCTAAAACTATCAATCTTTCCCTTAATTCTGGATAATGGAAAAATGATGGCATTTCTTTATTATCAAAAATTTGTCTACTATAAATCTCGTCACTTAATATTGTTACGTGAGGATATTTTTTTAGACCATCAGCTAAAAAGTCAATATCTTTTTTGTCAACAAAGCTTCCTGTTGGATTGTTTGGATTAATTAAAACTAACAGTCTAGTCTTGTCAGTAATTAAAGATAATATTTTATCTGGGTTAAATTTTAAATCTTTATCCTCTGTTAAATCATAAGGAACAGATGTTGAGCCAGTATAATTTATCATCGATTCATATATTGGGAATGCTGGTGTAGGATGTATTATTTCTGCTCCTGGTTCACCAAAACATTGGATAGCATAACTCATTGTAGGTTTTCCACCTGGCATAATGAGAATTCTTTCAAAATCAATATCAACATTATAACGTTTTTTTATCCATCTTGTGACAGCCTGACGACATTCAGGAATACCATTTGACATTACATATCCATGATGTCCATCATCAAGTGCTTTCTTGGCTGCTTCAACAACATGTTTTGGAGTTTTAAAATCTGGTTGACCTAATCCTAAATGGATCATGGGTTTACCTTGAGCCTCCAATTTTTTTGCCTCCGCAAGAACGGTAAATGCAGACTCGGTTCCTAATCTGTCTAAACTTTTAGCTAGTTTCATAAAAAAATTATCCTATAAATTAATTTCAGACTATTCAACTATTTATCTTCTAAATCTTAAATTACTTCTATTAAGATCTGAAATTTTCGTACATCCCATTAATTTCATATTTCTTTGTAACTCTGCTTTGTATTGTCCTAAAGCTCTTTCAACACCTGCTTGACCAGCTGCAGCTAAAGCGTAAAGATATAATCTTCCTCCTGCACAAGCTTTAGCACCAAGAGATAAAGCTTTTAACATATGTGTGCCTCTTTGAAATCCACCCTCACAGATGACATCTAATTTGTCTCCAACAGCATCTACTATTTCTGCAAGTTGATCAAAAGGAGATCTTGAGCCATCAAGTTGTCTTCCTCCATGGTTTGAAACCATTATCCCTGTGCATCCAATATCAACAGCTCTTTTTGCATCCTCAACACTCATGATTCCTTTTAATGCAAAATGACCTCCCCATTGGGAACATAGTTTTTCTGCATCTTCCCAATTCATGGATTGGTCCAACATGGTAGAAAAATAATTTCCAATAGAAGAATTTGTGCTTGTGCCTTCCTTCACAAAATCTTGTAGATGGGGTAATTCAAACTTACCTTTCGTTAAGTAATTAATTCCCCACATTGGTTTAGTAGCAAAACTAAATAAACTTGATAAAGTCAGTTTAGGAGGAGACGTAAAACCAGTTCTTAAATCTCTTTCACGGTTTCCTCCAGTTATGGTATCAACTGTCAAAGCCATAACATCAAATTTTGCAGCTTTTGCTCTTTCCAAACATGAAGTATTTAATCCTCTATCTTTATGAAAATAAAATTGAAACATCTTAGGAGTATCTATCATAGACGATATTTCTTCTACGCTAACTGTAGCTAAAGCTGAAACTCCAAACATTGTATTAAACTTTTGTGCCGCCTTTCCTACCGCTCTTTCTCCGTCGTAATGGAAAAGTCTTTGTAATGCTGTTGGTGAACAATAAAAAGGTAGGTCAAGTTTTTTTCCAAATATTGTTGTTGATAGATCAACATTTTCTACGCCCCTTAATACATTTGGAACAAGATCAACATCATCAAACGCACTTGTATTTCTAGCATAAGTAATTTCGTCATCTGCAGCCCCATCAATATAATGAAATATTGGTGAGGGAAGCTTTTTCTTTGCTAGTTTTCTAAAATCACGAAAGTTATGACAATTTGTTAGTTTCATAGGACTACTTTAAAAACTTTTCATGAAATTAAACATGTAACTATCTGCCCCAGGATTTTTATCCCCTAAATCAGCATTAGATAGATGGCTTTGCGAAAAGCCCAGTTTAGTGCCTGGAAGAATATCTATGGATACTTGAAGTTCGGATTTAAATTCTAAAGGCGAACCTAAATCCTTACCATCACCCATAGTGTATAAACCAGGTGCAAAACTTGGAACTAAATTTAATTTACCAATTTTATATTCTGCTTGAACTCCGGTATAAAAGTATGATGATGAGTCCGCTGTAATCATTAACCCAGTTATTGGACTTAGCTTTCCTAAAAAGGTATCCCTGAATAAATCCTCATTCAAATGTTGTATACCAAATAATTCTGAACTTTTTTTAGAACTAGTATTGATATCAAATACTCCTGAAAAGAAATTAAACTGATGGCTATCAGAAGGTTTTGTCTCATCAGCACTAATATTTTTTGTAAATCCAACGAGTATTAAAAAAATTATCAAAGTTTTAATTATTCTATTATTCATATTTTTCTAAAAATTTTTTTTGCTATTATGGCACCTCCAATTAAAAATAACAATAAGGGTAAAGCCCACAGTAAAAGGGTATTTCTTGATATACCTGGATCATATACTATCCACTGACCGTATTTCTCGACAAGAGATGAAAATATTTCCTCGTCGGTTTTGCCGTTCTCTAATTGACCTTTAATATATTTTTTCATACTTTCGGCAAAATCTGAGTTGGACTCATGAATTGTTTGACCTTGGCAAATTAAACATCTTAAATTTTTAGTAATGTTTATAGTTTGCTCTTCAGAAAAAGTTGATGCCATAGCGATATTTTTTAAATTAAAAGAAATTAAAATAAAAATTATTAAAATTTTAATTGTTAGTAATTTTTTTAATTTCATAAACATCCTCATCATTTAATGGTCCTATATATTTTTTTAACACTTTATTATCCTCATTAACTAAAAATGTTTCTGGAACACCGTAAGCACCAAAATTAATTGATATCGTTCCTTGCTTATCAATAAAGATTTGGTCAAATGGATCTCCATACAATTTTAAAAAGTTTAAGGCATTTTTTTTTTTATCTTTATAATTTATTCCAATCATCATAACTGGAGTATTTTTTTTCAATTCTAAAAGATATTCACTTTCATCCTTACAAGGTTCACACCACGAAGACCAAATATTTATCAAATAAAAATTTTTTCCCGTAAGCGCTTCGTTAAAATTTATTTGCTTTTCTTCAATTAATCCTACAACTTGAAAATCAGTAAAAATTTGATTTTCACTCATTTTGGGCGAATAAATTTTTTCTTTTTGAAGTGCAAATTTCAAAACAAAAAATGATATTATTAAAAGAATTAATATAATTAAACTAAATATTGACTTCTTTATTTTTTCTAAAAATTGCAAACATCCCTCCCAGCATAATTATTAAAGTTGAAATCCAGATCCAAATCATAAAAGGCTTATGTTGATATCTTACGTTAAAAAAATTTTGATCTTTAATTATGTTAATTGTAATAAATCTGTCTTTAAATAATGTTGTTTTTATTGATGCTTCACTAGTAGCTATTTCTGGTTCATTATAAATTCGTATCTCGGGTTGAAGATTAATAATTCTATTTTTGTCGTCAAGTATTTCAAAAAAACCAACAATTGACTCATAATTTTTTTCTTTTTCTATTGCAATTTTTTTAAAAATTATCTTTTCATTTTTTAGAGTAAAACTCTCCCCAACCTGAATATTCTTAATGATCTCTTTTGAAGAAAAACTGTTTAATAATATTGATATTAAAAGTAATGAAAATCCAGTATGTGAAAATATTTGTGCAAAATTTTTTGTTTTTTCTCTTAATTGATCTAAACTTTTGAGAAGCAAATAAAAAAACCCAATAAACAATAAAAGAATGAATATATTTTTTTCTCCGACAAAATAAATAGTAAAGGAAGATAAAATCAGTGTAAATATGATTACAAAAAAGCTTTTAATTCCAATCTTAAAGTTTGTTTTAATCCATTTCATGCTAGGACCAATAGACATAAAAAGAACGAATGGAATTAGGAAAGGTAAAATGAGCTTATTATAAAATGGTGGCCCCACCGAAATTTGCTCATCTAATATTACGTCAAGAAATATTGGGTAAATCGTACCAATTAAAACAACACTTAAGAAATATAATATAAACCAATTATTAATTAAAACTGCAGTTTCTTTGCTTAATGTAAAAATTTCACTCTCTTGAGTAAAGTTTTTATTTTCATAAATTACAAATATTACAAATGATAATAAAACTAAAACCAATAAAAATGTTAATATATAAATTCCTCTAGATGGATCATTCGCAAAAGTATGGACCGAATTTAGAATTCCAGATCTTACCAAAAAAGTTCCAACCATACTTAATGCAAATGTAATTATACATAAAACAATTGTCCATTTTTTGAAAAGCTCTCTTTTTTCTAAAGTTACAATGCAGTGAAGCAATGCAGTTAAACTTAACCATGGCATTAAAGATACGTTTTCAACCGGGTCCCAAAACCAAAATCCACCCCAGCCAAGTTCATAATACGCCCAAACCGAGCCTAATAAAATTCCGCCTGTTAGAAATATCCAAGAAAATAAAATCCAAAACTTTATATTTTTAGCCCAGCTTTTGTTTAAATAATTTGAAATCATTGAAGCTAATGCAGCTGAAAAGATTATCGATGTTCCAACATAACCTAAATATAAAATTGGAGGATGAATACCTAATGCTGGATCTTGTAATATAGGATTAAGTCCAAGCCCTTCTGTTTGAACTGGAAAAATTTCATTAAAAGGATTTGATGTTTTCAAAACAAAGACAAAAAAACCGATTACAATAATTTGATGCAATAATGTAGTTAACAGTCTGTAATTACTTGGTTCATTTTTAGATTTAAAAATGAATCCTAACAACACTCCACTTAGAACTAATAACCATAAAAGTAAACTACCTTCATGATTTCCCCAGGTCCCTGTAATTTTATAAAACAGAGGTTTTGTCGTGTGAGAGTTGTTATAAACTGTCTCGTTGCTAAAATCTGAGATTACAAAAGAATAAATTAAAGAAATAAAAGAGATAAAAACAAAAAAAAACTGAAAACCAATTAAGCCAGTTATTTTATCAGAAATAATTGGGTTGTTTTTTTTTAATTGAACTGAGGAATTAAAAAAAATAAATATTGATGTCAACAAGCCAAAAATTAATGAATAATATCCTAATTGTGAAATAATCAATTTATTCTCCTAAAGATTTTTTAACCTCTGGTGGCATATAATTTTCATCATGCTTAGCCAAAATTTTATCTGCTACCAGAAATTTTTTATCATTAAGAAATCCTTCTGCAACAACTCCTTTTTCTTCTTCAAACAAATTTGGAACTGTCCCAGAAAAAGTTACATATAACTCGTTTTTAAAATCAGTAATTATGAAATTAATTTTATTATTATTCATTATTACTGAATCTTTTTTTACCATGCCTCCGACTCTAATTTTTTTGCTTGAAATTTCTGTCAATAGATTAATTTCACTTGGAGATTTAAAATATACGACATTATCTTTCAAAACTTTTAAAACTGTGAAGGTTGTGAGTGCTATTAATGTTAAAAATACAAAAATAAATAAAAATCTAAACTTAACTTTTTTGCTGTACATTAGTTTAAATTAGATTTTTTGTGCAGCGTTACTTGAAACTAATACCTGGTTAGTTTTTTGTTTGTATGCCTCTGTGTATTTAATTTTTTCTAAATGATTAAATTTTAGTTCAAATTTTTTGTTTTCTTTTATTAATTGTCGATTGATTATTATATATAGTGCAAAGAAGTTGATTAGCGTAAATACAAACGCCGACCACACAAACAATCCGTAACCATTCATTATTAATAAGTTAATCACAATCTATCTAATCCTTTTGTCTTAATCTTTATCAATTCTATATTATATTTCATTAAAAAAATTAATATTGAGAATAGTGCAAATGCCGCAGTCATTAATAATAATGGTGTCAACATCGATGAATGAATTGTAGTTTCGGAAAGAATTTTGACTGAAGACGGTTGATGAAGACTCGCCCACCAATCTACGGAAAATTTGATTACAGGTACATTCACAAAACCCGTAATTGCTACTAAACTCGAAATTTTTGCAGCTTTATCATTTTCAAATAATCTCCACGATGCGATATAAAGGATATAAAACAAAAATAGCACCAACATTGAAGTAATTCTAGGGTCCCAAGCCCACCATGTTCCCCAAGTTGGTTTGCCCCAAATAGATCCAGTCACTAAAGCAATGAGGTTAAAAACTAAACCTGATGGTGCAAAACTTTTCGCAATGATTGCAAAATTTTTATTTTTAAAAATAAAAATACCTAATGATAGTAAAGCTATGAATGAGAATATTCCTAAAGAAATCCATGCTGCCGGAACATGAACATACATAATTCTCACTGCATCACTTTGAATATAATCTTCTGGTGATAGAAATAAAGATTCCAAAAGACCTAATGTAAGACAAATTACGAAAAGTGAGAATACGATAATTCTCGTTAATTTCGAAAGCGAAATCATTTTTAGTATTTCAAAAATTTTGTTCAACATTTGTATAATTTTAAGGATTTTATTATAAAGAAATTAACTGATCAAGAACGTTGAGGGAGATAATGTTGGGAAATATTTAACATCCTTGATCAGTGGTTATAAACTAGACAAAAGGTATGTCTAAGATTTGAGAGAATTGTGTTTAAATGATGACCCTGCTAATTAATTTGACTGTTTGAAGTATGAAGAGCCTTTTTTTCCAGAAAATATCTCATTAATTAATGGATGTTTAATTGGTTCTTTTGAATCGTCTTTAAGAAGATTTTGTTCAGAAACATATGCCTCATAAGTCACATCCTCATTTTCAGCTAAGAGGTGATAAAATGGTTGGTCTTTTCTAGGTCTTACATTTTTGGGTATAGACTCATACCATTCTTCAGAATTATTAAACTCGAAGTCTACATCGTAAATAACACCTCTAAAATCAAAGTGCTTGTGCTTTACAACATCACCGATTGAAAATTTTGCTTTTTGAACGCTCACATTAAATAATATGGGTATTTGGGATAAAAAATCAATAAAAAAATTATTAAAAGTTTGTAAATCTGATAATATTAAGTTGTGAATAAGTCACTAATAAAATTTTTAACGGACTTTGGTCCATTAGTAATTTTTTTTTACTTTTACTATAATTCTGGAAAAGACCTTCAAGTAGCTATACCGCCTCTTATAGTTGCGACAATAATTTCTATTTTGATTGTTTGGTTTTTTGAAAAAAAAATTCCTATGGTGCCTCTTACAGGTGGTATTCTTATTACCCTTTTTGGAGGATTAACTATCTACTTCAACAACCCAATTTTTATTTACATGAAACCAACAATAATTAATATTTTGTTTGGCTTATCACTTTTTTTTGGAAAATATTTCACCAAAGAGCCTCTTCTAAAATTAATTTTGGGAAAATCATTACCTTTAAATGACGAGGGATGGAATATTCTAAATTTTAGATGGATATGGTTTTTTTTCGCATTAGCCATTTTGAATGAACTTGTATGGCGGACACAGACTGAGGAATTCTGGGTAAATTTTAAAGTTTGGGGTATGCTACCAATTACTTTTATCTTTACGGCTTTTCAAATTCCATTAATTAAGAAATATTCACAAAATGAATAGAAATTTAAAATTAGTTATTAATAACTCAATTAAAAAATACGAAGAGAAATTTTTTTTTGAAAAAAAAGAGCTTAAGATTATTTTAAATTTATATGCAAAAATGGTCTCAAACGGTTCTTGGAAAGATTATGGTCTTAATATTTCAAACAAACAAGTGAGTTTTAGTGTTTTTAAAAATGCTGCTGAAAACGCAATCTATAATATTTGTAAAAATTTCAAACCAAATAGCAAAAACTTAAAGTATTGTATTACTGATAGTAGGGGCCGTATATTAAAAAACTCAGACGACCTTGAAAATTTGATTAATAAAATAAATTGGAAAAAACTTTAATTATCTTCTTTGACCAAAAAGTCTTAGAAGCATAATGAATAGATTTATAAAGTCTAAGTAAAGTGTTAATGCACCCATTATTGCTTTTTTGCCAGATATTTCGATTGTATCTGATGCTGAATACATATTTTTAATTTTTTGTGTGTCATATGCAGTTAGACCAACAAAAATTAAAACACCTAAAATTGAAATTACAAAATACATCATTGCAGATTTTAGAAAAATATTTACTAGTGAAGCAATTATAATTCCTATCAAGCCCATCATTAAAAATGAACCAAACTTAGTTAAGTCTCTTTTAGTTGTGTAACCGTAAATACTCATAGCTCCAAAAGTTGCTGATGTAATAAAAAATACTCTCGCAACACTTACTCCTGTGTAAACTAAAAGTATCCATGATAATGATAATCCCATTAAAGAAGCAAATATCCAGAAAACTGTTTGTGCTTTAGCTGCTGACATTTTGTTAATACCAAAACTCATATAAAAAACTATTGCCAAAGGTGCTAGCATAATTACCCATTTTAAACCTGAAAAGAAAATTGCATTACCGAAACTTGTAAATGAAGCAATAGTTCCTGCAGAATCTGTAACTACAGACATTTTAAATGAAATTAATGAAATTATTCCAGTTAAAAGCACTCCAGTTGCCATGTAGTTATACACTTTCAACATGTAAGCTCTTAAACCAGCATCCCAAACTGCAGTTTTTGCAGATGTTGCTTGGAAAATATTTTGTCTATTAAAATCCATGATTTGAATATATTAATTTTACAAAATTTTTCAATGGTCTAAAGGTACCAAAATGTTATATTTTTATGAATTATAAGAAACTAGGCAGTACAAACATCGATGTGAGTACAATTTGTCTCGGAACCATGACTTGGGGAGAGCAAAACTCAAAGGCAGATGGTTTTGAGCAAATGGATTATGCAATTGATAATGGGGTAAATTTTTGGGACACAGCAGAAATCTACGCAATACCAATGAGAGAAGAAACCTATGGTGAGACAGAAAACATCATAGGTGAGTGGTTCAAAAAAACAAAAAAGAGAGACAAAGTCATTTTAGCTACAAAGGTTTCGGGTCCTACTAGTAAAGAATACATCAGAGGTGGTGGATGCAGTTATGATAAAAAAAGTATGTCAGAGGCATTAGAGAAAAGTTTAAAAAGAATGCAAACTGATTATATCGATTTATATCAATTACATTGGCCAGAAAGGAATACTAATTTTTTTGGTAAGCAAGGATACGAACACGACTCAAATGAAAAAAATTGGATTGCTTTTGAAGAGATTTTAGAAAATTTAAAAAAATTCGTGGATGCAGGTAAAATTCGATATGTGGGTCTTTCAAACGAAACTGCGTGGGGTTTAGCGAAATGTCTTGAGCTTTCAAAGTTAAAAAATTTACCCAAGATGATGGCCGTTCAAAATCCCTATAACTTACTCAATAGGACCTATGAGGTTGGTCTTGCTGAAATCTCGGTAAGGGAGCAAAGTGGTTTGCTGGCATATTCTCCATTAGCCTTTGGCTACCTCACAGGAAAATATAGAAATAATAATATGCCAAAAGGTTCAAGAATAGATCTTTTTAAAGACTTTACTCGTTATAATAATGAAAATAGCATTAAAGCTATCGAAGAATACTACAAAATTTCTCAAAAATTTAATTTGGATTTTGCTCAAATGTCCATAAAATTTTGTGAAATACAGCCTTTTGTTACAAGTGTAATAATTGGAGCTACCACTATGCAACAGTTGAAAACAAATGTAGAAAGTGTAAATGTAAAATTAAATAATGAAATTATTAATGAAATTAATAAAATTCAAAAAATATATCCAAATCCATGTCCTTAATAAATAAAATCACAGTATTATTATTTTGTCTTTTAATTGTTTCTGAAGCCTCGGCTCAAGAGATTAAAAAAGTTGGTAAGTTTAAAGATTGGGAAACAATAGTAGTTACTGATGGATCAAAAAAACTATGTTTTGCACAATCGAAACCAGTTTTACAATCACCAAAAAAAAATCCAAGAGAAGCAAGATTATTTATTAGTTTCAGACCAGCTGATAAAATTAAAGATGAAGTAAGTATTACGTCTGGTTACCAATATAACACTCAAAATTCAATTACAGCTAAATCTGGAAAAAATAAAATTAAGTTTGATGTTAAAAAAGAAAACTTTGCTTGGATAGGCGACACAGGTTTAGAACGAAAGATGGTTAATGTAATGAAAAAAGGATCAAGAATTATGATCACGGGGTATAACCAATCTGGATCTCAAACGATTGACCACTATTCTTTAATAGGTTTCACAAAGGCTTATAATACTGCAAAAAAAAGTTGCGCTTAATATCTTAAATGAAAAAAAACAAAAAAATTGTTTTAGCCTACTCAGGCGGGCTTGATACATCGATAATTTTAAAATGGTTACAAGAAAATTATGATAGCGAAGTAATTGCTTACACTGCAGATATCGGTCAAGAAATGGACCAAAAGCAAATTATTAAAAATGCAAGAAAACTTGGTGTTAAAAAAATAATAATCAATAATTTAAAAAATACTTTCGTAAAAGAATATGTCTTCCCAATGATTAGAAGTCATGCAATTTACGAAGGGGTTTACCTTCTTGGGACATCAATTGCGAGACCGTTAATTGCAAAAGATCAAATTAAGGTTGCTAAAAAGTTTAAAGCCTTTGCTGTTTCACATGGATCAACTGGAAAAGGTAATGACCAAGTTAGATTTGAACTTGGATATCATTACTTTGGCCCAAAAATAAAAGTGATAGCTCCTTGGAGAATTTGGAAATTAAAATCAAGAACTGATTTAATTAATTATGCCAAAAAACACAACATTCCTATTCCAAAAGATAAAAAGGGTGCGCCACCTTTTTCAGTAGACGACAATTTATTCCATACATCTACTGAAGGTAAAGTTTTAGAAAATCCAAAAAATTCAGCCCCTGAATTTATTTTTCAAAGAACAACTTCACCTGAAAAGGCACCTAATAAACCTAGTTATATTTCCATTGGTTTCAAAAACAGTGATCCAGTTAGTATTAATGGAAAAAAATTAAATCCAGAAAAACTTTTGGATAAATTAAATCAGGTCGGTGGAAAAAATGGAGTTGGAAGAGTTGATCTAGTTGAGAATAGATTTATCGGAATTAAATCAAGAGGTGTTTATGAAACACCAGGTGGGACATTACTTTTAATTGCTCATAGAGCAATGGAGTCTGTGACACTAGATAAAGATACTATGCATAAAAAAGATTCTATTATGCCAAGATATGCAGAATTAATTTATAACGGTTATTGGTTCTCAAAAGAAAGATTTAAATTACAAAAAATTGTGGATCTTAAAAAAAATAAGGTAAATGGAAGTGTTAAGTTAAAACTTTATAAAGGAAATGTTACAATTCAATCAAGAATTACAAAAAGCAGTGCTTACTCTATGAAAAAAGTTTCTTTTGAAGAAAATAAAACTTTTAACAAATCCAATGTTGAAAGATTTATAAATTTCCATAAAAAAAAATTAAAGTAAGAGTATGAATTTCGAAGCATCCAGAGCGAAAGCTATTGATAAATTAAATAATTTTATAGAAAAAAATCTTTCGGATTATTCAAGGTTGAGAAACTTCGATTTTGGACCTGATAAAAGAAATAACGTCTCGTGCTTATCGCCCTATGTTACTCATGGGGTTCTTAATGAAATTGAAATTATTAAAAAATCGCTAGCAAAGTTTTCCTTTTCAAAAAATGAAAAGTTTATCCAGGAGGTTCTTTGGAGAACTTATTGGAAAGGTTGGCTTGAGTTAAGACCAAACGTATGGACCGATTATTTGGTAAGCTTAAACAGTATAAAAGAAAAATTTAAAGATAATAAGGAATACTTAAATGCGATAGAGGGAAATACTAACATCGAATGCTTTAATGAATGGGTAAAAGAATTGAAAGAAAATAATTATCTTCATAATCACACGAGAATGTGGTTTGCAAGTATCTGGATATTCACTTTGAATTTACCTTGGCAGCTAGGCGCAGAATTTTTTATGCAACATCTTTATGATGGTGATGCTGCATCAAATACACTTGGATGGAGATGGGTTGCTGGAGTACAAACACAAGGAAAACATTATCTAGCTAGTGAATGGAATATCAAAAAATTTACCAATAATAGATTTAACAATATTAAATTGAATGAAAACGCGCCACCAAAAGTTTCTGAAAAGACATACTCAATTGTAAAACAAAATTTTGCTAATCCTCAAGATATCGATTCTGAAAATTTATTAATTTTTGAAAATAACCTATCTTTTGAAATCACTGATTTTAAAGATTTTAAATTTAAAAAGATTTATTTGGTATCAAACAAAAATGAAAACAGGTCCACCAAATTAAGTGATAAAGTAATCAAATTTAAATCCCTTTTAATTAAAGACCAAGAACAAAGAATAAAAAATCAATTAATTGAGTGTGAGATTATAGATATAAGTGAGGTCAAAAAAATAAGTGAAAATATTATTGGTTTATATCCAACAGTTGGTGAAAACTTAGATTATTTAAATTTAAATAACATTAAACTTAAATTCTTGTACAGAAAGCTTGATCAGTATTCCTGGCAGTATTGCAATAAAGGTTTTTTTAATTTTAAAAATTATATTCCAAAAATTATTACAATGTTCACTTAGAAGAACATCTTTTTGAACAGTATTTGACTTTATCCCAATTCAATCTCCATTTTTTTCTCCATTTAAATGGCCTTTGACAAACTGGACAAATTTTAGTTGGAAGGTTTTGTTTCTTCATTAAGTTGATGTTTGTTTTTCAAAAAAAGAAAGTAGGCAACAAATTCATAAAGATAATGAAAAATTATAAATAAAGGTTTGAAACTAAATATTTTAGCTAAAAATTTATATTTTGGAATTTTAGACCAAATTATTACAAATGCTTTCGCCCCACCTATAACTTCTCCATTTTCGATGACATGCAATCTTCGTAGAAGTTCTGCTTGGGATTTTGAAGTCAAATTAATTGCTTCCTGATTATTTGTAATATCAACCCACTCTAAGTTTTCATCAGAATTTTTTTTATAATGATCAATTTCCATTTTACAAATTTTACAGGAGTTATTGAAAAAAACTTTAATTGGCATTTGTATTTTCTTTAATAAATTTATCTGCTGCAGCCAGAATCATTTTTTTTCTAGATGCATTCATTTTATCATAAATTCTGACCATCATCGATAGTCTTGGATTTTTTAAAAAAAATTTTCTATTTTTATTGATAAATCTCCAATAAAGACCATCCATAATATTACACCAATCACCCTTTTTAAAATCCATCATTTTTAAAAAATAACTTGAACCACAAATATATGGTTTGGTTGCAAATATTCCTCCGTCGCTAAAGAGTCCCATGCCGTAAACGTTTGGTGACATTACCCAGTCAGATGAGTCAACAAACATTTCCATAAACCATTTATAAACAAAGATTGGTTTGATCTCACAAAGGTTCATTATGTTTGATAAAATCATTAGTCTTTCTATATGGTGAGACCAGCCATAATCGTTAGCATTTTTTATTGCATAATCTAAAGGGGGTAAACCTGTGTTTCCTTCATACCAACAAGGTTTCATTTTTCGATTATGTTTAAAGTAATTTCCAGTTTCTAATTTACTATGAAAATTTTGATAAATTCCTCTCATGAACTCACGCCAACCAATTACTTGTCTTATATAACCTTCTAAAGAATTAATTCTTATTTTTTTCTTTTTGTGACTTGTTAAAATTCTATCTAATATAATTTCAGGTGTAATTATTCCTAAGTTTAAGTAAGGACTAAGTGCACTATGAAATAATACATTATTGCTTTGATCAACAGCATCTTCATAATCCCCAAACAAATTTGATTTTTCTTTAATGAAAAAGTCTAATAATTTTATTACATCCTTAAATTCAGTTGCAAACCAGAAATTTTTTGTTGAACCAGGATGTTTTGAAAAATTTTTTTCTATAATCTCTTTTAAATTTTTTGTATGGGAGGTTTCATTTATTTTTGGGTAGGCTGGAATTTCAGTTCCTTTAGGAAGTTTTTTTCTATTATCTTCATCAAAACTCCATTTTCCTCCAACAGGATCTTCACCATTCATTAAAATATTCATTTTTTTTCTTGTTTCTTTATAAAACACTGCCATAAAGGGTTTTTTTGATTTAGATAAATATTTTTTAAAATCATCTCTAGAGTTTAAAAACATTGGGGTTTTGATTATATTTAATTTTGTTTTATTTTTTTTTACAAAATCTAAAATTCTCTTCTCAAACGGTTTGTCTTCAATTTCAAAAAAAGAAATTTCTTTAATTTTATTCTTTTTAACAATCTTTTGTAATTTTGTTAAATAATCACTTTTAAAATCAGCACTATCAATCTTTGAATAAATTAATTTAAAACTATTTTTCTTTAAATTATCTGCATATGATCGCATCGAAGATAAAAATAGTAATATTTTTAATTTATGATGTTTTTCATAAGTACATAGGCCATAATCTTCTGCCATAAAAAAAAGATGGTCATTTTTGAAGCGGCTTAAGTATTTTAATGGAAATAGTTGATTTCCAAGTGTAATAAACAATTTCATAATTTATTTATAAATATTATTATAAGATATGTCAGGAAAATATTTAATATTTGGTGCGACAGGTTCTATCGGCTCAAATTTGTCAAAAATGATGGCTGAAAATAATGAAGATGTTCAACTTATTGGAAGAGATGAAGAAAATTTAAAAAATATTTCTTCTGAAACAGGTTGCAAATTTACTGTTGTAGATGTTCTCGACTCTACAAAAATAGAAAGTTTAAAAAATGAATTTGCAAATGAGGAAATAAAAGGAATTGCATATTGTGTAGGTTCAATAGACCTAAAACCACTAAGAATGGTAAAAAAAGAGGACTTTCAAAAGTGTTTCGATTTAAATTTTTACCCAATTGTCGAAACAATTAAAAATTTTCAAGAAAGTTTAAAAAAAAATAAAGGCTCTGTTGTAATTTTTTCAACCGTTGCGGTCAGAAGAGGGTTTACTAATCATAGTATAATCGCATCTGTAAAAGGAGCCTTGGAAGGATTAACCGTTTCTTTAGCTGCTGAATTTGCACCAAACATTAGAGTAAATTGTATTGCGCCTAGTTTAACCAAATCAAAAATTGCTGAACCAATGCTAAAGAATAAACTTATCGCTGAAGGTATAGCGAAAGCACACCCTATGAAAAGAATTGGAGAAGGTAAAGATGCTGCAGCAATGGCAAAGTTTTTACTAACTGATGAAAGTTCGTGGATAACTGGTCAAATTATAGGTGTAGATGGCGGAAGATCAAAATTAACTTGATCTAAATTATTAAAATACCATTTTTGATAAAATAATATATTCTTGAAGTATTGTGAACAAATATTCAGCAGATGAGCTTTTTAAAATTGCGTATAGTCATCTTCAAAAAAAAGAATTTGAAAAATCTACTCAGTTATTTGAGAAACTTTTAAATGATTATCCTAATAATTTATCCATACTTCGTAACTTAAGTCACTCTTATGCTTTTTCTGGAGCTTTTAAAAAAGCAGAGGAATGCATTAAAAAAGTTATAAAAATTAAACTTGATGAACCATTTGCTTATCAATTTCTAGCTAGTGTTTTAAAAAACCAAGATAAGATCGAGGAAATGATTAAAATAGTGAATGAGGGACTGAAAAAAAAATTGATTAATGAAAAATGGGAAGTTCAAAAAAAAATGCTTTCTCCACTTATCGCGAGCAACAAAAAAGAGATAGACGATTATAGAAAAAAAATTAACATAGGTTTAGATGAAGTTATTAGTTCAGACATAAAATTAGACTATGATAATGATCAAATAATTTCTCCTCCATTTTTTGAGCTTACTTACACGGATAAAGACAATTTAGAAATAAATAAAAAAATGGTGAAAGCTTTTAAAAAAATTTATCAACCACTCAATCATAAAATTACAATAAATCAGAAATTGAATGATAAAATTAAAATTGGTTTTGTTTCTGAATTTTTTACTGATCATACAATAGGTAAATTGTTTAAAGATCTAATTTTCAGTCTAGATTTAAAATTTTTTGATGTTGTTATTTATCATTCTAGCAAAACAAAAAAGGGTGAGATATTTGAAGAGTTTTTAAACAAAAATAGTAAAGCTTTTAAAAATGAAATATTACCGAGCAAATTAATTGAAAAAATTAAAATTCTAGAAAAAGAAAAATTTGACATTCTTTTTTATCCAGATATTGGCATGTCGATAGAATTTTATTTTTTATCTTTGATTAGATTGGCGAGATATCAAATTATGTCTTGGGGCCATCCAGAAACAACTGGATCAGAATCTATCGATTATTTTTTGTGTTCAAAAAATTTAATTTCAGAAAACTCTGAAAAATTTTACTCTGAAAAATTTTTAATATTAGAAAAGCTTCCAATGATCTACAATAAGCCAATTATTGAGAATAAATTGGATGATAAAGATATATCAAAAAAAAATATTTATTCTTGTCCCCAGACTTTATTTAAATTTCATCCAGACTTTGATGACTATTTATTTGATATTTTAAAAAAAGATAAAAAAGGAATTTTATATCTAATAAAAGATACTCACAAAGTTTACTATTTAAAATTATTAGAAAGGTTTAAAAAGAATAAAAATTTCGACTCTGATAGAGTGATATTTTTAGACCCATTAAATTTAAATCAGTTTATTAATCATTTGGGAACATCTTCGGTGCTTCTGGATCCGATTTATTTCGGCTCAGGAAATTCTTTCCACGAATCAATGTTTTATGGGACACAAACAGTGACATGTCCATCTAATTATATAAAATCAAGAATTGTGAGCGCTGCATATATTCAAATGGAGGTTAAAAAACCTCCAATAGTTAAAAATAAAGATGATTATGTTAATAAAGCAATTGAAATAGCTAATGATGAAAATATTTTAGATGAAAAAAAATATTATCAGCAAGCAGCAAATGAAAAACTTTTTAATACTAAAGATGTTGGTGAAAAGTTTAATTCTATTTTAAAGAAATTATTTTAAACTTCTTTTAAAGCATTCAATCGTGTTTTTTAGTAAGCAAGCAATTGTCATTGGGCCAACACCACCTGGCACTGGAGTTAGTGCTTTCGCTACTTTAGATACCTCTTCAAATGCAACATCTCCCACAATACCTTTGTCTGTTTTATTAATTCCTACATCAATTACTATTGCATCTTTTTTGATCCAGTCGGCTTTAACTAGCTCTGGAATTCCTACCGCAGCAATTACAATATCACCTTTTGAACACTCGTTTTTTAAATCTTTGGTTTTTGAATGAGTAATAGTTACTGTGCAATTTTCTTTTAAAAGAAGCTGGGCCATCGGTTTGCCATTTAAGTTAGATCTTCCAATCACAATTGCTTTTTTGCCGCTTAAATTTGGTTCAATTTTTTTTATAAGTAAATAACATCCAAGTGGTGTACAAGGGACTGAGCTTTCATATCCAGATGATAAGTTTCCAACATTGCAAGGATGAAAACCATCAACATCTTTATCAGGATTAATTCTTTCGATAATTTTTTGTTTATCAATATGATCTGGAAGAGGAAGTTGGACAAGTATGCCCGAAACTGTCTTGTCATTATTAAGTTCATCAATTTTGTTTAATACTGAAATCTCTTGAATATCCTTGGGGTACTTTATAATTTCTGATTTAATGCCAATTTCCTTGGCGGATTTTTCTTTGTTCCTCACATAAATTTGACTTGGTGCTAAATCTCCTATTAGAATTACTGTCAAGCCTGGAACTTTGTTAAATTTTTTCTTAATTCCTTCAACTTCAACCTTAAGTTCGTTCCTCAGTTCAGCAGCAATTTTTTTTCCATTAATCAGATTCATGATATTCTAAATTATTGGTCTTATGTAATACTCCATACACATTTGCATAATCCATATCAACATAAGCAATATTACAGGCGAGATGTCAAATGCGCCAAGATTTGGTAAAAAGGCTCTTATTCTATTAAGAAAAGGTTCAGTCATCCGATAAGTAAAGTCTAAAACAGAATAAACAAATCTATTTCCAGTATTAATTATATTAAAAGCAACTAACCAACTTAAAATGACGTTCGCAATTACTATATATGAATAATACTTGAGTATTGTCATAGCGACTATGTAAATTATTATCATTTTTTTTCTACATAAATTGATTGACTAGGAAACGCAAATGATGCTTTATTTTTTTCTACAATTTCTTTAATACCAATTGCTAATCTTTCCTTAACTTTAAGCCACTCATTCCAGCTATCTGTTTGTGTAAAACATCTTACATACATATCTATAGAGCTATCCGAAAACTTATCCACTCTTACAGCTAAACCAACCTTTGTGTCAAAATCTTTACTTTCTTTGATAAAATTTTCAATTTGGTCCCGTACATTTTTGAGTTGTTCTATAGTAGTGTCGTATTGAAGTGTAATTGTCCAGCTTATAAGCCAGTTAGTAGTTTGGCTTATATTTATTACAGCGTTTTCAGCAAATTGGAAATTAGGTATTATAGCTAATGATTTATCGAACTTTCTAATAGTAGTTGATCTAAATCCAATTTTTTCAACTATACCTTCTATTGTACCTTCAACTAAAATCCAGTCACCCATTTTAAATCTTTTTTCGACAAGTACTAAAATCCCTGAAATTAAGTTTTTAAATAAGTCTTGTGCACCTAGTGCTACTGCAACACCAAATAAACCCAGTCCTGCTATAATTGGACCGATTTTAATTCCCCATAATTCTAATACAGCGGCAGCTCCAAGTATAAAAATAAGTATTTTTAAAGATTTAATTATCCAGCCAATTAATTCACGTGTTAAAATTCTGTCTAATCCACTTAAGATATAAGAAATTGGTTCTATTATCTGATGAATAATCCAGAACAATAGTATTGTAATTAATGTTCTATTAACAGTATCAACAAATGAACTGGTTTCATCGCTAAATGTCATATAATAACTTGCAAAAAAGAAACCTAACACTATTGGCAAAAATCTTGCTGGACCAACTAAAGATTTCACGAATGTATCATCTAATTTATTAGTTGTTTTTTTAGAAATAATTTCCAATTTTTTTAAAATTAGTTTGCTAATAAGGCCTCTGAAAATTAAAAATATTAAAAATATTCCTAAACCAATCAGAATTTGACCAATGTCAATTCCAAGAATACCCCGGTCCCAAACCGAAAGAAACAGATCTTTGAAATTTATAAAAACTTCCATTACTAAATTTTATATAACAAAAATTCTTCTTCACCAGGATTAAATAAGAAGATTTTCTTCCATTTTAGCTCATTTAATACAGATGAAGTTTTTTCACCTATGCACATTAAATTGGTTTTCATCCAATAATCGTCCAGCTCGTATTTTTTTATCAAATTTAAAAAACTTACTGCGCTATTTTGAGAATAAATATAAACAATATCTGGAATTTTTTTTTTAAGTTGTCTTAAAAAATCAAAACTTATATCCTCAACGTGAGAAACGCTATAATTAATTAATCTTTGAACATTTAATCCTTCTTTAATTAAGTCTTTATCTAAATCATATGAAACTAATTCACCACTAACATATAAAATTTTCTCAGTTTTTTTTTCTAAATTTTGCAAGATTAATTCTCGCAAATTTTTTACATTTCCACCGGCTGAAAATGTGTTATAGAAACCTTTTTGTTTTGCAGTTTTTTCTGTTGCATCACCTACACAAAAACATAAACTTTTTTTATCAAAATCTTTAGTATCTATATTTCTAATTGCATTTGAGCTTGTAAAAACGATGATCTTATATTCTGAGCTATTAAGTTTTGGATAGTCTAGTTTATCTATTTTAATTAAGGGAAGATGAGATACGGTGAAACCTTTATCTTTAAATCTCTTAATTAAATCTATTGAGTCTTCTAAAGGTCTAGTTAACAAAACATGCATTTATTTATCCATCTCGAACTGTTTTTTTAAATCATCGCCAGCTTTTTTAGCAATTTTTAGAGCTTCTTCTATTTTACATTCATCTTTGTAAGAAAATTTTTTATTTCCATCATCAGAAAATAATTCAGCTATAATTTTTACATTCTTGCCTCTTACATTAGCATATATGCCTGCTGCTGTGTTGCAGTCACCCTCTAATACACTTAAAATTTTTCTTTCGATTTTTGCTTCAATTGAAGTTTCAAAATGATTAATTTTTGAAAGGGTGTTATTTAATTTATCATCATCTTCTCTAGACTGTATAACAATTGTTCCTTGACCTGCTGGAGGAACTATTTTCTCACATTCAAAAACCTCTGATATTCTGTTCTCTATAGATAAAGATAATAAACCTGCCTTTGCTAAGATAATCGAATCATATTGATCCTCATCTAATTTTTTAATTCTCGTGTCAATATTCCCCCTAATTAGTTTAAAGTTTAAGTCTGGTCTTAAATGTTTTAATTGAAATTCTCTTCTTAATGAGGAAGTGCCGATTACTGAATTTTTTTTAATTTTATCAAGTGTTAATTTTTCTTTATTAATTAAAACTTCTTGAGGATCATTTCTTTTTAGAAAACACTCTATCCTTAGACCCTTGGTTTTAAAGGATGGAACATCTTTTAAAGAGTGAACGGCTACATCAATGTTTTTATTTATAAGTTCCTTTTCAATATTTTTTATGAACTCTCCTTTGCCTCCAATTTCACTAGTCCTTCTATCTAAAACTAAATCACCATCTGTAATAATTTTTTTAATTTCTATTTCAATATCAAATTCTTTAAGAAAGGCTTTTTTTGCAATTTCAGCATATTTTAATGCCAATTTACTTCCTCTAGAACCAATTATAAGTTTTTCCATTTATTTAATTTTTTTATTTTTAGAGTAAATTACATTAATAAAAACCTTTTATGAAAAAAAAAACAATCATTATTGGCATAGAAACTAGTTGTGATGAGACTGCTGTATCCATATTGAGAGATAATGGAAAAAATAGACCAAAAATTTTATCAAATGTTGTTTCAAGTCAATTTGAAGTTCATAAAAAATTTGGTGGTGTGGTTCCAGATTTAGCTGCAAGAGCACATCTTGATAAGATTGATATCATGACAAAGAAAGCTTTAAAAATTAGTAAAGTAAAATTGAAAGATATTGATGCTGTTGCAGCAACTGCTGGGCCTGGTTTAATAGTTTGTTTATCAGTTGGTTTAAATTTTGCAAAAGCTTTGTCTTTATCATTAAAAAAACCATTTATAGCTGTAAATCATTTAGAGGGACATGCCTTAAGTCCAAAATTAAATTTTAATATCAAATATCCATATCTACTTTTTTTAATTTCGGGTGGACACACTCAATACTTAACTGTTAAAAAATTAGGTGACTACAAAAGGCTTGGCACAACGATAGATGATGCGCTTGGTGAGGCATTCGATAAAACAGCTAAACTTTTAAATCTTGGTTACCCAGGTGGACCTAAGATCGAAGAATTGGCAAAAAATGGAGATGAGAACAGGTTCGTGCTACCAAAGCCTATTTTAAATAGAGGTGGGTGTAATTTATCTTTTGCTGGTCTGAAAACAGCAATCTTAAGAACAAAAGAATTCATCAAGACGGACAAAGATAAAAACGATCTTGCAGCAAGTTTTCAAAAAACTGTTCTTGATATTTTGTATAAAAAAACGAAAAAAGCTATTGAACAACATTTGGAGCTTTATCCGAAAAATAGAACTTTAGTAGTTGCGGGTGGTGTTGCTGCTAATAAACAAATCAGAATTAATTTAAAGAAATTATGCCAAGATGAAAAATTTAAAATTTTCTTTCCCGATTTAAAATTGTGTACCGATAATGCAGCGATGATTGCGCTAGCAGGTCTGGAAAGGTACAAGAAGAAAAAATTTGATAAACATAATTTTGAAGCGAACCCAAGATGGCAATTAGACAATAAAGCAAAGTTTCTTAAGGGCGCCGGGGTAGAAATCTAAATGCAATATTGGTTAATAAAGTCAGAGCCGGATGTGTGGTCACTCACCCAGCAGGAAAAAGCAGGTGTCAAAGGAGCGATATGGGATGGTGTAAGAAATTATCAAGCAAGAAATAATTTGAAAAAAATGAAAAATGGTGATCTTTGTTTTTTTTACCATTCAAATATTGGAAAAGAAATTGTTGGTATAGTAGAAGTGATAAAAGAAGCTTTCTTAGATCCAACAGATAAAAAAAAAATGTTTGTAGCCGTGAAGGTAAGATTTAAACAAAAATTAAAAAAACCCATTAAATTAGAGGATATTAAAAAAAACAGCTCATTATTTGAAATACCCCTTATTAAACAAAGCAGATTATCAGTAATGCCAATTGACTCTAAAAGCTGGAAAATATTAAATAAAATGGGTAATATTTAGTATGCCGAAAAAATCTAGAAAAAAGAAAAAAGGGAAAAAGATTAAAAAAAGAAAACCTACAAAGAGGAAAAAAAAGGTTTCTCGTAAAACAAAAAAGAGAAGATCTCTAAAACCTAAAAAAAAAAAAATAAAGAGAAAAGTAAAAACATCTGTTAGTCAGTCTAAAGAAGATGGTGAAAAAATTTATAAGACAAAAGCTGAATGGATTAAAAAAGCGATAATTACAAAAAGCTTGTATGAAAAGAAATACAATCAATCTTTAAAAGAAAATGACTCTTTTTGGAGAAAAGAAGGAAAGAGAATAAGCTGGATTAAGCCATATTCTAAGATTAAGGACGTCAAGTATAGTAAATCTGATGTACATATTAAATGGTTCTATGACGGAACTCTTAATGCTTCAGCAAATTGTATAGATAGACATCTAAAAAACGATAAAGATAAGACTGCAATAATTTGGGTTGGGGATGATCCAAAAGTTCAAAAGAAAATAAGCTACAAGCAACTCCATACGGAAGTATCTAAAATTGCAAACGGGTTAAAAAATATTGGTGTAAAAAAAGGGGATAGAGTAACGATTTATTTAACTATGATACCGGAGCTTGCATATACGATGCTGGCATGTGCAAGAATTGGTGCAATACACTCAATAATTTTTGGTGGATTTTCGCCTGACAGTATTGCCGGTAGAATTAATGATTGTAATTCAGATTATGTTGTGACTGCTGACGAAGGTGTCAGAGGTGGAAAAACAATTCCGTTGAAAGAAATAACAGATGAAGCTTTGTTGAGTTGTACCAATGTTAAAAAATGTGTTGTTGTTAAAAGAACAGGAAACAGAATTAATTGGAATGAAGACAGAGATGTATGGTATCACGATATAACAAAAAATGTTCCCTCTGTGTGTGAACCCGAGGAAATGAATGCGGAGGATCCTCTTTTTATTTTATACACATCTGGTTCAACAGGTAAGCCTAAAGGTGTGCTTCATACTACAGGTGGTTATATGGTTTACGCCTCTATGACCCATCAATATATATTTAACTACAAACAAAAAGATATTTATTGGTGCACTGCAGACATTGGATGGATCACAGGACATAGTTATATCATTTATGGGCCTTTAGCTAACGGAGCAACGACAATTATGTTTGAAGGAATTCCAACTTATCCCGACAGTTCAAGATGGTGGCAAATTGTGGATAAGCATAAGGTCAATATTTTTTATACAGCTCCTACTGCAATTAGAGCCTTAATGAGAGAAGGTGAAGGGCCTGTTAAAAAAACTTCTAGAAAAAGCTTAAAACTTTTAGGGACTGTAGGAGAACCAATTAATCCTGAAGCATGGGAGTGGTATTACAAAACTGTAGGTGATAGTAAGTGTCCAATTGTTGATACTTGGTGGCAAACAGAGACGGGTGGTATATTAATTAGTCCACAGACTGGAGCAATAGATCTTAAACCAGGTTCAGCTACAAAACCTTTCTATGGAATAAAACCTGTAATAGTTGATAAAGATGGAAATGTTTTAAAAGGCGAAGCACAGGGTAGATTATGTATTGCGCAATCATGGCCGGGACAAATGAGAACTGTTTACGGGGATCATAATAGATTTATTGAAACATATTTTTCTCAATTTGATGGAAAATACTTTACTGGTGATGGATGTCGAAGAGATAAAGATGGTTACTATTGGATAACAGGAAGAGTTGATGATGTTATAATTGTATCGGGTCACAACTTAGGAACTGCTGAAATAGAAAGTGCTTTTGTTGCTCATCCTAAAGTGGCAGAAGCTGCAGTCGTAGGCTATCCTCATGACATTAAAGGAAATGGTTTGTATTGTTATGTAACCCTTAATGTGGGTGAAAATCCTGACGGTGATTTGGAAAGAGATTTGAAGCTTTGGGTAAGAAAACAAATTGGGCCGATAGCTACACCAGATATAATTCATTTTTCTCCAGGACTACCTAAAACTAGGTCGGGAAAAATAATGAGAAGAATTTTAAGAAAGATTGCTGCAAATGAACACGATCAACTTGGCGACACAACAACCTTAGCAGATCCTAGTGTTGTAAAAAGTCTTGTTGATGAAAGAAAAAATATTTAAAAATTAATTCTCTTTTCGAATTCTTCTTTAATGTTATCCCATTTCAGTATCATAGAGTTTAAAACAATTTTTCTATCTAAAGTTTTTAGTTCCTCAGCAATTGGTGCCCATTCATATAAAGCCAAAGCGCTCTTATTAAATGGTAAAGAGCTAAAATATTTTTTCCAATCAATTTCCTCTAATCTTTTATCAAATGTGGCTTTGCCTTTTGCAATAATATCATCTGGCATTCCATTCTTAAGTTCATCATGCATGATCTCTTCATAAATCATTTTGGATTTTGCTGTGTCTTCGTATTTAAAGAAATAATTTAAGTATGAAAAGCTGTAGAAAGTAAGATCTTGAAGGGCCACATAATAAATATTCCATTTTGCCTTATTTATTGAAGATAAAAACACTTCATTATCAAAATGCAAAACGTATCTAGTTCCCATTCTGGTTTTTAAATAATTATAAAGAGTAACCTGAGTTACCCAGGCTGATTTCTGTTGAATAAATTTTTTTAAGTCGTCTAAATTCCTCAACTTGCTCTTTGGAAGCACTGCTTTAAACATTGCTGCTAAATAGACTTTAAAATCAGCAAGACTTATATCTTTTAGATTGAATTTATATTTTAGCATTATTTTCTACTACAAGTTGCCTAATTGTGTAAAAACACACTTAATTGTAACATTTTTAGGGGTTCCAATCTATGTCATTTTGGGTAATGTTTCGTCTTTTAACCTATAGGGAGGGAAAAAAAATGTCAAAACAACAACAACACTGGGAAAAGACTAGGATGTTGCTATTCATAACGTTAGCAATCTGGTTCGTTTTCTCTATTGGCATCTTTTTCTTCGGCGCCGAGATGGAAGCGTCATCAATAAGACCACTTGGATATCCGTTGTCTTATTACATGACATGTCAAGGTTCTCTTGGAATTTTCGTAATACTGATTTTCTGGTTTGCGAATAGACAAGAAAAAATTGACGAAGAGTTCGGCTACACTGAAAGAGAGGATGACTAATGTTTAAAGGTAAATTTATAGACAATCTTCCTAAGATTTATGGAACATATACCGGCGGGTTTATCGTTTTCATAATCTTAATGGCGATTGCTGAACAAGCTGGAATGTCAGCAAAGTTAATTGGTATTTTCTTTGTTGCGTTTACAGTTTTAATTTATGCGTTGATTGGTTACCTATCACGTACAATGCAAACAGATGCATATTACGTAGCTGGAAGACAGGTTCCAACAGTATTCAACGGAATGGCTACTGCAGCAGACTGGATGTCTGGTGCTTCATTCGTTGCGATGGCTGGAGGAATTTACTTCAAGGGTTACGGCTATATGGCATTGCTTGTTGGTTGGACGGGTGGATACGTACTAGTTGCTTCGCTATTAGCACCATACTTAAGAAAGTTTGGTTGCTATACAGTTCCAGATTTTATTGGAACTAGATATGGCGGAAACATGGCTAGACTATCTGCGGTAATAGTCTTAACAGTTGCATCATTCACATACGTGACTGCACAGATAAACGCGACAGGAACAATTGCATCAGTTGCACTTGATATTCCTTTCGAGATTGCTGTGTACGTTGGTCTTGCAAGTATATTGATGTGTTCAATGCTTGGTGGAATGAGAGCAGTTACTTGGACGCAAGTTGCTCAGTACATCGTACTGATTATTGCATACTTGTTACCAGTTTTCTGGATCAGTAACAAAATGGGTGCGGGAGTATTTCCACACTTTATGTTAGCAGATGAAGTAGCAAGGATCGCTGAGTTAGAAGCTCAGTTCGGTCTTGGCGAAATTAAAAACTCTGCAGCTGACCTAAAACAGGTACCAAAAGGCTTAGCAGGTATAACTAAAGCGCACGCAGAAGTTAACACAACACCTTGGAAATTTATTTCATTAGCGGTTTGTATGATGGCTGGAACAGCTTCATTACCACACGTTATGATGAGATATTTCACAACTCCAAGTGTGAAAGCTGCAAGAAGATCAGTAGGTTGGTCACTATTCTTTATATTCCTACTTTACTCTTCAGCACCAATGTTAGCGACTTTGTCTAAACTATCACTAATGGATCCAAACTTAGCTACTGGAATTATTGGTAAATCAATCACTGAAGTTCAAGCGATTGACTGGTATCAAAACTGGAACCAAGCAAACTTAATGTTTGTAAGCGACTTTAACGGAAATGGAACACTTGAATTGAATGAGTTTTTCATGGGTGGTAAAGCCGTTGTATTGGCTACTCCAGAGATAGCAGGATTACCATACGTAATTTCTGGTCTAGTTGCTGCTGGAGGTATGGCTGCTGCCATGTCAACAGCTGACGGATTAGTGTTAGCGATATCAAATGCTCTATCGCATGACGTTTACTACAAGATGATTAACCCTAAAGCAGAGACAGCGAAAAGACTTATCGTTGCAAGGGTATTACTTGTATTAATTGGTTTTGCAGGAGCAACAATTGCAGCTCTTGAGATTCAAGGTATCTTAGGTTCAGTCATCTGGGCTTTTGACTTTGCGATGTCAGGATTGTTCTTCCCACTTGTACTAGGAGTATGGTGGAAGAGAGCTAATGCTCAAGGAGCAGTTGCTGGAATGTTAGGTGGTTTAATTGCTGGTACAGCATATCTAATTGCTGTGAGAAGTGGTTACCCTGGATTCTGGGGAGTTACTCAATTAACATTTGGTATTGTTGGATCTTTAGTAAGCTTAGTATTGATGGTGGTAGTCAGCTTGATGACTAAAGCACCTGATGCTGCTACTCAAAGAATGGTTGACGAAGTACGAATACCTAGCGGTAAAGCGATACTTGGTAAACAACACTAAATAATTACTTTCGAAGGGGCGAGTTTTCGCCCCTTCAATCTTTTTAAACTCATGTACGCAAACTTTCATCCAATGGTTTATTTAATCGATTACGTTATGGGCGTAATTATGTGGACGCTAATTGGAAGAGTTGCGATGAACATATTTCAAAGAGAGGACTCAAATTTCTTCTTTATGAAGATATTTGTGAAGATGACCGATCCATTTATAAGAATATTTGCATTTATTACTCCATCCTTCATCATAAAGCCTTTGATACCACTTTATGTTGCTTGGTTTTTTTACATGTTTAGATTTTACTTAATGCCTTATCTATTAGGCTATTCTGTAATGGGAATGTTGTCATTTCCATTAGAAAGTGAAATTGCCATTCAAATATACCAAATTTTTGGTAAAAATTGATTCAAAAAAAAAACAAAAATTGATACTAGTATTCTAAGTATCAATGAAAAAAATTCAAATATCTCCATCAATACTTTCAGCTGATTTCAGTAATTTAGAAAAAGATATAAAAAAACTTGAAACGGCGGGAGCAGACATGATTCATGTGGATGTAATGGACGGCCACTTTGTACCCAATATTACTATTGGTCCACCTGTTATTAAAGCTCTAAGAAGTAAAACTTCACTTCCATTTGACGTTCATTTAATGATTAGTCCAGTTCATAAATATATAAAAGATTTTGCAAATGCAGGAGCAGATATCATTACAATTCATCCAGAGGCTACTCCTCATTTACAAGAGTCCATTGATGAAATTAAAAGTTTTAAAAAAAAGGTAGGCATATCTTTAAACCCAGACACTAAAATTGATATTATTGAAGATTATCTAGATAAAATTGATCTAATACTTATTATGAGTGTTTATCCAGGTTTTGGTGGTCAAAAATTTATATCTGATGTTTTAGAAAAAATTAAAAGCTTAAAAAATTTAAAAGATAAAAAAAAATTAAATTTTGATATTGAAGTTGATGGTGGAATTAATTTTTCAAATTTCAAATCAGTAATTGATGCTGGCGCAAATATCTTGGTATCAGGGACTACAATTTTTAAAGAGAACAATGGAGATATAAAAAAGAATATAGATTTTCTTAAATCGATTTAATTTATCATGATAGCAAAAGAAAAATTTTTAAATAATTCTCTTTCTTATCTTTATAAACAAATTAGAAAAATATATCTCAACTCAAATATTTATAACCGGAAGATATCTAGAGTATTTGATGGAGGCTTAAATTATGTTCCAAATTTAAGTTTACTAAATTGTATTATTAAATCAAAAGAGAGAAATTTTAGAATTGAAGATTTTAGTCTTGAAGATGTTTGGAATAAAATTGATCTTAATGATAAAGATTTTAAAAAGATTCATAGTTTTTATTGGTTGTTTACAATTAACTTAAAATCATCAAAAAAAATTACTCAAAATATAATATCAAACTGGATCGGAAATTATGAAAGCTATTCGCCAAAAAGTTGGGAAACAGATACATTGGCAAAAAGAATTATTTCATGGATTTCTAATAGTCAGATTACTTATGAAGATGCGACAGAAAATTATAAAATTTTATTTTCTAGAAACATTAAGAAGCAAGTAAATCATTTAATTAATGAGATTGATAACTCTTCAACTTTAAACGACAAAATGTTGGGGTGTGCTGCGATAATTCTTGCCAGTTTATCTTTTAATGGCCAAACAAAATATCTAGACTTTGGCCTAAATTTGTTAAAAAAAATTATCAATTCATCTTTTGAATTAGATGGATTTCCAAAATCTAGAAGTCCAAGACAACTACTTTTTTACATGAAGTATTTAATATTTATAAGGGAACTTCTTAGAGACTCACAGAATGAAATTCCTGAACATCTAAATGAAATTATATATTATTTGGGCAAATGTTATGCATTTTTCTTTAAAGAAAATGAAAAGAAATTTTTATTTAATGGTAATCAAGAAATAAATAACCTTGATTTTCAAAATTTTCTTAAAATCCATGATTATAAATTTAAAAATAACTTAAATAATTTAGGTGGTTACGCAATTCTCTCGCATAAAAAAAATTGTTTAGCAATGGATGTTGGTTCATCTCCAGAAAAGAAAAATTCATCAGAATATCAATCTGGGGCATTATCTTTCGAATTTTTTTATGACAATGAAAAACTTATTACTAATTGCGGGTACTATCAAGATTTTAAGCATAAATTAAATATTATTTCAAAATCAACAGCATCACATTCAACTATTTCAATTGATGATAGTTCTTCATGTTCTTTTTCAAAAAACCCTAATGGTCAAAATTTTCTCAAAAGTAACCTAAAAATATTTGATAAAAAAATAGAGGAAGATCAAGATAAATGGCATATCTCAGCAAAACATGATGGTTACCAAAAAAAATATGGACTAAATATTCAAAGAGATCTTATCTTTCTCAAAAATGAAAACAAATTTATTGGAACCGATAAAATTATATCTAAAAAAGGTTTTCAAAATTTAGAATATGAAATTCGCTTCCATCTTATGCCTGCTACAAATGCGATTAAAACACAAGATCAAAAATCTATATTAATACAACTGAAAAAATCTGGTTGGAAATTTACTTGTGATAAAGAAATTTTTGATATCGAAAAAGGTCTTTATTTTGGGAGAAAAAACTCTTTTTCAGAAAATTTCAATATTTTTATTAATGGATCTATCTCGAACGAAGAAGAAGAAATAAATTGGTCGATTGAAAAAATATGAATTTAAAAAAAATTAATCGAGCTCTAATTTCAGTTTCTGACAAATCTGAACTTACAAAAATTTTAAAAGTTCTTAAAAAATTTAAAGTTGAAATATTAAGTTCTGGAGGTACTTATAAAAGAATTAATAGACTAGGTTATAAAAGTATTGAAATAAGTGATTTTACTAATTCCCCAGAAATATTAGATGGAAGAGTAAAAACCTTACATCCAAAGCTTTATGGAGGAATCTTATTCAAAAGGAACAATAAAAAACATCAAAAACAAATTAAAAAAATTGATATCAAAAAGATAGATTTAGTTATTGTAAATTTTTATCCTTTTGAGGATGCAGTAAAAACAGGTAATGATAAAAAAATAATCGAAAATATCGATATTGGGGGACCAACCTTAGTTAGAGCAGCAGCAAAAAATTATGAGGATGTAACAGTCATTACAGACACAAGTCAATATATTGTGCTTCAAAATGAAATGGACAAATATGGAGGATCAACAAGTCTTAATTTTAGAAAAATATTATCAAGAGACGCTTTTCTTGAAACTGGATATTACGATACAAAAATTACTGACTATCTAAATAAAACTAACAATGACTCTCCACCACCAAAAAAGAAATTAATTGGTGGAAATTTAGTTGAAAATTTAAGGTATGGGGAAAATCCTCACCAAGGCGCAAGTGTCTATTCTTTAAACAAAGAAATAAATATAAAACAACTAAATGGAAAAAAATTAAGTTACAATAATTATAACGATATTTTTACAGGTATATCCTTATCAAAATCATTTACTAAAGATTATTCGACAGTAATTATCAAGCATGCAAATCCTTGTGGAGTTGCATTAGATAAAAAAAAAATTAATAGCTATCTAAAAGCATATGAGTGTGACCCTACAAGTGCTTTTGGAGGTATTATTTCATGTAATTATAAAGTTGATAAAACTGTTGCAAAAGAAATTTCAAGTAAGTTTTATGAAGTAGTTGTTGCTAACGGTTTTGAAAGTGGCGCTTTAAAAATATTAAAAAGGAAAAAAAATTTAAGATTGATTGACTCTAGTTCTTTAAAAGAACTTAATTTTGAACAAAATACATCAATTATGAATAATTTTCTTTCGCAGACTTCTGACACTGGGATATTTAAAAAAAGTGACTTTAAAGTTGTCTCTAAAATTAGACCTTCCAAAGAGACTCTGAAAAATCTTTTGTTTGCATTTAATGTATGTAGATTTGTAAAATCAAATGCAATTGTAATCTCCCAAAATAATTCAACTATTGGAATAGGATCAGGACAACCAAGTAGACTGGATAGCTGCAAGATTGCTGTTAGTAAAATGAAAAAATTAAGAAAAAACGATAGCAAAAAAAAAGTTGTAGCTGCATCTGACGCTTTTTTTCCTTTTGTAGATGGAATTGAAACTTTAGTACAAGCTGGTGTTGAAGCTATAATTCAACCAAGTGGATCTATTAGGGATAAAGAAGTTATAAATTTTGCAAATAAAACAAACACTATCCTCGTCTTTTCAAAGACAAGACATTTTAAACATTAGCAGATTTTATCTATTTTTGCTGCAAGTATGAAATCACTTTCAGCCAGACCATTTATAGCATGAGTGAATATTTTTATCTTTGCATATCCCCAACCAAACCAAATATCAGGATGATGACCTTCGCTTTCTGCAATATTTCCAACTTTGTTAACAAATTCTTGGCTTTCAAGAAAATTTTTGAATTTGAATTCTTTAATTAAATAATAGTTTTTACTTTCATCAGGTTTTACATCCCAACCGTCAACTTTTTTTAAGTATTTGTGTATCTCATCAATTTTGAAACTTGGAATTCCACCTTCGCATGGAATGCATTTTTTTTCTGCTAAATCACTCATAATTTCTTAAAATGGAGCGGGCAATGGGACTTGAACCCACGACCTTCTCGTTGGCAACGAGACGCTCTACCACTGAGCTACGCCCGCCTATTTAATTACTTTGAAGTTAAAGGCTTTTTAAAAATTAAGCAAGCGACAAATTGATTGCTTAAAATTAACAATTCTTTGAGCTTTAATATGGATAATCTTAAAACACTTTGCTAAAATTAACTTATGAATAATCAAACAAAATTACCAAAGAAAATACCTGTTTTTCCGTTATCTAATTTCATTTTTTTTCCGAATACGAGTGCTCCTCTAAATATTTTTGAACCAAGATATATTCAAATGATAGACGACAGTATGAAGAGCGACAGAATTATTGGTATGATACAGCCAAAAAAATCTGGAGACTCAAAAAAACCAGATCTATTTAAAATTGGATGTATGGGAAAAATTACAAGTTTTAATGAGACAGATGATGGAAGATACATGGTAATCTTAAATGGTTTAATAAGATTTAAAATTATCAATGAAGTTGAAAGTGATAAATCATATAGGATGTGTGAAGTTGATCATAAAGATTTTGAACAAGACCTTAGTGAGAAAAAGGAACCCATTAATTTTTCAGATTTAAGACTTATCTTTGATAATTTAAGATCATTATTTGAAAAACAGGGTTATTTGATTAATTGGAAAGAATTCGAAAAACAAGACTTAAGTCAAACAATTAATACTTTAGCGATGGCTTCACCTTTCACACTTGAAGAAAAACAAATGCTTCTAGAAACAAAGAATCTTAATTATAGAAAAGAAAAATTAGAACAAATAATTAACACATATCTTAAAGATAACTTTAGTAATAAAACTATTCAGTAATTAAAAATTAAATCCCTTATTTGCAAATTTCTCTGAAATTTTCTTTAAGAAAAAACTGTTATCTAAAGTCTCTGAAATTTTTTTGTTATCTAGTATTTTAAATCTATTTTCCTTTTCAAAAAAATTATGGAGAAAATCAATGCCATACGCAAAAAAGAAATTATTATGTTTCATGTCTTTTTCAAAGGATAGGATAACAGTTGATAGCTCTAAACCTAGATCCATATTCTTTTGAATTTGATCAGTTAAAGATTTTATATCTCTTACTGTCATGTTAAATCCCTGCCCTGCTAAAGGATGGACTTTGTGAAGAGTATCTCCAAAGGATAAAATATTTTTATAAGTATATTTTTTTGATAAAAAGAAACTTAACTTAAATTTATCTATATTATAAAATTTTTTTATTTTATAAAATTTGTTATATTTTTTCACAAAATCTTTAAATTCATTTTCATTAATATTCAACTTGTCGTTTACTGAATAAACTAGGGAAGTTTTCGAATTAGAAATTGGTAAGAAAGCTAAGGGACCTCTTTTTGTAAAAATCTGAACTGATGTATTATTTTTTAATTTTTGATGGTCAATCACGGAAATATAGGATGTGCTTTTGTAATCTTTTTTTATATTTTGAAAAAAGAATTTTTTATTAATAAAGTTATTTGTCTCTGAATTAACAAAAAATTGAAAATCTTTTTTTTTTAATAATTTTAAGTAATCAGAATCCTTTTTGATATTGCTCTCTTTGAAATCTTTTCTTTTCTTTAATTTTTTATATACTCTGTCAAACAATAAATGATTTTTCACTATAAAGAAAAGGGAATTTTTGTTATCAAACTTTAAAAAAGTTTCTTTAGAATCGTTTTTATAAAGAAAAATTTTACTTATTTTTTGACCAATTTTTTCAACATCAATGTCGTACTTTTTTAAAAACTTAATATTTTCGAAGGATAATCCAATAGTTCTATTATAGTTAATTTTTGCTAACTTATTTTTTTTTTGATGGTACATGTGAACTGATATCCCTTTTTTTATTAATACTTGAGATAAAATTAAGTTCGTTAAGTTTTTTCCAAATAAGCAAATTTTCATAAATATTTTTAATTTTAACAATAAATATTAAATGATACAAAGTGATAAATTTGATTCTTTATGAATTTAAAAATTAAGAATATCGATCTAAAAGTATTTATATTTAATCGCTTAATTGAAATTTTTGCAATTGGGCTGTTTCTGTTGGCAATTTTACTGTCTTTGGCAGTGATGACTTACACGCCGGATGATCCAAATTTTATATTTTCTGAGGGACAAAAAGTTAAAAATTTGCTTGGAATTAATGGAAGTATAATATCAGACTTTTTTTTTCAATCGGTTGGATTAATAAGTTATTTCATTCCTATAACAATTATTTTTTCAGCAATTAATATCTTTTTTAAAAAGACACCGAGTATTATTGTAAACAATATTTTTTTAGTAGTTTGCTATAGTTTAATCGGAACCTTCTTTTTAAGTGTTTTTTTAACATCACCCTACTTTCTTTATATTAATGGAAATGGTGGATTTGTTGGTAATTTTTTAAATGAGTCAGTTTTTTTGAAACTTGAGTTCTTGGATAATAAAATTACTTATTATTTTTCTTTAATAGCTTTTGTTCTTTTATTTGTATTAAGTTTAAATCCAAATTCTTATTGGATTAAAATATTCATAAGAAAGAAAAAAGATGATCAAGTAAAAGATCAAATCATAAGTCAAGATCCAAAATTTAAAGAAAAAGAAACTGTACAAGAAACTTTTAACCTCAGTGAGTCCATTTCTGAGCCTAAAAAAATAGGTGCTTTCAAACTTCCGTCACTTGATTTTCTTAAGGTTCCAGAAAGGAAAGTTAAAAATGCAAAAGAAGAAAAAAAAGTTGATGCTGATTTTTTGGAAAAAGTATTGTTAGATTTTGGTGTACAAGGAAAAATAACAAAAATAAGTACGGGTCCAGTTGTTACTCTTAATGAGTTTGAACCTGCTGCGGGAGTTAAAGTCTCGAAAATTGTAAACCTCTCTGAAGATATAGCAAGAAATACAAGCTCTGAGTCTGCGAGGATTTCTACAATTCCAGGATCTAGTACTATCGGTATTGAGCTCCCAAATTCATCTCGAGACAATGTTATGTTAAGAGAAATAATATCTAGTCCAAAATTTAACAACAAGGATTTAAAATTACCGATAGCTCTCGGTAAAAGTATTTCTGGTCAACCATTAATTGGAGATTTAACCTCAATGCCACATCTTTTGATTGCTGGTACCACCGGCTCTGGTAAATCTGTATGTATAAATACGATTATTCTTTCATTGCTATACAGACACAAACCAGAAATTTGTAAGTTCATTTTAATTGATCCTAAGATGTTAGAGCTTTCGACATATGAAGGAATTCCCCATCTATTATGTCCTGTGATAACTGAGGCAAAAAAAGCTGCCTCAGTTTTAGGTTGGGTAGTAAAAGAAATGGAAAATAGATACAAGTTAATGACTAAGGTTGGCGTTAGAAATATTGACAGTTACAACGCTAAACACAAAATTTCTATGCCTTACATTGTAGTTATAGTAGACGAAATGTCAGATCTTATGTTGGTTGCTAGTAAGGACATTGAAAATTGTATTCAGAAACTCTCTCAAATGGCAAGGGCCGCAGGTATTCATATAATAATGGCAACGCAAAGACCAAGTGTTGATGTAATAACGGGTACTATCAAAGCAAATTTCCCAACTCGTATATCTTTTCAAGTGTCTTCAAAAATTGATAGTAGAACAATTCTCGGAGAACAAGGTGCTGAACAATTATTAGGGAAAGGGGATATGCTTTTCATGTCTTCAGCTAATCGAATTACAAGAATCCATGCGCCATTTGTTTCGGATAATGAAATTGAAAAAATAAATTCTTTTCTTAAATCACAAGGAGATCCGGAATATGTTGATGAAATTTTAAATTTATCTTCTGAAAGTCCATCTGATGATGGATCTCACGACTCAGATCAAGATGATGAGCTTTACAATAAAGCCCTTGAAATAGTCAAATCTGAGGGAAAAGCATCAACCTCCTTTTTGCAAAGAAAACTTCAAATAGGTTACAATAGGGCCGCAAGAATAATAGATATTATGGAAAGTAGAGGCATTGTCAGTAAAGCTAATCATGTTGGTAAAAGAGAATTGTTGTAATGAGAACAATTTTTCTGATTTTAATCATTTTTTTTATATTCGCTCAAAAACATGCTTACACAGAACCTAAAATTATTAAAAAAATTTCTGAGATTGAAAATTTTACATTTGATTTTGAACAACTAATTAACGATAAAAAAGAAACTGGTAACTGTATTATTTCATTCAATAATAAAATGATGTGCAAATACGATGAGACTGGGAAGTTAATCGTATCTAATGGAAAGACACTTTTAATCAAAAACAAAAGCTCAAATTTTGCGAATACTTATAAAACTGAAAATACTTACTTTAAATATTTTCTTAATAAAGAATTTTTAATCTCGAAAATTATGGGAAATGTAGTCGAAAAAGAACAAAACTTTCTCCTGTTAATTAATGATCAAAGCAATCAATTAAGTATTTTTTTTGATAAAAAAAATTACTTAATTAAAGGCTGGGAAACTATTGATTTATATGGCAACAGAGTAAGGTCCAATATTATCGTTAAAAATATTAATCAAGAGTTGTCTGATAATATTTTTAATCTTAATCTTTATAACTAGCTAGCTCTGATATTAAGGTTTTCTTCTTTAAAAATTTTCATCCCTCTTGCTAAATAATTTTTTATCGCATTAGGATGATCTAGTGTACAAGTATGAACCCACATTCTTTTAATTTTTTTTTCAAAGGATTTTAAAATTGCAGTTGTTAAAGCATAACCACCAACTCCTTTACCAAAATAATCTTCAAACAAACCTAAGTATGCAAGTTCTGTCTCATTTTTTTCTGGATGATGTATAAGTTCAAAATATCCAACTAAATCTTCGCCATTCTTTATTACGTAGGTATCTAGATTTTTATTTGAGACATAATTTGACCACTGAAGATCTGTCCAAATCAATCTATCAGTCCATCGATATTTCTTACCAATTTGTTTATAGAAAAACTTGTTCAGTTGGAAATCTGGGTTTGTTTTTTTCACAGAATAATTGTCTTCTGGCTTATCTTTTTTAATTAGATCATTGATATTTTTTAATTCTAAAAAATTTCTTTTTACACTAATTATCATTGAACCATTCTCCCTACTTTTTCACCACCAAACAAATGAAAGTGCAAATGAGGAACTTCTTGTCCACCATTTTCTCCAACATTTGATAAAGTCCTAAATCCATCATTATCAATACTTGAAATTCCAATTTTTTTTGCAACAGTTGAAATTCCTTTCATAAGTCCAACTATTTCGTCTGAACTGGCTTTAGAAGTAAAATCCTCTAAATTTACATATTTACCTTTTGGAATTACCAAAGCATGAACTTTTTTTTGTGGATTTATATCATGAAAAGATAAAACAAATTCATCCTCATAGATTTTTTTGCATGGTATCTCGCCTCTCAGGATTTTTGCAAAAATGTTATTGTCGTCGTAGTTCATTTTTTTCTTTTATCTAGTTCTTTCATAACATGTTCTATTTTGACGTTATTTGCTTCGAGATACACAATCAGATGATACAATACATCGGCTGTCTCATGAACTTCATTTGTATTATTTTCCACAGCCTCAATTAATTCTTTAACTTCCTCTTTTACCTTTTCTACTGACAATTCTTTGTTAGCTAATAATTTATTTGTATAAGATTCGCTTTGAGGTTTAGTCTTCCTCTCTCTTACCATTAAAATTAAATCTTCCAGAGTTTTAAGCATATTATGTTCTAACAGGAATTCCTTTGGACTCCAAATATTGCTTTGCTTCTTTCACTGAGTATTTACCATAATGAAAAATTGATGCTGCAAGAACTGCACTAGCTTTACCTGATTTAATACCCTCTACTAAGTGATCAAGATTTCCAACACCACCAGATGCAATTAAAGGAATATTTACCTTGGAAGATATTTTAGACATTAACTCAATATCGTAACCAACCTGTGTTCCATCTCTATCCATTGAAGTAACTAACAACTCACCAGCTCCGCTATCTTCCATTTTTTTAGCATATTCCAATGCATCAATGCCGCTATTGTTTCTTCCTCCATGAGTGAAAACTTCCCACTTATCTCCGTTTTTTTTTGCATCTATTGCAACAACAATACATTGGGAACCAAATTTTTTAGAACTATCAACCACGACTTTGGAATTTTCTACTGCTGCAGTATTAATTGAAACTTTATCAGCTCCGCAGTTCAATAATTTATTAATATCATCAACACTTCTTACTCCACCACCTACTGTTAGAGGCACAAAACATTTCTTTGAAGTTTTCTCGACAACCTCATAAATAGTATCCCTATTCTCATTTGAAGCAGTAATATCTAAAAAACAAATTTCATCTGCTCCACCATCACTATAGATTTTTGCTTGCTCAACAGGATCACCAGCATCTTTCAGATCAACAAAGTTTATACCCTTAACTACACGACCATTTTTAACGTCTAAGCAGGGTATAATTCTATTTTTAAGCATCTTCTTTAGCCAGCTCCTCTAATTTAATATCACCATCGTATATTGCTTTGCCAACTATAACACCTTCAATATTTTTTAATGTCTTAGCTTTTTTGATATCCTCTATTGATGATACACCACCAGAAATTATTACAGGACAATTGGAAATTTCAGCAACCTTTAATGTTTCCTCAAAATTTGGACTTTCTTTTGTGCCATCTTTATTAATATCTGTAAAAATTAGTCTACTAATACCGTAGTCATTTACTTCAGTTAAAAAATCTAAAGTTGATATGCCTGAACTTTCTTTCCAACCTGATAACGAGAGTTTTCCATCTTTTGCATCCAAACCTAATGCAATTTTTTTTGGAAATTTCTTACAAGCCTTTTTCAAAAAATTTTTATCTTTAATCGCCGCACTTCCTAAGATTATTTTATCTACACCTATATCAGCATACTCTTGAATACTATCAAAATCTCTCACACCTCCTCCTACCTCTATTTTAAAATCAAATTTACTCACGATCTCTTTAATAATATCAAGATTAACTGTTTCACCCGCCAAAGCTCCATCAAGATCAACAATGTGTAAATTTTTAAACCCTTTATCAATAAATTGTGTTGCCTGTTCGACAGGTGACATTTGGTATTCTGTCTTTTGACTAAAATCACCTTTAATTAATCTTACACACTTTTTATCTTTAATATCAATTGCTGGAAATATCTTCATTTATAAATTTATAAAGTTGTTGATTATTTTTAATCCAGTTTTATCGCTTTTTTCTGGATGAAATTGGGTGCCAAAAATATTTTCTTTTTCAACTGCGCAAACATGTTTTGACGAATAGTCAGTTGTTGCTGATATTGAATTTTTGTCAGTTGGGACAAACTCATAACTGTGAACAAAATACATGTGTGATTTATCTTTTATATCCTTAAAAATTTTACTACCTTTAACTATGTTTATTTGGTTCCATCCAATGTGGGGAAGCTTATATTTGCCATTTTGATTATCTATTTTTGTAACTTTGCCTGAGATCCAACCCAATCCCTTTGTCTCTGACTCTTCATATCCAACATCAGCGAACATTTGTAATCCAACACATATTCCAAGAAGAGGTTTTTTCTTATTCATTACAAATTCATTTAGGCAGTCAACAAGTCCTTTAATAGATTGTAATGCATCCACACAACTTTTAAATGATCCCTGGCCTGGTAACACAACTTTGTCCGTGGATTTAATTTTGCTTACATCAGAAGTTACTTCAATTTTAACTTTATTTTCAGCTACTTCTTTAAATGAGTTAATAACAGAGCTTATGTTCCCTGATTTGTAATCAACAATTGTTACGTTCATTAATTTTTATAAAGAGCCCTTAGTAGATGGCACGACTTTTTTATTTTTTGGATCTATTTCTAACGCTGCTCTAAGTGATCTTGCTAAACCTTTAAAACACGACTCTACTTTGTGGTGACTATTGTCTCCATATAAATTCTCAATATGTAATGTAATTCCTGCAGATTGTGAAAAAGCTTGAAACCATTCCTTAAAAAGTTCTGTGTCCATTTCTCCAAGTTTTTCTACCTTCAAATCCACTTTCCAAATTAAATACGGTCGGTTCGAAACGTCTAATGCAACTCTAGTTAAAGTTTCATCCATTGGTATCATTGCGTGAGCATATCTTTTAATTCCAATGAATTTTTTTGATGCTTTTTTAAGACATTCACCTATTGCAATTCCAGTATCTTCTGTTGTGTGGTGAAGATCTATGTGTGTATCGCCTTTTGCTTTAACCTTTAAATCAATGGATGAGTGTTTAGAAAGTTGTTCAAGCATATGATCAAGAAAACCTATTCCAGTATCAATTTTGTATTGACCTTTACCGTCAATATTTAATTCAACGTCAATTTTTGTTTCTTTTGTTTTTCTTGTTATTGATGCTTTTCGCTTCATATATACCTACATATATCTACATTATTAAGTCATATCAACAAAACTTATTTGCCACTTGAAGAATAGAAATTCATATCCATCTATACCTCATGACAACAATTGTATTAGTAAGAAAAAAAAATGACGTAGTTGTGGCAAGTGATGGCCAGGTCAGCATGGGAAATACTGTTATTAAAAGCAATGCTAACAAAGTTCGTAAAATTGAGAAACGAAATGTGATAGCAGGTTTTGCAGGATCAACAGCAGATGCATTAACTCTTTTTGAAAGATTAGAAGCTAAACTTGAAAAACATGCAGGAAATTTAACCCGAGCCGCAGTCGAACTAGCTAAAGATTGGAGAACCGATAAATACTTAAGACGTCTTGAAGCGTTAATGGCAATTGGTGATAAAGAAAAAAGTTTTATAATTTCAGGAACTGGAGATGTTTTAGAACCTGAAGGAGATGTTATTGGAATTGGATCAGGCGGAAACTACGCTCTTGCAGCTGCAAAGGTTTTAATGGATACAGAATTAAATGCTGAAGAAGTTGCAAAAAAAGCGATTAAAGTTGCGGCTGATATCTGCGTTTTTACAAATAATAATATTAGAATTGAGAAAATATAATGGAAAAATCAAACATAAAGTCATTTCCTAAAAAAAATTCTGAGGAAAAAAAGAATCATATAGATTCTCTTTCACCTAGAGAAATTGTATCTGAGTTAGATAGATACGTTGTTGGACAAAATAAAGCAAAAAGGGCTGTTGCTATTGCTCTTAGAAATAGATGGAGAAGACAAGCTTTGAAAGGTGAAATGAGAGATGAAGTTTTGCCTAAAAATATATTAATGATTGGACCAACTGGTGTTGGTAAAACTGAGATATCAAGAAGACTATCTAAATTAGCTGAAGCACCTTTTGTAAAGGTTGAAGCTACAAGATTTACAGAAGTTGGTTATGTCGGAAGAGATGTGGAACAAATCATAAGAGACTTGCTTGAAATTGCTATTGCAATGGAAAAAGTTAAGAAAAGAAAAGAAGTTCATGCTAAAGCTCAAAAGCTTGCTGAAGAAAGAGTATTAGATGCTCTAGTGGGAAACAAAGCGAGTGTGGCAACAAGAGAAAGCTTTAGAAAGAGACTTAGAAACGGAGACTTAGACGACAATGAAATTGAAGTTCCGGTTAACGAGAGTGGAAACATGCCAAGCTTTGAAATACCTGGAATGAGTGGTGCAAACATTGGAATGATAAATATTGGAGACATGCTCGGTAAATCAATGGGCAATAAATCAAAAAAGAAAAAGATGACTGTAAAAGAGTCTCATGAAATCTTATTAAATGAAGAAGCCGATAAACTTATTGAACAAGATAAAATTATTAAGTCTGCAAAAAATGTGACTGAAAATAACGGAATTGTTTTCTTAGATGAAATTGATAAAATTTCTGCAAGAACTGACAGGGTTGGTGGAGATGTATCAAGAGAAGGAGTTCAGAGAGATTTGTTACCATTAATAGAAGGTACTACTGTAAGTACAAAGTATGGACCAGTAAAAACAGATCATATATTATTTATAGCATCAGGAGCTTTCCAACTTGCTAAACCTTCAGATTTACTTCCCGAATTACAAGGAAGATTGCCAATAAGAGTTGAGCTTGATGCATTAAATAGTTCTGACTTTAAAAGAATTTTAAAAGAGCCAGATAACAGTTTAATTAAACAGTACAAAGCTTTATTAAAAACTGAAAATGTTGATTTAGAATTCTCTGAAGATGGAATTGATACTATTGCTAATCTAGCAAGCGAGGTGAACTCGTCTGTTGAAAATATTGGCGCAAGAAGACTTCACACTATAATTGAGAGAGTTTTGGATGAAATTAGTTTTACTGCAACAGATAGATCAGGAGAAAAAATTGTGATTGATGGCAAATATGTTAAAGAAAATCTTGGACAATTAGTCAAGGATAATGATTTATCTAAATTTATTCTTTGATTTTAAATAAATATTAAAAGAACCAGAATTTTTTTCGTTCTTATTATCAATTTTCTTGATCAATTTCATTAGATCCAAATTAGAACTTATATAATCAGGTATGGAATGTTTTAATATACTTAATTCAGATGATTTATAAGGATCTTCAGTTGATTTAGATCTTAAACCTTTTCCAGTAATTACATTTATTTTTGAAACATTTTTTTCAAAACAATCATTGATAGTTTTTTCAATAAAACTATTGGCTTGATCAAGACCAAAACCATGCAAATCTATTACGAATGAAGATTTATCTATATCTACCGAAGAATTGCCCACATCATCTTTTGGGGTGATTTTGTCTTTGCTCGTAACAAAATTTTTCCAAACTTTAATATCTTTGTCTGATATTTTTTTACTCAAATATCAAATATTAGTCTCAACTAGAATCCAATTTGGATCATTTGAGTTTAAGTTTCTTGAAAATCTCCAAGTATCGTATACTTTTTTAACTTTTTCTGGATCTCCTGTTAAAATCTTTGAATTTTTATCTCTATTACACGAAATGATTTCGCTTATGAAATCAACTGTTACTTCAAGTACATTATCTTTTTGCTCATGATTTTTAATCTCTGCTGAGTTTATTCCAATAAAAGTTGTCTCAGATTTAATTCCATTTTTTTCTCTATTAGAAATTGCTTCTTGAAATTGATTTAAAACTTTTCTATCTAATAAACTTTTAATTTCTTTTATTGAACCTTTTGAAAAATTTGTAATGATTGTTTCATAAGCTACCTTTGCACCTTCAATAAAATCTTTCTTCGCATTTTCATCGAAATTTCTGAAGTTTGGCTTTTGTGAAGTTTTCATTTCTGGCATATCATGTGGAAAGCTATTTGATATATCGTCCTCATAACCTGATCTTTTGCCTAAGATCCCTCTTAACCTTAGAAAAATAAAACCAGCTATCATAGCCAATAAAATTATATCTAAATATTCAAAACTATAATTCATATTTAAATAGTATTTACTCTATTGCTTAATTTCAACAAGCAATTTAAGTTAAAGACAAATGAACACAGTACTTTTATTGATAATTTTGATCCCAATTCTTGAAATTTATTTATTTATAAAAATTGGAAGCGAAATTGGAGCTTTCACAACAGTCTCCTTAATCTTCCTCACAGCTATAATTGGTGTTTATTACGTGAGATACGAGGGCCTAAATACACTGAAATCTGGTGTTACTCAACTTTATAAAAACCAAATGCCTTTATTTGAGTTAATGTCTGGGGCTGCATTAGCGATAGCAGCAATTTTATTAATCTTACCAGGGTTTGCCACTGACATTTTAGGTTTCTTGATAATATTTCCTTTCACTAGAAGATTGGTTTTTAAATTAATTACAAAAAAAGAAAAAGACAAAAAAGATGAGGTTCAAATTAAAGATGATTTGATTGAAGGAGAATTTGAAGATAAGGATGATGAAAATGGCAAAAAATTATAAGATTCTAATTTCTTATGTTAAAGATATATCTTCAAGAATATCTAGCACGGAAAATTTTATTTATCTCAAAGATAATATTCCAAAATATTCATTAGGAATAGACATAAACTCCATGCCATTAAAAAATAATATGGCAGAAGTAGATATAAAATTAACTTTTGATAACAAAACTGAAAAAGACAAAAAGGCATATTTTGAAATGACGCACACTACAGTTATAAGGGTTGAGGAGTCTGCTGTTAATAAAGATGAATTAAAAAAAATTTTTTTAAGCGATGTACCTACTGAAATATACCCTGAGATAGAAAAAAAATTTTTCGAAATTGTAAAATCAATAGGTTATCCAGAAATCAAATTAGAAAAAAGAATTAATTTTCAAGAAATGTTTAAAAAAAATCAGAAGTAGTTTTTTTTTAAAGATTTTTTAAGAAAATTTTGATGATATTTAAGTTCTTCCGCAGTGGGCTCAATAACATTTTTACAAAAATTAATTTTTATGCTTTCACTATTTCTTGGTTCATTCTTTTTTTCTGAAAAATTTAGTTTTGGCTCTTTTTGGTCAATTAAATTAACATACACTTTTGATAATAATTCACAGTCAATTAATGCGGTATGTAATTTTCTTTTTGAGTTATCGACTCTAAATCTTTTACATAATGCATCTAAACTAATTTGAGAGCCTGGAAATTTCTCTCGTGCTATATCTAAAGTGTCAATAACCTGATCTTTTAGGATTGGTTTTTTTCCTAATATTTTTAATTCATTATTTAAATGAGATAAATCAAACTGAGCATTATGAATTATCAGTTTTTTGTCACCTATAAATTTTATAAAATCATCTGCTATTTCAGAAAATTTTTTTTTATCGGACAAAAATTCATCAGAATATCCATGTACTTTAAATGCTTCTTCTGAAACTTTTCTTTGAGGATTCAGATAACAATGAAAACGGTTAGCAGTTAAGATTTGATTTTCAAGTTCTATACAACCTATTTCAACTATTCGATGTCCGTTTTCAACTGAAAGACCAGTTGTTTCTGTATCTAAAACAATTTCTTTCATTTACTAATTTCTTTCATAATCAATTTTACCCTTTTCTTAGCTGTGTTTCTAACAAAATTATTTTTTATAACAAAGGTTGATTTTTTTTTCTTAAATCCTACTGGTAATTGATAGTTTCTAAGAATATTTATCAACTTAAGATTGATATTTTTTCTTTTGTTGAGTTTTTGTTTAATTTTTTTTTTATCTGCCTCAATAAAAATTATAATATCTTTTTTCGTATTTAGTCTGTTTTCTAAAAACAAAGGTACATCCAAGACAACAAATTTCTTCTTCTTATTTGTTCTAAAGAAATTTTTCATTTTTTTTCTTACAATTGGATGAATTATTTTGCCTAAAGTATTCAAATTTTTCTTATTTTGAAAAATTATTTTAAGGAGTTCCTCTTTTTTCAAAGGGAAGTTTATTACTTTATCAGGAAATCTTTTCTTAATTTTTCTAAATAAAAACTTATCTTTTTTGTAAAGATTTGAAACTACTAAATCAGCATTGAAAACAGGGTATCTAAATAAATTTGAAATGAATGTTTTTCCTGAACCGATATCCCCAACTAGCGCAATTCTTCTCATTTTAAGATTTCTATTGTTTCCTCATCGATCTTTGGTAATACCTTATTCCACAAAGCAAAAGATTGGTGGGCTTGATATATAAACATCATTCTACCATTTTCTGTTTTATTACCATTAACCTTTGCTTCTTTAAGAAAATTTGTTTCACTTGGATTGTAAATTACATCATAAAAAAATTTATTAGTTCCGAACTTATTAAAATCCAAATCAAAATTTTCTTTATTTAAGCCAACGCTCGTCGCATTAATAGCTATGTCAAACTCAGGGATATCACCCCATTTTTGGACGGTAATGTCATTAAAAGTTTTTTTTATTTTTTCTGCTTTTTCAAATGTTCTATTAATTAAACAGATGTTTTCGCATCCCATGTTTTTTAATGCGAGGATAATGGAAGGACTTACCCCACCCGCCCCTATTATGAGTGCCTTTTTTCCTTTAACACCATAATTGATGTATCTTAAAGCTAATTCAAATCCAGCAATATCGGTATTATGGCCTATTATTTTATTTTCTTCTGTACAAATAGTATTTACAGAGTTCGTTTTTTTTGCCTCAGAACTGAGGCTGTCTAAAAACGGAATTACTGAATTTTTAAATGGAACTGTAACATTGACGCCATTTATTTCTGATTTTCTAATGCTCTCAATTAGTTTTGGGATTTCTCTTTCTTCAAGGAGTTTTTTCTCATATATTGCTTCAATCTTATTTTTTTTGAGCCAAAAGTTGTGAAGTTTTGGAGATAAAGAGTGATTAATTGGATTTCCTATGACACAAAATTTTTTCATATTATATTTTCCAAATATTTTTTAATATTTTTCACCGGCAGACCCATTATTGTATCAACGTTTCCCTTAATTTCACTGAATAATTTTTTTCCTTCTCCTTCTATTTGATAAACATTATAAGAATATAAGTTTTTATCTGAAATTTTAGTTAAATATTCTTGAAGCTCTTCTTTAGTGAAGTTTTTCATTTTCATCTCAGCTTTTTCAGTATAATTCCAAATCATTTTGCCATCTAAAGATATACAAACTGAACTGATAAGAAAATGAGATTTGCCGTTTAGTGAAGTTAAAATACTTATGGCTTCTGTTCTATTTGTTGGTTTTGAGATAAGTTGGCCATTTAAATCGATAACACTATCTGCTCCTAATACTATTTCTCCTAGTCTTTTTTGACTCACTTTGTTTGCTTTTAATTCGGCTAAATTTTTAGATATAAGTTCTGGTGTTGCTCCTTGACTTATTAAAGATTTCTTCACTTCATCTTCATCTAAATTAGACGGTTCAACAGTACATTTTATATTGTTTTCATCCAATATTTTTTTTCTTACTTCGCTCTTTGATGCCAGAATTATTGACTTCATTTTTGAATAAAAATATCATGTATCTTAAGAATTGAAGCAGCTGTTTCTTCTACAGACTTCCTTGTTACATCAATACTTGGCCATTTATATTTCTGGAAGAGTTTTCGTGCATCTTCCATCTCTCTTTGAACGATATCTAAATTTGTATATTCTGTGCTTTCGTTATCTCTAATAGACTGCATCCTATTTTTACGTAAATCTACCAGTCTTTCAGGTTCTGCCGTCAGACCAACTATACATTTTGTTTGAGGATTTTTTTTTAGTATTTCGGGAACAGATTTTTCATTTACCAAGGGTATATTTGATATCTTCATTCCTTTATTTGCAAGATAAATCGAAGTTGGCGTTTTACTCGTTCTGCTTACACCTAAAAGTATGATATCAGATTTTTCAATATCCTCTACTGAATTGCCGTCATCGTGATTCATTGTAAATTGTATGGCTTCAATTTTTTTATAATATTCATCATCCATGATATGTTGTCTGCTTGGAACATTAAGCGCCTTTTGATCTAAGAGTTTTGAAAAGCTAATTATTAAATCTCCTAGAATTCCAAAGCACGGTATATTTTTTGAACTGCATTCATTTGATAAATGTCTAGCTAATTTGTTGTCAACTATTGTATATAATACTATAGCGTTGCTATTTTTTTCCGAAACTTCAAGAATTTTAGAAATTTGATTTTCTGTGCGAGTGAAAGAATAGAAGTGTGTTTTATATTTAAAGTTTTTAAATTGAGCTTTTATAGCAAGAAATATTCTTTCTAATGTTTCTCCAGTTGAGTCAGAGATAAGGTATATATCATATGTATTAATCATGTACAAAAAGTATATCTATATGTATAAGTCGCTTCATAAAATTAACAAAAACCCTATTCAAAGATTTTAATGTATAAGTGCTCATTTATATACATTTTAAACCATGTTGATAAATATTATACTTTTTAGATTAAAAAATGATAATTAATTAAAACTCAAAGAATTCTGAGGTAAATTTAATAAATCTTATGTGAAAAAACTGTTATAAACTTGTTAAAAAACAATAACTACCGTTATTAACAATACATACTACAAACAATATAGATAATATTTAATTATATGAATACCCTTATACAAGATTGCATAAATAATAAATCTTTCAAAACACCCATATGGCTAATGAGACAGGCGGGAAGATATTTGCCAGAATTCAGATCTATAAGAGAAAAAAATCAAGATTTTATTAAACTATGTTTAAATACTAAATTATCATCAGAAATAACAATACAACCAATTAATAGATTTGATTTTGATGCTGCTATAATTTTTTCTGACATTCTGTTAGTTCCATATGCACTTGGTCAACAAGTAAAATTTAAAAAAAATTTTGGACCTGATTTGGAGAAGATTGATTTAAATATATTAAACGATGTTAAAAAAAGAGACTTTCTTAAAAACCTAAATCCTGTCTATGAGACAATTAAAGAAACGAAGAAAAAATTATTTATAAGTAATAAAGATACTATAGGTTTTGTTGGGGCTCCATGGACCCTTTTACTATACATGCTTAACAGAAAGTCTCCAAAGGAGGGAAATTTTAATATTTTTCCAAAAGATAAATATATTAACAATATTTTGATTAAGTTAGATGAATTCTTAAAAATACATATTGAAGCTCAAATTAAAAGTGGTGCATCTATAATTCAGATTTTTGATAGTTGGGCCGGACTTCTTCCAGAAAAAGACCTAGATTATTTTGTTTATAAACCAATCAAAAGTTTAGTTGATTTCATTAGACAAAAAAAAACAATCTCAATTTGTTTTCCAAGAAACATAAATAGTTACAAAAAATTTGTAGATAATGTAAATCCCGACATAATCAGCATTGATTATAATGTTGATCCTTTAATTATTAGAGATACTATTGATATTCCTGTACAAGGGGGTCTTGATCCAAAAATTTTACTTCAAAATAAAGAAATTGTGAGAAATGAAGTGACAAAATATTTAAAAACTTTCGATAAAAAAAGATATATATTCAACTTAGGACATGGAGTTTTACCGGAAACAAACCCGGATATCGTTAGATATTTAGTTGACGAAGTTAGGAGTTTTAATGGACAGTAATCATCCCCAAGTAAACTTTGGAAAAACTGGTGTTTTATTAATTAATCTTGGAACACCAGACTCTACAGGCTGGTGGGATATAAGAAAATACTTAAATGAATTTTTATCAGACAGACGGGTTATTGAAATAAATCCTTTTTTATGGAAAATTATTTTAAACTTATTTATTCTTACTTTTAGACCCTCTAAAACAGCAAAAGCTTATAAAGAAATATGGATGAAGAAAGAAAATACTTCTCCTTTACGATATTACACAATCAAACAGACCGAAAAGGTTAAGTCTATTATATCAAATGAAAACTTAATCGTTGATTATGCAATGCGATATGGAAATCCAAGCATAAAGAGTAAAATGTTAGATTTACAAGATAGCGGATGTGAAAATATTATTATACTTCCTCTGTATCCACAGTATGCAGCAGCAACAACAGCTACAGTTTGTGATGAAGTGTACAGGACGCTAATGAAAATGAGATGGCAGCCCAGTCTACAAATTATACCTCACTATGAATCTGAACCGCTATATATTCAAGCAATCGTGAATTCAATAAACCACAAACTTAATAGCATTAATTGGAAACCTGATTTAATATTAGCCTCTTACCACGGTATACCAAAAAAATATTTTGATAAAGGTGACCCATACCACTGTTATTGTCACAAAACCTCCAGATTAATTCAAGAAATGTTCAATAAAGACATTCCAATTTTAACAACTTTTCAATCAAGATTCGGCCCACAAGAATGGCTTCAACCTTACACGGATAAAACTTTGGAAAATTTACCCAAAGAGGGAAAAAAAAATATTTTAGTAATTTCTCCTGGTTTTTCCTCTGATTGTGTTGAAACCCTTGAGGAAATTTCTATTCAAGGAAAAGAAAGCTTTTTAGAGTCTGGCGGGGAAAAATTTGATACAATTCCTTGCTTAAATGATAATGAAGATCATATTAAATTATTAGTGCATTTAATCAATAAGAGTATAAGAAAATGAATTTTTATCTAATATTTAAATCCCTCCATTTAATTGCAGTAATTTCTTGGATGGCTGGATTGCTTTATTTGCCAAGAATATTTGTTTATCACACAGAAAATTCGTCAAATGTTGAGGTTTGTAAAGTTTTTAAAATTATGGAGAAAAAATTGTATTTTTACATAATGTATCCAGCAATGTTGCTATCGTGGATATTTGGTCTTGCTTTAATACACTCTGTTGGTGCTGAATTACTAAGTGCACTTTGGATGCAAGTTAAATTCTTTTTGGTAGTAATTTTAACGGCTTACCATTTTTATCTTGGATCGTGTTTAAGAGCATTTAAAGATGATAGAAACTCAGCAAGCTCAAAATATTTTAGAATTATTAATGAAATACCGACTATATTGTTAATTTTGATCATATTTTTTGCAATTTTAAAGCCACTAGGAGGTTGAAATATTTAAAATATATATTATATTAATTTTATCAAATTACTTAATCCCCTACATGAAAATCCAAGAACTTAAAAAAAATAGCCCAGCACAATTAATTGAACAAGCCGAGAAGCTAGGTATAGAAAATGCTAGTACACTTAGGAAGCAAGAAATTTTATTTGCTATATTGAAAAAGCTCGCTGAAAAAGGTGAGGAAATTACTGGAATGGGTGTTCTTCAACTCCTTCAAGATGGATTTGGGTTTTTAAGAGCTTTGGAGTCGAATTATTTACCGGGGGCAGATGATATTTACGTTAGCCCAAGCCAAATCAGAAAATTTGGATTAAGAACTGGCGACACAGTTGAAGGTCCTGTTAGAGCTCCTAAAGAAGGAGAAAGATATTTTGCTTTACTTCAAGTGAGCAAAATAAATCTTGAGGAACCTGAAAAATCTAGGCACAAAATTGCTTTCGATAACTTAACTCCATTATACCCTAACAAACAAATAGTAATGGAGGTTGAGACTAATACAGTTGAGAAAAAACCCAATTTAACTCCAAGGTTAATTGATCTCGTAAGTCCAATAGGTAAAGGCCAACGATCTCTTATAATATCTCCACCAAAAGCTGGCAAGACAATGATATTACAGAGTATAGCTAATTCGATTACCGCCAACCATCCCGAATGCTACTTGATGGTTTTGCTCATAGATGAGAGGCCCGAAGAAGTAACGGATATGCAGAGAACCGTTAAAGGAGAAGTCATAAGCTCGACTTTTGATGAGCCTGCCCAAAGGCATGTAGCTGTAGCGGAGATGGTTATTGAAAAAGCAAAAAGGATGACGGAGCATAAAAAAGATGTGGTGATCCTTTTAGATTCTATCACAAGACTTGGAAGAGCATACAATGCTGTAGTTCCAAGCTCTGGAAAAGTTTTAACAGGTGGTGTGGACGCTAATGCTCTTCAAAGACCAAAAAGATTTTTTGGAGCAGCCAGAAATATTGAAGAAGGAGGATCCTTAACAATTATTGCTACCGCATTAATAGACACTGGGAGCAGAATGGATGAGGTTATATTTGAGGAATTTAAAGGAACAGGTAATAGCGAAACTATTCTTGATAGAAAAATATCTGAAAAAAGAATATTCCCAGCGATTGATATTACAAAATCAGGCACAAGAAGAGAGGAACTTCTTTTTGATAAAAATGACTTACAAAAAATGAATGTTCTAAGACGAATAATAGCCCCAATGGGATCAATGGATGCCATTGAGTTCATAAACTCTAAGCTGAAAAATACTAAAAGCAATACAGAGTTTTTTAATTCGATGAATAAACCATCTTAATTAAAATACATCTAATATTCATTTAAATTAGTCTTTTATTTGATAATATTTAATAAATGTCCGAAGTGAATTTATCAAAACTAAAAAAACTTTTTCAAGAAAAAAAATATTCTGAGATTGTTATGGATATCGAGTTAAAAACAACAGAAAATGATAGGTCCCCAGCATTACATAATTTGTTAGGAGTTTGTAGAGCATCACAAAAAGGCAAAAGTGATAGAGACGTTAAACATGCTTTGAATGATTTTGAAGCAGCTTTTAATAAGGATAATTTAGGTGAAATATCTTTAGAGTCTTTATGTAATCATATTAGGCTTTGCGCTGAAATGGGAAGAAAAGACTCTGATTTAGTAAATAATTTATTGGTTTCCGAAAAGATGTTTTTAAAAGCAGAAAAAAAGTTTTCTGAAAACGAAAGGTATTTAGCTCATGGAATTGATCTTTATAAATACTTATTAAAGCATAAAGAAAGAATATCAGTCATAGAAAAGATCTTAAAATTAGGTAAGTTAAATAAAGTTTTTGGTTCAGTATATATTACATCACAAATGTATTTAGATAATTGGAATCAAAAAAATTTCAAAGAATTTCAAAAAAAATTTTCTCAAATATTTGGTGTTTTTGATGCTAAAAAAATTTCAAAAATAGATACAAACAAAAAAAAAGTTAAAATTGGTTTTTTTTCTCCTGACTATCGACAATACCATTCAATTACTTATTTTATTAAAGATCTTATAAAAGATTTGAAACAAACAAAGTTCGAAACCCATGGTTTGTCACTTTTGAAGTCTAACGAACATGATGAAACGACTAAATATTTTTCAGAACTTTTTGATCATTGGATTGATTTAGGCGATAAATCAGATCAAGAAATTGTTAATGTTATTCAAAATCAAGATATAGACATCTTAATTGACCTTACTGGTCTATGGTCATCAAATAGAGCAAATATTTTTAATACACGAGTATGTCCTCTCCAAATAAGCTGGCTTGGTTTTAACAATTCATCCGGACTAAAAGAAATAGATTTTATCCTAGCTGATACTAAAAGTATTAGAGATGAGGAGAATGATTATGGTACAAAAATTTATAAATTACCTAAAATTTGGAACTCACACTCTGGCTTTAAATACAAGAGAGTTTTCAATGAGCTTCCTTTTAAAAAAAATAACTTTTTCACATTTGGCTCATTTAATAACTTTATGAAAATTAATAACGAGGTATTGAATACTTGGATTAGTATTTTAAAAAAAATAAAAAATTCAAAATTAATTTTAAAATCGTCTTTGTATATTTGTGAGGATGTAATTAAAAAAAAGTTTGAAGCAGAAGGTTTAATTGGTTCAATAGAAATATTAAAAAAAACAACTAGAAACGATTTTTTAAGCCATTTAAATCTTTATGATAAAATTGATTTGTGCCTTGATACATTTCCTTTTAACGGTGTGACCACAACATTTGAAGCGTTATGGAAAAATGTGCCTGTAATAACAAAATCTGGATATAACTTTAATTCAAGATGTGGAGAAAGTATTTTAAAGAATGCGCAAATCGAAAATTTTGTTGCGACGAGTAATGATGAGTACATAAAAAAGGCTATTTTTTTCGCAAATAATACAAGTGAATTAGAAAATACTAGAAAGAAACTTTTTGAAAAAATTTTACACACTCCATTATTTAACACGGTAGAGTTTAGTAATGATTTTTGTGGCGCTCTTGATAAAATGTTTAGGTCGGTTAACGAAAATTAAATATAACCTAATTCCTTCATTTCCTTGTAAAAAACTCTCTCTACTTTATTTATCAAATTAGTCGACAATTCATTTTTCCAAGAACCAGATTGTCCTTTTCTAAAAAATAACTCACCTCCTTTTTTTTCAGAAAAACCTTGTTCTTTTTCTATTTTCTGGAGTTTATCAAATTTTGTTTGTTTTATCGCATTACTTAGTTTTTCCTCATTTATTTTTAGATCATCGATTTCATTTAAATAGTTTATTATTTTTTTGAAAGTATTATAGGTATTATTAATCATATCCTCATACTTGATTATGAGTATCTTTGAAGATTTATATCTTTTCCATGAATTGTAATGATCACTCCAACTACCCATGAGACTTTTGTGAAAAGTTTTGTCTTTATCACCAGTGCTAGTGGTTTCGTAATTAATTGAGGAACACATGTGTTCAAATGTTGTTTCATAATCATATCCAGTATGATTTGAATAAGAAATCAAAACATCTCTAGGATCTCTTACAAGATATATTCCACCCTTAGTATTTCTGTTATTTGTAAATTTGTAAGGTCCAATAGTGCACATTGAATTATGTGTTTTTACAAAATTAGTCCTATTGTTTAGATTTATGTAATCTTGTATAGTTTCCCAATTCCTAACTATTTCTGTAAATATGTTGAAATCAATCTTAAGATGCTTGAGTATATTTAAATCTGGAAAACCATTATGTGTTTTAAAATCATCTAGAACAGATCCTTCTAATTTAAATTCAGTACCTGGTTTTTGAAAATAACTTTTTAAAAACATTCTCAACCAAGTATTTCCACTCTTAGGGTACGACGCTAACCAAATAATCATAATATAATAATGATATCCTTATAAAAATTTCAATATATAATATATTTATGACAATTTGTGCTTTATCAACTGGAATTGGAGCCTCCGGTGTTGCTATTATTAGAATATCAGGTTCTGAAACGAGCTTTTTAGTTAAAGCTCTTACAAATAAGGCACTACCGAAGCCAAGGGAGGCTACCCTTTTAGAATTAAACAATATTGCCAATTCTAGACCAATTGATCAGGGAATAGTTATATGGTTTCCAGGCCCTAAAAGCTATACAGGCGAAGACATGGCTGAATTGCATGTCCATGGAAGCAAAGCAGTGGTTAGAGAACTTCAGAATACGATTCTCAACACAAAAAGGTGTAGATTAGCTGAACCTGGAGAATTTACAAAGCTCGCATTTTTAAACGGAAAGATAAATTTACTTCAAGCAGAGGCTATAGGAGATTTAATAGCAGCAGAAACAGAAATCCAAATGGAACAAGCTCAAAATATTATTAAAGGGAAATCTTTCTTAAAATTCAATGAACTCAGAGAGAAATTAATCAAAGTTTTATCAAAAATTGAGGCAAAAATTGATTTTCCTGAGGAAGACTTACCTTCTAATGTTCTTGATGAGGTTAAAAATGACGTTCACATCATTGAGGACGAAATCAAAAAAATATTAGCAAGCTACGAAGTTGGAGAAAGAATAAGATCAGGCTATAAAATTGCAATTGTAGGACCCCCGAACTCTGGTAAATCAACATTGATGAATTATTTAAGTAAAAGAAATGTTGCAATAGTATCTGATGTTGCAGGAACTACGAGGGATGTTTTGCAAACGAACCTAAATTTTTATGGTTACCCAGTTATAATTTCAGACACCGCAGGCATCAGAGAATCAAAGGATGTAATTGAGAAAGAAGGAATTAAGCTTTCCTTTGAAAAAGCTGAAGAAGCGGACCTTAGAATAGTTGTAATAGAGCCAAAAAGCGTTGATTTTTATGGTTTTTTGAATGATTTATTTAATAAGAACACGATTTTAGTTATTAATAAATCTGACCTAAACAAATTTGATGTGAAAGATAGACTCAATAAATACGATCCTATCTCTGTATCTTTTCTTAAAGAAAAAAACGTAGATGAATTATTAGATCGTATTAAAAAAAACTTAATTATCGATATGAAGTTTAGTGACGATGTTTTTGTGACTAGAGAGAGACATAGAAATAATTTAAGAGATTGTTTAATAAACTTGCAAAACTTCAAAGACAAAACAGAGTCTTTAGATTTTGACAAAGGTGCAGAAGATCTAAGGCTAGCACAAGTCAGTTTAGGTAAAATTGTTGGAAAAGTTGATGTAGAGGCTATATTAGGTAGTATTTTCAACGATTTTTGTATCGGCAAATAATTTCAATTTTGCTGAATTTTAGGTATCTTTTTTTACAAAATCGTTGGTATTAGCCAATTATTAGATGTTTTTTTGTTAAAACTTGTAAAATTTCCCATCAATTATAAATTCTACGTATGAAAAATAAATTTTCATTTGATGTAGTTGTTATTGGTGGTGGCCATGCTGGTTGCGAAGCTGCAGCTGCCTCCGCTCGTATGGGTGTTAAAACTGCATTGTTTACAAACGATACTAATACTATAGGCGAGATGTCCTGCAACCCTGCGATCGGTGGGCTAGGTAAAGGGCATTTAGTAAGAGAAATAGATGCTTTAGACGGTGTTATGGGGGAAATAGCTGATAAATCTGGTATTCAATTTAGACTTTTAAATAGAAGCAGAGGACCAGCTGTACAAGGATTGCGAACACAAAGTGATAGGTCCATTTATAAAAAAGAAATGCAACTAAAACTTCTAAACTACTGTAATTTAAGTATATTTTCGCTGTCAATAAATCAATTTTTAATTGAAAATAATGAAATAAAAGGTCTTAAAGCGGTAGATGGTACAGAAATCAAATGTTCCAAGGTAATACTTACAACAGGCACTTTTTTAAATGGTTTGATACATATAGGTGATAAGAGAACGCCAGCTGGTAGATACGATGAGAAACCTACGTTAGGTTTATCAGAGCAATTAAAAAAATATAATTTTAAATTAGGAAGACTAAAGACTGGTACTCCTCCTAGGTTAGACGGTACAACAATCAATTATGATAATCTTGAACAACAGGATGCAGACAAAGATATTTCTTTTTTTTCTTTCTTAACTAACAAAGTTTACAACAATCAAATTTCTTGCAGTATGACATACACAAACGATAAAGTTCATGAAATTATTTCTGAAAATTTAAAAAAGAGTGCTATGTATTCTGGAAGCATTCAGGGTGTAGGACCAAGATACTGCCCATCAATTGAAGATAAGATTTATAAATTTAAAGATAAAACAAGACATCAAATTTTTTTAGAACCTGAAGGCCTTAATGATAATACAGTTTACCCAAATGGTATTTCAACTTCACTTCCAGAAGAAATTCAGCTAAAAATATGTCATAATATCAGTGGTTTAGAGGATGTAAAGATTATAAGACCAGGATACGCTATAGAGTATGATTATGTTGATCCAAGAGAGCTTTTTTTAACTTTAGAGACAAAAAAGATTAAAAATTTCTATTTAGCAGGACAAATAAATGGAACCACAGGTTATGAAGAAGCTGCAGCACAAGGTTTAATTGCTGGCGCTAATGCAGCTCTGTCAATCAAAAATAAAGAACCATTAATTTTGGATAGATCA
>CACIAP010000001.1:47500-128727 GCA_902584685.1 uncultured Pelagibacteraceae bacterium | reverse complement strand
TGTGGAACTCTTCAAGTTGACTTAAATTTACCAGGAAGATTGGGAGCATCTTTTGTAGATAAAGATGGATCAAAAAAAGTTCCAGTAATGCTACATCGAGCTTTATTCGGTTCTCTTGAAAGATTTATTGGAATATTAATTGAAAATTACTCTGGAAAACTTCCATTTTGGATTAGCCCATCACAAATCATGGTAATACCTGTTTCTGAAGACTTTAATGATTATTCTGTAGAAGTTAATAAAAAGCTTATTGCATCTGGTTTAAATTCAGAAGTTGACTTGAAGAACCACAATTTAAATTACAAAATAAGGGAACATTCGTTATCAAAGGTTCCAATACTATTAATTTGTGGAAAAAAAGAAGTTGACAGTAATAGTGTAACTATTAGACAATTGGATTCTACAAAACAAGAAAATATGGAATTAAAAAAATTTATTAATCACTATCAAGCTTTAAATAAAGCTCCATCATTATAAGTGGCAGACTTCAAACAAAACTACTTCCAAAGGAGAACGAAGGATAGAGGTCCTCGTTCAAATAATAGGATTATGTCTCAAGAGGTACAAGTAATATCTAGTGATGGAAAAAATTTAGGGATATTAAATACCCAAGAGGCAATAAACATGGCTAAAACTGAAGGGCTAGATTTAATTGAGATTGCACAAAATGCCAAACCTCCGGTTTGCAAAATTATGGATATGGGTAAGTTTAAATATGACGCCCAAAAAAAAGCTAACAAAGCAAAAAAAAAACAAAAAAAAGTTGAACTTAAAGAGATAAAGCTTAGACCAGTAACTGAAATTCATGACTATTCATTTAAAATTAAAAATGCCCAAAAGTTTTTGTCAAAAGGAGACAAAGTAAAATTTACGATTAGATTTAAAGGAAGAGAGTTGCAACACTCTAATCTTGGGCATGAATTAATGGATAAGATTAAGACCGACATAGAAAAACTTGGAAAAGTAGAGTTACAGCCTAAATTTGAGGGCAAACAGATGATAATGGTCATTCAACCAATTTAATTATTCTTGTAAATTTATCATTATATTTGTATAACCCCACCAGTTATGCCTAAGTTAAAAACAAAAAGTTCAGCTAAAAAAAGATTTAAAATTTCTGCAAGAGGAAAAGTTATTATGCCTCAAGCTGGGAAAAGACATGGTATGATCAAGAGAACGAATTCACAAATTAGAAAACAAAGAGGAACAACAGTAATGTCTAAACAGGATGGCAAAATTGTAAAATCATACATGCCATATAGTTTGAGAGGATAAAATGCCAAGAGTAAAAAGAGGAGTCACAAGTAGAGCTAAACATAAAAAAGTTCTTAAGGCTGTAAAAGGTCAGTGGGGCAGAAGAAAGAATACTATAAGAGTTGCTAGACAAGCGATGGAGAAATCGATGCAGTATGCTTACAGAGATCGTAGAAACAAAAAAAGAGAATTTAAATCATTGTGGATACAGAGGATTAATGCAGGTGTGAGGGGAGAAGGACTTACGTATTCGAAATTCATACATGCTTTAAGTAAATCTGGTATTAAGCTAGATAGAAAAATTCTAGCTGAAATTGCTTATGATAACCCTGAAGCGTTTAAAACAATTGTAAAAAAAGCTCAAGCTGCACTTAATTAATCTTCCCTATTGTTTTTCTTAGTTTAAGAAATAATCTGTAAAAATGTCTGATTTTGAAAAAAAAATTCTAGAATTTAAAAACAGATTAAATAGCACTCAAGATTCAAATGAAATTGAATCAATTAGAACAGATATTTTCAGTAAAAATGGATTTATTAATTCTCAGTTTAAAAAACTTGGCTCTTTATCTGAGAATGAGAAAAAAACTTTTGCATCCAATATAAATAAAGCAAAACAAGAATTGCTTGAAATATTTAGGGCAAAAGCAACAGAAGTTTCAGATAAAGATCTTAAAGAAAAAATAAAAAAAGAAAAAATTGACGTTACTTTACCTGAGAAGGAATTTAAAATTGGAAAGATTCACCCCGTATCCCAAGTAATTGATGAAATATCATGTATTTTTTCAGAAATCGGATTTAGTGTGGAAGAAGGACCTGACGTTGAAAATGATTATAATAATTTTACTGCTTTAAATACTCCCGAAGATCATCCAGCAAAAGATATGCACGACACATTCTATTTGGATGAGAACATGAAAACTTTGCTTAGGACGCACACTTCTCCTGTTCAGGTCCGGACAATGTTAAAGGGAAAACCTCCTTTTAAAATAATTGCACCTGGAAGAACGTATCGAAGTGACAGTGATCAAACTCACACACCAATGTTCCATCAATTAGAAGGTCTACACATAGATAAAAATATTAATATGGGTCATTTAAAAGGGTGTTTAAACTATTTTATAAAAGAATTTTTTGAAGTAGATAAAATTAAGATGAGGTTTAGACCCAGTCACTTTCCATTTACAGAGCCTTCGGCTGAAGTAGATATTGGTTATAGAATCGAAAAAAATAAAATTATCATTGGCGAAGGCGATAAATGGCTAGAGGTTCTTGGATGTGGGATGGTTCATCCAAATGTTTTAAAAAACTGTAAGGTTGACCCAAAAATTTATCAAGGTTTTGCTTTTGGTATTGGTATTGATAGATTGGCAATGCTTAAGTACGGAATTAATGATTTAAGATCTTTTTTTGAATGTGATTATAGATGGTTAAATTATTATGGTTTTGATCCTTTAGATGTTCCAACAAACTATAGAGGTTTAAGCAAATGAAATTCACTAAAGACTGGCTTGATGTTCATTTAAAAACAAATAAAAGTGAGTCTCAAATTATCCAAAAATTAAATAATATTGGCTTAGAGGTAGAAAAGGTAGAGCCAGTCAAAAATGAACTTAGTGAATTTATTGTAGCAAGAATAGTAAAAGCAAACAAACATCCTAATGCTGACCGCCTAAAGTTATGTGATGTGGATATTGGAAAAAAAGAAATTCTTAAAGTTGTGTGTGGCGCTCCTAATGCAAGAGATGGACTTTTGACAATTTACGCACCACCAGGTTCAGTAATTCCAAAAAATGGGATGAAATTAGAAGTATCAAAGATCAGAGGAGAAACCTCTTACGGGATGCTTTGTTCTGAATCAGAATTGAAACTTTCTAATGAGAGTGAAGGAATAATAGATCTAAATGATAAATATAAAACAAAAATTGGAAAATCATATTTTGATGAAAAGAAGGGAAAAAATGTAATTGAATTATCAATTACCCCAAATAGACCAGACTGCCTAGGTGTGAGAGGTATAGCGAGAGACTTGTCAGCCTCTAACTTTGGAAAACTTAAAGAACAAAGAAAAAGCAAAGTAAAAAAGAATATTAAACATAATTTAAAGATAACGATTGAAAAAAATAAAAATCAGGCATGCTCAATTTTTGGAAGCTGTATCATTAAAAATATTAAAAATACTGAAAGTCCAGGATGGTTAAAAAATAGAATTTTAGCACTTGGCTTAAGGCCTATTTCTGCCGTTGTTGATATAACAAATTATGTAATGTTTGATTTAAACCGACCCCTCCACGCATACGATTTAGATAAGATAAAGAATAAAATTATCATTAGAAATTCAAAAAAAGGAGAAAACTTTAAAGCCCTAGATAATAAAAACTATATACTTGATAAAGACATGTGTGTGATATCGGATGATAAAGGTGTGCTCGGTTTGGGCGGAATAATTGGAGGTGAAAGGTCAGGAACAGAAAAACATACAAAAAATATATTATTAGAGTCAGCATATTTTGATCCTGCAATAATTAGAAAAACTGCTAAAAAATTAGATTTGAATAGTGATGCAAAGTTCCGTTTTGAAAGAGGGGTAGATCCTCAGTCTGTAAATGCTGGGCTTGATTCAGCCGTTGAACTAATTTTAGAAATTTGTGGAGGGGAAGTTTCTAAATTTGACATACAGCAGACAAAAAAAATTAAAGATCTTGAGATAAAATTTGACCCAAAAATGGTATCAAAGACAGTTGGAAACAACATAAACACCAATGAGATAAAAAAGACCTTATCAAACTTAGGCTTCACTGTTAAAACCAAAGGTAAATTTCTCAATGTTAAAGTTCCAAGTTGGCGACCAGATATCTTTGGTGAGATTGATTTAGTAGAAGAAGTTATCAGAATTATTGGATTTGAAAAAATAAAGTCCATCGAACCTGAGAAAAAGCGAACTAAACCAACACTTAACTTCTTTCAGAAACATTTTCATTTAGCCCAAAGATCAGTAGCCTCAAAAGGATATCTTGAAACAATAACATGGTCTTTTACTGACGAAAAAATTAATAACAAATTCAAAGAAAAGTTAGAAAGCGTAAAGATTATAAATCCAATAAGTTCAGATTTAAATGTATTAAGAAATTCTTTATATCCAAATCTAATTTTTTATTTAGAAAAAAATTTAAACAGAGGATTTGGTGACCAGGCTCTTTTTGAAATTGGTCCAACATTTACAGGAAAAAAACCTGGTCAACAAATTACTGTTGTTTGTGGAATTAAAAAACAATCAATAGATGAAGATAATTATCTAAAGAAAAATAGTTTGGTAGACGTTTTCCATATAAAAAAGGATTTAGTCCAATCATTAACAGAACTTGGAATAAATAAAGAATATTTTAAGATTGGTGAAAATACGCCATCTTATTATCATCCAGGTATCTCAGGATCCATAGTCTCTAAAGATGGAAATTTTGTTCTTGCATATTTTGGTGCCTTACATCCAAAAATTATTTCTAACACTTTTGGATTCGAAATTTTTTTAGAAAAGTTAGTTGATTATAAAGCAAAAAATACAAAGACAAAAGAAAGTCTTACTTTCTCAGATTATCAGAAGTCAGATAGAGATTTTGCTTTTTTAGTTAATAAAGATTCTAGAGCACAAGATTTATTAGAAGTTATCCAAAAAATAGATAAAGATTTAATCAAAGAGATAAAAATTTTCGATGTTTATGAAGGAGAAAATATACCATCCGATAAAAAATCTATTGCTTTAAAAGTGACAATACAATCTGATCATAAAACTTTAAACGAAAACGATTTGACAAACATATCAAAAAAAATAGTCAGCACTGTCGAAGAGAAGACTGGTGCAAAATTAAGATCATAAATGTCTAATCTCAATAATATTCGAAATTTTGCTATCATCGCTCATATCGATCATGGCAAATCAACAATAGCAGATAGAATAATACATAAATGCGGAGGTTTGACAGAAAGAGAGATGAAAGATCAAGTATTAGACTCAATGGACATTGAGAGAGAACGAGGAATTACAATCAAAGCGCAAACTGTAAAATTGAATTACAAAGCTAAAGACGGCAAAGAATACATACTTAACATAATTGACACCCCCGGTCATGTGGATTTTAGTTATGAAGTCAGTCGATCATTATATGCATGCGAGGGATCAATATTAATTGTAGATAGCACGCAAGGGGTTGAGGCTCAAACACTTGCTAATGTTTATCAAGCACTAGATATAAATCATGAAATAATTCCTGTATTAAATAAAATTGACTTACCTGCATCTGATTTAGACAGAACAAAAAAACAAATAGAAGATGTAATAGGTATAGATACCTCAAATGCTGTACCCTGTTCAGGAAAGACAGGTGAGGGTATAGAAGATATTTTAGAGTCGATTGTCTCGTCATTACCTCCACCAAAAGGTGAGACCAAAGAACAATTAAAATGTTTGCTAGTCGATAGTTGGTATGACTCTTACTTAGGAGTTATTATTTTAGTTAGAGTGATAGATGGAACGTTAAAAAAAAATATGAAAATAAAAATGATGTCTACTGATCAAGAATATATAGTAGAAAAAGTAGGTGTATTTACACCAAAAGCCAAAGACATTGAAGAACTCAAATCTGGTGAAATAGGGTTTATTATTACAGGAATAAAAAATTTATCTGATACAAAAGTCGGTGATACTATTTGTGAAGCTCAAAGTCCTCTTAAAAAAGCTTTACCTGGTTTCAAACCAAGTAAACCAGTGGTTTTTTGTGGCTTATTTCCAGTTGATAGTTCAGAGTATCAAAAATTAAAAGATGGTTTAGCTAAATTACAGTTAAATGACTCCAGCTTTTCTTACGAAGCAGAGTCTTCCTCAGCTCTTGGACTAGGTTTTCGCTGTGGCTTCTTAGGTTTATTACATCTTGAAATAATTACCGAAAGACTTGAAAGGGAATTTGATATTAATTTATTAACCACAACTCCAGGAGTTGTTTATAAAGTTCATTTAAATAATGGCAACATTCAAGATTTACAAAATCCTTCAAATTTGCCTGATCCAACTTTAATAAACTTTATAGAAGAGCCATGGATAAAAGCTACAATAATCACTCCTGATCAGTATTTGGGATCTATTATGAAACTTTGCCAAAATAAAAGAGGAATACAAAAAAATTTAAATTACTCAGGTAATAGGGCTGTATTAAATTATGAGATACCTCTAAATGAGGTAGTTTTTGATTTTAATGATAGGCTTAAATCTATGACAAGCGGGTACGCAAGTTTTGATTATGAAATCATGGGTCACAAAGAAGGAGATTTAGTAAAATTAGGGATCTTGGTAAACTCTGAGCCAGTTGATGCACTAGCAATGATGGTTCATAAAGATTTTGCACAAACTATCGGCCGAGATGTATGTGAAAAATTAAAAGATCTTATACCTCGTCACAACTTCATGATTCCTGTACAAGCAGCAATTGGTGGTAAAATTATCGCTAGAGAAACTATAAAAGGATTTAAAAAAGATGTTTTAACAAAAATACATGGAGGTGGCGCTCGAGATAGAAAAAGAAAACTTTTAGATAAACAAAAAAAAGGAAAGGCAAGGTCAAAACAATTTGGTAGAGTAGAAATACCTCAAGAGGCCTTTATAGGTGTTTTGAAAATTAATAAAGAGAAATAAAATGATTTATGATTGCTTTTCTTACTGGGATGAAGATCTTCTACTAGATTTAAGATTAAAAATTTTAAATAAATTTGTTGATTATTTTGTAATTGTAGAAGGTAATAAAACTTGGCAAAACAACCCAAAAGAATTACGTTTTAATTTTGATAAATTTAAAGAGTTTAAAGACAAGATAATATATATACCAGTAACGGATCTCCCTGACGGAGATGACCCTTACTTAAGAGAAAACTTTCAAAGAAATTCTATTTTAAAAGGATTAAATGGCGCAAGATCTGACGACACAATAATTATTTCAGATCTTGATGAAATTCCAAACCCCAAAAAAATATCAACTTTTAAAAGTAATATGAAATATGCGGTTTTTAAACAAATGCATTTCTATTATAAAATGAATCTACAAAGTAGAAATAATCCTTTTTGGTATGGTAGTAGAATATGTAACTACAAAAATCTAAAATCACCCCAATGGTTGAGAAATCTAAAATTCAAAAAAAGACCTTTTTGGAGGTTTGATAAAGCAAGGTTAAACAACATTATTGAGGACGGTGGCTGGCATTTTTGTAACTTAAAATCTCCCGAAAAATTGCTGTATAAGTATAAAAATTTGTGTGAAACCAACGATCCTGTAAATTTTAATGAAAAAATTGATGAAAAACATCTAAATTTAAACGAAATTAAAAAAAAAATCAAAAATCAAACTGATATCATTGGAAGGAACGATAGTTTTACAAAAATTGCATTAAACGAAAATTTCCCAGAATATTTACTGGATAACAAAGAATTTTATGAGGAATGGCTCATTTAAATTATTTTAAAATTTTCATTATAACATATTACGTTTTCATCAACTTTTAATATTTTATAATTTTCATCAAGTAACTTTTTAATTAAAAGTTCAAATGATGTGTTTTTTATATGAATGTATTCAAAAATTAAAATCGGTCTAAGTTGTGAATTGTCTAAAAAATCAAGAACAATTTTATCATCGTAACCTTCTACATCTATATACAAAAGGTCTATTTCGGTTAGATCATATTTTTTTATTAAGTTTTCAAAAGTTAATGTTTCAACTTTAATTTTCTCAATATGAGACTCTTTTACACTATGATTTAATAAATGCTTCATTTCATAGGAATTAATTCCTTTTATATGATCATGATAATTTTGTATAAATTTATCTTTTACACAATATAAAAAATTTATTTCATTGTTTTTTGATATAGCTGAATTTTCAAATTTAATATTTTTAAAACCTTTATAGTTTTCTTTTAATTGTTCAAAATACTTTTTAACAGGTTCAACTAATACAGCTTTTAACTCATTATTTTTTTTTATAAACTTAGATATTTGATCAAATCTTTTTCCGTCATTTGCCCCAATCTGAATTAAACTTTTAATATTATTGTTATTAAAAATTAATTTTAAAATAAGTTGAGTATTTATTAAATTATAACTATCAAGCGATCTTTGATTTTTTATGAGGTCTTTATTAACTAGCTTGTATCCTAGTGCCTCAGTTATTTTTTTTAAAATCTTTTTATACATTGATATTTTATTGACTCATGAAGTAGTATACTAAAATGAATTTTGAAAAATTAAACATATGCCAAGTAACACTATCAGGAAATATCAAAATAATAAAAAGGAATTATTTAAATTTTAAACAATATTACAATAATTTACAATTTTTTATCATTTGTCCAAACGTTAATTTAAAACAGTTTAAACAAGAATTAAATTTAGATAATCTTCAAATTTACAACGAAGATGAAATAATTAAATTTGATCGCTTTAAAGAAATTGCAAATTCTATTCTTAAAAAAACTAGTTATTATGAAAAGATTCAGGATAGATTAGGATGGTACTATCAGCAAGTTCTTAAATTAACTTTTATGTATAATTTTATAAAATTTAATAATCAAAAATTACTAATTTGGGATGCGGATACAATAATCCTAAAAAAAATAAAATTTTTTGAAAATGAAAAATCATTGATTTATGGAACAACAAGTGAATTTTTTAAAGCTTATTATGCTACAAATAAAACTATTTTAGGTGAAATTCCAAAATATTTTGTTTCCTCAGTATGTCAATTTTGTGCAATAACTCCTTCTGATCTTAAAAATCTTTTATCAAAACTATCCAACTTTAAACCTTTAAAAAAAAATATTGCAGAATGGTTTACGTGTATAATATTTGAGGCAATTATTAAAACGCATAAGGAATATAATGGATCTTTGTTTTCAGAGTATGAGCTTATAGGACACTCAAAACTTTTAGAAAATAGAAAACCACAAATTTTAATTTCAGGTATAAGAGAAGGCTTAGATGGGGTATTATCAAATTCTCAACTAATGATAATAAAAATGCTTAATTTTAAACATGTTACATACGAATACTTTGTTCAACCCGATAAAAAACAAAGTTTTGTTCCACTAGTGAAACTTTTAATAAAAAAAACTTCTAATAAAATATATAGAGGTTTTAAACACTTTTTTAAAAAAAAATAGAATTATGATTAAAATTTTTTGCGTAACAAATAAACCTCTACCGATATTAGAAAAAAGTCCTCTAAATTTAGCAGGGGTTGGTGAGCATGATTTTTCCTTAAATTATATTAATACAAAAGTTAAAAATAACATTCATCATAAAGAAAAGTTCTATTCTGAATTAACTTTTCACTATTGGTATTGGAAAAATCTACTTATGTCAGAAAATTCAGACTGGATTGGATTTTGCCAAAAAAGACGATTTTGGGTAAAAGAAGATACAGATCTCTCCAAAATAAATAAAAACAATTTAATTGAAAACCTTTTGATTAAAGAAGATAATTCTTGGTCTAAATTAGATAGTATTATTTGTAATCCAATCAATATTTCTGGGGCAAAAAGAATAAAATTATTTAAAAGAGGCTGGAGAAATTTAATTAGAAATCCAAAACTTATTTTTGGAAAAAAAGAAAATATCATTACCCATTTTGATATGCATCATGGATATGGAAATCTAAGTAAAGCAATCAAAAAACTTGATAATAAAGATAGAGATGAATTTGAAAAATTTGTAGTCAATAAATCAAGTTACAACCCACACATAATGTTTATTGCAAGAAAAACAGTTTTAGAAAAGTGGTTTACAACAGTATTCTCATGGCTTGAAAGATGTGAAGAAGAATTTGGATTTGTTACTTTAAAAGGTTATGATACTGAGAGATTATATGCTTATTTGGCAGAAAGATATTTATCTTTTTGGTTCACAAAATATACTAGCTACAGAGAACATCCTTGGGCATTTATAGATTTTTAAAGGAGAGATGGCCGAGCGGTTTAAGGCGCACGCTTGGAAAGCGTGTTTAGGGGAAACTCTTTCGTGGGTTCGAATCCCACTCTCTCCGCCATTTCATGATGATTTAACGCTTTTTTTTAAATATTAAAGAAAAAAAAAAAAATTGCCTTATTAATCAACAATACTAGGAGTTATTCGACTTCTTTGTCAGACCTAGTTTTATCTCATCATATAAAGATGATATAGTTTTCTTTTCCGTAAAAATAAAAAATATGACTAAAACACAACAAAATTCAAATTATAAAGCAGACTCGATTAAAGTTTTAAAAGGTTTAGATGCGGTCAGAAAACGACCAGGTATGTACATTGGAGATACTGATGATGGAACTGGTCTACATCATATGGTTTATGAAGTTGTTGACAATTCAATTGATGAAGCCTTGGCCGGCTACTGTAAAAATATAACTGTCGAGATTAACAAAGATGGAACTATAAGTGTTTCAGATGATGGCCGAGGCATTCCTGTTGATTTCCATAAAACTGAAAAAAAATCTGCAGCAGAAGTGATAATGACTCAGCTTCACGCAGGCGGAAAATTTGACCATGACTCTTATAAAGTTTCTGGTGGTTTACACGGTGTTGGAGTTTCAGTTGTAAATGCGCTATCTGAAAAACTTGAATTAGAAATTGAAAGAGAAGGAAAAAAGTATTTTGTGGAGTTTATAAATGGGGATCCAAAATCTCCACTAAAACAAATTGGAAAATCAAAAAAAAATGGGACTAAAATTACTTTCCTTCCCTCGAAAGAGATATTCTCATCAATCAAATTTAGTAGTGCAATAATTCAAAAAAGAATGCGTGAATTGGCTTTTTTAAATAAAGGTGTAAATTTAATTGTTCTGGACAAAACTCTTAAAAAGGAGAAAAAAATAGAATTTAAATATGATGGTGGAATCATAGAATTTGTTAATTTTTTAAATGAAAAGAGAGAAAAACTAAAAAATAAAAATGGAAATGACCTATTTAAAAAACCAATTTTTCTTGAAGGGGATAAAAACGGTATTAACATAGAATGTTCTCTAGAGTGGAATTCAGGATACTCAGAGGATATGCACACTTATACAAATAATATATTTCAAAAGGATGGGGGAACACACCTTTTGGGCTTTAGAAGCTCGCTTACCAGAATTTTAAATAAATATGTTAACGAAAATAATATTTTAAAGAAAAACCAAGTTTCTATTACCGGAGATGATATTAAGGAGGGTTTATGTGCAGTATTATCCATTAAGATGCCCGACCCCAAATTTTCATCTCAAACAAAAGATAAATTAGTCTCTTCTGAAGTAAGAAACATTGTTGAGAATTTTATGAACGAAAAGTTATCTATTTGGTTTGATCAAAATCCTAGTATTATAAAAATTGTTTTATTAAAAATAATTCAAGCAGCACAGGCAAGAGACGTTGCGAGGAAAGCAAGAGAAAGTGTTAGAAGAAAAGGAGCACTCGAGCTTACAGGTTTACCAGGGAAACTGGCTGATTGCCAAAATTCAAAGAGAGACGGGACTGAATTATTTATTGTCGAGGGAGATTCTGCTGGTGGTTCAGCTAAACAAGGAAGAAACAGAGAATTTCAAGCTGTATTGCCTCTTAGAGGAAAAATATTGAACACATATGTGGAAGAAACTAATTCAAAAAGAAATGGAAACTCGAGTGACAGCAAAACTAAAGCATTATCAAAAATGATTTCATCAAATGAAATCGTTACATTGATAAATGCTTTAGGTCTAGATCCAAAAGTTGAGGAAATTGATTTAAATGATCTGAGATATGGTAAAATAATTATTATGACAGATGCTGATGTTGATGGATCGCATATTAGAGCACTACTATTAACATTTTTTAATAACAAACCATTTAATAAACTTATAGAAAATGGAAACATTTTTTTAGCTCAACCACCCCTGTTTAAAATTAACAAATCAGGTAAAAGTATTTATATAAAGGATGAAAAAAGCTTGGAAAGTTTTATCTTAAATAATTCTAAGACCTCAAAAAAATTAAAAAAAGGAACCAAGGAATTTGAAAAATTATTGTCAGATGAAAAATCAAAATTAAATATTCAAAGATTCAAGGGTCTTGGTGAGATGAATCCAGATGAACTCTGGAATACTACATTAGATCCTGAAAAAAGAAATTTGCTTCAAGTTAAATACTCTAGTGACAAAAAAAAGATCAAAAAATTATTCATACTTTAATGGGCAATGATGTATCTATCAGAAAAGATTTCATAATTTCTAATGCTTTGGAAATTAGTAATTTAGATGTTTAAGTATGGAGTCTAAGTCAGTTTCGAAAATATATACATTAAATAAAACTACTTATATCAATCTTCGATGGATAGCAATTTTAGGTCAGTTCTTAACAGTAAACGTAGTAAAATATATTTTCAATTTTGAATTTGATATTTTAATAGTAAACATTGTTATTACTTTAGGAGTAATATCGAATTTAGTACTATATTATTTTTACCAAAAAAATATTCTTTCAAATAGAGCTTCTTTTACTTTTTTGTTTATTGATATACTTCAATTAAGTCTGATACTTTATTTCTCAGGAGGAATTTTAAATCCCTTTTCAATTTTTTTACTAATTCCAAGTGTTTTTTCATCATCTAATCTTTCATTTAAAACAAGTTTATCATTAATATTAATAACAATTTTTTCAATAATTTTACTTACTCTTTATCATAAACATTTAATTTACCCTTCAGGTAATAAATTAATTATTAATGACTTTTACTATTATGGTACATCCATATCTTTAATTATCGCACTTATTTTTTTAAATTATTTCGCGAATCTTTTTGGTAGAGAGTCTAATTTAAGAAAAGAGGCTTTAAATAAAATTGAAGAATTTATTGCAAAAGAGCATGAATTAGTTTCCCTAGGAGGTCAAGCTGCAGCTGCCGCTCACTCTTTGAACACACCTCTTTCGACTATAAAAATAATTTCCCAAGATCTTCATGATCAATTTAAAGATAAAAAGGAACTCAAAAAAGACCTAGAATTACTTGTGAACCAAGTTGAAAGATGCAGCCAGATCCTCAAAAGATTGTCACTAAATCCTGGTGTCGAGGATGATTTTATTGATCAAGAATGCTCAATGTTTGATTATGTTAGTGAAATAATTAAATCATTTGAAGATATTTCAAATAAGGAATTTATATTAAATTATAGTCAAGACACAAATTCTTTTAAAATTACAAAATTAATAGAGATTATTTATGGAATCAGAAACTTTATTGGTAATGCAAATAAATTTGCAAAAAAAAAAATATATATTTCAATTAAAAGTGACAATCAATTAACTGAGATATCCATAGAAGATGACGGAAATGGTTATTCAAAAGATGTTTTAAACAAAATTGGAGAACCTTATATTAAGTCTTCATCTTATGAAGATAAGTCAAAGTCAGGACTAGGTCTTGGAATTTTTATTGGAAAAACTTTACTTGAAAGAAACGGCGCAAAAGTAATTTGTAGAAATTCAAAAACTAGATCGGGGGCAGAAGTTTTATTAACGTGGAAAAATAAAGATCTTAAAAACCTTTAATTTAATTTTTTTGAGTTCTTTTTCTTTTCAAATAAATTGCTAAGTTGAGAAATCATAACATCACCTAATTCTTGAACATCAGAAATTTTTATTGCCTTTTTATAGTATCTTGAAACGTCATGACCAATACCAATTGCAAGTAGTTCAATATCTGAGTTAGACTCTATAAATTTTACAGTTCTTTTCAAATGCTTCTCCAAGTAGTCCCCTGAATTTACAGACAATGTTGAATCATCCACAGGAGCTCCATCAGAGATAACCATCATTATTTTTCTCTCCTCTTTCCTTTTATTTATTCTACTAAATGCCCATAAAATAGCTTCTCCATCAATATTTTCTTTGAGCAAACCCTCTTTAAGCATTAACCCAAGATTCTTTTTTGATTGTCGCCAATGAATATCAGCAGCTTTATAAATTATGTGTCTTAAATCATTTAATCTTCCCGGATTTTTTGGTTTTCCGTTTTTACTCCATTTCTCTCTTGACTCTCCACCTTTCCAATTCTTAGTGGTAAATCCAAGTATCTCTACTTTAACGTTACATCTTTCGAGAGTTCTTGAAAGTATATCTGCGCATAATGCGGCAATTGTTATTGGTCTTCCACGCATTGACCCTGAGTTATCAATTAAAAGTGTAACAACAGTATCTTTAAATTCATAATCTTTCTCTTTTTTAAATGAGAGAGAATTTTGTTGGTCTATTATAATCCTACTTAACTTTGAGCTATCTAACAAACCTTCTTCAAGGTCGTATTCCCATGATCTATTCTGCTTAGCTAACAATTGTCTCTGTAGTTTATTGGCAAGTTTGGTAATTACGTCTTGAAAACTTGTTAACTGCTGATCCAGATTATTTCTAAGTTTTCTAATTTCATCATCTTTTTCAAGATTTTCAGCTTTTTCGATTTCATCAAAATTATTAGTAAAAATTTTATATTCTTTATTACTTTTAGTAATATTGAGTTTTTGAATAATATTCTCGATGCTTTCTTTTTGATTTTGATCGTCAAAAAATTCTTCTTCCATTCTAAATTCATTTAAGTCCTCATCGCCCTCTAAACTTTTGTTCTCACTCATTTCCTCTGACACGCTATCCCTTTCGTCATTATTGTTATCGTCTTTATTGTCTTGGTTATTTTCGTTGTTATTGTCCTCGTTACTATTTTCATTTTGAGCTTCGTTTTCATTTTCATTTTCAAATATATCCATTTTTTGAAATATTTCTGAAAATTTTTCGTTATACTTATTTTGATCAGCAATCTTTTTTTTTAAAAATTGAATATGGTTTTTAATATTTTTATCAAATTTATCTTCCCAAAAATTTAATATTTTAATCGATACACTGTTTAATTTTATACCCATAAAATTTTTTAAGAGATACAATTCAAAAGCTTCAGAAACATTGACGTCTTCTTTATTTTTAATATTACTATCTTTTTTGTTTAAAAATTTATTATTATAATTTTCAATTATATTTTTTTTGATACCATTAAGCATTTTAGACCCTAATAACTCACATCTTACCTTTTCCGAAATTTCATAAAATTGCTTATAAGATTGATTCTTAGGAAAATTTTTTTTAAAGATATCTTTTTTTGAAAATCTTTTTCTCAATGCATTAGAGTCATTATCCGCTCGGAATTTTGTGTAATCTTCCCTTGAATATAAATTTGAAATTTTGAAATCATTAACCTCTTTATCGTTTTTACTTTTACCTATTCTATCAAATTCCTCTGATAAAACTTTATAAGTTGAGTCTAGAGCTAGTTTAAATCTCTCTTTTAAGAATTCCTCTTTTTTACTCATTAGATTGATTATTAATTGCAGCCTCTGGCAAATCTTCACCAAAACATCTTTGATAATATTCAGCAATAATATTTTTTTCTACTTCGTCACATTTATTTAAAAATGTAACTCTAAAAGAGTATCCCATGTCTTTAAATATTAAATTATTTTCTGCCCAATGCATTACTGTCCGGGGACTCATTACTGTTGAAATGTCACCTGAAATAAAACCTTTCCTTGTAAGAGACGCAACTTTTATCATATTTGCAATATCTTCTTTACCCTTTGAATTATTATAAGATTTGTTTTTTGCGAGAATTATCTCCATCTCTCTTTCTAAACTTAAATAATTAAGCGATGTAACAATGTTCCATCTATCCATTTGTCCTTGGTTAATCTGTTGGGTACCGTGATAAAGCCCCGTAGTATCACCTAGACCAACTGTATTTGAGGTTGCAAATAATCTAAAGTATTTGTGCTGTTTTAAAACTTTATTTTTATCAAGAAGTGTAAAATTTCCCTCAGCTTCTAAAACTCTCTGAATCACAAACATTACATCTGGTCTACCAGCATCATATTCATCAAAAACAAGTGCGATTGGGTTTTGGATAGACCAAGGCAAAATCCCTTCCTGAAATTCTGTTATTTGTTTTCCATCCTTTATTTTAATCGCGTCTTTACCTATTAAATCAATTCTACTTATATGACTGTCCAAATTTACTCGCACACAAGGCCAATTTAATCTTGCTGCTACTTGCTCAATGTGAGTTGATTTTCCAGTCCCATGGTATCCTTGAACCAATACTCTTTTGTTAAAAGAGAAACCAGACAATATTGCAAGTGTTGTATCTTTATCAAATTTATAGTTTTTATCTATTTCTGGAACATATTCATTTTTTTTGGAAAATGCCTCAACTTCAAGATTTGAGTCTATTCCAAATGTTTGTTTCACTGAAATTTTTATATCTGGTACAATATTAATACTTTCGTTCATTTATTATAAGACCTTTTTAGTTGAGTATACGCCAGCGTAATAATCTTTAATTTTTCTTCGTATTTTTTATTTCCTGAGTTTTTATCAGGGTGAAATCGTTTGACAAGTTTTTTAAATTTATCTCTTATAATTGACCATTCTACGCCAATATTTAGACTCAATATGTTAAAAGCTTTAATATCATCATCCGAAAAGGTTAATTGTCGAAATTTGTTTTTTTTAATGTTGTCATTATTTATTCCATCCAAGTTTTCTTTCAGAGTATTATTCCATAAAATTTTAAAAAAATTATCTTGTCCACTAAAATTTTGAGTTGGTTTATGCCAAGTCATGTCAGATTTAATAAACTCATTTATTTGTCTATCTGTCATGTTTGCAAAGTAATTCCAATTTTTGTTAAATTCTCTTATATGCTCCAAACATAAATATCTAAAATTTTTACTATTATCCTTTTCAATTGGAGCTTTATACTCTCCAATTTTATTACATTTATTCCAATCGCATATAATTTTCATTGTAGTATTATTATAATACATTTTATGGAAATAAATAAATTAATTGAAGTAGTTAAAGAAAAAATTACAAAAGAAATTGTCCTACAAAAAATAAATGTAGAAGACAAATCGTTTCTGCATAAAGGTCATAAAAACAATTCTCCAAAAAAATTTCATATAAAAATTATAATAAACTCTGACGAGCTTAAATCAAAAAAAAAAATTGATTCAACTAAAAGAATTTATAAGATTTTAGAAAATGAATTAAAAAATCATATTCACTCAATTCAATTATTAATCAATTAAACCTCTTAAAAATGATCTGATTTTTTTTTCTTCAAATGATTTATTTAAAATAGGTTTTCCAATTCTTTTTAGAAGAATTAAATTTATTTTACTATCTTTGTTCTTTTTGTCTTGTTTCATATAAAAAATAATTCTTGGTATATCTTTAGATTTAAAATATTTATTTAAATTAAAGTAATTTAATTTTTTTAAGTGCTCAATAATTTTTTTATAATCATTCTTTTTTAAAATATTTTTTTGTTTACCAAACTCAACAGCTGACATTATTCCTAATAAAACAGCCTCACCATGATTTAGTCCTTTGTTATAACCAATTGTTGCTTCATAAGCATGAGCAAAAGTATGACCCAGATTTAAAACCTTTCTGGTATTCTTTTCCTTCTCGTCTTTCTCAACCACCTCTTTTTTTATTAAGCAACTTTTATAAATTGCCTTTTCTAAAAATTTACGATTATGATTCAAAATCTTGATAAAGTTTTTTTTTAAAAAGTTGAAAAATATTTCATTTTTTATAAGAGAATGTTTTAAAATCTCGGCATATCCACATATCATTTCTTTTTTAGGTAAACTCTTTAAAAAATTTATGTCCGAAATAACTAAAGCAGGTTGATAAAAAGATCCTATCATATTTTTTCCTGATAACGAGTTTATTCCTGTTTTACCTCCAATCGCGGAGTCAACTTGACTAAGTAAAGTTGTGGGTACATTAACAAAGTTCAAACCTCTTTTAAAAATACTTGATGCAAATCCGCAAACATCTCCACAAATACCCCCTCCAACAGAAATTAAACAATCATTTCTGCTAAAATTTTTCTTTTCAAGAATTTTTACAATAGAAGAAACGGTTTTTAAATTTTTACTTTTTTCATTAAAAATAATCTTTTTCTTTTCTATTTTTTTCTTATTAAATTTACTTATAATAGATTTAATCATTTGACTTGGTACTTTACTATCATAAATAAGTAAAAATTTTTGAGAGTATATTCCTTCATTTAAGATTATATTATTTATCTTTGGGCAAAGATTATTCCCAACAATTACAGAGTAATTACTTATATTAGTTTTAACTTTTAATTTCATTTTATTTTAATATTGAAACTATTTTATCTACAATTTCGTTTTTTTTATGATTATCACAATCTATTTTAAAATCTGATTTGGCATAATATCTATTTCTATCTAATATCATTTTTTTAATTTTCTGATCGTTTAATCCCTGGATAAGCGGTCTTTTGGAAGATTTCCTTATCCTTTTTATTATTGTTGAAGGTCTCCAATTTAACCAAAAAGATGATGAAAAATTCTTAACATATTTTCTAATTTTCTCGTCTAGAAATGAACCGCCCCCTAAGGATAAAACCAAATCTTTTTCTTTAGAATTTAGAAGTGATAAAACTGTTTCAACCTCTATCGCTCTAAAATATTTTTCACCTTTGAGTTTAAAAATTTGGCTAACTGTTTGTTTTTCAATTGTCTCAATTTTAGTATCTAGATCTATGAAGTTCATGTTCATTTTTTTTGACAATAATGCACCAATTGTTGATTTTCCTGATCCCATCATACCTATTAAAACAATTTTTTTTTTTATTTTCATAATTTTCTAAGTTGAAAAAACATAAATATGTCTTAATTTGAATTTAATAAAAAGTATATGCAATTTTATAAAAAGACAAGCATTGGCAGTACTATAAATCCATTAAAAATCATAATAAAAGTAGTTGTGGTTTTAGCAATCATTTTTGGAATTTTATTAGTAGTTAGTAAAATTAATTTCCCCTCACCAAATCAGCTTATTGAAAAAAAAATACCGCAAGAAAACTTGAAAATTGTTAAATAATTTTTTCATAATTTTTTTAATTTTTATATCTATCATGAAATTTGCTATTAGTAATGAGCCTACAGATATTTGGAGTCTCGAGAAAAAAGAAAAAGTCGATGAAGAAAACATAAAAATTGATAGTTCATCAAATGATACAGAAAATAAGAAAATCAAAATTAACGCTGGAATAACAGATGACATTAAAGTCTCAGAGGAAAATTTCACCACCACAAATGATCTAGTAGTTGGAATATATGATCCTGAAAAATATGGATTCGAATTAGATATGTGGACAAAATCAGATGGAAAAAAAATATATGAACTTAAAAAGAAAATAAATTCTATGAATCTTTCTACTGATGCAAGCGATATCTATAAAAAAATCCTTTTAACAAATACTTTTCCTCCAAAAGAAAATTTGGATAAAAAAAAATTTTTTAACCTGAAAGCAGAATGGTTGATTAAAAATGGAGACCTTGATTTAATAATTGATTATGTAACTAAAAATCTGGATATAATTTCAAATGAAAATTTGATTAAATTTGTTTTAAATGAATATTTATCTAAAGCAGAAATAAAAGAGGCATGTAACTTGCTTAAAAAGCTTAATCAAAATTTTAATGATAATTATCTGAAAAATTTTTCAATATACTGCTTGATACATAGTAAGCAAAATGATCTTGCCATAATGCGTTTTGATTTAGAAAAGGAGTCTGGTTATTCAGATCCTTTTTTTGAGAAAAAATTTAATTCCTTAATTGGTCTTTCAAATGATGATAATACTTCGTCAGATAAAAATCTTTTAAATTTACATATCTCATTCAATACAATTAAAGATTTTAAATACGTGCCTACAAAAAAAACTTCAAAGCTATTTTGGACTTATTTAAGATCTAATAATTTGCTAGATAGTACTAGTGATATTGATACTGATGATGAAGAAAAAATTTCATTATTAGAAAAAGCTACGCATGAGAGAAATTACAATGAAAAAGATTTACTTAATATTTATAAAAAATTTCAATTTTCTGTAGATCAACTTCTTAACATAGACAGGGAAAAAGATGATTTATCAAACATAAAGGCTCGAGCTTTAATGTATCAAGGTATTTTATTGAATGACGATCCAAACAAAGTAGCGAAACTTTCCAAAGATTTAAAATCATCTTTTACTAAAGATGGGTTTGAGAATGCATTTAAAGATGAATTAAGGTTTATTTTGGAGGAAATTGAAGAAAGTGAATTAAGTTCGGATTTAACAGACTTTTATATTTTGAATTCAAAAGTAGAAAATCCAAATAAAAAAATAAAATACAATAATAAAATTTTGCATCAATCAAAAATTATAAATTATTTTATAGAACAAAAGCCATCTAAGAAAAAAACTGAAAAAGATCTAAATAATTTTTTGAAAAAAATTAAAAAAAGCAAAAAAAATTATTTAATAACTAAAGATATAATTGTTATAGAATCTTTAAAATTTGATGGCATTGAAATCAATGAGGAATATAGTGATCTTTATACAATTAATGAAAATACTATGCCTATAGATATTCAGGTCTTAATTAATGATGGGGAAATTGGTTTAGCAATGTTAAGAATTATAGAAATAATTGGAGAAGATGAGCTTAAAAATCTTGGCTCAGAAACTTTATATTTCTTAATAAATGCACTAAACCAAATGGATATAGACCTAATAAGAAATGAAATCCTTTCTGAAATCTTGCCAGTAAGAGTATAAACTTTGCTATGACTAAAAGAAAAATCATACTGGTTCCGGATGAAATCCTTAGAAAAAAATCTGAAAAGATTGAGAAGATAACTAATAAAGAAAAACAGTTAGCGGACGATTTATTTGAAACAATGTACAATAATAATGGCATAGGTCTTGCTGCTGTTCAAGTTGGTATTTTGAGAAGAATGATTGTAATTGATGTTTCAAAAAAAGATGAGGAAAAAAAACCTCTTTGTTTAATTAACCCATCCATAAAATCTTTCGGCAAAGATAGGTCGACATATGAAGAGGGTTGTTTGTCGATACCTGAAACATTTATTGAAATTGAAAGACCAAAAACCTGTATTGTTGAATACATTGATATTTCAGGAAATAAAACAAAAATGGAATGTGATGGTTTACTATCTACATGTATCCAGCACGAAATTAATCATTTAGATGGAAAGCTTATCATTGATTTTTTGTCAAAGCTAAAAAAAGATATTCTAATAAAAAGATTATCTAAAAACAAAAATACATCTAATAGAGTAATTGTGTAAATGTCAGATAATATTATTTTTATGGGCACTTCAAAATTTGCTGTGCCTATACTTGAAAAGATAAATGAGAGTCAACTTAATATTTCTGTCGTTTACACGCAACCGCCAAAAAAATCTAATAGGGGAATGAAAGTTCAAAAAACCCCAATCCAAATTAAATCTGAATTGCTTGGCTTACCAATTAGAACACCAAGTAGTCTTAAAAATAATATCGACGAATATAATTTTATAAAAAAAATAAAGCCAACAATTGTTATAGTAATTTCTTATGGTCAAATTATACCTAAGGAATTTTTTGAACTTTCCAAAAATGGTTTTTTAAATATTCATGCATCTATCTTGCCCAAATTTAGGGGCGCCGCACCAATACAGAGAGCAATAATGAGCCAGGATATTGAAACTGGAATTAGTTTTATGAAAATTAATGAACATTTAGATGCTGGTCCTGTTCTTAAAACTTATAAAATTAAAATTGACTTAGTTTCAAATGCAACTGAGCTTGAAGAAAAATTATCTCAACTAGCAGCCTTAAAAATTATTGAAAACATAGATAGTATTATAAGTGGTAAAGCGAATTTTAAAGAACAAGACCATTCCAGGGCAACATATGCTGAAAAAATAAATAAAGCAGAGGGGAAGATATTTTGGAATGATAGTGCCAAAAAAATCATTGGAAAAATAAATGGTTTGCACCCTAATCCAGGAGCGTATTTTATGTTTAAAGGAGATAGATATAAAATATTAAAAGCTGAAATTGGAAATGGATCAGGACCCAACGGTGAAGTTCTTAATGACAAACTTGAGATAGCATGCTCAAATAATGAAAGCATAAAAGTTATTGAGATTCAAAAAGAGGGAAAAAAAATTCAAGAAATAAATGAATTTTTGAATGGTTCAAAAATAAGTAAAGGCTGCATCCTTAATGAATAGATATCAAATTCTTATTGAATATGTTGGTACTAATCATAATGGATGGCAAGTACAGAGAAAAGGGAAAACAATTCAAGGGAGAATTCAAAACACTATTTCTAAAATTTTTAAAAAAAAGGTAAATATAATAGGATCAGGCAGAACTGACTCCGGAGTACATGCTTTAGAACAATCAGCTCATTTTGACACAAGTACAAAAATAAAAGATAACTATAAATTTTTAAAATCAATTAATCATTTTTTATCGAGATACGGCATTAGTATTCTAGACTTAAAAAAAAGGAAGCTTACTTTTCACGCTAGATATTCTGCTAAAGCGAGGGTATATAAATATGTTATTTTAAATCGTAAATCTAGATCTGTGTTAAAAAATAAAAGGTGTTGGCACATAATTAAAAAACTAAATCTAGCAATGATGAAAAAAGGAGCAAAAAAATTAATTGGTACAAAAGATTTTTCAACATTTAGATCATCTAGTTGTTCTGCGAAAACTCCAGTAAGAACAATTAAATCAATAAAATTTTTAACTAAAAAAGACATTATTGAGATTGAGATAAAAGCCCAGTCATTCCTCCAAAATCAAGTAAGATCGATGATTGGTTGTTTGAAGTATATTGGTGAGGGTAAGTGGAGTATTCAAAAATTTGAAAAAATAATTAAATCCAAAAAAAGAATTAATTGTGCACCTCCTGCTCCAGCGGAGGGACTATATTTGACTAAAGTGATTTATTAGTTTTTTTTTTAATAGCGAATTTTTTATTTATCCTAAACCTTGAACCTGCTCTTACAATATATCCACAACAATTTTTTGCACCACATTTACAAGGGAACTGTTTATAGTCTTTATCAAATCCAAAACCATAGTCGCAAGTGAGTTCTTCCCCTTTTTTAATATCTCTTATTGATGATACCCAAACCTTATAACCTTTTCCCTCATAGTCACAATTATTATTACATGAATGATTAATCAAACCTGCAGTATTCCAATGAAAATCTCCATCTAAGGTATATCTATTATTAAGTGTGAATAAATAGATTGGTTTATTATTGTCAAATTTTGCTGATTCTTCAACTTCTTTATTTGTAATGATTTTTCCAATATAATTAATTATTTTTGTTCCTTCTTTAATATCTTTTGTTGCATATAAACCTCGCTTGTTGTCTATTTTAGACTTTTTAATCTTATACAGTTTCATTAATTATTTTCTACGAGAGAATTTACATGATTAAATGCACTATCTGCAAGGGCATTGAGGTCGTACCCTCCTTCTAACACTGATACAACTTTTCCATTAGTGAATTCGTTTGTTGCTTTAAGAGTTCTTTTTGTAATCTCATAAAAATCTTCAGATTTTAATTCAAACTGTGCTAGAGGATCAGCAATATTAGCATCGAAACCCATGCTTAAAATCAAAAATTCAGGTTTAAATTCAACCATTTTATCTAAAACTCTGTCCAAAGCATTCATATATTTTTCTGATGTAGTCCCAGCAGGAAGAGGCACATTGAAAATGTTATTGTGTTTACCTTTTTCTTTTTCACTTCCAGTTCCTGGATAAAATGGATATTGGTGAGTAGATAAATATAAAACGTTTTTATTATCATAAAAAATATCTTGTGTACCATTTCCATGATGAACATCTGGATCGAATATTGCAATTTTTTTATATTTATACTTTTCAATAAGATAATGAGCGGCAACTGCACAATTATTATAGATGCAAAAACCCATCGCTTTATTTTTTTCTGCATGGTGTCCAGGAGGTCTTACTACACAAAAAGCATTTCTAAATTTCTTCTGTTCAACGCCATCTACTGCTTTAATTACTGATCCCACCGCATCTATTGTAGCATCTTTGCTTCCAGGTGAAATAATAGTGTCGCCATCTAAAAATTTTAATCCTTGATTAGGAAAACTTTTTTTAACCATGCTAACATAATCTTCACTATGTGCTTTTTTTAGTATATTTTCATCAAAGGAGATTGGCTTATCCCAAATTAAACTTTTATTTTTTTTAAGTCTTTCAGTTATCGCAGTAACTCTTTTAGGTTGTTCAGGGTGACCATCACCTGTTAAATGATTAACCGAAGTTTTTGAAGATATTATCGCAGTTTTCACTAAAAATAGTTATTAAGAATGTTAGCATAAATTTTTGTTAATTTTTTAAGATCATTTAGGGATACTGCTTCATCAACCTTATGCATTGTCTTACCTACAAGGCCAAATTCTAAACATGGAGAAATATTTTTTAGAAATCTAGCGTCAGATGTTCCTCCAGTTGTCGAAAGTTTTGGTTTAATTTTTGTAATTTTTTTTACAACATTCTGTATCATATTTGTTGTAGCATTTTGTTTTATTAAAAATGCTTCACCAGAAACTCTGTAATCTATTTTAAATTTTGATTTATTCTTTGTATTAATTTTACTTAAAATTTTATTAATTCTTTTTTTGATAGAACCTGATGAGTGCTTGTTATTAAATCTTATATTAAAAGTTGCATTAGCAACTCTCGGGATAACATTATCAGCTTTATTATCAATATTTATTTTTGTAATTTCTAAATTTGTTGGCTGAAAGTTTTTGGCACCTTTATCAAACTTTATATTTTTTAATTCATTTAAAACTTTAACAATTATTGTTGAGGGATTATTTGCTCTATGAGGATAGGCAACATGCCCTTGCATACCAATTATTTCTATTTTTCCAGTTAAACTTCCTCTTCGACCAATTTTTATCATTTCTCCTAATTTATTTGGATTCGTTGGTTCACCAACCAAACAAAAATTAATTTTTTCCTTTTTCTTTTTTAAATAATCTACGACTTTTTTTGTACCGTTTACCGCATCTCCTTCTTCATCACCTGTTATTAAAAGACTAATTGATCCATTGAAACTTTTATTATTATTCAAAAAAATACTTACGGCTGAAACAAAAGCAGCTACTGAGCCCTTCATATCATTCGCACCTCTACCAATTAAATGACCTTTCTTAACAGAAGGTCTGAAAGGATTAACTGTCCAGTCTTTAATATCTCCAGGGGGTACAACATCTAAGTGGCCCGCAAAACAAAAATTAGGCCCTTTACTTCCTAGTCTAGCATATAAATTTTTCACCGGTTGAAAATTTTTTTCTTTGAAATTTAAAATTTTAGTTTTGAAACCCATTTTCTTTAATTTTTTTTCTAAAAATTTCATTACACCAGCGTCTTTAGGTGTTATTGATGGAAACTTCATTAGCTCTTTGGCTAATTGTAATTCATTTATTTTTTGCATAATTAGTCTCTTAAAAGATCGTTAATTGATGTCTTTGACCTCGTCTTTGCGTCTACAGTTTTTATTATATGAACAGCATAAAGATCTTTATGAGTGCCAGGTACTACGACCGAATAAGGTGGAACATGCCCTTTTGTAACCTCGCCATTTGATCTATTTACAATTTTTGTACTTTGACCAATGTAACATCCCATTGAAAGAACGCTTCCTTCTCCCACTATAACACCCTCTACAACTTCTGACATTGCTCCAACGAAGACGTTATCCTCAATTATAGTTGGAAGTGCTTGAGCTGGTTCTAAGACTCCACCAATACCTGAACCAGCAGATATATGACAATTTTTTCCAATTTGACAGCAGCTACCAGCTCTACTAAAAGTATCCATCATTGTTCCAGCACCGATGTACGCTCCTATGTTTACATAACAAGGCATGAGCACGGCATTTTTTCCAATGAAAGATCCTGGTCTTACTGGACTGTTTGGTGTCATTCGAAATCCAGCAGCCTCATGTTGTTCCTTTGTCCAATTAGCTGTTTTACCTTTTAATAAGTGAGCTTTATCGTACCAGCTACTATATGGACCGCTTAAATTATCCATTGGGTAAATTCTAAAGCTAAGCATGATAGCCTTTTTAAGATATTGGTGAGTTTTCCATTCCCCATTAATTTTTTCTGCTACTCTAGACTCACCACTATCTAAATCTTTAATTACTTGGTTTATTGCATCCTTCAAAGATTGATCTGAATCTTGATTTACTTGGTTTTTTTTTTCCCAAGCGTCATTAATTATTTTTTCTAAGGACATAATTTATTTACTTTTTAATAACCTTATTTCCTTAAGAAATAAAGATAGATTTTCAATTTTATGAGAAATATAATCTTTATCAGAGTCAATTTTTCCAAAATGTTCATCATTGATTAACCAAACAGTTGTACAGCCTTTTTCAAAGCCAATACTTAAATTTTTAGCTATATCCTCTATATAAATTGTTTCTTTGGGTTTAATACCAAATTTTTTGACCATTAAATCAAAGGTCTGGGCTTCTGGTTTAGGAACATATCCAGCGTCTTTTATATCGAATACTTTTTCTTTTCCAAAAAGATCGTAAATACCTAATCGTGTTAAAATATTTTGAGCATGTTCAGCGCTACCATTTGTAAAAATAAATTTTTCCATATCTAAATTCTCTAGTTCATTTCTCAATATTTTGTCTTCTTTCATAAATGAAATGTCAATATCATGTACATATTTAAGAAACTCATCCCCAATAACATTATGATGTAACATTAGACCATTAAGACTTGTATTGTATTTGTAAAAATAATTAGTTTGAAGTTCTTTTGCTTTTTTTTCATCCAAACCAAGTTTTTCCTGAATAAAAAGAGTCATTCTTTTTGATACAAGACCAAAGACTTTTTCTAAAGGATAACCATTATGGGAGCCATAACAAACCCCATCAAGGTCCAAAAGAAGGTATTTCATTTCTTTCAAACTTTTCATTTTCTTATTAATGTTCCCGATCCTTTATCGGAAAATAATTCAAATAAAACTGAACGAGGTTTACGACCGTCAATTATACCAACTGCAGTTACATCGTTTTTCACAGCATCAAGACAAGTATTAATTTTTGGTATCATACCCTCAGTAATTGTTTTATCCTCTATCATTTCGGTTATTTTTGAAGAATTGATTTCTGAAATAAGTTTTTTCTCTCTATTCAAAACGCCCTCAACATTTGTCATTAAAAGCAGTCTTCTTGATTTAAGAGATTTTGCAACTGCCCCAGCTGCATGATCTCCGTTAATATTATAGGTCTGTTTATTTTCTCCTAGCCCTAAAGGGGAGATAATGGGTATAATATTATTTTTTAATTTTCCAAAAATAGTCTCTATATTAATTTTATTAGGAATTCCCACAAAACCAAGTTCTTTTTGTTCAGGAATAATTTCTATAACATTATCTTTTTTTGTATGTAGTGAGGCTGCCTGGGACCCAATTTTTTTTAAAGAATTTACAATATCTTCATTAAAATCAATAAGTACAGTCTCGACGACACTTATAATTTTTTCATCAGTGACTCTTAGACCTCTAACAAATTTGGACTCAATATTTTGTTTAGTTAACTCCCTTTTTATTCTTGGTCCTCCACCGTGCACAACAACCACTTGCAAACCAAGCTTGTTAAGCACACTTAAATCTTTGATGAAATTATCAAAAATTTTTCTATCAATAAATACATTTCCCCCATATTTAATAACTATTATTTCATTTTTGTATTTCTCAACATATTTCAAAACTTCTTCGACTGGCGGTCCGTCTGTAGGTAAGATCTTTTTTAAATCCATTATTGAGAGGTTTTCACAGTAGTTCTCTTCATAATGACGTACTGTTGAGCCATTGTAAGAATATTGTTGGCCGTCCAATACAGAACTAATCCCGAAGGAAAAGGTGCAAGTATTACGGTTAAGAAGACAGGAAAAAACATAAAAATTTTCTTTTGTATATCATCTTGTGGAGCTGGATTAAGTTTCTGTTGTGCCCACATTGTTAGACCCATTAGCACGGGTAACGCACCGATGATTAAAAAATCAGGTGGTGACCATGGTATCAGTCCAAATAAATTAAAAATTGATGTGGGGTCTTTTTCAGAAAGATCTTTTATCCATCCAAAAAAGGGCTGATGTCTCATTTCAATTGTTACGAACAACATTTTATAAATAGCGAAAAAAAATGGTATAGAAATTAAAATTGGCACACAACCACTTACAGGATTAACTCCTTCTTTCTTATAGAGCTGCATAATTGCCTGCTGAAGTTTCATCTTATCATCTTTATGAACTTCTTTAAGACGAGCCATTTCGGGTTGTAAAATTTTCATACGACTCATCGATCTAAATGCATAATTATTGAGTGGAAAGAACAATAATCTTAAACAAACAGTTATTAATATAATTGCTAATCCATAATTTCCTGCAAGTTTAAAAAAGTAATCATTTAAAAAAAATAAAGGTTTTACAATCCAATAAAACCAGCCCCAGTCAATGACAAGGTCAAATTTTGATAATCCTAATTTCTCATTATATTCATCAATTACATCTACTTCTTTTGCGGCAATAACAATATCAACTTTATTACTAATTTGCTTATTAGGTTGTGCCTCTAAAGCCTCAGTTTCTATATAACTAATTTTAAATTTTTCACTGTACTCAAAGTCTGCTCTAAAATTTTTGTTCTTTTCTGGTATTAAGCTTGTAAGCCAATATTTATCAGTAATACCTAGAAAACCTTTTTCAGCATTTATAGAATATTTTTTGTCTATTACATTATCATAATCTTTTTCCACTAACTGATCATCAAACACACCAAGTGGTCCCTCATGTAAAATAAAAAAATTTACTATATCTCTAGGAATATTTTTTCGGATAATTTGGCTATAAGGATAAAAATTATATATTTTGTTAGTATTATTTTTTATTTTTTGGTTAACAGTAAATAAAAATTTATTATCAATACTAATAATTTTTTCAAAAGTGAGTCCTTGAGCATTTTTCCATATTAATTTAACGTCATTTCCTGGGGAAAGTTTTGTGTTTCCTTCTACTTTCCATTTTGATTTATTATTTGGTAAATCAATATTTTTATTGTTACTAACCCAGCCTGTTTCTAAGTAATATGTATCAGAAGCGTTTCTTGGATTAAGTAGTACTACCTTTTTTTTACCCTCGAGTTTTTCATTGTAATTTTTAAAAAGTAAATCATCTATAATTGCACCTTTTAAAGAAATTGAACCATTAATGTTATCGTTTTCAAATATAATTCTTTTATCTTTATTTAAAGCCTCTTTTCTTGAAAGAAGGTTATTAGTTTCAGAATTTTCTATCTCTGGAGCATCTAAACTTTTAACTGAGTCTATTCTTTTTTGCTTTATCTTTTCTCGATCTTCTGGTGAAGGTGAAAAAAATAAAGCCCACAAAACAATTATTGCTGCACTGAGTGATATAGCTGCGATTATATTTTTATTTGAGTCCATTTTTAATTTTTATTTTTTTTAACTGGTTCAAATCCTTCACCACCACCAAGGAATTTTATGGGATGACAACTTAAAACTCTTCTAGTACCTTTGAAAAAACCTTTAATCAAACCATACTCCTTTAAAGATTCTATAAAATACTCTGAACAAGTTGGCAAATACCTACAGTTGTTACCCAGCAAAGGTGAGATTAAGTACTGATAAAACTTTATTATCTTGATAATAATCTTGGTTAAAATTTTCATTAGCTTATTTTTTCAAAACTTTTTTGTAATGCCTCTTTAATTTCATCGTATTTTTCCTCTAAAACACTTTTTTTTGCAAGAACTAAATAAGAAAAGTTAAGATTTAATTTAGCTATTTTGGTTATTGCATATGTCATATTTTTGAGCCTTCTTTTTATCTTATTTCTATCAACAGCTTTACCCATTTTCTTTTTTGCCACAAAACTTATGTTGAGACATGTATTTTTTTTATCAGGAATCTTTTTAAAAAAAATTGTGAAATAAGAATTAGAAATTTTTCTTCCATTAAGAAGTTTTTTAAAGTCCTCATTCTTTGAGAGACTTTTGATTTTAATATTCATTAAACAGTAAGTTTTTTTCGACCTTTTCTTCTTCTTCTGGCTAGAAGCTTTTTTCCACCTTTTGTTTTCATTTTTGATCTAAATCCGTGGCGTCTTTTTCTGACAAGTTTACTTGGCTGATAAGTTCTTTTCATAAGATTTTAATTATGTAGTATTAAAAATTTAAGTATTTATAATGTAAAATCTATAATATGCAAACTATGAAAAATGTAAAAATATGGTTAGGTTTAGCCTATATTATATTCCTAGGATTGTTTTTATACTTCTTGTTAACTTATATAAGTATTGAGGAGTTAACTTCATATAGTTTTCTCAAATCAAATAGTGAGTATCTAATTAATTTTAAACAAAATAATATAATATTCTCATCTTTTGTATTTATTATATTTGGAATTGTTTGGATTTCTTTACTTCAAGGTTTTGGGTCTCCATTAGGGTTGATTTGTGGATATATTTTTGGACCTTACTTTGGAACTTTAATTTTTTCGTTAACTTTTGCTTTAGGATCTACTGTAACTTTTGTAGTTGCTAATTATTTTTTCAAAAACTACATCATTGAAAAAATACAAAATAAGTATCAATATCTAAATGACAAAATAAAGAACAATCAGTTTTTAGCAGTTGGTCTCCTTAGATTTCTCGGTGGAATTCCGACTCAGATACAAAATCTAATTCCTGTATTATTTGATGTAAAATTAAAAAACTATTTTTTTGGAACCTTACTTGGAGTTATTATTCAAGCATTTATTGTTTGTTCATTAGGATCAGCTTTAGAAAAAAAAATATATGAAAATGACGAATTGCCTAAAATATTTGATCTTTTAAAAACTCAAGAAATTTACTTACCAATATCAGCTATAATATTTTTGTTCGTTCTGACATTTATTTTAAGAAAATTTTTCTTTAAAAAGTAATGGTGCCCTCGATGAGAATCTAACTCATGACTGACCCTTACCAAGGGCCTGTTTTAACACTAAAACTACAAGGGCGAACAAATAAAAATAGTGTAAAAACCAATAAAATTCAAATTTTTGACTTAATTTTTTATTTTATTAAGTCTATAATAATTTTTTGGTAATTTTATGGGAATTCACTACGATTATAAATCTACAAGAGGGGCTAAAGCCATGGAGAAGCAAGCTAAAAGAGAAAAAAAATTAGCTGAGCGAAGAGCCAAAAAACAATCTAAGCAGGGAACAAATAAATCTGAAGATAAGACAATACCAATTGATCAAGTTGTAACTTTGGAGCATCTTACTAATCCTGAGAAAAAATAATCTTTTTAATGAATTCTAAAAGAAAGCCTTCTAAGCTTGATCTCGAGAGAGCCCTTAGAAAAAATTTAAGAAAAAGAAAAATTCACAAACGAAAAAATCAAAACAATGATTCTAAACGATAAACAAATTAAGGAACTTGCAGAAAAGGAGGAGATGATAAGTCCATTTGTGAGTGAAAGTATATCTAAAGGCATTAGTCATGGACTTAACTCATTTGGCTATGACCTAAGATGTGGTTCTGAATTTAAAATTTTTACAAATATAAAAGGAGCAACCGCTGATCCAAAAAATTTTAGTGAAGATAATTTTATAACTATTAAAGGAGAAGATTCTGTTTTAATTCCCCCAAATTCTTTCGCACTGGCAAGTAGTCTTGAGTATTTTAAAATGCCAAGAAACGTGACTGGTTTAGTAACTGCTAAAAGTACTTACGCAAGATGTGGACTTGGAACTCCCCCAACGGTTTTAGAAGCAGGTTGGCATGGCAACTTAGTTTTAGAATTCTCAAATCATACAAGCAACTCCATAAAATTGTATGCAAATAGTGGGGCAGCGCAAATTTTGTTCTTCAGTGGAGATCAGCCAGAGGTATCCTATTCTGATAGAAAAGGAAAATATCAAGGTCAAGTTGGTATAACTTTAGCAAAATCAAAATAGTATGAAAAGATTTATAATTACTGGCCCAAGCAAAGCCGTAAATGGAATAGTAAATATAAGTGGTGCAAAAAACTCATGCCTTCCCCTTATGGCGGCATCTATTCTTTTTAAAAAAGAAGTAATTTTAAGAAATGTTCCTTTGGTTCAAGACGTTCTTACAATGAAAGATCTTTTAATCTCTTTAGGTTCTAAAGTAAAAATTTTAGAGAAAAAAAAGATTATGATTATTACAAATAAAAAGGATCATAAATTAACTGTTCCCTATAACTTGGTGTCTACAATGCGAGCAGGAGTTCTAACCATGGGTTCCTTACTTGGAAGATATCCAAAGAAAAACATAAGAGTTGCTCAAGGAGGAGGTTGTGCATTAGGAATTCGCGATACATCTTGGCATCTCGAAGGGTTCAAAAGTTTAGGGGCTGAACATGTTTTGGAAAAGGGATATGTGAAAATATCTTCAAAGAATGGTTTGGTAGGTAAAAGCTATAAGTTTCCAAAAATTACAGTTACAGGCACGTCAAATTTAATCATGTCTTCAATTTTTGTAAGAGGTTCCCATGTTTTAAAAAATATATCTTTAGAACCTGAGGTAACAGATCTTATTAAATTTCTAAACAACTCAGGTGCAAATATAAAGTTTATTGGCAAAAGATCTTTAAGAATTAAAGGTGTTAAAGAGCTATTAAGCGGTAATCATAAAATTATTGGTGATAGGATAGAAGCATTTAGTTATCTATGTGTAGGAGCAATTACAAAGGGTAGTGTAAAAGTGGCGAATATAAATCCCAAATTTTTACCTTCAGAATTAAAGATATTAAAAAAAATAGGTTTTAAAATTGATGTAAGTAAAAATTATATAAAATTAAAAACAATTAAAAAATTAAAACCTATAAACGTCAAAACTGGACCATGGCCTGGATTTGCAACAGATTGTTTACCAATTTTAATACCTGTTTTAACAAGAATTTTTGGACAAAGTAAAATCATAGAAACAATTTTTACCAATAGATTTATGGCTGTACCCGAACTTAATAGAATGGGAGCAGATATAAAAATTAAAAAAAATTTTGCTGTAATTAATGGAGAAAAAAAATTGAACTCTGCTGATTGCATTTCGTCTGATCTGAGAACTACTTTCTCAATAATATTGGGTGCTATCGCAGCAAAGGGATCATCAACAATATCAAGAATTTATCATGGATTGAGAGGGTACTCAAATCTTCAACTTAAATTAAGAAAACTTGGTATTAAAGTAAAAATGAAAACATAATGGTAAAAAATTTTTTATCCAAAATATTAGCAAGAGATCTCAATGGTCTAAATATAATTTCTACATACTGCGAGGACTCAACCACAAGCGTTTCAGAGATTAAATATCTTGAAAAAAATAAAATATTCTTACTGTCTCTAACTCGAAAATCTCTGAAAGATAACAAAAAAAGTAACATTATAAGTGTTTGTAAGTTTGAATTTATCGAAAATGTAGTAGCAAAAAATGTAGATCAAAAAGATAGTAAACTAAAATTAAAGTTGATGGGAATAGATGTAATGAAAATAGATAAACAATATGAAATTAATTTGTTATTTTCAGATAATCGTTTTATAACCCTATATTCTGAAATTATAGAGGTAACATTGGAGGATTTAAAAAAAAAATAAAATGAAAGTAATTTCTGCTAAAAATAAGAGTTTTGATAAATTGTTGGATAAACTTCTTTCTAAAAGAAAAAATAAACTTCGATCAGATTATATTTCAGTAAAAAATATAATTAAAGATGTTAGAAAAAATGGAGATAAAGCCCTAGTAAAATATGAGAAAAGATTTAATAAAAATAAAACAATTATCCCGAACTCAAAAAAAATAAAAGAATCCATTAAATCATTGGACCAAAAAGTAAAAAAAGCGATAGATGCAGCTTATAACAGAATTTATAAATTCCATTCTCTTCAAAAGTTCAAAGATGTCTCATATATTGATAAGTATCAAAATAAAGTGAAATATAAATATGTTCCACTTGAGTCAGTTGCGATCTACGTTCCAGGTTCAAAAGTTTCTTATCCATCTAGTGTTTTAATGAGTACAATACCTGCAATTGTTGCCGGAGTTAAAAGAATTGTAATGATTAATCCTGGTTATAAGGGAAAGCAAAACGCTGCAGTTTTGTACGCTGCAAGAAAATGTAAAATTAAGGAAATTTATTCTATTGGCGGCCCTTCAGCAATTGCAGCTGCCGCATATGGAACTAAATCAATTAAACCCGTAAATAAAATTGTAGGACCAGGAAATTCATATGTTGCTGCAGCAAAAAAAGAGGTCTTTGGGGATATAGGAATTGAGTCAATGACAGCTGGACCTTCAGAAGTTTTAGTTGTCTGTGACAACAAATCTAATCCAGAATGGTTGGCAAGTGATTTAATTGCTCAAGCTGAACATGATTCTCTCGCACAGTGTATTTTAATTTCAAAAGATAAAAACATTCTAAAAAAAACTAAAAATGAAATAATAAATCAACTTAAAAGCATTTCGAGAAGCTCAATTGCAAAAAAAAGTTTAATGACGAATGGCATACTAATCTACGAAAATTCAGAAAATAGAATTGCAGAAATAATTAATAAGGTGGGCCCAGAGCACTTAGAGCTTAATATAAAAAATTATAAGTCCTTAATTCCAAAAATTAAGAATGCTGGTTCTATTTGCTTGGGAAAATATGCAGTGATGGCAATGACAGATTATGGAGTACCGGGCACTAATCATGTTCTTCCAACTAATATGACTAGTAAATACTCAAGTGGATTAAGTGTTTCAGAGTTCATTAAAAAAATTTCATACATAAATTTATCAAAAAAGGGTATTGAAACTCTTGGACCATCAGTTATAACTCTTGCAACTAATGAAGGTTTAGATGGACATGCTAAATCAATTAAAAAAAGATTAGGAGAATTATAAATTTGTCAAAACAAGACTCTTTAGAATTTAAAGGAAAGGTAATAGACCTTTTGCCCAATGCAATGTTTAGGGTCAAATTAGAAAATAATCACATTGTTACAGCGCATACAGCTGGAAAATTAAGAAAAAACAGAATTAGAGTTTTGCAGGGAGACAATGTTACTGTAGAAGTAACTCCATATGATCTTACAAAGGGTCGTATAACATTTAGATTTTAATGGCCTTGTAGCTCAGTAGTAGAGCAGTACCCTGAAAAGGTATGTGTCGTAAGTGCGATTCTTACCAAGGCCACCACCAAAAAGCTCAATAATAGACAATTAAATCACTTGCATCCCATTTAGAAATCTAATACTTAATCATCTTCTTTGTATAAACAAAGAATAACTAATAAGGAAAGAGTAAAATGAGTCTAAAAGGTAAAGTAAAATGGTTTAATGGAAAAAAAGGTTATGGTTTCATTGAACGTGAAGATAAAGAAAAGGATGTGTTCGTCCATGCTTCTGCTGTTAGAGATGCTGGTTTAAGATTTTTAAACGAAGGTGACGAGATTACATTTGAAGTTGAAGACGGAGATAAAGGTCCTTCAGCAGTTAAACTGCAAAAAACCTCTTAATTCTAATTCATCATTATTGTATAGGAGTATGAAGCCCACAGGGCTACTATTCCTATACAATTCATTCTTGTATTTTAATAATTAGATGCTATTTATTCATAATGATTATATTAAATAATGCGTTTAATTCACTTCACAGACATCATACACATGCTGGCTGCACGCTAGCAATTTAATTATTTAATAAATTTAAATTTAACAACAATTAATATAAAATAAACATAGGCCCTGGTGGTGAAATGGTTATCACGGAAGTTTGTGGAACTTCAGTTTTTGGTTCGATCCCAAGCCAGGGTACCAAAAAAATGAGTAAAGAAAATAAATTAACTCCTGGGTTACCCCAGGGATTTGAAGATAGGTGGAATAAAAAATTACTTCTTAAAAAGAAACTTTTAAAAGTTATAGAGAATAATTTTATAAAATACGGGTTTGACCCTTTGGAAACTCCATCTTTTGAAATTGCAGAAAATATTGGATCCTTTCTCGCAGAGGATGAAAGTAATCCTATGTCTGATGTATTTTCTTTTAAAGACGGAACTAAAGATATTACCCTTCGTTATGATTTATCAAGTCCATTAGCGAGATTTGTTGCTCTAAACAATCAAGAACTTCCATCAATATATAAAAGATATGCAATCCAAAATGTTTTTAGAAATGAGAAAGCTGGAAATGCGCGATACAGGGAATTTACGCAAGCAGATTGTGATATTGTGGGAAATGTTAACCCAGCTCAAGCGAATGCAGAATTATGTAATTTAATTGCAAGCACATTATTGGAGTGTGGTTTAAAAAAAGATCAATTTATCATTAACGTCAGCAATAGAAAAATAATTCAAGGTCTAATCAAAGATCTAAAGATTCCAGACACTAAACAGACCAAGGTTATGAGAGCTATAGATAAGCTTGATAAACCTGGTTTTGGGTTAAGAGGTGTTGAGGATTTATTAAAAAAAGAGAGAAAAGATAAAAGTGGTGCAATTACAAAAGGTGCTAATCTAAATGATGATCAAGTATCTAAGATTTTAGATTTTTTAAAGATTAATGATTTGAATAAACTTAAACAAAATTTTAAAAATCCTTTAACACAAGAAGGAATAAATGAATTAGAAGATCTTCTAGAAATTTTAAAGTTTGGGAATTATTCTGATCAAGTAAAAACTAACTTTACAATTGTTAGAGGTCTTGCATATTATGATGGTTTCTGTGTTGAAACTAATCTTAATTTTAAAGCAAAAAATAATAAAGGCAAAGAAGTAGATATTGGAAGCATTTGCTCTGGAGGACAATACAATAAGTTAATATCTAGATTTAAAGGAGTGGATATACCCGGCACAGGTGTAAGTATTGGTGTTGATAGATTGTTATTTGCGATGATGCAATTAAACCCAGAAATCAATGAACAAAAACCGGTTATTATTTGTGTGATGGATGAAAAATATTTAAAAAATTATTACGAAATTTTAGAAACTTTGAGAAAAAATAATATTAATTCAGAAATCTTTTTAGACAGTAAAAAAAATCTCGGGAAACAATTAAATTATGCCAATAAAAGAGCGTGTCCGGTCGCAATAATTTGTGGAGAAAATGAATTTAAAGATAACAAAATTACCTTGAAAAATCTTCTTGGGATTAAAGGAGAAAATAATCAAGTTACATTTTCAAAAGAAAATTTAATCAATGAAATCAAAAAATTTATCTGAAAAAATTCTTAGATCTGTAAAATCTAAAGGATTTAAATACATTGAATTACCATCCGTAATTGAAGCTAATCACATAGTTCAAAGATCAGGCGAAAATTTTAGAAAGTTTATCTTTTCATTTATCGATCAAAATGGAAGCGAGTTATGTTTAAGACCTGATTTAACAATAGTTTCTTGCCTCAGGTACCTTGAAAATAATCTTAAAACTAAAGAAAAAATATTTTATAGCGGTCAAGCATATAGAAAATCAAATAATAAAAAAGACTCAATTATTAGAGACCAAATTGGATTTGAAATTATTGGTTCAAAAGATGAGAAAAAAGATGATAAAGAAATAATTGATACTTCTATTAAATCAATAAAAAACTTAAAGTATTATACAGGCACATTGACAATAGGAAATGTGGAAATATTTAATCTTTTAATCTCAAAATTGGATATCCCTAAGAGATGGAAGTTGAGACTTTCAAGACATTTTTGGAGAGAAAGCTATTTCAACGACTTGCTGAAAAGATTAGAGACAAACTCAGATGTTGATCCAACAATTGTAGAGGTTGATAAAAAACGTTATCTAAAAATGACCAAAGAAAATAAGTCATCAATAATTGCTGGTAGATCCATTGATGAAATTTTAAAGAGGTTTGAAAAAAAGATTAAAGACCCAAGACGCCCAAGCAAGGGTAGAAATGTTTCTAAAATTATTAGAGGGTTTTTAAAGATCAAATGTCCAATCAACAAAGCAGCACAGGAATTAAATAAATTTTTTAAAAAAAATAAAATTAATCTAGCAGTCGATCAAAAATATTTTCCATTATCAAATAAAAAAGTTTCAAAGCTTAATGTAATTTTTTCAACTGCCTTTGGAAGACAACTCGAATACTACACAGGCATGGTGTTTAAAATTGACATTAAATCAAAAAATAGAATTAAAAATATATTTAATGGTGGAAGATATGATCAATTAATTTCTAATTTAGGATCGAAAAAAAAAGTGCCGGCTGTTGGGGCAGCAATAAACTTAAAGTAAATTATGAAAAATACATTTAACATAGGTATACCAAGCAAAGGAAGATTAAGGAAAGACGTTTTAAAGATTTTTAAAAGAAAAAAACTAAAACTTATTTCAGAAAGAGGGGAAAGGGATCTCATTGGATCAATTAAAAATAAAAAAAATTTAAAAATATTATATTTACATGCTAGAGAGATTATAGAAAGACTAGGGGATGGTTCTCTAGATATGGGTTTTTCTGGTTTTGACTTATTTAAAGAAAGTGAATTTAATACGCAAAAAAAAATAAACCTTGTTAAAAAATATGATTTCGGAAAAGCAAATCTGGTTGTTGCTATTCCCGATCCGTGGATTGATGTTCAAACAGTTGCAGACTTAGAAGAAATTGCGTTTGAATTTAGAGATAAAAAAAAGAAAAGACTTAGAGTTGCAACTAAATATCCCAATCTGACAAGAGACTTCTTATTTTCAAAAGGTGTAACTCAATTTCAAATTGTTGAAAGTTTGGGCGCTACGGAAGTTTACCCTTTTACTGGTTCAGCAAATTTGATTTCTGATATCACCTCTACTGGGAAAACGATTAAAAGTAACAATTTACGTGTACTTAAAGACGGTGAAATTTTGAAATCTCAGGCGTGTGTTTTTTCATCAAAAAAAAGTTTTTCAAAAATAGGTTTAAAAAATATTATTAAGCTATTTTCTTAGTAACAAGTCCTTAAGATAGATAAGAATAATTTTAATTACATCTAAATTTCTTAAAGTTGCATAAACAGCTATTAAAACTCCTACTATAATTATTATTTTAAAGGTTAATTGAAATTCCATTATTTTAGTTAATTATATTACAATTTCATTTGTTTTTTTAATCTTTTTACTTGTATAGTTTGATAAAATAGGAATATTCATAATTGATAGCATGCAAGATTCGATATTATATTTAATTTTAGTTTTAATGGTAATAATAATTTACCTATTAATTACTCAGAGGAGAAATAAATCGGAACCAAAAGATAATTCTCAAGAAATTAATAATTTAAGGGACAGTATTAATAGTTCATTTAATACAATGAGTGCATCTTTTAACAGTTTATCTAAAGATGTCACAAGAGATATGACTCAGACACTAACATCAGTAAATCAAAAAGTTGAAGCATTTAATATGCAGGTAAAAGATTTAAATGAAAGCCAGAGAGGCATTAATAAGATACTTGCAGGGGTGAAAAAATTTGGAACATTAGCTGAATTCAGTTTAGGATCTTTATTAGAGGATTTGTTACCAGCTTCACAATATTTATCTAATGTTAAAATGAAAGAAGATACGAGTGAAAATGTTGAGTTTGCTATCAAACTTAAAGAGGATGTGCTTGTACCAGTAGATAGTCATTTTCCTGTAGATAAATTTAAAGCTATAGAGGATGCATTTAAAGATGAGGATAAAAAGGCCGCTGCTGATGCAAGAAAAAATTTAGCAAAAGCTTTTAGGGACAAAGCAAAATCAGTTAATGATAAATATATAAACCCTCCTAAAACTACAGACTTCGCAATTGTTTATGCTCCAACAGAAAGTTTATTTTCAGAATTAAGCTCTTATCAAGACCCTGTTAATAAAGAGCTGTTGACGCAAGAAATAATGAAAAAGTATAAAGTTGTAATTTTAGGACCAAATACTCTCTCGGCTTATTTGCAATCTCTTCATATGGGATTTCAAACTTTGAAAGTTCAAAAGCACGCAACAGAAATCTATGATCATTTAAAAACAATCAGTACTAGATTTTCAACTCATTTCGATAATATTTATAAATTAAGAAAAAAATTAGAGGAGGCTATGACAGTCGTTGACAGTTTTGGAAAAGATGCCAGATCTATTACGCGGACACTAGAAAATATAAAAGATCCAGAGCAGATTGAAAGAGCTATCAATACAGAGAATGTAGAAAAGTTAAGTAAACAACCCAAACAAGCTAAAAACTAATTCATTTCAAATTAAAAAACAAATATAACAGCTCAAATGGAATGGAATAAAAAATTTAATTATCCAAGTTCTACTCGAGCATTAATTCAAGGAAAAAGGCACTACTCTTTAGATGGATCAAACTTACCTTCTGTTACAACCATACTTTCAGCAACAAAAAGTGAAGAGGATAAAGCTGCATTAGCTGCATGGAAGGAAAGAGTCGGAAAGCTTGAGGCAGATAGAATCAAAAAAGAAGCATCAAGTAGAGGTAGCTCAATTCACAAGTTTATTGAAGAGTTTCTACATGGAAAGCTTAACCAAGATTTAATTGATGATAACAATCACTCAAAAAAAATGGCGGAAGAAATTATAGATAATGGTCTAAAAAATAAACTAACAGAAGTTTGGGGTGCTGAAGCAACACTATATTATCCTAACAAATATGCTGGCACAGCTGACTGCATAGGTGTTTATGAAGGTAGAGAGACAATTTTAGATTTTAAACAAAGTAATAAACCGAAAAAGAAAGAGTATATTGAAGACTATTTTTTACAAATAGGGGCCTATTCATTAGCGCATAACACAGTTTATAACTCCAATATCACACAGGGAGTTGTTTTGATGTGTACAGTAGACAGTCTATTTCAAGATTTTAAAATTGAAGGCAATGAACTTTTAGATTATCAAAATAAATTTCTTGAGAGAGTTGAAAAATTTTACAACCTTTTTGTCAAATGAAATTGACAAATTATTAAATTAATATATTAACAAATTTACTTGCTACTTGTTTAGATGCGAGATCATATCCTCTTCACAAAAAGCATTAAGATAAAAGGAAAAAAATTGAATATTGTTATTTGGGATATTGAGTCATCAAGTTCATCTACTGATTTTGGTAGCATAATTGAGATTGGAGGAATATTGGTTGATGAAAACTTTAAAGAAAAAGATAGATTTAATCTAAGATGTAGACTACCAGAAGGTGAAATACCTCAGTGTATGGCGCTGCTCGTTAATAAAACAAACGTAGATTTGCTAACAAAAACAAACCTAAGCCATTATCAGATGTTAAATCAAGTTGAAGCAATTTTTAAAAAGTGGAGTCCCGCAATATTCATGGGATGGTCAAACATAGGTTTTGATGATGAAATGATTAGAAAAGAGTTTTTTAAGGGTATTAGATACCCCTACATTACTAATGCCTCACCAAACAAAAGACATGATGGACTAAATATAGCAAGAGGTGCTTTTGCTATTGATAATAAAATATTAAACACCGAAATTAACGAAAAGGGTAATGCAGTAATGAAATTAGAATCTTTAGCAAGAATGAATGGTTTTGAATCTGGCGGAGCACATAGTGCAATTTTTGATGCTGAGCTCACACTTAAAGTACTAGGCTTAATTAAGAAAAAACAGCCAGAAACATGGAACAATTTTTTAAAGACTGCAAATAAGTTAGACACAGAAACAATTATTAAAAAAGAAAAGATTATTACTTTAAATGAGTATTTTTATGGAAAATCAAGACTTTACCTTTGTGCTCCTCTCCACCCAAAATTTTGTACCCATCCTATATATCAGTGGGGCCAAGCAGTCGATCTAAGGATTGATGTAGAGCCTCTTCTTAAAATGTCGATCAATGATTTGAAAGCTGAGATGAAAAAATCACCCAAATTTTTAAGAACTATCAGATCAAATAAAGCACCTATAATTTTGGATAAAAAATTTGGTATGGATGTTGAACCCTATAATGCAATAGATAAAAATATACTGATAAAAAGAGCTGAATTAGTAAACAGTAACGAAAAATTTTCAGAAAATATATTAACTGCTTTAAGAGAAATTGCTGAAGAAAAAGAACAATCAAAATCTCAAGAAGATATACTTCCAGAAGAGAGTATATATAAAAAGTTCACTCCAAACAAAGATACAAATTTATTCTCAAAATGGCACGAGGCATCTTGGTCAGACAAACTAAGATTGCTAGATAAGTTTGAGGATGAAAGACTTGTTGGATTTGGCAAAAAAATAATATTTCAAGAAGCTCCCCATGTTCTGCCCGAATCTATTTTAAAACAGGTAAAGCGAGATATAGCTAAGAGAATTCTTAGCAATAAAAAAGAGAAGTGGTGGACATGCAAAGAATTTTATTTCGAGTGCGACAATTTAAGAGAAAAATTTTCTAATGAAAATGATGAAAAAAATCTCAAATTTTTGGACCAACTAAATAATTTTGTAATGTCTATTGAGAAGAAATATCAAAATGTTTAATGTGGATAAAATAGATTTTAATCATTTTGAGCTTGAATATTAATCTAATCTTTATATATAAATACTATGGCTACCGTAAACGTAACAGACGAAAACTTTGAAGCAGAAGTTATCAAGGCTGGCAAACCAGTTATAGTTGACTTCTGGGCAGAGTGGTGTGGACCTTGTAAACAAATTGGACCAATCCTAGAAGAAATTTCTAACGAGATGTCTGATGTTGTAATTGCTAAACACAATATTGATAATGAACCCAACACTCCAACAAAATACGGAATCAGAGGTATTCCTACTATGCTCTTATTTTCTGGTGGAGAATTGAAAGCAACAAAAGTTGGAGCTACCACTAAATCTAATATTGTTTCTTGGATTAAAGAAAATACTTAATTTAAATTTAGAACTTCCCCAATTAAATAAAGCGATCCACACACTAAGGTAATAGTGTTTATATCCTTTGAGTTTAAATGAATTGCACTGTCGATACTATCTGAAATTTTTAAGTTAAAATTGAGATTACTTATCTTTTCTTTAAATTCATTTTTAGAAATCCCTCCATCCTGATTAGGAATATCAATTAAAGTAACTGAATTAACTAGACCCTCAAAAGATTTCATAAATTTTTGATGTTCCTTATCTTTCATCATAGCTACAACGAGATTAACTTTTTGATTTTGGTTTTTAATCCAGTTTGCAATGACATAACTGCTTGAAATATTATGACCACCATCAACTACCAATCTATTATTACCTGCAATTTTTTTGAGTTTTCCTGACTTTATTTCCTGTAATCTTCCTTTAAGGGAGATATTTTGAATACCTGATTTTATATCTTGATCTTTAACGTTAAATATTTTTCTAGACGCTGCAATTGAAGTGCTAATATTATAAAGTTGATGGTCTCCTAGAATATTGGGTTCTGGTAATATTAATTCACCAATATCATCTTGGTATTGAATGAAGCTATTATCTGATCTTGAGATATTGAAGTTTTTTCCAAAAAAATATTTATTTGATGTATTTTGATTTAAAGATTCTTCCACTTTTTTACCTATCTCATCATTCACCTGTTTGTTTACAAAAATATTAGAGTTTAAAAGCTTACAAGTTTTTTCATGTATAACTCCATCAATACTTTTATTTTCTAGCCATTGAAAATGATCGTTATGTATTACACCAATTAATGTCATTAAATTTTTTTTAAAAACATTGGTACTATCGTATTGGTGAAATAACCCAGCTTCAATTATGTTAATATTACCTTTGAAGCTTTCCGCATATTTTAAAAAAGCACATGTAAGTATTTCAAAAACAGTCGCATTATCATCTCCTAAGACTTTTTCTGTATCCTCTAACAATTTAAAAAGATTTTCTTCATCAATTTCAGTATCATTAAATACAAAACGTTCAGTATAGGATTGAAGATGTGGAGAGGTGTACATATTACACTTTAATCCAGCTTGATTAAGGATTGCCTTTAGACTATATGACATACTTGCCTTAGCATTCGTACCTACTATCGTAATTATATTATTAAGTTTGTCTTGAGGGTTTCCAAGTTTTTTTAAAAGATTGAAAGTTCGACCCAGGGATAGGTCTAATTTCTTTTTATGATGCTTCTCTAGTTCCGATATTAAATTCTGGAGTTTGTTCATTATTCTCTGAATTTACTTCAGAATTTTTCTTAAGCAACATAGATAATACCTGACTAATTTTTTGGGATAAATCTTTACGAGGTATAATGTTATCTACAAATCCACAATCAAGAACATGCTCAGCTTTTTGAAAGTTCTCAGGTAGTTCTTCCTTTACTGTTCCCTCTATAACTCTTCTTCCTGCAAATGCAATTAAGGCTCCAGGCTCAGATATTTGAATGTCTCCAAGCATCGCAAAAGAAGCAGTGATCCCTCCAGCAGTTGGATCTGTGAGACACACTATGTAAGGTAATTTATTTTCTTTTAAATCATTAATGGCCATAGTTGTCCTCGTCATTTGTGCAAGGGCTAGTGGACTTTCATGCATTCTTTGACCACCACCACAAGTAAAAATTACAAAAGGTTTTTTTTCCTCAACAGCTTTTTGAATACCAAAAATAATTGCTTCACCTTCACTTGTTGCAATTGAACCACCCATGAAAGCAAAGTTAATTGCACCAACTATAGCATCTATGTTCCCAATTTTACCTTTAGCAATCATGACTGCACAATCTTGATTTGTTTTTTTTCTCGCAGAGTTTAATTTCTTTTTATATGGAGATGAATCTTCAAATTCTAAAGGATCATCGGCAGGTATTGGTGTTTTTAATACTTCATAATTATTTTTTCCAAAAATTATATCAAATCTTTGAATACAATTTATACGATGATGTCTTCCACATGCATTACAGACCCATAAATTTTCCTCTAAATCTTTTTTCAAAACTGGACCTTTGCAACAAGAAGTCCAATCGCTATTGTCTATATCACTTTTTGATGGTCTTTTTTTTAAAAATTGTTTTATCTTCTCACCAAATCTAAGAGTTTTTTTTAGCCAATTCATATAATTTTGTTTTTTAGTTTTCTTACTAATTTACTTACATTTGTGACGGGATTTTGTCTATCTCTTAAACTTCTTGTTATTTCTCGACAAATTGCACTTCCAACAACTAAGCCGTCTGCAGATTTCAGATTTGAAATAGTTTTTTCAGTAATACCAAAACCTATAACAACATTTTTTGAAGGTTTGATTTTTTTTATAAAATTATAATTTTTAATAATTCTTTTTATACTATATTTTAATGCAGATCCCGTAGTAGATATAGTTGAAATCATATAAATCATTTCGTGCGAACTCCTAATTATCTCTTTCATTCTTTTAACGGTTGTAGTTGGCGCAATTAATTGAACAAAGCAAATAGAATTTTTCATACATAATTTGGCAAAATTTTTATTATCAGGAAATGATAAATCAACAACGATCAACCCATCAACGCCAGATACTTTGCATTTTCTTATAAATTTTTTCTCTCCATAATTAAATATCATCTGGTAGTAACCCATTAATATAATTGGTTTAGATGGTTTTGTTTTCTTAAATCTTTTTACAAGTTTAAAAATATCATTTAATCGAATCCCATTTTGTAAGGCTCTGTAAGAACTATTTTGAATATCTTTACCATCGGCAGTTGGGCAATTATGTGGTATTCCCCATTCTGCAATATCCAAATCCTTTGATATTGAATTAAGTATTTGCAGAGATTTATCCTTAGTATTATCACCACAAACTGTATAAGATATTAATGCAGGTCTATTTTCTTTTTTTGCAGCCTTGAAGGCATTGTTAATAGAATTTTTCATTTGGGATAATATCCTAATTGCTCAATATAAATTTTTTTATCTTTGTAGCCTTTTCCACAATTGTTGACTACAATCACATCACTTTTTTTTAATTTTGGAGCCAAACGAATGCATTCACTCCATGCATGTGCTGGTTCCAAACTTGGTCTTATATCTTCTAATTTGGTAATTAACTTGAAAGCAGCCAATGCTTCTTTATCTGACGCATTAGTGTATCGCGCTCTTCCAGAGTCTTTTAACAATCCATGTAAGGGACTCGAACCTGGATAATCTAAACCAGCACTCAATGAATGGGTTTCTGCTATTTGACCTTCTTTATCAGTCAAACAATATTGTGCAGCTCCATGTAAAATAGCTACTCTTGCGTTTGTAGATAAAGGTGCAGCATACTTTGCCTCAACACCGATTAGTTCAACATGTTTTTTATCGTATTCAATAAACTCATTCCAAAATCCTAAAGCGCTACTTCCCCCACCTATGACATTGATTAATTTAAGTTTAGGTATTTCACCAAACTCTTTTATTAGTTGTTTTTTTAATTCTCTTGAAATTTGGGAAGTTGACCATGCACAAATTTTTAAAAAAATATTGCATCCAATTGCTGAGCCCACTGCTAGATGTGTATTATCACAGTTTGAAACATAATGGCGCATACACTCAGAAACAGCATCTACTAAAGTCTTTGAACCTGAATCAACTGGCACAACTTCAGCACCCGCATCACGCATGAATTTTACATTAGGTGCTTGTCTAGAAATATCTTTTGTACCCATAAAAATTTTGCACTTTAAATTCATTTTTTTTGCTGCCATCGCAAGATTTTTTCCGAACATTCCTGCGCCGGTATCGCCCGCTATATAACGTTTACCACTTTCTTTGCAAATCAGTGCATTGACAGTTGCGTGATATGCCTTGTGCGCATCTCCGTTTATAGCTGATACGTCTTTGCACCAAATTTGAGCTCCACCTAAATGTTTAGTTAAATTTTCTAACTTAAAAAAAGGTGTTTCGCCTCCAAGATAATGTTTAAAATAATTATCTCTTTTTTTAAGAAATTTCCTATCTTTTCTTAATTTTTCAAAAAGCTTAGATAAATCCTCAATTGGTTTTCGCATTGTTTCTGCACAATAGTTTCCACCAAATTTATTTCCATAAAATCCAAACTTATCATGCTGGTCAATAAGAGGAGTTTTTTTCTTTAATTTTATCATTTAATTTTTTAACAGAGTCTAAGAAAATTTTTACTTTAGAAATATCTTTTAATCCAGATGTCTCTACGCCCCCAGATATATCAATATAATTACAAATTTTCATAAACTTATCAAGATTATCGTTGTATTTAATATTTCCAGCTATCATTCTATTAACATTGACTGGCACGTTTTCCATTAAAGTGTGGTCAAATTCTAACGATTTTTCATACCCCTTACTATCAAATAATATTATATCAGAACAATCCTCGTATTTCTTATATTTGAGAATATCTTCTTTGGTCTCGACTGTAATTGCAGAAATTATCTTTTTGTTATATTTCTTTTTGATTGATATTATTTCATTAGGTGTACAGTCATAAATTTGAAAATAATCAAAATTAAGTTTTTGCATTTCGTTTAAAATAAACTCACCAGGTTTTACTAGTACAGATACAAATTGAGATTTTTTATTTTCAACTTTGAGAAGTTTCTTAAGGGAATTTATATCAATAAATCTTTTTGATTTTGGATAATTACAAATAAAGCCAATTAATTCAGGAGGATATTTATAGTTTATTAAAAAATTTAATGTTTCACTATCCTTGACTCCACAAATCTTAGATTGCATCAGTCCTCTAAAATTTCCAATAAATTCTTAATATTTTTTTTAATATTACCATTTGTTATTGATCTACCGATTACCAACCAATTGCTCCCTTCAGCAAAAGCATCAGTAGGTCTCATAACCCTTTTTTGATCATTTTTTGTATTGTGCATTTTAATACCAGGTGTAATTATTTCTTTTTTAAACACCCTTTTTACCGATCTTATTTCATGTCCACTACAGACGATTGCATCTAATTTTGCTTTTGAGGCAAGTTTAGCTTGATGCCTAACCAGTTCATTTACCTTTTTATTATATCCAACCTCTTTTAAATCTTTATTATTTAATGAGGTCAAAGTAGTTACTCCAACTATCTTTATTTTTCTACTCACTTTTTTTAAAGCTTTTAAGGCACTCAATCCCGAGCTTAGATGGACAGTCAAATAAGAAATCTTTAAATTTTTCAAAGATTTTACAGCTGATACTACTGTGTTTGGTATATCGTTAAGTTTTAAATCCAAGAAAATTGTTTGATTTTTTAAACTTGAAAGAAATTTTCTTCCATTTTTTGAGTAAAAAAATTCAAGACCAAATTTGTAGCCCACTTTAATTTTATTTGTTTGCGTGTCTTTTATTATTCTTTTTGCTCTAGAGATTTTATTGGTATCTACCGCAATAAATATTTTTTTTTTATTCATTATTTATCTCGCTAAATAGATCTTTTGACATTTTAAAATTAATACTTTTTTTTTGATCTACTATTACTTTCTCTCCAGTTTTTGGATTTCTCGAAGTTTTGCTTTTTTGATTTTTGGTTGAAAAAATGCCCCATCCACGAAGCTCAACTCTTTCATCATTTTTAAGAGCCATTTTAATTTCGTTTATAAATATATTAAAAAATTTTTCTAAATCTTTTTTTAATAGATTTGGGTAAGATTTGGATAATTGTTTTACTAATTCTGACTTAGTTATCGGCAATTTGTTTTTTACCTATTTTTTTTCTTTATCTTTCTTTTTTAGTTTATCAGATAAAGTTGAAAAAGGTAGATTTTTTCCTGACAAAGGAGAGCTGAACTTTGTTACAGCCTCTTTATTTTGAATTTCTTCTAAAAGCTTAATACTCAAGGATACTTTTCTTTTCTCAATATTTAATTCCGCTATCGCAGAGTCAATTCGTTCCCCGCCAACAAATCGTGATGGACGTGCATCATTAGCACTTACTGCAATTTGGGATTTTTTTATTAAAATATTCATTTCACAACCCTCTGGCTGAACAATCAACCCTTTATTGTCAGATGATATAATTTTGACAGTTATAGTGTCGTTAATTTTTTTATCTTTAAAATAATCAAAAGGATCTTTTTGAGTTTGTTTCAAACCAACCCTTACTTTTTGTTGATCATCTTTGATTTCAAGAATTTTTACTTTTATTTTTTGTCGAATTTTATAATTTTTTAACTCAGTCTCTGGGTCTTTTGTATAACTGAGATCATTACAATGTAAAAAAGCATCAATGTCATATCCTTCAAGTTTTACATAAAGCGCATAATCATTAGAACTACTTATTGAACCTTCAATAATGCTTCCAACTGGATTTTTTTCATTTAAAACTTTGTAAGGGTTATCAACTGTGAGTTTATGGGAGATTGCAATTCTTCTTTTTTCTTTATCAATCTCAGTTATAACACATGAGATCTTATCACCCACCTTAAATGTTTTTTTTGGGGATACGTTTTTTCTTGTCCAACTAATTTCGCTAGAATGTAATAAGGTTGTTAAACCAGGTTCTAATTCACAAAAAGCACCAAAGTCCATTAATTTTATTACTTTTACTTCATACTTTTTATTCAATTCGTAGTTAGATATTTTTTCAAAAGGGTCCGGTGAAAGTTGTTTTATTGAGCAACCGACCTGTAATTTTTCTTTGTCTACAGTAATGACCAACAAATCATGTTTGTCTCCAATAGTGAAAATTTCTTCTGGATGATTTACCCTCGAGTAACTTATTTCTTGTAAATGAACAAGACAATCAATTTCATTGTTAACATTAAAAAAACATCCAAAAGAACTATATCCTTTAACTATCGCGTTCTTAATAATGTCTCCGACTTTATATTTTTCAATAATTTTCGCTTTGTCTTCTTTTTTGCCTGATGAAATTATTTGTCTTCTTGATACGCATGCATTCCCACGTACTTTATCCATTTTTATTAAAGCAAATTTTTGTGGCTCATTAAAAAGATGAGAGATGTCCTTAAGAGGTGAGTCCGATATTTGGCTGCCTGGGCAAAACATTAAGGAACCTGTATCAATATGTTCAACAATTGCTCCTCCTTTAGTTTTTGAAATAAATTTCCCTATTATTGGTTCATTATTCTCATACGCCTTTACTAAAACATCCCAGCCTTTAATCTTTTGAGCTTTACTTGCTGAAACTACAACATTTCCCTCTCTATCTTCTAAACGCTCAAGAAGAACAGGAATCTTTTCGCCAACTTTAATTTTATTTTCAAGTCCAATAGTTTTTAATTCGTGGATATCTAAAATTGGTTCTGATTTTAGACCGCAATCTAAAAAAGCAAATTTTTCTGTAATTTTAGTTACAATACCCTCGATTATCTTACCTTCGACAAGGCTTTGAGTTTTTGAAAATTGATTGTCTAATAATTTTTCAAATTCTTTAGACGCTTTAGTATCATTGCTTTTAAATATTTCCATAATCTTAAAATTTCGATGTTTTAGATAAAAAACTAGAATTAATCAAGTCAGAATTAATTAAATCAAGTACAGATTTCAAAGGTTTTTACGATCCAATTTAATAATTGTTAATTAACTTTAAATTCGTAACCCAATTTTTTGATAATATTTAAAAAAGAGGGGAATGAGCTTTTGTAGGAGTCCACATCATTTATTTTCCATTTCCCGCCAAACGTATATGCTGCAATTACTGAGGTCATAAAAATTCTATGATCTTTAAAATAATTTTTAACAATTATATTCTTTTTAAAACTTATTTCTGGATTTCCAAAGATCCTTAAAGAATCTTTTGTCAATTTTGTTTTTATTCCCAATTGATTTAATAATTTTGATCCCAATTTTAACCTTGGGCTTTCTTTTTTGTTTAGTTCTCCTAAATTTTTAAAGTACGAGATACCTTCTGCTTTAGCTGCTACTAAGAATATAATAAGAAATTCATCAATTAGATTACTACTAAGACTTGGTGGACAATTAATTTTTTTTAAAGTTGGTTGACTTTTAACAAATATATCAGCTTGTTTTTCTCCATAAATTTTTTTTACGTTTTTTATTTTAATCTTAGCTCCCATTTTGTTTAAAATTTTTATGTATCCAATTCGAGAATGATTTACATTAACATTTTTGATTTTTAATTCACAGTTTTTTGATAAGAGTGTAAGCACTATAAAGAAAGCACATGAGCTTGGATCAGATGGAACTTTATATTTAAATGCATTAAATGTTTTTTGACCTTTAACTTTAATTTCATCATTATTTTTCTTTTTTTTTACATTAATAGGTATACCAAGATATTTAAAAAAGTTTTCAGTATGATCTCTAGATTTTTTTGCCTTAATTACAGTTTCCCCTGGGGAATTAAGAGCAGCTAACATCACGGTACTTTTACATTGTGCTGACCCCCTGTTCTCAATAAAATTTATAGGATTAATAAAATTAGAACCGATAATTTGTAAAGGCAACGTTTTTTTACTATTAGATTTAAAATTTGCACCTACTTTTTGTAGTGGCAATATGACTCTTTCAAAATCTCTTTGTGATAAACTTTTGTCGCCAATTAATTTGATGTAATATGGAGACTTTACTAAAAGACCCAAAATCAATCTGGCAAACGTCCCAGAATTTCCAGCGTTTAATACAATATTTTTTTTATATTCAAATCCATTTAGGCCCCTCCCAAAGATATGGCAATTTTTTTTATCAAAAGTGATTTTGATACCTAATTTTTTTAAACATTTAATAGAGTTTACTATGTCCTCTGATAAAAGAATATTTTCTATGAAAGTTTTTCCATAAGCTTGGGACCCAAGTAATAACGCTCTTATCGATATACTTTTGTCACCATCAATTGAAATAGTTTCTTTAAATGAATTATATTTATGATTTATTACTATTTTTTTTCCCATCTACCTTAATTAAATTTAAATGAGTCGCCAAAATAAGCTGTTTGTGCATTAGGATTTTTTACTAGCTCCGATGGTGTTCCTTTTGCAATTACCTTGCCGTAGGATAAAACCACCGCTACATCTACACAAGTAAGAAGATCTCTTGCTTGATGATCGCATATACAAATAGTTATTCTATTTTCAGATTGAAGGTTAACTATGATTTGTTGTAACATTTTAATAGTCATTACATCTAAAGCTGCGAAGCACTCATCCAATAAAAGTAACTCTGGATTTCCTAGAAGAGCCATAGCAATTACTAATTTTTTCTTTTGACCACCTGATAAAAATTTTGCCTTAATATCTCGTATTGACTCTAGGTCAAATTTAGAAGTAAGATAATTTATTTTTTCAATTCTATCTCTTGGATTATTAATTAGGATTTCACCTACTGCCTTAAGGTTTTCAAATAATGTCAAGTCGTAGAAATAACCTCCATACTGCGGGACATAACCAATTTTAAATTTAGTTGTACGAAGGAATATTGGAAAATCGTTAACCTTCTCCCCTTTAATAAAAATAGATCCTTTTTCAGGTGAAATGAGACCTGTTACTAAATTAAAAATTGTCGATTTTCCAACCCCGTTTGGTCCAAGCATACCAAAAATTTCCCCTTTATTAATTTCAAAGTTTATGTTTTCTAAAATCTGTCTATTCCCAAAGGATAATGAAACATCTTCCAATTTCAAAATTGGTTTTTTTTGTTTAAAACTTTTAATTCTAAATTTCTTAATTATTGCCATTTTTTTTTGTACTATTTATTTGAACTTTTTTTTTGGGGTCTTCCATAAAAATTTTTGTTTTTTTATTTAAAATATCTATCTCAGCTTTATCAGCTTTTAGGGACGAGATTCCACTAAGATAACGCACATTATCATATATAGAAACCAAATTATTTTCAAAAGATAAATCTAAAAACTCACTTTTCATAACATGCTCACCATAATTTACAGAAACTGAATTATTGAACAATGTATCAAAGTTTTTAGTATTATATTTTGCATAATTGGATTTAATCGAAATATTCTCAGAATTTTTTAACAAAATGATAGCGTTAACATTTTCTAAATAAATAATATCTGGATTACTTTTATCTATATTTCCCTTTTTTGCTTCTATTTTATATTCATTTCCTTCTTTATCTGTTGAGAGATATTTAAGATCTTCTATTAAACTTTCACCAGTATTATTAGTCTGATTGATATTTGCATTAGTGTTAATTTCAAGGCTTGTTTTTTTAAAATACTTAAAAAAAAGAAAAAAAGAGATGATGAAAAAAATAAGTACTAAAAATAATTGTATATATGTTTTCTTTGTCATCTATTGAATATTATTCTCTAAAATATTATGAATATGAATTACACCTATTGTTTCATTTTTTTTGTTTTTTTTATGAACACATAAAAAAGTAATTCTGTTCGAATTCATCAATGATAGAGCTTTAGCTGCCAAAACATCAGAATTAATTGAAATTGGGTTTTTGGTCATGACATCTTTTACTTTTAATTGTTGAAGACTTCCCTCTTTTTCGCTTATACGTCTTATTTGTCCATCAGTGATAATCCCTGTAGTTTTTTTTTTGTTATTTCTGGCCACAAGGACTCCCAGTTTTTTTTGAGAAATAAACTTTAATGCATTTTTCATGTTCGAATTTTCACTAATAAATGGTATTTTTTTTCCTGTTAACATCAAATCCTCTACTGATTTTAACTTAGATCCTAAACTTCCAGATGGATGAAATTTTTTAAATTCTTTTTGACCAAATTTTTTTTGTTTCATTGTAGCTATCGCAATCGCATCTCCAATAGCTAATTGAACAATAGTCGAAGAGGTTGGAACTATACCTCCTGGCCCTGCTTCTTTTACCTCAGGTGTTAAAATCTTAATATCTGATGCTTTGTAAAGGAGTGAATTTTTTTTTGAAACTATGCCAATTAATGTAATATTCTTATTTCTATTTGCGAATTGAATTATATTTTTTAATTCAATAGACTCTCCGCTATTGCTAATTAGTATCAAAATATCATTTGAACTTATTTGTCCGAGGTCTCCGTGGGAGCAAGAACTCGCATCAACAAAAAAAGATGGAGTACCAACTGATGCCAGAGTAGATGAAATTTTTTTGGCAATGATTCCTGATTTACCAACTCCAGATAAAATGACTTTTCCTTTTTTACAATTTAATATTTTTTCAACTACTTTTTTAAAATTCACATCCAATGAATTTTTCAGCTTATTAAGCGAGACTATTTCAGTACTAATAACATCCTTTGCTATTTTTTTATAAATATCTTTTTTCATTAATGTGACCAAATATCATCAGAAAATGATGCTAAATCCAAATTAACTCTAGTGTTGATAAATTTTAAGCAATCTTCATACAAATGATATCTTTTTTCTCTTTTAAGAATTTTTGTAAGAGCATCATTAATTTTATGTAAATATAAAACATCATTAGCACAGTATTTTATTTGAGCCTGTGATAGCTCTCCCCCAAAATCAGAGCTTTGATATTGCTTGCTGATGTCAACGCCAATAAATTCTTTTATAAGATCTTTTAATCCATGCTTGTCAGTATACGATCTCGCTAGCTTTGATTGAAGCTTAGTATCCTCAATATTATTTACATCGATCAAAAGATACTTTTTTATAAAAGTAAGATCTGCCCTTGCGAAGTGAAAAATTTTCTTAATTGTTTTATCAGATAAAATTTTTTTTAAAACAGGAGCCTTGTATTCACCCCTGTCAAGTTGAACTATATGAGCATCAGAATTACCTGATGAAATTTGCACTAAACACAACTTATCTCTTTGAAAATTTAATCCCATAAATTCACAGTCGACAGCTACCCTATTGCCAACATTAAGATCTTCTGGTAAGTCTATTTTGTGAACTTTTATATCCATAAGTAACTAATTATATATATATGAAACCAAAAAATTGTCTAATTTTTGGCGCGAGTGGCCAAATAGGAAGAAATTTAATCAGAAGTTTAACTAAAAATAATATTAAAGTAACGGCATTTACAAGAAATATTCATCAAAAAGGCTATATACTCAAAACCCAAGCTAACCCTGGTTATCTTGAAATAGTTGAAGGAAGTATTTTTAATTATGAACAGATAAAAAAATTATTTAGCAAAGCTGATTTGTGTGTGAATTTAGTTGGTATACTATTTGAAAAAGGAAAAAATACTTTTACCAATATTCATGTCGAATTTCCAAAAATGATTTCAAAGTTGGCATCAACATATAAAATAGAAAAATTTGTTCATTTATCTGCTCTTGGAATTGAAAATGCGGAAGACTCAGTTTATGCTAAAAGTAAATTAAAAGGCGAAAAAGAAATTTTAGATAATTTCAACAGAGCTGTAATTGTAAGACCATCAATTGTATATTCAGTTGATGATAACTTCACTACTCAATTAATGACTTTACTAAAATTATTACCCATTTTTCCAATTTACTATAACGGCAAAACAAAGTTTAGACCAATACATTGCTCAGATTTGACTAATTCTATAACTAGAATAATCACTGATGATATCAAGGAAAATATTATTGAATTTGTTGGACCAGAAGAAATGTCTTTTAAGGATATTTTAGAGAAATTACTTTCTTTAATAGAAAAAAAAAGACTATTACTTCCAATGCCGATCTCGCTTGCTAGAATGACTGCGCACATTTTTGAACTTTTGCCCAAACCACTAATCACCAATGATCAGCTAAGATTATTAAAATATGACAATGTTTTATCTGGTAAACACAAAAGTAACTCTGATTTTGACTTTAATTGCTCGTCAAGATTTGAAGATGAGGTAAACAAATATTCTTATATGTGGAAGAGTGAGGGAGAATATTCTAAAAAAAGAGTAAATTAATTTTATGGCAATATCTATAATTTATACTTTAATTGGTTTAATGTTGTGCTTTGTTTTATATATTGCTTTTAGAGCTATAAATACTGGCATGGAGGCAAAAAAAGCTAACAAAAATTTAGATATCACAAAAGAAAATAACCTCGACAATAAAGAAGACTTAGTCAGTAAACTAAATGAGTTAAAGGAATTACACGAAAAAAAAATTCTCAGTGATGAAGAATTCGCTGCTGCTAAAAAAAAAATATTAGACGAGTAATTTAGGCTGATTTAATTTTTCTTCTAATAAATTTGGGCACTTCATTATCTTTGTCTTTATCCAAAATATCTTCTTTCCTATTTTTTGGTTGGAACGCATATAATAAGTGCAGTTTACAATAGGAAAAATCTTTCAACGATTTTCTGCCACAAAAGTAAAAATTATCCTCATTCGGATGTCCTATTGGCCATTTACAAGAATTTTCATCGAGCTCTTCAAGTTGCTTGGGATTTTCAGGCTCAAAATCTTTGTCTATAATTAACGATTTGAATTTACCTCTTCTTAAATTCTTACGAGAAATTTTATTTTCGTTCTCATTATTCTTGGTTAATAAAGATGAGCTTTTTTTTGTTTGGATTTTTCCAGATAAATTTAATCTATGGGCTTTGCCGATTACGGCATTTCTAGTTACGCCCCCAAGTATTTGCGCAATTTCGCTTGCCGTATTTCCTTTGCCCCATAATTCCTTTAATTTTTCAACTTTTTCAGGTGTCCAACTCATTACAATATTTAGTTACTATTTAATTTATAATACTATATATAGTAATTCATATTATACTTATTAAAACAAGCACTTTCTTTTATTTCTTAACAATTTTATTAAAAGAAAATTATAAATACTTATGGTTGAACTTAATGAAAAATACAAAATTGGAATAAGAAGATTTAGCTTTATAAACTGGATAGGCTTTTACTCATTATATAAAAAAGAGACGCTTCGTTTTCTAATTGTATCTGGTCAAACAATCTTAGGGCCAGTCGTTACAGCAATTTTATTTTTAATGGTCATTTCTCTTGCATTGGGTGAAAATAGAGGAATGGTTCTTGGGGTTCCTTTTATTGAATTTTTAGCGCCAGGATTAATTAGTATGCAAATAATTCAACAATCTTTTGCACACTCTTCATCTTCAATACTGTCTGGAAAAATTATGGGAAATATTGTGGATTTGGTAGGAAGTCCACTTTCAGCACTTGAAGTGACGCTCGCTGTAATTTTTGCCTCAATTACTAGATCTATTATGATAAGTTTTTTATCAATCTTAGTATTTAGTATTTTTATAGATATCCGTTTTGAAAACTTTCTGTATTTTGCAGTTTTCTTATTTCTGTCATCTTTTTCTATGGGAGCAATGGGGTTTATAGCAGGTATGTGGTCTGATAAATGGGAGAATATGGCAACTGTAACTAACTTCATTATTGTTCCAATGTCCTTTCTGTCGGGTACTTTTTACTCAATAAATAGATTGCCTGAAATCCTACAGAAAATAAGTTTTTTAAATCCCTTCTTTCATATGATTGACGGGTTGAGATTTTCCTTTATCGGAAATAGCGATGGTTCAATTAAATTTGGTCTTATATATTTATTTTTATTTAGTTTGATTATATGGTTCATATCATTTTTCCTTTATAAAAAAGGATACAAAATTAGAAGTTAAATGACATTTTTAGCAAACAATTATAATAGAAAAAAAATTTCTTTTAAAAAGGGGATTGGAAGCTATTTAGTTGCCACAAACGGTAAGAAATATTTAGATTTTTGCTCGGGGATTGCAGTTAATAGTTTAGGCCACGCGAATCCAAGATTAGTAAAAGCACTATATAAACAAGCTAAAAGAGTTTGGCATGTTTCAAATGCTTTCACAATTCCAGAGGGAGAGATGTTAGCAAAAAAATTGGTCAAAAAAACTTTTGCAGACTCAGTAATATTTCAAAATTCTGGGACTGAAGCAACAGAAGTTGCTATAAAAGTGGCAAGAAGATACTTTTACTCAATAGGAAAACCAAAAAAAAATAGAATACTTTGTGTAAAAAATTCATTTCATGGTCGGACGATAGCTGCAATTTTTGCCAGTGGATCAAAAAAAATGACTGAAGGTTTTGGTCCGAAAGTAAGTGGTTTCGATCATTTTACTTTTGGGAATCATAATTCTTTTAAAAAAAAAATATCAAAAAATACTGCAGCTATTATGGTTGAAACAATTATGGGCGAAGGTGGAATAAAAGTAATACCTGATTGGTGTTTAAGAGATTTAAGAAAGTTATGTAACAAGAAAAAAATATTACTTATACTTGATGAAGTTCAATGTGGCATTGGAAGATCAGGAGATTTTTTTGCTTTTGAAAGCTCAAAAGTAAAACCAGATATTGTACCTATAGCTAAAGGTATAGGAGGAGGGTTTCCGATTGGTGCAGTACTGATGAATAAAAAGGTTAGTAAAGCTATGGTCCCTGGAACTCATGGATCAACATTTGGAGGTAATCCGTTAGCAATGTCTGTTGGAAATGAAGTAATGGATATAATTTCAAATAAAAAATTTTTGAATAACATCAAAAATCTTTCTAAGTATTTTTTAAAAAAATTAAATGATATAAAAGATAAATATCCAAACATAATTAAACAAATTAGAGGAAAAGGTTTATTAATAGGTATTCAATTATATAAAGATCAGACTTTATTCATAAATAAATTAATGGAAAATAAATTATTGACTATTAAAGCAGCTGAAAATGTTATTCGTATTTTACCACCTTTAAATGTTAAGAAGAGTGAAATCGATATTGCATTAAAAGTTATTAACAAAGTTTGTTCAGAATCTTAACTTAATGAAACATTTTATAAATTTAAAAGATATATCAGCCAAAGATCTTAGAAAGATTATCTATGATGCAAAAAAAAGAAAAAGATTAAGAAAAAAGCTTAACACACTTGAGGTTGACAAAGGGTCTCCGCTTAAAGGAAAAATATTAATACAAATGTTTGAAAAACCAAGTTCAAGAACAAGAATAGGTTTTTATTTGGCAATTAAACAGTTGGGAGGAGGAACTTTAACATTAAGATCTAATGAGCTTCATTTAGGCCAAGGGGGAGAAAGTATTACTGATACAGCCAAAGTTCTCTCTACTTATGGAGATGGTTTTATGCTGAGAACTGATAGCGAAAAAAAAATGGAGGACTTTAAAAAATATTTATCAATACCTATAATAAATGGTTTAAGCCCTTTATCTCATCCTACACAAGTATTGTCTGATATTTTCACAGTTGAAGAGATTAAAAAAAAACCTATTTCGAAATTGAGTATTTGTTGGATTGGTGACTCAAATAATGTTTTGAATAGCTTAATTGCCGCCTCTGTGAAATTTTCATTTAAGCTTAGTATTGGATGTCCGAAAAAATTTGAACCTGGAAAAGAAATTAAAAACTGGGTTAAAAAAAATAATAAGAAAATTTATATTTATAATGATCCAAAAAAAGCAGTTTTTGGTGCTGACGTAATATTTTCAGATAAGGTAATCTCGCTTAACGATAAAGTGAATAAAAAAAAAAAGATCTACGCGTTTAAAAATTTTAAGATAGATAAAAAGTTGACTAGATTAGCAAAAAAGGATTTTATATTTTTACATTGTTTGCCTAGAGGAAATGAAGTTTCGGAAGACGTTTTTTTGAGTAAAAACTCACATGTCTGGCAACAAGCGCTTAATAGAGTTCATGTTCAAAAAAGTATTTTATTATACTGTTTTGGAAAATTAAGGTAACGGTAAAGGGCTATTCGAATTTTTGTTTAAATATAAAATAACTGAAGCTCTATCTTTCTCTTTTCTTAAACCAGCGAATGACATTTTTGTACCTTTTATCCAAGCTTGAGGTTTAATTAAATAACCGTTTAACTCCTCAAAAGTCCAATTTTTTTTGTAGGCAACAAGTGCTTTTGAATATTTGTAATCTTCGACTGCAGCAACTTTTCTTCCCACAACATTATATAAAGCTGGTCCAATTTTATTTCCTCCGCCCGCTTGTATCGAGTGACATGCTGAACATTTTTTAAAGATTTTTTCGCCATGAGCTAGATCAGCTTGTGCCATTAAAGCCGATATATCAACTTCGACCTTTTCTTCTTTTTGAGCCACAGATTTTTTTGAAACATCCTCAGTTACCTCAACTTTATAACCAGAAACTTCCGGCTTTTCTACATTGAACAATAAGTTAGAGATTTTTCCAATACCAATGACCAAGAGCGCAACTAACAGTACTGCTGCAATTATTTTATTTATTTCAAAAGAATCCATTATTTTTTCTTAAGAACTCATATAACATGTTAATATTAAAATAAACTAATTAAAAATTATTTGCGTCTGTAAGACGCATTAAACTTTGAAATGAATAACACAATTATCTTGATACCGTCTAGAATGAGTGCATCAAGGCTGCCTGGAAAACCTTTATTAAAAATAAATGGGATAAGTATTATTCAGCACGTATACAATAAAGCTAAGGCAACAAATTTAGGCAAAGTTTATGTTGCAACAGAAGATGATGAAATTCAGACCGAAATTAAAAAAAATGGTGGCAATTCAATAATGACTAGTAAAAACCATCAAACAGGCACTGATAGAATTTTTGAAGCAGTAGAAAAAATTAAAGACATAGAAAATATTAAATATGTCATTAATTTACAGGGAGACGAACCCCAAATATCAACAGAAGATATAATTAATCTTGATAAAAATGTTAGAAAACTAAATTCAAAAATTGGTACACTTTGTACAGATATTAAGAACAAAAAAATATTTAGTAATAAGAATATTGTAAAAGTCTCCGTATATGAAACTTTTCTAAAAAATAATTATTCACCAGCTTTAACTTTTTTTAGAAATGCGGAAAATTTTGATGAAAAAAATACCTATCACCACATCGGAATTTATCAGTATGAAATCTCGACTTTAAAGAAATTTATAAATTTAAAACAAACAGAAAATGAAAAAAAATTTAGATTGGAGCAACTACGTGCTTTAGATAATGGTATCCCAATAGATGTTATGTATACACAAAATTTTCCAATAGGTGTAGATACAATGGATGATTTTATGGAAATTAAAAAAATAATGGAATATAAAAAAGATTAAATTTATGAAAATTGTATACCAAGGTTCACCAGGAGCATATTCCCATTTAGCGGCAAAAAAAATGTACCCTGATTATGAACCTCTTTCGCAAAATACTTTTGAAGAATGCTTTAATCTTTGCTTAAAAAATGAGAGTTATAAAACTATTATACCTGTAGAAAATTCAATAGCAGGAAGAGTTGCAGATATACAATATTTAATTAACAAATATAAACTTCAAATTTACGCAGAACATTTTCAACCGATCACCCATAATTTAATGATACTGCCTAGCTCAAGTATGAAAAACATATCTTCAGTAAGATCTCACACTCAAGCCATTTCACAATGTCAAAAAATTATTACTGAAAACAAGCTTGAGCCTATAATTGCAGCTGATACCGCAGGTAGTGCAAAATATATTAGTGATAACAAAATTAAAAATGAAGCTGCAATCGCATCTGAGCTAGCTGCTGAAATTTACAATCTGAAAATAGTAAAAAAGAATATTGAGGACAATAAAGGCAATGTGACGAGGTTTTTAATTATGGGTAGTAAAGCATCCCATCCAGAATTTGAGAAAAAAAATTATATTACAAGTTGTATTTTCAAAGTAAAAAATAAACCTGCTGCTCTTTACAAATGTTTGGGTGGCTTTGCTACCAATAATGTTAATTTAAGTAAATTAGAAAGTTTCTCTGATCAAAATAGTTTTGAACAATATTTATTTATATGCGATATTTATGGACATATCGAAGATCCAAAAATCCAAAAATCTTTAGAGGAGCTGGGTTTCCATACTGTTAGTTTAGATATTCTAGGAGTTTACGAAGCAAGCGAATATAGAAAAATCTAAAAATTTACAAAGTTTTGTTGTAGACTAGAAAATATAACTGTTATAATAACTGGGGGCCAATCAGGTGGTGGTACCACGAATCCCCCAGGCTTGAAAAAGAGCAAGGGTAATGAGTATTTTCCAGGTTGATTGGTCTCCTAAAAGAAATGAGTAATAATTCAAAAGTTTTAGCACTGAAATACAGACCACAAGTCTTTAAAGATTTAATAGGTCAGGACATCATTGTAGAAACAATTGAAAAGTCCATCTCTCAAAATAAAATTCCCAATGCTTTTTTATTTACAGGAATAAGGGGTGTGGGCAAAACGACAATTGCAAGAATTTTAGCAAAATCTTTAAATTGTGGAAATTCTGAAAAAAATAGTTGTTTAAAAAATAAGTGTAAAAATTGTGATGAAATATCTGAGTCTAGACACATCGATGTTCTAGAAATGGATGCGGCAAGCAAAACTGGTGTTGATGATGTAAGGGATTTAATAGAATTTTCAAGATATGGACCAACATCTTCAAAATTTAAAATTTTTATAATTGATGAAGTCCATATGTTAAGCAAACAAGCTTTTAATGCCTTACTAAAAACTCTTGAAGAACCGCCTAGTTATTTAAAGTTTATTTTTGCAACAACTGAGGTTAACAAAATCCCAATAACAGTCTTATCAAGATGTCAGAGATTTGATTTATCAAGAATTAAGCCTGAGGAGTTAAGTGAATTTTTAGCAAAGGTTGCTGAAATGGAGAAAATAGATATCAATCAAGAAGTTTTAAACCTAATCTCAAAAATTTCAGAAGGTTCAGTTAGAGATGCATTGTCATTATTAGATAGAATATCACTAACCAATGATGATAGCCAAAAAGTGAATATAAGCTTAGAAAGCGCAAGGGAAATATTTGGATATTTTGATAAAGAATTTACCATAAACCTAATAGAGAAAATATTTGATGGAGATGAAGACAAAACTCTAGATCTATACAGGCAGATTTATCAAAAAGGAGTAGAACCAAAAATTTTTTTAAATGGTTTTTTGGAAATTATTTATTATTTAAAAAATTTTAAAAATTTAGAAAGAGTAAGTTTTTCTGCCGATTTAACTGAAAATAATTTTAAAAAAATTAAAGAAATGTCTGAGAAATTAGATGCTCATACACTACTTCTTTTCTGGCAATTTGCCATAGAGACAATGGATGAAGTTAATATTGTAAACGATCCAAACTTATCTGTAGAGATGTTTTTGATACGCTTGCTTTATTTAAAAGGTAATCAAACAAAAACTGATAATCCATCATCAAATCAAAACAATAAAATCGATAATGATTTTGAGAAAAAGAAAATAGCTGTAAATCAACTAAAATCTTCTTCTCAAGAGAAACAAAAAAAGATTTTAGAGGAAAATAAATCTAGAAATAATTTAGAAATTAAATCTTTCAACGATTTAGTCGACATATGCAATTCGAAAAAGGAAGTAGAGTTAAAATATGAGTTGGAAACTAATGTAAATTTAATAAACTTTAAAAACGGTTACATAGAAATTTCTTTTAATGAAAATCTAAAAAAAGATTTTGTAAAAATATTATCATCCAAACTTTACGAGTGGACTAATACCAGATGGATTATTTCTCTTTCACAAAATAAAGGACAGGAAACAATTAAAAAAACATCAGAAGGGGAGAAGAAAAATAATTTAAAAGATTTTGAACAAACAGATATATTTAATAATATTAAAGAATCATTTCCTGACGCTGAATTGATAGATGTTAAAGATAATAAGGATGACTGATTTCAATAAAATTTTAGATAAGGCAAAAGAGATAGAAGAAAAGATAAAGGATAGTCAAGAAAAAATTAAACAAATAAAAGTGGAAGGTTCATCTGGTGGTGGTTTAGTAAAAGTTATCTTGAACGGTAATAGTGAAATAGAAAAAATAGATATTTCTGAAAAAATCTTTTCTGAGGACAAAACTATGTTAGAAGATTTAATTGTAGCTGCTCACAATGAAGCAAAAAAAAATTTAAAAACTAAAACTACTGAAGAAATAACAAAAGCCACTGGTAATTTTGGAATTCCAGGCTTTAAGTGGCCTTTCTGAGCATGAATAATCTTAATGAAATAGAGGAATTAATAAAAATTATTTCTAAACTTCCAGGACTTGGGCCAAAATCTGCAAAAAGAATAGTTTTAAAATTAATTAATAATCGTGAGGAGCTAATAAAGCCAATGGCAAAAACATTAGCGGAGGTTTATAAAAACGTATCTCGTTGTAAAATTTGTGGTACTTTGAAAAGTAACTCTATAGAATGTAGTTTCAGCGATTGTAACTTTATTGATAGTAAATTTGATAAAATTTGTGTTGTTGAAAATATTTCTGATCAATGGAGTATTGAAAGTTCAAATATTTATAAGGGTTATTTCCACATTTTAGGGGGAACAATTTCTTCAGCGGGACAAAATAAAGAGGATTTATTAGTCAGCTCTTTAGTGGAAAGGGTAAAAAAAGACAAAATTAAAGAGGTTATTTTAGCTACAAGCGCAACAGTGGAAGGTCAAACGACCGCATATTATATTCAAGACAGTTTAAAAAATTTAAATATTAAAATAACAAAGCTGGCACAAGGTTTACCTGTGGGTGGTGAAATTGAAAGTTTGGATGATGGTACCCTAAATTCTGCCTTCAAAAATAGGACAACTATCTAGAGGGACTTAAATTTTTTTTTATAGATCTGTTCAAGTGCAACAAAGGTTCTGTATAACCTGATGATTGGTCCTTACCTTTAAAAACCAAGTCACAAGCAGTCTTAAAAGCAATAGATTTATCAAAATTATCAGACATGTTTTTGTATTCAGGATCATTTTTGTTTTGACCATCTACAATTTTTGCCATCTTTTTTAATGTTTCTAATACTTGATTAGGAGTACATATATTATGGTGTAACCAGTTAGCAATATGCTGAGAAGAAATTCTTAAAGTTGCACGATCCTCCATGAGACCAATATTGTTTATGTCGGGAACTTTTGAACAACCTACACCACTATCTATCCATCTCACTACGTATCCCAATATCCCCTGGCAATTATTTTCAAGTTCAGTTTTAATTTCATCCATTGACCAGTTTGGACCTCGAATAGTTGGTAATTTTAAAAGATTGTCTAAGTCAAATTTGTTTTTATTAGATAATTTTTTATGAACTTTGAAAACGTTCACTTTGTGATAATGAGTTGCATGTAAAGTGGCTGCAGTAGGTGAAGGAGTCCACGCACAATTCGCTCCTGAGGAAGGATGGCCTATTTTTTCCTTTAACATATCTGCCATTCTATCTGGGGCAGCCCACATTCCTTTTCCAATTTGTGCTTTCCCAGAAAAACCACATTCCAATCCAACAACAACATTATTGTTCTCATACGCTTTAATCCAATCAGAATTTTTTATATCACCTTTCTTAATCACTGGACCCGACTCCATAGATGTATGTATTTCATCTCCAGTTCGATCTAAAAACCCAGTATTGATAAAAACAACTCTTCTTTTTACGTTTCTAATACACTCTTTTAAATTTGCGCTTGTGCGTCTTTCCTCATCCATTATCCCAATTTTGATTGTATTCTTTTTCATTTTTAAAACATTTTCAACATGGCTAAAAATTTCATCAGCAAATGCGACTTCATCCGGTCCATGCATTTTTGGTTTAACAATATAAATTGAATTTTTTCTTGAGTTTCCTTTTTTGATAAAATCATGCAAACATGCTGCTGAAATGATAAAGGCGTCCATAATACCTTCTGGAACCTCTGATTTATCTGATAATAAAATTGAGGGGTTTGTCATTAAGTGCCCAACATTTCTATTCAGCAAAAGAGCCCTGCCATGCAATTTAAATGTTTTTCCGTTATGAGAAGTGTACTTTCTATCTGAGTTTAAAACCCTTTTATATTTTTTTCCTAATTTTTCAAATTTGACCTGTAAATTTCCTTTCATAAGACCTAACCAATTTCTGTAGCCCAGTATTTTGTCACTTGCATCAACTGCAGCAACGCTATCTTCATGATCTATGATGGTTGAGACTGCAGACTCTATTACTAAATCACTAATTCCAATTGGATCGTTGTTTGCATGGAAAGCATAAGGATTAATAATTAATTCCACGTGAAGCCCGTTATTAATTAGCAAAACACCTTTAAGACCTTTTTTATCTTGTCGATATCCTTTAAACTGCTTTTTATCTCTCAAAGATGTAGTTTTTTTACCAATTTTTAAAATAATTTTATGTTTTACAATTTTTAATTCACTAAGTTTTTTCCATGAAGCATTTTTTAATGGAAAAATTTCATCTAAGAAATTTCTACAATAATTTATGACTTTTCCTCCACGGACTGGGTTGTATCTGTTGTCAAGTTTTTCAGAGCCGATTGCATCTGTTCCATATAAAGCATCATATAAACTTCCCCATCTCGCATTTGCAGCATTTAAAGCGTATCTTGCATTTGAAATTGGAACAACTAGTTGGGGACCTGGTGTTTTTGATATTTCTTCATCAACATTTTCTGTTTGGATTTTGAAGTTTTTTCCTTCTTTTTTTAGGTAGTTAATAGAATATAAAAACTTTTTATATCCTTCTAAATTGAACTCATTATCTTTGTTTTGTATATGCCAATCATCAATTTTTTTTTGAATACTCTCCCTTACATCAATCAACTTTTCATTTTTTGGTTTTAAAATGTGTAAAGATTTCTCAAACCCACTCCAAAAATTTTTTGGCTTTATTTTTGTGCCCTTAAGAACCTCTTTGTTTACAAATTTTAATAGTTCTTTTGATACATAAAGACTCCCAATATTTGTGTACTCTTTTAAATTTTTAGTTTTCATAGTTAAAAATTATCTTAGAAATTAATAAATTAACATATATAATAGTTACACACTAATAAAAGTGATCATTTTATTGCCATTTTTAAATATTAGTGGATATTTAATTATGAAAAATTATTTGAATTTTGAAAAAGATATTAAATCCCTGGAAAACGAGATTGAAAAACTTAAAGACCCGTTCGCTAAGGATGGTATCACACAAGTTGAAACTGGAAAATTGTCTAAACTTCAGAATGATTTAAGCTCTAAACTAAATGAAATTTATTCCAATCTTGATCCATGGCAAACAACAATGGTAGCTCGTCACGAAGACCGCCCCAAGTCAAAATTTTTTATTGATAATCTTTTTGAGGACTTCTTTCCAATCCATGGCGACCGGTTATTTGGGGAAGACAAATCTTTAATATCCGGTCTGGCAACTTTTCGAAATAAATCTGTAATGGTAATTGGACAAGAAAAGGGTGAGGATCTTAATTCTAGAATTGAAAGAAATTTTGGAATGATGAGGCCTGAAGGTTATAGAAAATCAATTAGACTGATGAAGCTAGCAGATAAGTTTAATTTACCAGTAATTTTATTTATAGATACACCTGGTGCTTATCCTGGAGTAGGAGCAGAGGAGAGAGGTCAAGCAGAAGCAATAGCAAGATCAATTGAGTGTTCAATTTCAATTAGTGTTCCTACTATCTCAATTATTATTGGAGAAGGTGGATCAGGCGGTGCAATAGCTTTAGCTTCATCAAATAAAATTATAATGTTAGAAAATGCAATTTATTCAGTAATCTCCCCAGAAGGATGTGCATCTATTTTATGGAGGGATCCAACAAAAACCCTTGAAGCTGCAAAAGCAATGAAACTTACATCTAAAGATCTGTTGAAACTTAAAATTATTGATGAAATAATTCCCGAACCTACCGGAGGAGCTCATAGAGATAAAAATTTAATTTTAAATAATGTAAAAATGTCTATTGATAAAAATCTTAATGAGTTATGTAATCTTTCAAAAGCTGAAATTTTATCTCGTAAAAAAGAAAAATTTTTAGAAATTGGTAGGGATAAAGGTTTAACAAAGGGAGTTTCTATTTCCAATAAATTAACCTTTAATTTAACAGGTATAAATAAATTTAAAAAAGTCCTTTTAAAATACAAATATTATTTTATGGGATTGGCACTCATTTTTGCAATTTCCTTTTTTCTTTTTGGATAAAACTAAAACTTAAGGGAATTTTATCTTCTTTTTTCTAGTATCTTTAAATTTAGCAAAATCATTACTATATCCTGCCTTATTTTATTTAATAGTGTCTCAAAAGAATGAAAGGCCTCCTTTTTGTATTCAACTAAAGGATCCCTTTGACCATAAGACCTTAAACCTATTACTTGACGCAACTGTTCTAAATACTGGATATGATTTTTCCAATTCAAATCAATTAATTGCAAAAAGATTTTCTTTTCTATTTCTTTCGAACTTTCCTCTCCTAAATAAGCGCTTCTTTCCTCTCTCTTTTTTTTAAAATTTGAAATTATGGAGCTCGATATTTCTTTGTCACTTAGATTTCTTAATTTCTCATTTAAATTTTCTATATTTTGACCAAAAAGAGTGTTGATTTTATTTACCTGAGCTTTTTTTTCAAAAATTGTTGGAGATTTTTCTTTTTGCTTAATTAAATCTTCAATTTCATCTTTTAAGAAATTGTCAATAGTTTCAAATATGTTTTGTTTTTCAAGGACTTCTTTTCTTTGACTAAATATTACATGTCGCTGATCATTAAGCACATCATCAAACTTTAATAAAGTTTTTCTTATATCAAAGTTTCTAGTCTCAACTTTTTGTTGTGCCCTTTCCAAAGCTTTGTTGATCCAAGGATGGTCAATACTTTCTCCATCTTTTAATCCAAGTTTTTCTAATATTTTATTAATAGACTCTGATCCAAAAATTCTCATTAAATCATCTTCTAAGCTTACATAAAAAATTGAATTACCTTCATCACCCTGTCTCCCAGCTCTTCCTCTGGCCTGGTTGTCAACTCTTCTTGACTCCATTCTTTCTGTACCAATAACAAAAAGCCCACCTAGAGATTTAATTTTTTCTTTATTCTCTTTTAAGTTATCTGAGTCTTTTCCACCTAATTTAATATCTACACCCCTTCCTGAAATACTTGTTGTAATTATTACCGAATTTAATTTTCCTGCATTGGCAATAATCTCAGCCTCTCTCTCATGATTTTTAGCGTTTAAAACTGTATGAGAAATTTTATTTTTTCTAAATAAATTTGAATAGACCTCAGATTTGTCTACACTGGATGTAAAAATAAGTAATGGTTGCCCTTTTGAATTTAACATTTTTACTTTAGAAATAATTGCATCTTGTTTTTCTTTTTCTGTCCTAAAGATTTGATCATTCCAATCTTTTCTAATCATTTGTTTATTAGTTGGAATAACAACAACATTGAGATTGTAAATTTCATAAAACTCTTGACTTTCTGTAACGGCAGTGCCGGTACATCCTGCAAGTTTTTTATATAGTTTGAAGTAATTTTGATAAGTAATTGACGCAAGTGTCTGATTTTCCATTTGTACTTTTAAATTCTCTTTAGCCTCTAGAGCCTGGTGTAGCCCATCACCATACCTCCTTCCTTCAAGAATTCTTCCAGTAAGCTCATCAACAATTTTGATCTTTCCATCTACTTCAACATAATCTTTATCTTTTAAAAAAAGATGATTTGCTTTTAAGGCTTGATTAACATGATGTACAAGGTTTAAATTAGCTGGATCATAAAAATTATTATTTTTAAGTATTCCAATATTATTTAATAACTTTTCTATAGAGTCTATTCCTTCATTAGTTAAAATGACACTTTTATCCTTTTCATCCAATTCATAGTCACTTGATTTTAATTTTGTAACAAGTTTATTAATAGCTTTATATTGATTACTAGTTTCATCTGATTGTCCAGAAATTACTAATGGTGTCCTAGCCTCATCTATTAGACAAGAGTCGATTTCATCTACAATAGCAAAACTATGTTCTCTTTGAACTAATTTGTTTGATGAGTATTTCATATTATCTTTTAAATAATCGAAACCAAGTTCGCTATTAGTTGCATAAGTAATATCCTTCAAATAATTTTCTCTTCTCACATCTTCAGATTGATCATTGTTGATGTAACCAGCACTTAGACCAAGGAAGTTATAAATTTTTGACATATCTTCACAATCTCTCTTTGCCAAATAATCGTTTACTGTAACAACATGTACACCCTTTCCAGAAAGAGCGTTTAAATAAGCTGCCAATGCAATCGTGATTGTTTTTCCTTCCCCAGTTCTCATTTCTGCTATTTTACCTTGATGTAATGCAATACCCCCTAACAACTGAACATCAAAGTGCCTTTCATTTCTAGATCTATGAGAAGCTTCTCTTACATACGCAAAAGCATCTGGCAAAATCTCATTGAGGGTTTTTCCACTTTTAATTTTATTCTTTAGTTCAACAGTTTTGTTTGGAAAATCACTATCTTTTATCTTAGCCACATCACTTTCGAGTGAATTTATTTTTTCAAGAATCTTTCTGAACTTATCAAGCTCGATATCGTTATTGCTCTTAAATATTTTGCTAATAAAGCTTAATGGATTTAACATTTTTTTTTGATATATAATTAATTATTTATCCATTATATAGTTATAAATTAATTTTTTTAAATAGAATGCCTCTAAATTTAAGCAATTTCTTATTATCTAAAAAAGAAAAGTCGAAAATGGCTGACTTCCAGGACTTAGACCACATTGATGGTGTCTCAGTATCTACGACTTCAGCTTATTTATATAATAATGATAGAGATGATTTGGTTCTTTTTTATTTCAGACATGGTGCCGAACACGCATCGGTTTATACTCAATCACAGGTAATTTCTGAAAATATTAAGTGGAACAAAAAAATAAAAACAAAAAAAATTCGTGCTCTTTTAGTTAACACAAGAAATGCAAACGCACTTACAGGAAAAAAAGGGTACGAAGCTCTTGAGGAAATCTCAGAGGAAATATCAACAAATCTGACAAAGAAACAAAAAGAGGATGAAGATCATCCAAAAAAAATTAAATCAAACGAGATTTTATTTGGTTGCACTGGCACAATAGGAGAAATCTTTCCAAAAGAAAAGATTAAGTCTTCAATTAAAAATTTGGTAGACAAGATTAAGTATACTCAAAACAAGTATCTATGGATAAAAGCTGCTATGGGTATTTTAACTACTGATTTAAAACCAAAACTTGCTATGGAAGAATGTAACATTGGAAATACAAAAGTTAAAATTTATGGTCTTGCAAAAGGATCTGGAATGATTTTTCCAAATATGGGGACAACCTTAGCATATATATTCACAGATGCAGATCTTTCTTCAAATATATTAAAAAAGATATTGAAAAAAAATGTTCAAAACACTTTCAATGCAATTAGTTGCGATGGTGATACCAGCACAAATGATATGGTAACAATTTTTTCAACAGGAAAAGCAAAAAATAAATCTGTTAACAATGTAAACGATATAAAACTTAAAGATTTTGATTTAGCTCTAAATAGTGTTTTGTTAAACTTAGCAAAAAGGGTTGTGAGTGATGGCGAAGGTGCCTCAAAGTTTATAAAGATTAATTCTTTGAAGTGTTCTAATGAAAGCGATGCAAAAAAAATATCATTTTCGATTGCTAACTCGCCATTAGTAAAAACAGCTATTTCAGGAGAGGATCCAAACTGGGGAAGAATATTAATGGCGGCTGGAAAAGCGGGTGTGGAGTTTGAAATAGATCGAGTAAATTTATTTATAGGAGAGTACAAAATTTTGGACAAAGGACAACTAAATAAAAATTATATTGAAAAAGATGTTGCAGATTATATGAAGCAATCTAATTTAGAAATCACAATTGAGATTAATAACGGCAATAAAAGTTTTACTTGTTACACGATGGACTTCACCCAAAAGTATATATCTATCAATTCGGATTATAGAAGTTAAGGGTTGAAAAAGAGTAAAGTATTATTACCTGTAGTGCATGATCAAATATAAATTAGTTTGTAAGGATTGTAATAACATTTTTGATAGCTGGTTTTCTAGTTCTAAAGAATACGAAAAACTCAAGAAGAGAAAATATTTGAGCTGTCATATTTGTGATTCTCGTAAAATAGAAAAAGCTTTGATGGCACCAAATATATTAAGTAATTCAGAATTGAAGAGTAAAGAAATAAATAAAATTAAGGAGATTAAATCAAAGCTAAGAGAATTTAAAAAGTTCATAAAGAATAACTTTAAATACGTTGGAGAAAATTTTGCCCATGAGGCTAGGTCAATCCATTATGACCCAAAAAAAAAGAATAAAGCAATTTATGGAAAAGCTTCGCGAGAGGAAATAGAAGATCTCAAACAAGAGGGTATTAAAACTGAGGAGTTTCCTTGGTTAGAAGATAAAGAAAATTAAGTTTTAGAAAATTGCGCGAGATAGTTTATAGATTTATCATTAGATACAATCCATTCATTTTTCAAAATGTCGAACTTTACACCAATTAAGTTATTTAAATTTAATGAATTATTTTTACAAATATTGATTAAATCTTCAGGTTTTAAAAATTTATTCCAATCATGTGTACCTATTGGAAGCCATTTTAAGATATATTCAGCTCCTATAATTGCGAAGACATAAGACTTTAGTGTTTTATTTAAAGTTGCAATGAACATTAAACCATCTTTTTTCAAAAGTTCTGAGCTTTTCAATAAAAAAAAATCAACATTATCTACGTGTTCAACTATCTCCATATTTAACACTACATCAAATTTTTCCTTAGCTTCAAAACTCTCTGGAGATGAACAGTAATAGTTAATATCTAATTTACTTTTTTTTAAATGCATTTTAGCAATTTTGATGTTTCTGTCCGAGGCATCTATACCTGTAACGGTTGCGCCCAATCTTGAAAGAGGTTCACTTAAAAGACCTCCACCACATCCAATATCTAATATCTTAATATCTTTTAAAGGTAATTTTTCTGATTTATTTCCAAATTTTTTAGTAATTGTGTCTTTTATATATTTTAGTCTTACCGGATTAAAATTATGCAATGGTTTAAACTTACCCTCGGGATCCCACCATTCATCAGCTAACTTTGAAAATTTATCAATTTCCTTTTTATTAATAGTATCTTTTTTCATTGGTTGTTGACTTTACAATTTAGATGTATTTTATCTAAATATAAAAATTTAAATACAAAATATCAATGAAAATAATTGTTTTAAAATTTGGCGGAACATCAGTTGGTACGTTAGACAGAATTGTAAAAATATCTAAAATAATAGTTTCTTATATAAAAAAAAAATACAAAGTTATTGTTGTAACTTCAGCAATGAGTGGCGTTACAAATGAACTAATAAAAAAATCTGAAAAAATTTCTAAAAATTTTCCAAACTCTGAGAGAGATGTGCTGTTATCAACTGGTGAACAAATGGCTAGTGCTTTAATAGCTGGAAAGTTATGCGACTTAGGTTTTAATTCAAGATCTTGGATGTCATGGCAGATACCTATTATAACAAGAGGTAATTATAGTGCTGCAAGAATTATAAAGATTGGAACAGACCAGTTAAATAGATATTTAAAAAAAGGTGGAACCCCAATAATAACTGGTTTTCAGGGTTTAAATAAAGAAAGCAGACTTACAACTTTAGAAAGAGGTGGCAGTGATGCAAGTGCAATTATGTTTGCTAAATTTTTTAAAGCCAAAAGATGTATAATTTATACTGATGTTGATGGTGTGTATACGACTGATCCTAATTTAACGAAAAAGGCAAAAAAAATAAAAGCATTATCTTATGAAGAGATGCTCGAAATGTCCTCGCTTGGCGCAAAAGTAATGCAGCCAGCTTCAATTCAGGATGCAAAATTAAATAAAGTAAAAATTGATGTAAAATCATCATTTACAAATAAAACAGGCACGCAAATAATTGGTAGAAAAAAGATTAAAGACACAAATATAATTAGAGGTGTATCTTTTACTAAAAATGATGCGAAAGTAAGTCTTCTTGGTGTAAAGGACAAACCAGGTGTAGCTGCAGCAATATTTGAGCCACTATACAAAAATTCTATAAATGTTGATATGGTTGTTCAAAATATTTCTTCAGATGGTAAAGAAACTGATTTAACTTTTACCATTAAATCTGATGATCTTTTAAAAACTAAAAGACTTATTTCTAAAAATAGAAAAATTAAATTTAAGAAGCTGATTGTAGATAAAAACGTTGCAAAAGTTTCTATTGTGGGCGTTGGAATGATCACAACACCAGGGGTAACTTATCGAATGTTCCATGCATTAGCGAATAAAAAAATAAATATTCTTGTTATTTCTACTTCTGAAATAAAAATATCTGTTTTAATTCAAAGTAAAAATTTAAAAAAATCAGTTGAATTATTACATAAAGAATTTAGTTTAAATAGATGAGATATAAAGAATTTAGAGATATCAAAAGAAAAAAAACAAAAGAAATAAACGTTGGTGATGTAAAAATTGGCGGGGATAACCCTATCTCAGTTCAGTCAATGACAAATACTTTAACAACTAATGTTAAAGAAACAATTAAACAAATTAATGATTGTGCTGAAGAAGGTGCTGAACTTGTAAGAGTTTCATGTCCAGACGAGGAGTCAACAAATTCTTTAAAAGAGATAGTAAAAAATAGCAAAGTTCCAATTATTGCAGATATTCATTTTCACTTCAAAAGAGCTATAGAGGCAGCTAAAAGTGGGGCAAAATGTTTGAGGATAAATCCAGGTAATATTGGTCAAAAAGAAAAAATTAAACAAGTGATAGCAGCAGCTAAAGATTATGATTGTGCATTAAGGATTGGAGTTAATGCTGGTTCTTTAGAAAAAGATATTTTAGAAAAATATAAAGGACCCTGTCCAGAAGCTTTAGTAGAAAGTGCGATGAGGAATATCCAGCTTATAGAGGATGAAGATTTTTATAACTTTAAGGTTAGTGTAAAATCATCGGATGTATTTTTATCAGTAGCGTCGTACAGACTTCTTGCATCCAAAACAGATTATCCTTTGCACCTAGGTGTTACAGAATCAGGCAGCTTTGTGCCAGGAAGTGTAAAAACCTCGATAGGTTTAGGTTCGCTTTTGATGGAGGGAATTGGCGACACAATCAGGGTTTCTTTATCAGATGATCCTATTAAAGAAATCAAAATAGGTAATGAAATTTTAAAATCTCTAAACTTAAGAAATAGAGGTGTAAAAATCATTTCATGCCCCTCATGTGCTCGCCAAGGTTTTGAAGTAATTGATGTAGTAAAAAAACTGGAGGAAAAGTTATCCCATATTAAAACACCTTTAACTTTATCAATAATTGGATGTGTTGTTAATGGTCCAGGGGAAGCAGCTTCAACTGATATTGGTATTACAGGAGGGGGCCAGGATAGCAATATGTTATATCTAAATGGTGTTCAAAAAGAAAAACTAAAAAATGATGAGATAATTTCCAAAGTTGTAGCATTGGTAGAGAAAAAAGAAAAAGACATCAAAAATAAAATTTAATGATACCAGTTGATAAGGTAAGGGAGATAATAAAAAAACATGAGATTCTTGAAAAGGAATTATCCTCTGGAGCTATCGAAAAAAAATTATTTGCATCTAAATCAAAAGAATATTCAGAATTAAACGCAGTAATTAGTCACGCGAAGGACTATCTAACGTTTGATAAAACTAGGGATGATCTTAAAAAAATTATTGGCGACGAAAACAACGATAAAGAAATGATAGAATTAGCCAAGATTGAACTTAATGAGCTTGAAGTTAAAAAAGGCAAAAACGAGAGTAAACTTAAATTATTTTTGTTACCAAGAGATGAGGCAGATACAAAAAATGCAATTATAGAAATACGAGCAGGTACAGGTGGATTAGAAGCGAGTTTGTTTGCATCGGACCTCTTTAAAATGTATGAAAAGGTAAGCCAAAAGAAAAAATGGTCTTTGGAAATAATTAGTATATCAAAAAGTGATGCAGGTGGATTAAAAGAAGTAATTGCCTCAATAAAAGGAAGAAATATATATTCTTCATTAAAATATGAGAGTGGCGTTCATAGAGTTCAACGTGTTCCTGACACTGAAACACAAGGTAGAGTTCACACATCAGCAGCTACAGTTGCGGTATTACCAGAAGCAGAGGAGGTAGATATTAAGATAGAGGAAAAAGATTTAAGAATTGATGTATTTAGAAGCAGTGGTCCTGGAGGACAAAGTGTTAATACTACAGACTCAGCTGTTAGAATTACTCATATTCCCACTGGAATTGTTGTTAGTCAACAAGATGAAAAATCTCAAATTAGAAATAAAGAAAAGGGTCTTAAGATTTTAAGATCAAGAATTTATGAGTTTGAAAGAAATAAAAGAGATGAGGAAAGAGCAAAAGATCGTAAAAGTAAAATTGGATCAGGTGATAGATCTGAAAGAATAAGGACATACAATTTTCCTCAAGGCAGGGTCACAGACCATAGGATCAATTTAACATTGCACAAACTTGAAGAGTTTATGGAAGGAGAAATTTTTGATGAAATGATTGATAATTTAAGCCTACAAGCCCAGGAGGAAGAGTTAAAAAAAATATCATGAAAATTATAAACAGTTTAAAAGATGGTGGTGAAATACTTAAAAAAAATAACATATCTTCTTATAAAATTGACTGTGAAATTTTAATGTCACAAACCCTTAATATATCAAGAGAAGAAGTTCTTCTAAATTTAGAAAGAAATATAAAAAAAGAGGAAAAGGAAGAATTTTTTAATCTTATTTATAGAAGAAGAAAAAATGAACCAATTGCTTATATAATAAACAATAAAGATTTTTGGAGAGATAAGTTTATAGCAGATAAAAATGTTCTGATTCCACGTCCAGACTCAGAACACTTGGTGGAGCAAACATTAAGATTAATAAAAAAAGATCAGGGTAAAAGAATTCTAGATGTTGGTGTAGGTTCAGGATGTTTATCAATATCTATCTTAAAAGAAAGACCATTTTGTAAATTTGATGCAATAGATCCATCTAAAAAGGCTATAAAATTAGCCAAAACTAATGCAAAATTACATCAATTATCAAATAGAATTAAATTTTACAAAAGAGATGTTGACAATTTTTACAACGATAAATATGATTTAATTATAAGTAATCCTCCATATATTATTAAACATAAAATAAAATATCTGGACTCAATTAATTATGAACCAAAAATTGCTTTAGATGGTGGATTAGATGGTTTAGAAATAATTAAAAAAGTTATTTCAAAATCAAAATATTTATTAAAAACTAATGGTAAACTTATCCTTGAAATTGGACATGATCAGAAATACAAAGTGACTAAATTCTTAAAAGAAAAAAAATTTTTTATTAATAATATTATCAAAGACTATGGAAATAACACTAGATGCGTAGTATCTACAAAAATAAATTAAAAAATTATAAATGAGACAATTTAAAAACAACTTAAAAAGAAATAGAAGAAATCACTCTGACAGACTATTTAAAAGAAGTTCAGATGTGGATAGATTAAACAGCAATTTTGTAAATAATGATAATTCTTTTAGGCGGAGTATAAATAGAGGCAATGGAAATGTTCAAAAACTAATTTCCAAGTATAATGACCTTGCTAGAGAAGCTTTATCAAATGGTGACAAAATATTGTCAGAAAATTATTTTCAATATGCTGACCACTTTTTAAGAGTTTCTTTAGAGAAAAAAGAAAAAGACGTTTCCTAAATATATTTAATTAATTTTAATAATCAAATCCGACTTAAGTACATCTGTTTTTATTCTAACAATTTCAAAATCTTCTCTTACTGGTCCTTTGAGAGATTTACCTGGTGGTAATTTTAGTGTTTGTGAATTTATTTTCTTTCCATTCTCAATGACTTCATAATGTAAATGAGCACCTGTTGACATTCCCGTTGATCCAACGAAACCGATAATTTGACCTTGTTTTACTCTAGATCCAGGAACTGCGAGATTTGAAAACTTAGACATGTGAGCATAAATTGTTTGATAAGTTGTATTGTGTTTTATTTTTACACAATTACCACCGCCTCCACACCAACCAGCTTTTATGATTATACCATCACCCGATGCCATAATAGGTGTTCCTAGCGGTGCAGCAAAATCAGTCCCTCTATGCATTTTATTAAATCCTAAAATAGGATGTTTTCTCATTCCAAATGGAGACGACAACCTGGCTCCATTTATTGGAGTCTTCATTAAAGCTTTCTTAATGCTTTTTCCATTTTCATCATAGTGTCCAAAAAATTTTTTATCTGGATAAAAATATAATTGATTTGATTGACCTCTTAAGACTAGGTTAGCATAAATTATTTCTCCAGTGCTAAAAACTTCATTATTTTCATCTATAAATGTCTCGTAGATAATTTGATATGAGTCATTTTTTCTTATATCTCTTTGAAAATCTACTTGAAAACCATACAGTCTAGCAAACTCTATTATAACATTAGGACTTATTTTTTGTTTTGTAGCAGATTTATAAAGACTTGACCTTATAACACCTTCTTTTAAAACAAGTTTTTTCGTTAGATTAGTGACAATCTCTTCTTTTTTGAGTTGATCTGTCTCTAAATTTTTTACTATTTGTATTTTTCTTGTTTTAGAAATAGGTATTAAAAGGCTTAATATTTTTTTGTTATTTTTATCTGTGTTATCAAGTACGATATTTAGAATTTGTTTTGATCTGATTTTGCTAGTTTCACTTTTGTTTAAAATCGCAAATATTTTTCTTATCTCCTCATCTTTCACTGAGAATTCTTTAAGAATGTCTTTAAGAGTTTGTCCACTTTTAACAGAATAATCTATTTGTTCGTATCTAGGAGTAAGATTAAAAAAGATATGATTTATTGTTTTTTTAAAGTAAGTATTCCTTAAAATTTTTAAATATTCATTATCAACTTTTTTGTTTTGAGAGTTATAAACTTGAATTAAAAGTGTCGAAACTATTAGTAGGAGTAATAGAAGGAACACTTCAGTATTTTTCCTAATGAACGATAAAACCTTAAGTTGAATAAATTTCATGAGATTTCTATAATTTATTGTCTTTAAAAAAACCAGCTCAAAAAGAGTAGGTTTTTATTGCCTTTTTTACACTATTTTCTTTGATAATACCTTGATTTACTAATGATTTGTACTATAAGCATTCTCTCCAAACAATAAAAATTGTTGTTTATTAGGGTTAAACCTAATTAGCTATTTAAAAAGTAAGATTTTAAGAAGAGAAGTGTGGACGGTTAAGGTTACCAAAATTTGTCGTACACACTTCAACATTATATAAATTTGTTCTTAGATTTATATAGAAGCTAGTGTGCGCCGTTTTTAAACTTGAGAGTTTGATCATGGCTCAGAACGTACGCTGGCGGCACGCCTAATACATGCAAGTCGAACGAAGTAGCAATACTTAGTGGCAGACGGGTGAGTAACATGTAGGTATCTTCCCATTGGTGAGGAATAACACGAGGAAACTTGTGCTAATACCTCATAAGTCTTTACGGAGAAAGCTTTATGCGCCGATGGATGAGCCTGCACTTGATTAGTTTGTTGGTAGGGTAATGGCCTACCAAGACAATGATCAATAGCTGATTTGAGAGGATGATCAGCCACATTGGGACTGAGACACGGCCCAAACTCCTACGGGAGGCAGCAGTAGGGAATCTTGCACAATGGGGGAAACCCTGATGCAGCGATGCCGCGTGAGTGAAGAAGGCCTTTGGGTTGTAAAGCTCTTTCGTCGGGGAAGAAAATGACTGTACCCGAATAAGAAGGTCCGGCTAACTTCGTGCCAGCAGCCGCGGTAATACGAAGGGACCTAGCGTAGTTCGGAATTACTGGGCTTAAAGAGTTCGTAGGTGGTTAAAAAAGTTGGTGGTGAAATCCCAGAGCTTAACTCTGGAACTGCCATCAAAACTTTTTAGCTAGAGTATGATAGAGGAAAGCAGAATTTCTAGTGTAGAGGTGAAATTCGTAGATATTAGAAAGAATACCAATTGCGAAGGCAGCTTTCTGGATCATTACTGACACTGAGGAACGAAAGCATGGGTAGCGAAGAGGATTAGATACCCTCGTAGTCCATGCCGTAAACGATGTGTGTTAGACGTTGGAAATTTATTTTCTGTGTCGCAGCGAAAGCAATAAACACACCGCCTGGGGAGTACGACCGCAAGGTTAAAACTCAAATGAATTGACGGGGACCCGCACAAGTAGTGGAGCATGTGGTTTAATTCGAAGATACGCGCAGAACCTTACCAACACTTGACATGTTCGTCGCGACTTTAAGAGATTAAAGTTTTCGGTTCGGCCGGACGAAACACAGGTGCTGCATGGCTGTCGTCAGCTCGTGTCGTGAGATGTTGGGTTAAGTCCCGCAACGAGCGCAACCCTCACTTTTAGTTGCCATCATTAAGTTGGGCACTCTGAAAGAACTGCCGGTGATAAGCTGGAGGAAGGTGGGGATGACGTCAAGTCCTCATGGCCCTTACGTGTTGGGCTACACACGTGCTACAATGGCATTTACAATAGGAAGCAAGACGGCGACGTTAAGCAAATCCTAAAAAAATGCCTCAGTTCGGATTGTACTCTGCAACTCGAGTACATGAAGCTGGAATTACTAGTAATCGCGGATCAGCGCGCCGCGGTGAATACGTTCCCGGGTCTTGTACACACCGCCCGTCACACCATGGGAGTTGGTTCTACCTTAAGGCAAAGTTTAATACCTTTGACCACGGTATAGTCAGCGACTGGGGTGAAGTCGTAACAAGGTAGCCGTAGGGGAACCTGCGGCTGGATTACCTCCTTTCTAAGGATGAATAAAATTTAATAATTTTATTCTAAATATTTAACAGGTTAATGTTGACCGTCCGCACTTCTCTTTTTAATTTTTGTGTTTCTCTTAAAAACAATGAGGGCCGGTAGCTCAGTTGGTTAGAGCACACCCTTGATAAGGGTGGGGTCGATAGTTCGAGTCTATCTCGGCCCACCAATATATCTGGGGGATTAGCTCAGCTGGGAGAGCGCCTGATTTGCATTCAGGAGGTCAGCGGTTCGATCCCGCTATCCTCCACCATGAGAAACCTAGTTATTTTACAAGTAAATTTTTTAATTATTATCAATATCTATATCCGATTGTTCGAATAGATGAACAATCATGAATGTTCGAATAGATGAACATTCCAACAAAATTTGATTCAAACACAGAATTTTTTTCTGTGCATAAATCAAGCGTTTAAGGGCGTGTGGCGGATGCCTTGGCACTAAAAGACGACGAAGGACGTGGTATACTGCGATAAGTTTCGGGGAGCTGTATGCAAGTTTTGATCCGAAAATATCCGAATGGGGAAACCCT
>CACIAP010000001.1:0-42500 GCA_902584685.1 uncultured Pelagibacteraceae bacterium | reverse complement strand
AACTTCTTCATCATATCCCATTTCAATAATAGGATATGCTTTCCTTGATCTCTCAACAAAACCTTTTTTGACAACATCTTCATTAGTAAAAAGTTTTGCTATTCTCATTTCATTTTCCGCTAATTTAATAAGCTCCTCATCATTAGAATTCCATATTTCGTCATTTTCAAAACAAAAATATTCGACAGTGATAGGATTTACTTTGCCGTTAGGGGACATTTCTTTCGAAAAATTTATATAATTGGCGACTCTTGCCATTCTTAAATTGGGGTCGTGAATATAAATCCAGTTATCTTTAAATAAATCACCATGTACTTCAAGTTTCACACTAATATGATTTCGATAATTTAACTTATTGCAAGCATTTACAATATCCGTAGGTGGTTTGGGTTCCATTTTTTCCAAAACCTCAGTGAAAGGGCAGCTAAAAAAATAAAAGTCAGATACTAGATTATTTGTTCCGTCTGAATTTTTTACCTTGATTGATGTGATGTTGAAGTTTTCATGATAAATTTTTTCCAAAGAATTCTCTAAAAAAAATTTTACCTTATCGCTCTCAATATTTTTTTTAATTTTTTCATAAAAAGATCCTGCGCCATATTTTGGATACCAAAATTGATCTACTAAAGTTTTTACCTTTTTTTTTTTAAATTTTTTGATAATTGGTGAAAAAATTGCGTTTAAAAAACTTAAATTTTTTATCCTTTGGGCAGCCCAATCTTTACTTATATTTTTACAATCAATTCCCCAAACTTTTTCTGTATAGGTCTTAAAAAATTTTCTATAAAGCTCTCTACCAAAATTCAAAATTATCCAATCTTCAAAATTATGGGGTTTTTTTCCCAATATTTTTTTATTGTATATTGAAATGAAATAATCTTTTAAAATCTTTATCGAGTCTAAAAACCCCAACTTTATAATTGTGGAAAAAGGAGTAAGTGGATATGAAAAAAGCTCTCCCTTGAATAATATTCTAGTAAATCTTTTTACCTCTATTGCATCCTTTGATAAAATTTTTAGGTAAAACTTCTCTATTTCTTTGTTAAGAGTAAAAAAACGATGCGGACCAATGTCATACATGCAATCTCCATGTTTTAAGGTTTTTGCTAACCCACCTATTGAAGCAGATTTTTCAAAAATTTTTATTTCTCGACCGTATTGAGAGAGAGTATATGCGCAAGCTAATCCAGAAGGACCCGCTCCGATTATAGTGAATTTTTTTTTATTATTTTCCATTATCAATCTTTTTTTCCCAATTTATTGAACTTATTAATATTTTTTTTAAATCATCATACTTTGGTTTCCAATTCAATATTTTTTTAATTTGACTTATATTAGAATAAATTTTTGCAATATCACCAGGTCTTTTCTTTAAGTATTTTATCTTTACATTTTTTTTTAGTTTTTTATAAACATCAATTATTTCTTTAACTGAATAACCTCTGCCATAACCACAGTTTAAGATTAACGATTTATTGATTATAGATATTTTTTTGAGAGTTTTTATGTGTATATCTGCTAAATCTGAAACGTGAATATAATCTCTCACACACGTTCCGTCTTTTGTATTATAGTTATTTCCGTAGATATATACTTTTGGATTTTCTTTTAATGCTTGAATTGCTAAATTTTTTATCAAATGGTCGTGAGAGCTTTCAACTTCTCCAATCTTACCTGAATTACTTGCACCTGCCACATTAAAATATCTCAGTATTGCATAATTAATGTCTAAAATTTTTGAATATTTTTGAATTATTTTTTCACTTTTGAGTTTAGTAAATGCATAATAACTTGACGGTCTGAGTTTCCCTCTCTCACTTACTGACCCCTTAACATTTCCATAGACTGAACAAGATGATGAAAAAATTAAATTTTTTACCTTAGAGTCAATGCAAGCTTTGAGTAAGTTTAAAGTACCCCCAACATTATTTTTATAATATTTTTTTCTTTTTTTTTCTGACTCTTTAATATTGAGATATGCAGCCAAATGTACTATTGAGGTAATATTATTGTTTTTAATAACACGTTTTAACTTTTTGAAATCATTTAGGTCTCCCTCAATAAAATTTGCTTTTTTATTAATCAATAACTTGTGTCCTGTGACCAAGTTGTCATAAATAAAAACTTTAAACTTATTTTTAACTAATTTTTCAACTATGTGACTTCCAATATAGCCAGCACCTCCAGTAATCAAAATATTTTTTTTGAACATATTAATTTTCGAATTGATCGTACAGACCTGGATCTTTAATCATATATTCTTTTTGATCATAAGGATGTTCGTAGGGGAAAACTATAATTCTAAACATAGACAAACCAATTATAAAAGGGATAGAAATAATTATTAACTTTTTTTTTATGTTTTTAGTAAATAAATTCAAAATACTTAATATCATGTATCCAGCACCTGCATAAACAAAGGTTGCATATTCAGAAATTGCTAAATATCCATGCCACCATCTATTGCCAGCAAAAAACTGCACCCAATTAAAAAAAATAACTAATACAAGGAAATAAATTATATGTTTTGTTTTAAATTCTGTCCCATTCTTTATTTTGTTATTTAAAAATAAAAAAATGGAAACAATAAAAATAAGAAATATTACTGAATAATGATCGAAGGACTTTATTAAAAACGTATGAAATGAAAAAATACCAACGTGCAATATTTCTGGAATTGGTCTTAACAATAAATCATTAAAAATCCAAGTTGGAGCATTGCAGCAAACCACTTCGTGATTGTAGTACTCGATATTATTTAATTTTAAAAGAAATAAATATATTAATAATGGAATAAAATGTATCAAAATACTTATTGATACCTCCTTATATTTTTTAAAAAATAATGAAAAAAATATAATTGCCAAATAAATCCCGTATGCTTGCTTAGCTAACATTAGAATTCCCAATATTAAAGAAAAAATAATATTTTTTCTTAATGAATACTTTTTAGAGATGTTTGAAAAAAGATATAAGATTATTATTGGAATAAAAAAACTAAACTCAGGAATAGATAAATGAGTAGCATGATAAATCATAAAAGGGTGTGTTAAGAACAAAAAAACACTTATAATAGCAATTCTAGAATTAAGACATTTTTTTATTAAAAAATACATGAATAAAGAACAGATTGTATAAAAAGAAAATTTGACTATCAAAAAGGCTATGGCAGCGGACTCTAATTTAGAGATATCAAAAAATAAATTACCAATAAAATATATTGGTTTACTTAAAATAAAGTTTAAAGCTGGAATAGTAGGTCTATTAATCCTAAATTTGTTTACATTCCCAGGCTTTTCCATTTTCATGTAATCAAAAAAATATGCAGAGGTTAATAAATCAAACTTAACATCTGCAATGTATTGCCACATTATTGGTATTTTTTTATTTATCTTAATTGCACCGTGATCTGGTTCTGGATTAAGCCATGCTTTATTTGCTGAAATAAAAAAAACTATTAGGATTGTTAATATGACTAATTTGAAATGTTTAAAACTTAAACCAAAATTAAAAAAATTTTTCATGTGCGATATTTGTTAATATATATATAAAATTTTGTAAATTTATAGTAGATTTTAGAAAATATCGTCCAAAACATCTATTTTGTTCAAAAATTGAACAAATTGTTCAAAAATTGAACACATTTTTCTTTACATATTCTATATAAGAAAGTTAAAATATTTTTATGATAAATGATGATGATCATTTTAATACTTTAAGAAAGATTGAAAAGAATCCTCAATCTACACAAAGATATTTAGCAAATGAGCTTGGTTTCAGTCTTGGCAAACTTAATTATTGTCTTAGAGCATTAAAAAAGAAGGGCCTAGTAAAAATCAATAATTTTAAAAAAAGTAAAAAAAAAATTAATTATATTTACGTTCTCACCCCAAAAGGAATATCTGCAAAAACTAAATTAACACTTAAGTTTATGGAGAGAAAAATGAGAGAGTATGATGAACTAAAAAAAGAAATTGAGAAATAACATGTGGATAATAGTTAAATATAAAAAGAATGAATTAGCGTCTTTAATTAAAGAATTTCATACCAAAGTTGGGTCAGATATTAAAATATTCGAACCCAAAATTAAATATCAAAAAAAAATCAGACATAAGCTCAAGTTAATGGAAGCTAGTTTATTAAATAATTATTTATTTTGTTATCACGACTCTTTCAAAGAAAAATTGTCTGCAGAACGTTTAAAATATTGCAGAGGTTTAATTCAAGTACTAGATGGTTGGATCTATAATCAGAATAATTTACTCCAATTTATTAAACTGTGCAAAGAAAGTGCGGACAAAAGTGGTTTTTTAACTCAAAAATTTTTTAATATTTTGGATATCAAAAGAGCTAAATTTATTTCAGGACCTTTTACTGACATGTTATTTTATATAATATCAAAAACAAAAAAAAATTTAAAAATTTCAATTGAAAATAAAATAGCAATTATCGATAGGAATGCAGGATATCTCTATCATGCTATTTAATTAATATTATAAAATTAAGGTTGAAATTGAAATATTATATGTATATAAAACTAAAAATAAATTTTAGTAAGTGCGGAGCTTTGCCAAAATTAAATATATTTAATTTAGATCATAAAGATTTTACAAATGAAGATGAAAGAAAACATGTAATTATGACGGCCTTAATTAAAAAGCCCTAGTAAATACAAAGATTTTATAATATTAAATCGTTTCATGCAAAATAAAATAAAGAGAACTGAGAAAGCTACACTTAAAACCTTTCAAAAAGAGATCCCCTCAAACTATTTTTTTAAAAAAAAAAGTAAAGAGTATTTAAGATTTATCAAAAACGTGGAGTTTATGTATAAGTATAATCTCAAATTACCACCTGAAGTTTTTAAGGGTAAAAAATTAATTGATTTTGGCGCCGGTACTGGAGAAAACACAATTTATTTAGCCAATTGGGGAGCTAAGTGCACTTTAGTTGAGATGAACCCAATAGCTCATAACACTTCAAAAAAAGTATTCAAAAAGTATTCAAAATCATTCAAAGATCATAAATTTATAAATTCCTCAATATTTGATGTGAAATTTAAGAAAAATTTTTATGACATTGTTCATTGCAGGGGAGTTTTATCACATACTTCTGCTAAAGAGGTTGCTTTTAAAAAAATTTCATCAGCATTAAAAAAGGGAGGTTTGATGATATTTGGAGACCCTAACAAATCAGGTGGTTTTCAGAATATGCTACAAAGATTTGCTATTTATAATTTCTCAAATAACGATGAAGATATGGTTAAAGTAAGTGAATTTTTGTTTAAGGAAGACATAGATAGAAGCTATGCAGCTGTAAAAAGAACCAGAAGAGAAATAATATTCGATAGATGGGTCATTCAGAGCCAAGATGATCCATCAATTTCAGAAGTAATTGACTGGATGAAAAAATCTGATTTAAAACTATATTCATCTTATCCTCAATTACCAAATTTTTATAACATTGACTCACAATACCACAAGAAAATAACTTCTATTGAAGGTTTCAAAAATATATTATCTTTATCGGAATACCTTTGGATGACACACACTGAAGATGATTATAAATTTTTGCCTAAGATTAATAAAAGCATGTCCTCTTTTTCAAATTCATTGCAAAAGTTAGCTTCTTATGTGGCAAATTGTAATGTCAACACTAAAATTGATCTACCAACATTTAAAAAAAGAACGTCAAGTATGACAAAAGAGATAAAAAATTTAAACATTTTAAACATATCAAACAAAAAATCTGAAATTTTTTTAAAAGAAAGCTTCGAATTTATCAATCTTACAAAAAAAGGTGATTTAAATAAACTTAAAAGTTTTGTTAAAAAAACTAAGTATCTATTTAAAGATGCTGTAGGTATTAGACATACAGACTATGTTGCCTATAAAATTAGATAATTATTTCATCATGCAATCCAAAATTAATAGTCACAATGAGTGGGATAAATTAAAAGAAGTAATTGTCGGTTCAGCTAGACAGGCGACTATTGCTGCAGAGTATTTTAACTCAGATAAAATACCTGAAGAAATTCAAAAAAAATTAATAAAACTTACTAATCAGGCTTCGCCACAGTGGTTTCTTGACGAAGTAAATGAAGATCTCGATAATTTAGCAAATATTTTGAAGCAATATGGGGCAAAGGTTCATCGACCGAAAGAACATGACATAAAAAAGTTTTATTCAGGGCCATTTTGGACTGCCACTGGAAATAATTTTTACAATGTCAGAGATTTACATCTAGTTGTTGGTGAGAATGTTATTGAAAGTTCATCTCCAAGAATAAGTAGATTTTATGAGGCTAGTTCACTATACGATATTTGGTACAATTATTTTGATGCAGGATTTAAATGGATAAGTGCACCAAAGCCGATGCTACCAGAAAATCCTCTTTCTCCATTATATATAGACGAGTCTGAAAGAAAATTAACTGAGGAAGATTTAAAACATAAAGAATTGAGCAGTGGAAGATTAGAGAAATTACATAAATTAAATGAGAAAGAAATCTATTTTGAGGCAGCTAATACTGTTCGAATGGGCAGAGATTTACTTTATCTTGTATCTACTTCAGGAAATAACAAAGGTGCGAAATGGTTGCAAAGTATATTAGGAAAAGATTACAAAGTTCATACTACGGACAAGCTATATAGAGCAGACCATATTGATACTACAGTGATGTGTTTAAAACCAGGGACAGTATTGCTTAATAGCAAAAGAGCAACAAAGGCAACAACACCAGAAATATTTAATAAATGGGAGAAAATTTGGTTTGATGATGTTGCTGAAATACCAAGTCATGAAATTGATTTTCAAAATGATGTTAGAGATGTGGTGGCTGCTGAACTTAAATCTTTAGGTTTCGATAGTATAATTAGCGGCATGTGTTCACCATGGGTAGGTATGAATTTTTTATCTTTAGATCAAAAAACTGTATTAGTCGATAAAAGACAAACAAAACTTATAAAGCTTTTAGAAAGTCTCAAATTTGATGTTATCACAGTAAGTCTTAGACACATGTATACCCAGGGAGGAGGCATACATTGTGCTACTCTAGACACAGTAAGGGAGAGTAAACTAGAAAGTTATTTTGATTAAACTTTTATGGCTTATCAATCTAAATTCCCACATGGAATAATGTTTCATAGATTTAAAGATGAAAAAGATAAAAATTCTACAAAAGGAACTTTAACCTCAAAAAATCTTAAAAGAATAATCAATCTAATAGGAAGGGAAAGAATTTTAGATCCCAAAGAATGGATACATAAAATGCATAACGGAAATTTGCTAAATAAACATGTATGTTTTACATTTGATGATGGTTTAAAAAGTCAAATAAAAATAGCTTTACCAATTCTTGAAAAATTTAATATCAAGGCTTTTTGGTTTGTTCATTGCAAAACATTACCAAACAACTTTGATAAGAATGAAATTTTTTCTCTATTAATTATAAAGAAATTTAAAAATTTTAAAAATTTCGTCTACAATTTTCTTAACTTTATTAAAATCAATAAGGATGTTTTCAACTCTAAAAAATTTAATGATTATTATAACGAAGAAAAAAAGTTATATAAATTTCATTCAAGATTAGAGTTAAAATATAAATTTCTAAGAGATATTTACTATTCTAGAAAAAAATTTGAAAGTACTATGGAAAAATTTTTCAAAAAGTATGGAATTTATGTTAACAAATTTTATAAAAATACATGGCTTGATAAAAAGGATCTTATAAAATTAGATAAAAAAGGACACGTGATTGGACTACATTCATATTCACATCCGTACAGAATGAAATCTCTTTCAGAAAAAGAGCAAAAGAATGAATACACTAAAAATTTTAAATATTTAAAATCTGTTTTAAAAAAAAAACCTTTTGCGATGTCTCATCCATTAGACTCATATAATCATTTAAGTCTAAAAATTTTAAGAAAATTAAAAATTAAATGTGGATTTAGATCTCATACTAAAACCTCTAAAGGATCAAGAATAAATCCATCTTATTTAGAATTTGCAAGAGAAGATCCATCAAATATGTTAAAATTTAGATAGTCAAAAAACTTTTTAATGATATTTATAAAAAGAATTTTACCGAGAAACATAAATAATAATTACGTAAAATGGATGAACGATCCTGAAGTAGTAAGGTATACAGAGCAAAGATACAAAAAACACACAATTTCAGAAATAAGAAAATATGTTTCAGTAATTAATAAATCAAAAAATGAATTTTTGTATGGTATCTTTATTAAAAAGAATAAATTTCACATTGGAAACATTAAATTGGGACCAATAGATTTTTTTCATAAAACTGCAGAAATAGGCTACATTATTGGAGAAAAAGATTATTGGGGAAAAGGAATAACAAAATTGGCCATTAGAGAAGTTATAAAAATTGCAAAAAAAAAGAAAATAAAAAAGTTAATATCGGGATGTTACGAGTCACATAAATCTTCCATCAGGCTTTTTCAAAAGTGTGGTTTTATTAAAGAGGGAAAATTAAGAAGTCATTACGTTTATCAAAATAAAAGAATAAGTTTTTTGCTTTATGCTAAGCACATTTAAATAGTTATGAGAGTATTTGTTACAGGCGCTTCAGGTTTTATAGGATCTCATTTAGTTGAAAAATTAGTTAAAATTGGACATAAGGTTAAAGCACTAGTTCCTTACAATATAGAGAATAGTTCTGGATGGATTGATAGTTTTGATAAAAGATTAAGAAATAAGATAAAAATTGTTTCTGGTGATATTGCTGACCAAGACTTAATTTTAAAAGAAACAAAAAAAATTGATATAATTTTCCATCTAGCAGCACTAATTTCAATACCATATTCATACAAATCTCCAAGAAGCTATATATCAACAAATGTTATCGGAACTCTAAACATTCTCGAAGCTGGAAAAATTAATAAAATAAAAAAGATAATTGTAACTTCCACAAGTGAAGTTTATGGTTCTGCTCAGTATATACCAATTGATGAAAAGCATCCTTTAAACGCACAGTCTCCATATGCAGCCAGCAAGATTGCTGCAGATCAAATTAGTTTGTCTTACTATAAGAGTTTTAATCTTCCTGTTACAGTAATTAGACCTTTTAATACATTTGGGCCAAGACAATCACAAAGAGCTGCAATTCCAACAATAATTTCGCAAATTTTAAACGGTAAGAAAAAAATCAAACTTGGAAATCTCAAATCATCTCGTGACTTTACATTAGTGTACGATACTGTTGATGGATTTATAAAAACAATACATAACAAAAAATGTGTTGGACAAGTGATAAATCTTGGGACCGGTTCTCATTTTACTATTGGGGAGACAGTAAAAATTATATCAAAAATTTTAAAAAAAAATATTAAAGTTGAATTGGATAAAAAAAGAATTCGACCTAAAAAAAGTGAAGTTGATCGTCTACTATCAAAAAACGAGAAGTCAAAAAAAATTTTAAACTGGAAACCAAAATATTCTGGTAAAAAAGGTTTTTATAAGGCTTTAGAAATAACTATAAAATGGTTTAAAAATCCTAAAAATTTAAAGTTATATAAGTCAGACGCTTATAATGTCTAAAAAAAAAATTATTTTTTATTCTGGAAGTAGAGCAGATTATGGTCTTTTAGAACCGATTATAGAAAATCTAAAAAATCGTGCTGAACTTTTTTTGATAATAGGTCCACATCATTTTGAAAAAAGTTTGGGAAGCTCAAAGAGGTATATTAAAAAAAATTTTTTTAAAAAAATTTATAATTGTAAATCTAAAGTTAATTATAAGAGTGTAGACATTAACAAATTTATCTATTCTTCATTACCAAATTATAAAAAGATTATCGAAAAGATCAATCCTAATTTGGTTGTTCTTTTAGGAGATAGATATGAAGTATTATCTTTTGCAATAGCATCTTTTTTTCAAAACGTGAAAATTTGTCATTTGCATGGAGGCGAAAAAACCAAAGGATCAATTGATGATACAATAAGACATGTGATCACAAAATTGAGTCATTATCATTTTACAACAAATAATATTTATAAAAAAAGAGTTTTATCATTAGGTGAGAATAAAAAAAACATTTTTAATTTTGGTTCAATCGGTGCCGAGGTCGCAAAAGAAATCAAATTTATTTCCAAAAAAAAAATATTTCTCAAGCTTGGAATACCATTAAAAAAGGAAATAATTTTAACTACATTTCATCCAGAAACAAATTCAGTAAAACCATATAAATTTCAAATAAAAACTTTTTTATCTGCATTAAAACAATTTAAAGAATATCATTTCGTATTTACTTCCAGTAATGGAGATCCAGGTGGGAACTTATTTAACTCCGAAATTAAAAAATTTGTAAAGTTTAATGTGAGCTCAAATTTTTTTAAAAATTTGGGAACCCGAAACTACTTAAATATTATGAAATATTCAAAAATGATTTTGGGTAATTCATCAAGTGCAATAATTGAAGCACCATCTTTTAATGTACCAGTTTTAAATGTAGGGTCGAGACAGCAAGGAAGGTTAATATCAAAAAATATTTTAAGCTGCAAATTAAGCAAAACCTCAATACAAAAATCAATAAACGAAATAATAAAAGCAAAAAAATTAAAAAAAAAAAATTTTAATCTAAATTATAGAAAAAAATCAATATTAAAAACTTCACATAAAATTTTTCAACTTTCAAAAAAAAATAAAGGATTTAAGTATTTTCATGATAATTAAGAATAATAAGATAAATATTATAGCCGAAATTGGTGTTAACCATAATGGTAATATGAATTTAGCAAAAAAACTTATAAAACAAGCAAAAGATTGTGGCGCTGATTTTGTAAAGTTTCAAAACTGGAAAGCAGAGAAGTTAGTAACCAAGAGTGCTCAAATGGCTCAATACCAAAAAAGAAATACAAAAAAAAAATTTAAACAAATTGATCTATTAAAACCTCTTGAATTAAAAGAAAAAGACTATTTTGGACTTCACAAATTTAGCAAAAATATGAAAATTGAATTCTTATCTTCCCCATTTGATGAGGAAAGTTGTCAATTTTTGATTCAACAACTTAAATGTAAAATTATTAAAATTCCCTCAGGTGAAATAAATAATTTTTTAATGTTAAGTAAGATTGACTTAAAAAAACAAAAAATTTACATATCGACAGGTATGGCAAATTTATCTGAAATAGCAGAATGCATAAATTTTGTTGCAAAATCAAAAGTTTATTTAATCAAAAGGAATAAAATAAAAATAAAAAAAAAATCTAAATTAAATTTTCTTAAAAAAAGAATAATTTTGATGCATTGTGTTACTGATTATCCGGTATCTGACAAATATGCTAATTTAAAAGCAATAAAAACTATCAAAGATACTTTTCAGCTACCAGTTGGTTACTCAGATCATACCCAAGGAATTATAGCACCAATTATTGCTGCAACTCTAGGAGCAAAGTTAATCGAAAAACATTTAACTTATGATCAAAAATTAAAAGGACCGGATCACAAAGCCTCATTAAACCCACATCAATTTAAATTAATGGTCAAAAATATAAGAAGTTTTGAGCAGATGCTTGGGAGTGGTATAAAATCTCCTCAAATTTGTGAAATAAAAAATATGAAAGTTGCAAGAAAAAGCATAGTAGCTAAAAGAAAAATTAAAATAGGAGAACACTTTAATTTTAAAAACATCACGGTAAAGCGCCCATCTGGCGGTAAAGATCCATCAAAATTTTTTAAAGTTATAGGAAAAAAAGCGAAAAAAAACTATGTCACTGACCAGAAAATATAAATGAAAATTTTGTCAATTTACCCTTATACCCATATATCATCTGCAGCTTTAATGATTAATGGGAAAATTGTTTCAGCTTCCCCTGAAGAGAGATTCAACAGGATTAAAATGAGCACAGCCTTTCCCATTAAAGCTATTGAATGGTGCTTAAAAGAAAATAATTTAAAATTAAAAGATATAGATCTTGTTACTATTCCTTGGAACCCAGCCATAAACATAAATTCAGCGTCCTCTAGATGGACAAATGACCTTAGATGGAGAGGTGAGATGTTATCAAATATTCCTATCAATTTAATGAAAATTTTAGATACGAAACCATCGAATTTTATAAAAATGAATTTTAATGATACTGAAGTTGTTTACTTAAATCATCATGAATGCCATGCAGCATCTGCATTTTATACTTCACCTTTCAGAAGCTGTGATATTTTAACAATAGATGGTCACGGTGAATTGGACACTTGTTTTTTAGGGATTGGAAAAATAAACGATATTAAACAAAAAAAATCTATAAAATATCCCCACTCAGTTGGATTATTTTATGGAGCGTTTACAGATTTTTTAGGTTTTAAGCCTGACTCAGACGAATGGAAGGTTATGGCTCTTTCATCGTATGCAAAAAAACAAAATCCTTTTGATAAAAAGATAAGAAATCTTTTTAAACTTACACAGGAAGGTTTTGAACTAGACCTCAGTTATTTTGATTTTTATACTTTTGATAAAAGAAGGAATTTTTTCAATGACAAATTTATAAAACTAATAGGTAAGCCGAGACAAAAAAATGATAAAATTACCAATAACCATCATTTAGTAGCAGGGGCAATGCAACGTGCGTTTGAGAAAATAGTTTTTCACCTCCTTAAAATTTTGAAATCTGAAGGATCGAAATCAAAAAATTTAATTTTAGCAGGGGGCGCAGCAATGAACTGTGTTTTTAATGGTTTATTAGAAAAAAATAAAATTTATAAAAATAACTATATTCCAGCCTATCCTGATGACTTAGGGGTTACAATTGGAGCTGCATATTTAGCAAATTACAGATTTAACAAGAGTAAAAAAAGGAAAATTTTTTATGAAAAACACAATTATTTTGGCCCTGGATTTACTAGAGATCAAATAAAAGAAGAAATTTTAAAATCAAAGCTCAAGTTCACAGAGCCTAAAAAAAATTTTAATAGCCAAGTGGCAAACTTTTTATCTGAAGGAAAGTTAGTTGGTTGGTTTCAAGGTAATATGGAATTTTCTCATAGGGCTTTAGGCAACAGATCAATATTAGCAGACCCAAGAAACCCTAAAATGAAGAATATAATAAATAAAGCTATTAAATTTAGAGAGAATTTTAGACCTTTTGCACCTGCAGTTTTAGAGGAAGAAGCGCATAAAATTTTTGAGATGAATAAAAATGATAAGATTTATTTTATGGAAAAGGCAGTAAAAGTGAGAAAATTCTGGACAAAAAAAATACCTGCAGTAACACATATAGATAATACTGCTAGAGTTCAAACTGTTGCTAAATCTGTTAATCCAATTTTCTATGATTTGATTTTAGAATTTAATAAAATTACTAAAGTTCCAATCTTATTAAACACTTCCTTCAATTTAAATGGTGAACCAATAGTTTGTACACCTAGAGATGCAATAAGAACTTTTTTTTCTTGCGGATTGGATGTACTAGTTTTAGGAAATTTCATAATAAAAAAAAATGATTAAAAAACAATTATTAAAAAGTAATTTTGTTAGTAGCTCTGCAACAATCTTAGATGTAATAAAATCGCTAAACAGGTCAAAAGAAAAAATTTGTATCGTATTAAATTCCAAAAAAAGAGTTTGTGGACTTATTACAGATGGAGATTTAAGAAGAATAATACTTAAGGAAAAAGATTTTAAAAATAGAATAACAAAATTTTTTAAAAAGAAATTTGTTTTTTTAAGAGAAAATACGATTAAACTTGACACGAAAAAAATTTTTCTCAAAAAAAAAGACATTCATTTTATTCCAGTACTTAGAAGGAATGGTTCACTATTAGGGTTGTATACTAGAAAAAATGTTCTTAATCAAAATGAATTCGAAAATGAAGTTTTCATTTTAGCAGGCGGGTTAGGAAAAAGATTGTACACATTGACCGATTTCATTCCAAAACCTATGTTAAATGTAGGAGCTAGACCTTTACTAGAAAGTATACTTTATTCTCTAAAATCTTCAGGATTTAAGAACATCAATATATCAGTTAATTATCTACAAGAAAAAATAAAAGATTATTTTGGAAATGGAGATAGTCTAAGATTAAGAATAAGATACTTTTCTGAAAAAAAAAGATTAGGAACTGCAGGTCCGCTATTTTTCTTAAAAAAAAGACAACTTAAAAAAACAATAATAGTTTTAAATGGAGACATTTATACCAACTTAAAAAAAGAAAATCTTCTAAATTTCCATCAAAAGGAAAAAAACGATTTTACCATCTGTTGCCATTCTTATACCCATCAAATTCCTTATGGGGTAGTTGAGCTTGGTGAAAAAAAAAAGAATTTGATAAATGAAAAACCAGAATTAAGTTATTTAGTAAGTTCTGGAATTTATTGTATTGAGCCAAAGCTGTTGAAATATTTAGATAATAATAAATACCAAGATATGAACCATTTCATCAATCTTCTGAAGAAAAGAAAAAAAAAAATTGGCTTTTTTAATATTCATGAAAATTTATACGATATAGGAGATTATAATAAATTGATTGAGGCAAGAGAGTCAAAGCAGTGATCGAAAAAAAAAAACTAATTTGCATTATCCCTGCAAGAAAGGGTAGCAAAGGCTTAAAAAATAAGAATATAAGAAGACTAAACAACATCCCTCTTATAGCTTGGTCAATTTTACTAGCAAAAAAATGTAATGAGATCGATGATATTATCGTAAGTACAGACTCTGTGAAAATATCAAAAATTGCAAAAAAGTATGGTGCAAAAGTTCCATTTATAAGACCAAAAAAACTTGCAACCGATAAAGCAAGCTCATTTAATGTCATAAAACATACCATTAATTTTTTTAAAAAAAAAAATATATTTTATGATTACGTCTTATTGTTAGAGCCAACTTCTCCACTTAGAGACTTAAAGGACGTAAACTTTTGTATTAAAAAAGTTTTGAGTAAAAAAATAGAAACGCTAGTTAGCATTACTAAGTCAATCAATCAACATCCAAGTTTTCTTTATTCTTTAAATAAAAAGAGTTTTTTAAAACCATATTTTGAAAATTCTAAAAAAAAATTGTATATTAGAAGACAAGATCTTGAACCATTGTATTATTTAGAAGGCTCTGTATATATGTCAAAAGTTTCTACTCTTTTGAGTAAAAAAACTTTTTATCATAAAAAAACACAAGGGTTTAGAGTTGAAAAATGGAAATCTTTAGAAATTGATGATATTAACGATTTTTACTTAGCCGAATTTTATGCGAAAAAATATAACTTGATAAAAAATTTATTGAAATGAATAAAGGCCAAGAACTATTAAAAAAAGCAAAAAAATTAATTCCCGGTGGTAATCAACTACTATCGAAAAGGAGTGAGCTATTCTTACCTGGCTTGTGGCCGACATATTATAAAAAAGCAAAAGGCTGTAAGGTTTGGGATCTCAATAATAAAATGTATTATGATTTTGCTGGAATGGGTGTAACCTCTTGTGTTTTAGGATATTCAAATAAAGATGTAAATAAATCCCTGATAAATGGTCTTAAAACAGGATCAATGTGCACTTTAAATGCTACCGAAGAGGTAGACTTAGCAAAAGAATTATTGAATATACATAAGTGGGCGGGTATGGCAAAATTTTGTAAGTCTGGAGGCGAAGCATGTATGGTAGCTATAAGAATTGCAAGAGCTTATTCAAACAAAAATAATATTGCATTCTGTGGTTATCATGGATGGCATGACTGGTACCTAGCAACAAATATGAATAACAAAAAAAATTTGGATAAACAATTATTACCTGGACTTAAAACTAAGGGTGTCTCAAATTCTTTTAAAAATTCAATTAAACCTTTTATGTACAATGACATAAAGACCCTGAAAAAAATTTTTAAAAAGAAAAACAATGACGTTGGAATTATTATAATGGAACCAATGAGAGGTGCGAAACCATCTCACAACTTTCTGAAACAGGTAAAATATATTGCTAAAAAAAATAAAGCAATTTTGATTTTTGATGAAATTACTTCTGGTTTCAAGGATAATTATGGTGGCCTTCATTTAAAACTTAAAGTGAGTCCTGATATAGCTATTTTTGGCAAGTCTATTGGGAATGGATATCCAATTTCTGCAATAATTGGAAAAAAAAAAATAATGCAAGTAGCTCAAGAGACATTTATAAGCTCTACAATGTGGACAGATAGACTTGGTTTTATAGCAGCAAATACTACTTTAAAAAAATTAAAAAAATCAAATATTAATAAAATGATATCTAATTACGGAAATAAAATTAAAAACGGTTGGAAAAAGTCAGCAAAAAAAAATGATATTAAGATTGGGATCAGTGGACAGGATGCTATTCCTTATTTAAGGTTTGATTATCCAAATAGCCTTGAAATATTAACTTATTTTACGCAAGAAATGCTGAAAAAAGGATTTTTAGCTGGCGCTCAAGTAGCCACTAGCTATGCATATAATGATAAAGTTATAAATAAGTATCTAAAAGAAGTAGATAACGTATTTGGTAAAATCAATAATTGCTTAATCAATGGAAAATTTCCACTTAAAGGGCAAATAAAGCACTCTACATTTAAAAGACTTAACCGTTAAAAATTATGATAGAAAAAAAAATTTTAATTTTGGGCGGATCTGGGACTATAGGCAGTTATATCAACTATTTTTTAAGTCAAAATAGAGATAATGAGATTATTAATGTTGATATCAAAAAACCCAAAAAAATAAAAAATACTAATTTTATAAAATTTAATCTTTTGAATTTTAAGAATTATAAATCACTCGAAAAAAAAATATCAAAAAAATTTAATAAAATTGATGTATTAATTAATTGTGCTGCAATGGTTGGTACCACAAAGGAAAAGGGTTGGAATGAAAAATTTGAAAAACAATCTTTATCTTCTTGGCAAAGATGTATTGATACAAACCTCACAAGTTCATTTTATTCAACTCAAGTTCTTTATAATTTACTAAAAAAATCTCAAAAGCCAAAAATAATAAATTTTTCCTCGATTTATGGCTTTACCGCCCCTAGGTTTGAAATTTATAACAAAACAAAAAAAAACAATCAAATAGCATACTCCGTATCAAAAGCAGGAATAATTCAATTAACAAAATGGCTATCATCATATTTAGATAAAAAATTTTCTGTAAACTGTGTTTCATTTGGTGGTCTGAGTGACAGCAAAATGGATAAAAAATTTAAAAGAAATTATTCAAAGTTTACTTTTAAGAAGAGAATGATGAAAATTGATGATATTAGACCTGTAATAGAATTTCTTATTGAGACTGATTATACAACTGGACAAAACCTTGTGATTGATGGAGGTTGGTCAACTTTTTGAGAAATGTTGAAAAAAAACATTTATATTCCAATAGAATTTAAAAACAGAGAATTCATTTCTCAACTGCTATTATCAACTTTTGCGGTTAAAAAGGGATTTAGGGTTTATTTAGGAAATTTCGCAGGTATTTCAAAACTATTAGATAAAAAAAAAGGAAAGTCTGGAATTTTTATTATGAAAGGGGGGCTAAATATTAAACTAACTAATTTTGTAAAAAAAAAGTGTGAACATTATTTGATAATCGATCAAGAGATAAGTCCTGGTTACAAGAATTCATTTTATAATAACTGGACCTCTGGTAGATTTTTGGAGCCCACAGTGAAGGAAATTGATCATTACTATTGTTTAAATGATTATATTTTAAAAGCTGTTAAGAAAAATAAAATTTTCACAAAATATAAAGTTAAATCTTTTAATACAGGGTGGCCTAGAGTTGATACCTGGCTGCCTATTTTTGAAAAATTCTATGAAAAAGAAACTTTAGAAATTAAAAAGAAATATAAAAATTTCATACTATTTTGTTCTGATTTTAGCGTAACTTCCATAAATGATATTGAGGAAGCTGCTGAAAACATACCATGGGGTATAGAAAAAAAAGAAATTATTAAATTTAAGAAAAAAAATCTTAAAGAAGCCAAATTATTATTTCAAGAGTATAAAAAATTTATAGATTTTCTAAAAGTTGTAAATGAAAATTCCAGGTGTCCAAAAATAATCGTAAGATCACATCCAGGTGAGAGCTTAATTGGGTGGAGAGAAGATTTAAAAAAATTCAAAAACATTATCTATCTTGAGCCAAAAGATCCAGTCGAACCCTACATATACGCATGTAAAGGCTTTATGCACAGAGGATCTACAACCGCGTATCAAGCTATTCTTGCAAAAAAGGCCACATCATTTCTGAATTTAAATAAGGATATTAAAAAATTTGACTCCCACTATAAGCCTAATTTGATGAAAATGTCTTATAAAGTTTGTAATCCCAAAGATTTTATAACTTGGGCTATAAATATAGATAGTAAAAAAATTAAAACTAAAAATTTTATAAATTATAACTTGAAAAAGGAATTAAATATTTCTGAGGAATTATCATCAAAAAAAATAGTAGAAAGAATAAATTTTTTAGATTGTAAAAAAGATTCAGATTTTAAAACCTATTTTTCAGAAAATTCTAGTTTATTATTAAATATTCTTTCAAGAGTTCTTTATAAGTTTAATTGGAAAAAAAAAAAATATTTTAATTCAAATAAAATAAAAAAATTACAATCTGGTATTAAAAAAAATGAGGTAAAAAAGATAACAAAAAAATTAGATAAAATTTATAACATAAATATCAATAAGAAAATTGAGATAAATCAAATTTCTGAGAACGTCGTTAGGTTACAATAGATTTTTGCAATTTCTTTTATTGATTAACTATAAATTTTTAAATATTTACCAATGAAATATAAATCATCAATTTATTTATATAAAAGATTATTTCATCACGTTTCTCAAAAAAGAAAAATTCAGATATTTTTGCTTTTTTTAACTGTTATATTTTCAGCAGTTGCAGAAATCTTAACATTGAGCTCTTTAATGCCGTTTATAGACCTGATGATAGATGCTCAGAAAATTTATAATTATAAAATAATAAATAATATTTTTGATTTTTTTGGTATACAAAATCAAAGAGATATAGTTTTTTCAATTACTATTATTTTTATTACGTTGGTAATATTAGCTAATTGTTTAAGAATATTTTTGATTTGGTTTAATGCCATTATAATATTTGGCATTTCACAAGAACTTACTGAAAAATCATACCTAAATATTGTTAGTCAACCATATCTGTATCATGTTAACACAAATACTAGTTCAATTATTGGTAACGTGGAAAAAATTTTAGGTGTAGCACTCTGTATGCAGTTAATCTTACAGGCAGTCGCTGCATTAATCATATCTATATCTATCATAGGTATGATAATTTATTTAGATTCATCACTTGCAGTCATAGCAGGAGCTTTTGGATTTTTTTATTATTTGACTGTAGGAATTCTCTTAAAAAAAAAATTATTTCAAAACAGCAAAATGCTTTCTGAAAATATAAACAGAAGAATACAAATTATTCAAGAAAGTTTGGGAAGTATAAGAGAGATTATTCTTAGAAATCTTGAAAAAATTTTTTTTTCTAGATTTTATAGCTCTAATAAAACCATGTATCAAGCTATGATAAAGACAAATTTAATGTCAGCAATACCAGGACCATTGATAATACTTGTATTAATGGTTGTGCTAACTTACACAATTTACGTCTTTAGCATTGGTGAAAACGGTTTAGTTTATTATTTACCAATTTTAGGTGTATTAATACTTGCTTCACAAAAATTAATACCATTATTTCAACAGATTTACGTAGCTTGGTCTAAAACACAAGGCTTATATCAGCAAATTCGGGATGTACTAAACATTGTGGATAAATTAAAAGGAAAATATAGAAAAAAAATCAAAAAACTAAAATTTGAAAATCACATACAGCTTAACAACGTCAGTTTTAAATATAGCAAATATGATGATTATGTGCTCAATAATGTTTCTATAAAAATTAAAAAAAATCAACTAATAGGTATTTTAGGAAAGTCTGGACAAGGAAAAAGTACTCTTATTGATTTAATTACAGGTTTAATTAAACCAACCAAGGGAATTATTAAAGTTGACAATAAAAAAATAGATAACAATGAATTAAGTTGGCAGCAAAATATTGCTTATGTTTCCCAAAAAGCTTATGTAATAGATGCATCAATTTTAGAAAATATCGCTTTTGGAGTTAATAAAGAAAAAATTGATTTAAACTTAGTGAAAAAATGTTCAGATATTGCTGAGCTTACAAAGTTTATTAAATCAAGGAAAGACAAATTTGAAACCCAAATAGGAGAAAGAGGTACAAGACTTTCCGGTGGTCAAATGCAAAGGATTGGAATTGCTAGAGCATTATATTATGATGCTAATATTTTAATTTTTGATGAATCGACAAACTCCATTGATGAAGAAACCGAGAAAAGAATTTACGATAATTTAAAAAAACTTAAAAAAAAATACACAATACTTGTCATTAGCCACAGAAAAAGTTTAGCAAAATATTTTGACACATCCTATTTGGTCGAAGAAAAAAAAGTAAAGAAAATTTACTAATTAATGATAAAGATATCAGTAATAATACCTTGTTATAAATATAATAAATATCTTTTAAAAACATTATTTTCAATTAAAAATCAAAAAAAAAAACCATTTGAAATTATTATCGTTTTTTCTAATAAAATTAATTTAAATCAAAAAAAAAAGCTTTTTAAAAACTTTAAAAATCTTAAAATTTTTTATTTAAAAAATGGGAATGCCTCTAAAAACAGAAATTTCGGCTCAAAAAAAGCCTTTGGAAAATATCTGGCTTTTTGTGATGATGATGATATTTGGGAAAAGAATTACCTAAAGGAAGTTGTCAAAAAAATTCATAAAGACCATACTTTAACTGTATTAACATGGTTAAATAAAATAAAGAAAGATAAAATAAGTAAATTCAAATCAATTGAGGAGAATATTTCTAAAGATGTTATATTTCAACATAATCCTGGTATCATAGGATCAAATATTGTTATAAGTAAAAAAATTTTTTTTCAACTAAAAGGATTTGATGAAAAACTATCTTCATCTGAGGATAAAGATTTTTTATTAAGATTATTATATAAAAAAATTCCCTACAAAGTAATTAAAACACGGCTCGTTTTCCATCGTCAAAATAAAAAAAATTCATTATCGTTTGACATAAAAGGAAAAGAAAGATTTTTAAAAAAACACTTCAAAAAAATGTCAAAAAGAAATATTTACACCAATCAGCAAAAAATTTTTTATCTTAAATTGAAGCGTAGCAATTTGTTTCTTAAAATCTATTGGGCAATACAATATACAATTATTCACATAAAACTGAGTTTTTCTTAAAAAATAATCGAAAAAACCTTTTATAAAATTGTAAATTATTTAGTAGCTATTATGAAGTATCCAGTTGTTAATTTTTTTGAAGGTGCAATTTTTTGAATTAATATAATTATCGGATAAAGTATAATATTTAAAATAATAAAAAATTTTCCAATTATTTTTGAGAGAAGATTTTTTTCTTTTTCTAATCTTATAATATTTACAAAAACACTTTCAAGCCAACCGTTTCTTCTTATCACCTTAACATCAGAAAAATCCTTAAAAATTAATTTACACCCATTTTCAGTAAATCTAAAAAAATCATTTGGTTCATCGTGAATATGAAAATTAAATGGTACTGATGCTAAACACATATTTCCTTTATTTAAAGTTTTGAAAATATTTTGTACTGCCATAATAGGGTTTTGACAATGTTCTAGAGTTTCAAAAATACAGACTAAGTTTGGAATAAAATTTACCTTAAAATTTTTTGAGCATACATCCATTATTTCATTTGGTTTTCTAGAAACGTCAATATCAATTGAATAGTAATTTTTAACTTTTTTTTTTAATAATTCTTCTATTGGACCTCCTGAACCTATATTTAGACAATTTATACCCGACTGTTTATTTAATTCATTATTAATAAATTTGTATAAATTTTTCCTTGATATTTTTTTGCTTAAATAATGCAAAAGTTTCATTTAGATTTAATATTCTATAATTATTTACAAAATTTATAATTGTAAAGTCAAAGTTAATAATTTGAAATCTAACATTTTATTTCAAATTTTTTAACATAAATTCAAAAACAATTTTATTGCCTAAAAATGATAAATGTGAGCCAAATGGAGAAAAACCTTTTCTCTCAAAACCTTCAAATTCCTCTGTAAGATCGTGAAAGTTGATATTTTTATACTCTGATAATGAAGATTTTAGTAGTTCAACATGTTTTTTTTGCCTACTGTCTGGTCTCCAAAAATTAGAGCTCGGTATATAAAATATATGTGGTTCACAATTTCCAGATTTACAATATTTATCAATTGTATTGATTACTAGTTCGTTGCCAAAGGGCAGATACTTTTTATTAAAAATAATATGTTGAATATATGTCAATTTTGAGTGTGTTTTTAAAAATATAATAAATCTTTTTAAAAAATTTGCTTTGGGAGCAGGCCCAAGCTTAGAAAATTGATTAATATTCTTTTCAGTCAATTTTTGAGACTCATTTAATAATTTTATTAAATTTTTATTAAGACTGTCCGGATAACTTTTAGAACTACTTGTGGTATCAAAATATTGAAAGTTGTTGTCAAAAAATAAATTCTTATAAATATGAGTTTTCTGAGAATAATGATCTATAAAATCACCTCTTGTAAGTATCAAAAAAATTTTTTTTGGTTTAAATTTATCTATAAAAGTTTTTGCAGTTGAAGCGTAGTGAACAGGATCATTGGATCCCATAGATAAATTCATTACATTGAAATCTTTTTTAAGCATTCCTACAAAAGATTTACTTTCTTGTATACATCCATTCATAGACATAGAGTCCCCTATAATCATTATATCAATATCTTTTTCATATGTTCTATTTGAATTCCAAAAACCATATTTATCTGAAATAAAAGTTGTCATTCCATAACCTTCATCACAAACATAATATTTTGTGTTGGGAAGCCCACCCAAAGGTAAAGCAGAATACTTTGTATAAAGTGAATGAAATTCTTTAGTTTTGTTGAAATATCTTGGATAGAAAAGTGGTCTAAAACCCTCTAATCTTTTTAATTCAGCACTTTCTTTAACTGTCTTTCTATGATTTTCTTCAATCTTAACTGCCTCTGCAACAGGTTTAAATTTGTTCAAATTAATATATTTTTTTATAATCCAATCTAGCAAAACTAAACAAACAAATATTATTGAGACTATAAAAATTGTACCAAAAGTTTTTGTAATTTTATCTTTAGCCATTCTTATTTATTTATAAATTGAATAATTAAATATATAAATTAATGTATATCAGTTTTTATGTTAAAAAAAAAAATTAATCAAAACTTTATTCTTATTAGCGCATCTCTTTTATTGATTATATTTACTCTAGAAATATTCGTAAGATTAATCATCGATAATGGAATGAATTATGATTTAGAAATGATGAAATATTCAAAAACTTTAAAACTTAAATCTCGAGATGCAAATGTTGGTATTGAGCATAAAAAAAATAAAGAAGCAGTCCTCATGGGGCAAAAAATTATATTGAATGAATATGGTTTTAGAAATGAAACTCCCGTTAGTAATGATAAAAAAAAAATCTTAATGCTTGGAGATTCAATGACGTTTGGGTGGGGAAGTAAAGAGACGTTTTCCTCCTTGCTGGAAAATAAGTTCGGGGTTAACTACCAGGTATTAAATGCTGGGATTGGCAACACGAATACAATTATGCAGATAAATAACTTTTTTATTAATTATAAGGAAATTTCACCAGAGGTAATTGTGCTTAATTTTTACATAAATGATCTTGAAAAAATAAACGTTAAAGAGACAAACTTCATTGTAAAAAATTTATATTTGTACACTTTTATTAGTTCAAAGTTTTATAAAATAAGAATGAAATTTCAAAATAAACCTGATTGGCAAAAATTTTATTCCAAAAATTTCGAAGATCAATTTATTTTTGAACAAACGAAAAATGAAATAACTAAATTAGATGATTATTGCAAAAAAAATAACATAAAATTTATTATCCATAATATCCCGGAACTTAGAGATTTAAAGAATTATCAGTTTGAAAAGGAAACCAGCTTAATTAAAGAGTATGCTATAAAAAATAATATCACATTTTTTAATAGTTTTGAGAATTTAAAGAATTATAATGAGAAGAGTTTGTGGGTAACATTTGAAGATAGTCATGCCAATGACAAAGCTCACTCAATAATTGCAGAATATTTATATGAAAAATTTAGATCTCAAAACTTAATTGAATTAAATTAGTATTAATGGAAAAGGACATACACAAAAGGAAATTTTTAAACTTTATATTACAGCCAATTTTAAATATAGACTCACCTCAAATTTTGGAATTTGGTGTAAGTGAGAGAGGAATGTCTACCAGTATTTTTTTAGATTTATGTAAAAAAAATAAAGGAAAACTTATATCAGTGGATACAAATAAAAATTCTCGTAAATTTCAAGACACAAATTGGCAGTTTATTAATACAAGAGATGATAATTTTGATTTTATAGAGAAATATATAGATAAAAAATTAGATGTAATATATTTAGATACAATACACAAAGCTGATCATGTGGAGAAAATCATTTATAATTACTACGACAAATTAAAAGTAGGAGGTTTTTTTTTCATAGATGATACTTCATGGTTACCATATACAAAGAATAATAGAAAAGATCACTTTTATATGGAAGTTAACAATCACGAAACTTTCGATCGAATAATTGAAATTTTTAATTCAAATTCTGGTTTATTTGATTTAGAATTTTCTTTTGTTGGAACTGGTATTGCTAAAATTCATAAATTGAGTAGTGAAAAACTTGATACTTATAAAAAAACAAGATTTAGAAAATCTAGTTTTAAAAACTTCTTTAGAAAAAATTTAAAATTCTTAGGAAAAAAAGAATAAAAAATAATGGGGTTATACAGATTTTTTTTAGCAATATGTGTGCTATTGTCTCATTTATCTATTAAATTTTTTGACTTTTACATTGGGGTTATAGCAGTAATAAATTTTTTAATTGTTTCAGGTTATCTTAATACTTATCTTCTAGAAACATATTATTCGAAAACAAAGAATGTAAAAACTTTTTATTTAGATAGGGCTTGCAGACTATTTCCTCAATATTATTTTTATTTTTTTTTAATACTTTTGGTTCATCTTTTTTACCCAATCAAAAAAGATTTAGTTCTTATAGACATAATTTTAGAGTTTCCAATAATTCTTAGCGGGTATGGTATGTTATTTGACAATCTTTTTAATTTTTACTTTCCAGTTAAAATAAATCCACCTACGTGGTCACTTGGATTAGAGCTTACGTTTTATTTAATTATTCCTTTTATAATATTATTTTATAAAAAAAATCTAAAATTTATTTTATGCTTTTCTTTGATTTTTTTTTCAGTAGTTCTTTTTACCAACACACATTATACCGACACTCTAGGCTATAGATTAATTCCTGGAACTCTTTATGTTTTTCTCATTGGTAGTCTTTTATATTATGATGATATTAAAAATGACTTTATTCTTAAACTGATAATAGTTATATTTATTTTCTTTGTACTTTTTACACTTTTAAATGATAATTATTATCAGGCTAGATTTAGCAAAGATGTTTCTATTGGAGTTTTATTAGGAATATTTTTTATAAATTATTTAAAAAAAATAAAACAAAACAAGCTTGATATCTTTTTTGGCAACTTGGCTTATGGGATATTTTTAAATCATTTTTTTATTATACAAATAGTTGAAAAAGCTTTTGATTTCGATATTTATATTAAAATCTCTTTTGTCATTCTTGTTTCAATAATTTTAAGCTATATATCTTATAATACAGTTGAAGTTTATGCTTCCAAATTAAGAAAAAAAATAAGATATAAAGATATACATTAGATATTTATGGAACAAAATAAAATTGACTATTTTAATATTAATTTAAATTTTAAAAATTTGATATTTTTACTAAACCAGATAATTAAAGGTAAATCTTATATGAGGGCAACCCACAATCTTTTTTTAAAAAAAAAAATAAATGTAAAATCTCCAATAGCAAATATAGGAAGTGGAAAAAAAAATGAGTACATGAAATTTATTTGTGAAGATGAGACTTTAGTAAAAAATTACGATTTTTTTAACCTCGGTAAAAATGTTAAAAAGATAGATTTGGAGAAAAGATTCATACTTAAAAAAAAATTTAAAAGTATTATCCTTTTTAATGTTTTAGAGCATATTTATAATAAGGAACAATTAATAAAATCAATAAATAAAAGTTTAAAAAAAGGAGGTAAATTGGAATTATTTGTCCCTTTCATGTTTAGATATCACGATGATCCAAAAGATTATCAAAGAGTGACACACACATATTTAAGAAAATTTTTAAAAGAAAATGGTTTTAAAACAAGAATCACTTTAATTGCAACCGGGCAAGCTAACGTTATTTTAGAAATTTTATATAAATATTTAAAATTCAGCATTATTAAATATCCATTTGCAATTTTATTCATTCTATTAAACTATATCTTTAAGTTTTTTTCAAAAGACTTCATTAATTACTATTGTGGAATTCATTGTAGTTGTATTAAAATTAAATGAAAAATATAAGTTATATTTCAGAATTGTGTCTTCCAAGTAATTCTGGATATGCGCATCATGTTTTAAAAATTTGTGACTCTTTTTCAAAAAAATCTCAAACAAATCTATTTGTAATTTCAAATAACAAACCATTTATTAATTTTAAAAAAGAGTATTTATTAAAAAATAAATTTAAAATTAAACCTTTTTCTAAAAATTTAAAAAACAACTTTATTATAAGAATTTTTTTTTCTTTGTATGTTCTTAAGAATATAAATAAAAATTCTCTTATTGTTTCAAGAAGTTTAATTTCTAGTCTAACATTATCTTTATTCAAAATAAAAAATATTCTTGAATTACATCATCCACCTAAAGGATTAAGCAGTTATATTTTTTTCTTATTTAGAATACTTAAACTTGATAAAAACTTAGAATACATATTCTTACATAAAAACATAAAAAAATTCTTAAAAATCAAAAGAGGAATTGTACTTGACGATGCTTGTGACATAAGCGATTTTAGATTTAGAAAATTAAAAGTTAAGTATGAATATTGTTATGTAGGAAGTTTATTTAAAGGAAAAGGTTTCGAAAAAATTATTGAACTTGCAAATCATTTTACAAAAAAAAAATTTCATGTTTTTGGAGATATAAAAACCTTAGATCGTAAATTTGATAAGACTCAAATTGAAGGATTGAAAAATTTGTATATACACAATTTCAAAAGTTATCGACATATCCCAAGAATTTTAATGAGCTCGAAGTTTCTGTTACTTCCATACTTGAATAAAGTGTCCGTTAATTCAAAAAATTTAGAAGTATCAAAATTTATGTCTCCTTTGAAAATGTTTGATTATTTAGCGTCTGGGAGAACTATTATAGCATCTGATTTAAAAGTTTATTCTCATATATTAAAAAATAATTTTAACTGTTTGATGCCAAAAAGAAATGATTTCAAATCTTGGGTAAAACTAATTAATAATCTATCTATTAAAAATAAAAATTTTAATCATTTGAGTAAGAATGCGTTAAATACAGCCTCGAAATTTACCTGGGATAAAAGAATAAAAAAAATTAGTAAATATCTTGAAGATAAATGATTGGTAAAAAATATATTTTTTTAATTTTTAGGAGCAATTATAGAATATCAACTATTGGAAATTTTGGAAAATCGAACTCTTACGGTGATATTAAAATAATTTCTTTATCGGGAAGAGTAAAGTCAATATTTGGAAGAATATTATATTTTTTAAAACTTGGGAAATTTATATCAGTCGATGGTGACCCATTTTTAAAGAATGAAAAAAACTCTATAAATATTTGGTTTACTGGTACTAGCCATCGGATCACAAAAAAATTCAAAAATTTCAAAAATAATTATGTGAACATGAACAACCCAATTATAGAAAAGGAGAAAAAAATATTCCAAATCTTTCCAATAATACAGAATGGTAACCAAATTAGAAAAGATCGAAAAATCATCTTTATAGGAAAGATATTTTCTCAACCTCAACCAAAAAATGACGAATTGTTAAGCTCGGAGAAATTGAGAAATTGTGAAGATAATTTATTAAATGATTTCAGTAGTGTTGATAATTTAAAATTTTGGGAAAAATTTGAAAAACAACCTAATGATCATATTAAATTTGAAAACTACAGAATTCTCAAAACATATTTAAGAGAAAAAGTCATTATCGAGATAAATAAAAATTTCAAAAATAATTTTTTAATTTATGGTCAAAATATGAAAGATAATAACATTAAGTTCATGAACCCAATATTTAATTTAGAAAAAGTAAAAGAAATTTATAAAGGAAACCTTTGTATTGATACTGGTTCTATTATGGGTAGTCTTTCATTATATCCTAGGTCTATCCAAATACTTGAGAGTGGCGGATTATTAATACAAACAAAACAATTTGACTCAAACTTTATTTGGGGGAACTTATCCGAAAAAGTAATATCAAATGATATAGAAAATTTGTTATCAAATTTAGACATTTATCTTTCGAGCACAAAAAAATGTAATGAAACCCTAGAATTAATTGAAAATAAATTTAAGAATAGTAGAAAAGATATTGAGCAATTATTTAAAAAAATTTTTTATTAATATTTATAAATAAAAATTTAAGTTTACCGACTTGTATAATTATTTAAATTAGTCTAATTCAAACTTGGTTTTGTAATCTTTTTTTAATTTTGGATTTTGCTCATTTTTGTCTAAGTAAAAATTTCCAATTATTAGCTTATCTAGTTCAGTTCCCATAAAACAATTAAATGCGTCTTCTGGAGAATTTACTATTGGTTCTCCGCGAACATTAAATGATGTATTTACAATAACAGGACAATTGGTTTTTTCCTTGAACTTTTTAATTAAATTATAATATTTTTCATTAGTTTCTTTATGAACAGTTTGTATTCTTGCTGAATAATCAACATGAGTAACAGCTGGTATATCTGATCTCTTGACATTAAGTTTATCAATACCAAACAACTTTTTTTCTTCATCTGTCATTTTTTTTTGTTTTTCTTTTTTTATGTTAGAAACTATAAGCATGTATGGACTATCTTTATCAAAATCAAACCAGTTATTAACATCTTCTCGAAGGACAGAAGGTGCAAAAGGTCTAAAACTCTCTCTATATTTTACTTTAAGATTAAGTGTTTTTTGCATTGTTTCTGATCTTGGGTCACCAATTATAGACCTTCCACCTAATGCCCTTGGTCCAAATTCCATTCTTCCCTGAAACCATCCAATCCCATTACCTTTGGATAAGTCTGAAGCAGTCCGCTCTATTAATTCGTTATCACCTAAAAAATGAAATTTAGCGCCCAATTCACTTAGCTTCTTTTCTATTTCTTTGTTGTTAAATTCAGGCCCTAAATAAGAGCCATTCATTTGATCAGTTCCTACATTTTGCCTTTGTTTATTTAACTCTATATGCCAATATGTTAGTGCAGCTCCAATTGATCCACCGGCGTCTCCCGCTGCTGGTTGTATCCAAATGTTTTCAAAAATCTTTTCTTTGGATATTTTGCCATTTGCAACGCAATTTAAAGCAACACCACCCGCCAAACATAAATTAGGAATTTTATATTCTGCTTGTAAAGACTTACATATCTTTAACATTACCTCCTCTGTTACCTCCTGAATTGATGCAGCAATATCCATATGAAATTGAGTTAAATTTTCTTTTTTACTGTTTCTAGGATTTTCGCCAAATAGATTGTGAAATTTTTTGTTGGTCATTGTCAATCCAGTTGTATAATTAAAATACTTTTGATTTAATCTAAAAGACCCATCGTCTTTAATATCAATTAATTCTTCTTTTATTACATTAGTGTATTTAGGTTTTCCGTATGGTGCTAGCCCCATTAGTTTATATTCACCACTGTTCACTTTAAATCCTGTATAATAAGTAAATGCTGAATATAATAGTCCCAATGAATGAGGAAAATGTATTTCTTTTTTAATACTTAAATTTTCTCCATCACCAATTGCTACTGTTGTAGTTGCCCATTCACCAACTCCATCTGCAGTTAGCACTATAGCTTTACTAAAAGGAGATGGGTAAAAAGCACTTGCAGCGTGACTTAAATGATGTTCGGAAAAGAATATTTTTTTTGAGTTATTGAAATTGTTGTCGTGAGATTTAAGAAGTTGTAAAAGCATATTTTTTTGAAATAATTTTTCCCTCAACCAACTTGGCATTGCTTTAGCAAATTGGATAAATCCTTTCGGTGCCATGGCTACGTAAGTCTCAAGAATTCTTTCAAATTTTAAAAAAGGTTTTTCAAAAAAAACAATCGCATCTATTTCAGAAAGTTGAGTATTTGAAAATTTCAGAACAAATTCTATTGCATGAAAAGGATAGCCAGCGTCATGTTTTTTTCTACTAAATCGCTCTTCTTGGGCTGCAGCAATAATTTTTCCATCGATTAAAATACAAGCTGCACTATCATGATAGAATGCTGAAATACCTAATATCTTACTCATTCAAATAATCTTTTTTTAAATAATTGTTAGAATATTGTATAAATGAATGGGGCAATAGCTGAACCCTGGCTTAAAACTATTATTCCTCCGAATAAAACTAGAACAATTATTATTGGTAATAACCAATATTTTTTTCTAACTTTTAAAAATTCCCAAAATTCTTTTATAAATTCCATATTAGAATTGATTTTTCATTGTATTATTTTTACCGTTTTTTTCAATCCAATAAGTTCTCTCTTTACTTTTTTTTAGATTTAGTAAATCCTTTTTAAACACTCTAACCAGAATTCCGGTTGGTGTTACAACTAAAAAGTAAATAAAGCCCATAACTATAGGGGCTACAAAGTTTCCTAGAAAAATTCCAAATTTGAACCAAACTTTATTTAGAGGGGTTAAAATTTTTGAATTTAAAATTCCCAGAATCAAGAAAACTAGAGATATTAAAACTGCCCAAATCCTGACTTCATTTTCATTTAATAATGGCCACAAACCAATTATAAAAAAAACAATAAAAAAAACTATGCCAAAGCTTCGATTTGATCCAATTCTGATATTCTTTTTCATGATTATTTTTTAATAGGTTTCATATCTAATTTATTAATATATTAAAAGACAAAAGATTAGAAGTTTTATGAAAAAAGAAATTTATTATTGGTCCCCTTTCTTAGGTAGGGTTGCCACAATTAGAAGTGTTGTTAACTCAATGATAGGATTAAAAAGATATAATGACAAGTATTACGAAATTAATTTAATAAATTGTTATGGTGAATGGAATAGTTTTAGAACTCGATTAAAACGTGAAAAAATTAAAATATTAGATCTTCAAAAAAAGTTTTATTTAAATATTGACCTCCATGGCTTTCTTTTTTCAAGATTAATATACTTTTTTACACTAATAATATCTTACAAAAAATTAAAAATTTTGTTGATTAAAAATAAACCTAATTTTTTAATTGTTCACCTATTAACTTACATTCCTTTTCTAATTTATTTAAATAATAATATTAAAACAAAACTTATTTTAAGAATTTCTGGTAAACCCAAGCTCAATTTTTTAAGATCCTTTTTATGGAAAATTTCTAATAAGAATATCGATTTAGTCTTCTGTCCCACATTAGAAACAATGGAATATATAAAAGGAAAAAATATTTTTAACAAAGAGAAACTAAAATTTTTACCAGATCCTGTTCTATTTAAGGAAGAAATAAAAAAACTTTCAAAAGAAAAAAAAAATTTAAAATTGATCAAAAATTCATTTTTTTTAAGCATAGGAAGATTGACAAAACAAAAAAACCACGAGTTACTTATTAATCTATATAAAAAATATAAGATTAAAGATAAATTATTAATTATTGGTGATGGGGAATTGAAAGGATACTTAATAAAGTTAATTAAAAATTTTAAACTTGAGAAAAAAATTTTTCTTTTTAATTATAGAAAAAACATATTTTACTATATTAAAAAAGCAAAAGCTGTAATTGTAACTTCATTATGGGAGGATCCAGGTTTTGTAATGATAGAAACTGCTTATTCAAAAAAACCAATTATTTGTTCGGACTGTCCTAGTGGTCCAAAAGAGTTTATTGGAAAAAATAAAGGAGGTTTTTTGTTTAGTTCGAACTCTTTAGTCTCTTTGAAAAACTCCTTCAAAAGTTTTTCTAAGTCAAACAAAAATATATTAAATAAAAAAATTTTATATGCAAAAAAAAAATCAAAACTCTACACTATCGAAAATCATTCAAAAATGATAAATAAATATCTTAATTAAATGAGTGAAACATTTTTAAGTCTTGGCAACCAACCTTTAGCAAATGATTTTAAATCAAAAAAAGTAAAATCTTTTTATACCTTAAACTTAAAATTTAATAATCGAAACAAACTTGTTTCTATAAATAAAAGGGTAAAAAAAGAAGTTATGTTTAACAAAACTTATCCTTATAGATCTTCACTATCTACTTCTGTAAAAAAACATTTTAGAAATTTATCAAAATTAATAAAAAAAGAATATTCTCACAAAAAGATTTTAGAAATAGGAAGTAATGATGGGACTTTTGCTAGAAATTTTAACAAAAACAAAATTACGTGTATTGAACCTTGTTATGATGTTGGATACGCATTAAAAAAAAAAGGTTTCAAGGTTTATATAAGATATTTTGATGATAGCCTTATAAAATTATTTTCCAAAAATTCTCGAAAGTTTGATCTAATATTTTCAGCAAATACCATTACCCATATAGATAATATTGAAAAAGTTTTTAGAAATATAAAAAAAATACTTTCTTTTGAGGGTGTATTTATCTTGGAGGAGCCCTCATTTTTAGAATGCTTTAAAAAAAATGCTTTTGATCAATTTTATAATGAACATATATATGTTCTATCTGCAATCGCATTGAAAAATATTTTAAAAAAAGTTGGATTAAAAATTATTAAATTAGAAAATATAAAAATTCACGGTGGATCATTAAGGTATCATATTATTCACGATAAAAACTATAATTTTAAAACCTCTAAAAGTTTTACAAACCAAATAAAAGTGGAGATGAGTGTAGGTCTGCATAAGTTTATCACTTATAAAAAATTTGCAAAAAATGTTTTTCATTTAAAAAAGAGGTTGATCAAGATTTTTAAAGAAATTAAATCAAAAAATGGAAAAATTGTTGGTTATGGAGCTTCAGCAAAAGCAGTGACAGTAGTCAATTATTGTAATTTAAAAGAAAACTTTTTTGATTGTTTCATAGATACAACCCAGAGTAAAATTGGTAAATATTTGCCCGGAACAAAAATAATTGTAAAAAAATATGATAAGTCTAAATTAGATAAAAAAGCATTCTATTTTTTGGGAGCATGGAATTTTAAAAATGAAATATTTAATAAAGAAAAAAATTTATTAAAAAGAGGAGGTAAATTTATATTACATTTACCAATGCCGCATATTTATAAAAAAAAAAGATAATGAAAAAACAGAAGATATTAATTACTGGTGCGGCAGGTTTCATAGGATATTCAATGTGTAAAAAATTAGTTCAAGATAAGAATAATGAACTTATTGGACTAGACAATTTAAATTCTTACTATTCAGTAAAATTAAAGAAAGAGAGAATAAAAGAATTAAAGAAAGCAAAAAATTTTCAATTTTTCAAGTTAGATTTATTAGAAAAAAATAAGTTAGCTGACCTATTTAGAAAAAATAAATTCAAAGTAGTTTATAATTTTGCTGCCCAAGCTGGAGTTAGATATTCATTTGAAAATCCAGAAAGCTATTGTAATTCAAATATAATTGGTTTTAATAATTTATTAAATTTGGTTAGAAAATTTAAAGTTAAAAAACTCTTTTTTGCCTCATCATCATCGGTATATGGTGATATAGGGCCTTTTCCGAAAAAAGAAAATTCAAAATTGAATACACTAAATATCTATTCACTTTCGAAACTAGCAAATGAAATTACCGCTAAATCATTCCTCAAAAATTCAAAAATACAAATTATCGGACTAAGGTTTTTTTCAATTTATGGGGAATGGGGAAGACCAGATATGTTAATATTAAAATATCTTTTAGCTGCAAAAAAGAAGAAAAATTTTGAATTATTTAATTATGGCAATCATTATAGAGATTTTACATACATAGATGATGCTATCCAAATTGTATTAAAATTAAGTAAGTCTAAATTAAAAAAGAAATTTGATATTTTTAACATCTGCTCTTCTAAACCAATTAAAATAACAGAAATTTTAAAAATAATTAATAAATTAAAGATTAAAACAAAAATAATAAAAAAACCCATGCACACAGCAGATGTTTTAAAAACATACGGTGATAATAGTAAAGTAAAAAAGATTGTCAGAAAAATTAAGTTTACTAATTATAAAATCGGTGTTCAAAATACAGTAAAGTGGTATAAAAAAAATATACACTTGTTTCAAAATTAATTTTGATCACTTGGTTGGATAAAAGTTTGCTCAACAAGTTATTTTAAGTTATGAAACCATTCATTTTAAATAGAAATTTGGCCCAACTGGCATTGCTCCAAAGGATTGAATTAGCAGACTATAAATTAAAAAAAATAAGAAAGACTTTTGGTAGATACTTATTCTCGAAATTTTTTTCAAAGTACTTTATTGATGTTAAAAGAATTTCAGAAAATTACTCAAAAATAATGAAGGAAGAATTAGATACGATTAAAAAATTTACCTTAGGCAAAAAAAAATTTTTAAGCATTGGTGCTGGTATTGGAGGTTTAGAACTTTTAATTTTAAAATATACTACCGACGCTCACGTTTCCTTTATTGAAAAAAATTATGTTTCAAATAAAATCAAATACGGCTGGGATAACCTAAATAAAGAAGGGTATAATGACTTAAATCAATTAGAAAATTTTCTTAAAAATAATGAAATTTCAAAACAAAGATATCAGATATTTGATTTTGATAAAAAAAATTTACCAATTTCTTATTTTGATATTATATTATCAATTTATTCTTTGGACTATCATTATGATTTTGAAATATACTCAAATTATCTTAAAAAAGTGATGAGTAAAGACACAGTTTTAATATTTGATACTATTAGACCAAAATATTTCGAAAATATTTTTAGATATGTTGAAATTATTAAAGAAGATTTAAACACCGTTCATAAATCAAAGAGAATAGCATGTGGGACATTTAAATGAAAATGAATAATTTCCATAAAAACATTCCTACAATACTATTTTCAATATTGCCTGTTTCAATTATTTTAGGTTCAAGTATTTCATTAATTAATATTGTATTATTTAGTTTGTGTTACGTATTTATTTATTTTTCAAATAATAACTTTAAGATTTATGATTTTAAACCAGTACTGATCCTTGCAATTTTAAATATATACCTTGTATTCAATTCTTTAATTTCGATTGATATAATTTCAGGTAGTTATAGGAACCTAGGTTTTTTAAGATTTATACTTTTTTTTCTCATGGTAAATTATTTTTTTTTCATTAATGAAAAAAATCTCAATATATTAAAAGTTTGGACAATTATTTTTTTTATAGTTTTAATAGATATTTATATTGAGCGATTTACCGGGAGTAATATTTTTGGATTTGGAAAGTTAGAAATTAACGGAGTTCCACAACCTCATGGGGATAGAGTTGTGAGCTTTTTTAGAAATGAACCTATAGCAGGATCATTTATCTGTGGTTTTGGCTTTATAATTTTGGGCTATATTCTAAATTTTTTAAAATTTAAAAAATCATTGAAGATAATAGGCTTTCTTATCATCTTACTTTGTTTAATAGGTATAATGATAACAGGAGAAAGATCCAATGGGTTAAAAGCTTTAATTGGACTTTTGATTTTCATTTCAATAATTGATTATGTAAAATTAAGAAGTAAAATAATGATACTATTTTCCTTATTTATAATTTTCTTTCTCACTATTAATTTTTCAGAGTACGCCAAATTTAGATATGTAGATACATTTTACAATAAATTAAAAACAAAAGATGACAGGGAAAAATTCTTAGATAACAGTTTATATATAAAACTTTATAAATCAGGTATTCAAGTTTTCAAAAATAACCCTTGGCTAGGTGTAGGAAATAAAAACTACAGAGTCGAGACGTGCGATACTAAAAAAAATTCTATTCATAAAGAGTATTATTGTCTAACTCATCCCCACCAGGTTTATATAGAAATGTTGTCAGAACATGGAATAATTGGTTCAATTATAATTCTGTCAATAATTTTTTATTTAGTGTTTCGAATAATTCGAAAAATAATTGATAGTAAAAACTATATTCAAGCTGGCTGTCTAGTTTTTTTAATAATCAACTTTATTCCAATACTACCAAGTGGTTCTTTCTTTAATAATTTTAACATAACTTTATTTATGATTAATTTTTCATTAATGTATGCAATAAATAAAGAGACTAATATTTTTCAAAAAAAATGATATAAATATTTAAATTTTATCTTGGGCCGTTAGCTCAATAGTAGAGTACTGCATTGACATTGCAGGGGTAGTTGGAGCGTAACCAACACGGCCCACCATCATTGCTTGAATAGAATAGAAAAAAGAGATAAAAATGTTTATTTGGGCCTGTAGCTCAGTTGGTTAGAGCAGTACACTCATAATGTATTGGTCCCAGGTTCGAGTCCTGGCGGGCCCACCAAAATAAATTGTCTTTTAAAACTTAAATATTTTTTTTATTTTTAATTTAATTCGATCTTTTATTTTTCCTTTTTCAGGTTTTCCAAATTTATTTACATAGTTAGTATCAGTTCTTTTGACTTCAGATGTATTTTCAGGTTTTATCGACTGATAATAATAAGTAGCTATTGAATTTCTTGCTGATTTATCGACATTCTTTACTGGGTTTGGCTTGTCATTGTCTTTGTAACTTAAATCTTTATTCTTTAATTATAGTATAATTAATTAATAATACCATATATTTCAATATATTATGGTATAATTTTTCTCAAAAATTTTTTTGAAATCATTGATATTAGATAAATAAGTATTTTTAAATTCATTTTGCTTTTACCTTTCATTCTGCTGTCAAAATTTATTTTAACATCAATTATTTTAATTTTTTGGTTATTTATGTATATGAGGTCCAATAATACCTTGTAGCCTTTTTTTATCAATTTGTGCTCGTGTTTTTCAAATATTCTTTTTTTAAACATAAAAAATCCACTCATTGGATCTGTGGTTTTGCTACCTAATAATAAATTTACAATTAAAATCAATATTCTAGATGCAAATAGCCTTACAAAATTGAGATTATGATTTTTGACTTTAAATAAATCGCGTGTTCCAACTACTATATCAAGATTTTTTTTAAAAAAAACATGTAAAATTTTTTTTAGGTCACTAGGCTTATGCTGCAAGTCACCATCCATAACGATTATATTTTTATATTTTGCTTTTTTAAAACCTAATATGCAAGATTTTGATAAATCTCTTTCGGATTTTCTAATAATGTGTTTAAAGTTTTTTTTTTTTTTAAAAAACTTTAAAATTTTACAAGTCTCGTCATTAGAATTATCATCCACTATTAAAAGCTCGAATTTTTTACCTCTTAACTCTTTATAAATTCTAGGGACAAGAATTTTTAAATTTTTTGCCTCATTATATACTGGAACAACAATTGTAAATTTACCCATCTTGAAAAAAACTAATGATTAATTTTCTAAGAATTTGTTTAGACTGTCAAACAAAGCCTCAACATTACCACCGTTGTTAGCAATTATAGAATTGAATTCTTCTTTTTGTGTTCGTGCTAAACTTAATCCTTCTATAACTAAGTCTCTGATTAAAGGATTTTCAGGATCTTTCGTATATACTCTCCAATCTATTTTGACCTCTGGTCTCTCTGAAGTTCCAATTAATTTTGAATAGACAATTGTATATTTTTCATTTTTAATTTCTTCAGATAAGACTGCTATTTTTGCATCAGTATAAGCTACTAAACGGCCTGAAAAACTTTTTAAAAAATAATCTTTGAAAAGTTCTTCATATTGTTTTTTTTGACTATCAGTTAAAGCTTTTCTATATTTACCCAAGGTATATAAACCAACTCCTTTTATATCAACTGATTGTTCTCCTATTTCTTTCAATCTTACAATTTTTTCATCATCTGAAAGTTTACTAGATAAAATGTTAGATGCTTCAATTGACAATGTGCTTATAAATTCTGAGGGACTTTTTGACCAAGAATTATTTGTTAAAAAAAATAAAATTAAGATTGAAATAAAAACGTTTTTCAAAATCTTCATATTTTAAAAATTTTATTGATTTTCTAGAGTATCCCAATCACCATCTTCCATGGCTTCAGTTTTCTCACTCGAATTATTAATTTTTTTCTTTCTATCTTGCAAGTACAAACTTCTTACAGTTGCGTATAGGTCGACTGAATTTTTTTCCATAGCATCAAATGCCTCTAAATTTTTAGCTCTGAAATCTACGCCTGAAGTAACTCTCGAAGCCCAATAATCGGACTCCTTAAATTCCTTCACATACTCCTCGTCGTCTCTCACGGTAATATTATGCCATACGTCTCCACCATTCATTGCAACGAAAGATCCGACGGTATCTCTGATAGTAGTTGGACCCAATACTGGTAAAACTAAATAACAGCCTTCTCCAACTCCCATTACTCCTAGCGTTTGTCCAAAATCCTCTTTTCCTCTTTTTTCAAATCCAAATGAATTAGCTGGATCAAAAATACCAGCTATACCAAGTGTAGTGTTAATTAAAAGTCTAGCACTATTATTTACGGCAGATCCAAAATCACCTTGTAAAATATTATTTGGGATCGTGATTAAATTTGATAAATTGTTTAAAGCGTTACCTGTTCCTGTTCTTATCGGAGAAGGGAGCTTTCTATACCCTTTAGAAATAGGTTTAAAAATTACTTTATCTAAACCCATATTTAAGGCAAATGTCGCTCTGTTGAGCTTTTCAAAACAGTCTTTAACTTCACCTTCATTACTAAGTGTTTTATTTACAACCAGTAATTGAATTATAAAAATTGTAAACAGTGTTGTTATTATTCTATTCATTTTAATTCTGTATATTATATCTTAGTGCAAAGTAAATCAGAAATTTGTCAAAAAAACCTTAATAAATAGGCATTAATGGAAATTTTTAAACAAAATTACTCAATAAATTTTGACGAATTTAAGAGATCACCAAAGGAAATTGTTTACGTTATTTTTCATTATACTGGAATGGTATCTGAAAAAAAAGCAATTAAGAGATTGGCTGATAAAAGCTCAAAGGTAAGTTGTCACTATTTCATCAAAAGAAATGGAGCAATTATTAATATGGTCCCTGACAAATTTGTTGCTTGGCATGCGGGTTTGTCATGTTGGAAGAGTCATAAAAATTTAAATAGTAGATCAATAGGTATTGAGATTCAAAACTCTGGCCACACGAATAAATATGAAAAATTTTCTACAAAACAGATCAAGAGTCTATTATTATTATCAAAAATTTTAAAAAAAAAATATAACATTAAAAGCAAGAATTTCTTGGGTCATTCTGATATTGCGCCCAATAGAAAAAAAGACCCTGGAGAAAAATTTCCATGGAAATATTTATCTAAATATAAAATAGGTATTTGGTATAATTTGCCTAAAAAATATATTAAATTTAATGATATTGAAGTTTCAAAAAAAAACAAAAGTCTTTTCAATCTTTATCTTAAAAAAATAGGTTATTGCCTCATAAATAAAAAGGCCAAAAATTCGAAGTCTGTTATTATAGCTTTTCAAAGAAGATTTAGATCAAAAATAATTAATGGAAAAATTGATAATGAGTGTTTAGAAATAGCAAAAAACCTCATAAAACGTGGATTAAATTAAGATTGTATAATCCCTAAATTACTGTAAAAAACGAATTGCTAGATAAGTGACTTATCGCTTTAATTTTTAAAGAGGAAAGTCCGGGCTCTACAAAGACACAGTGCCAGTTAACGACTGGCGGGGGAAACCCTAGGGATAGTGCCACAGAAAATAAACCGCCTCATCAAGGCAAGGGTGAAAAGGTGTGGTAAGAGCACACCGGTTGTTTGGTAACAAATAACGCATGGAAAACCCCACTGAGAGCAAGACTGAGTAGAGATGACATTGTGAAAACTAAAAGCAGTCTTTGGCTAGTCATCTGGGTTAGTTGCTTGAGCCTTAAGGCGACTTAAGGCCTAGATAAATGATAAGTTTAAATGACAGAACCCGGCTTATAGCTTATCTAGCAAATCATTAAAAATTTTGTTTCTCTAATGTTCTTTACCTAGAAATAGGCTTAAATTATAAGTATTGACGGTTGCATAAAAAACCCATATATTCCCATAAATACCCAAATGGGTTAATTATGGATTATGTTTTTATCGACTTACGAAAACAATATAGACAAAAAAGGAAGGGTATCTGTGCCTGCACAATTTAGATCACATTTATCCAGCTTAGGTTTTAACAGTATAATTTGTTTTCCTTCATTTAACCAACAATGTTTAGAAGCTTGGCCTCAAGATAGAATTGAAAAAATATCAGATGCAATCGATAATTTAAATCCTTTTGAAGAAAAAAAAGATTATTTTGCTACTTCAATTTTATCAGAGAGTGTAAATTTAATTTTTGACACAGAGGGTAGAATTTCTTTAACAAAAAAACTTCTTCAACATTCAAAAATAAAAACAAGAATTTTATTTGTAGGTTTGGGCAAAACTTTCCAAATTTGGGAACCAACGTTATTTGAAAAATTTAAGACAAAAGCTATTAAAAAATCAAATCTAAACAGATCAAGTCTTAAATGGGAAAAAAAGATAAACTAATAATATAGAGGGGGAAAAATGACAATTAATTTTAAAACACCAGAGATTAAAGAGCTAAAACCTAGAATACTGGTTTTAGGTGTAGGTGGCGCTGGAGGAAATGCGATAAACAAAATGATTGATAGTGGATTGCAAGGTGTTGAATTTGTTGCAGTAAATACAGATGCACAAGATTTAATTCACAGCAAAGCAAAAGCAAAAATACAAATTGGTTTAAATTTAACAAAGGGCCTTGGAGCTGGGGCAAAAATTGATATTGGCCAAGCTGCTGCAGACGAGTCATTAAATGAAATAGTAAATTGTTTGCAAGGAGCAAATATGGTTTTCATTACTGCAGGAATGGGTGGTGGAACAGGAACTGGTTCTGCTCATGTAATTGCTCGAGCTGCAAAGGAACTTAATATCTTAACAGTAGGTGTTGTAACTTTGCCTTTCTTATATGAGGGGTCATCTAAAATGAGAAGAGCTCAACAAGGTCTTGAAGAATTAAGAAAACATGTAGATACAATCATAGTAGTTCCTAATCAAAACTTATTTAAAATTGCAAATGAGCACACAGGTTTTGAAGAAGCATTTGAACTCTCAAACGATGTTCTTTTACAAGGTGTTCAAAGCGTTACAGATTTAATGGTACGTCCCGGTCTAGTAAATCTAGATTATGCTGATGTTGAAACTATCATGAGTTCAATGGGTAAGGCAATGATGGGCACAGGAGAAGCAGAGGGTGAAGGCAGAGCTTTAAAAGCCGCAGAGCAAGCTATGACCAATCCTCTTATCGATGACTATTCTTTGAAAAGTGCAAAAGGTTTACTTATCAATATAACGGCAAAAAAACCTACACTTTTTGAAGTTGATGAGGTTGTTAAAAAAATTATTTCTGAGGTTGATGCAGAAGTTGAATTTATTAAGGGCTGTATAATTGATCCATCATTAGAGGAAAAATTTAGAGTATCTATTGTTGCAACTTCGTTAGATGGACAACAACCTGAATCAAAATCAGTTATTAATATGGTGCACAGAATACAAAACCGAAATCCAGGCTATTCAGATTTTTCAAACTTTAGACCAAACTATTCTTACGAAATGAATAAAGGATTATCCACGAGTGGTGCCAATGCATTAAAGATCGAAACTAACGACATCAAAGTTTCAGAAAATGATATGATTTCATCGATGTTAGATGAAAAAATGGCAGTCAAAAATCCTGTTACAAGTGAGTCCGAAAACGAGGAGAATTCTCTCGATGAAAAACTGATCTTAAGCGATAATGACACAAATATTTCAAACGATGAGTCTAATGGACTTGAAAACTTCAATTTGGATGCAGAAGATCCTCAATTATTTGAAGAGAGTCAAAGTATAAACTCTGATCATGAGACAAATATAAATGAGGACAGTGATACAGATGAAGAAGACGAACTTGAAATACCAGCATTTTTAAGAAGACAAAAAAATTAATGGTCTTCAAAAAAATAAATGAGTGCCACTATTTTACCGGAAAAAAATTTACATTATCCGGTACTTCTAAATGAAATTATAAATATTATTACCCCTCAAAATGGTGGCACTTTTATAGATTGCACATTCGGTCAAGGCGGCTACTCGAAAAAAATATTAGAATTCCCAAACACTAAAGTAATAGCTATTGAT